>DASUSN010000048.1:0-8683 GCA_036375075.1 Thermoanaerobaculia bacterium | reverse complement strand
GGAGAAGGTCGCGGCGCAGTGGACGATGATCTGTACGGCGATCAACCTCAGAAGGCTGATCGCCGAGCTTCACTTCGAAGGACTCGCGCCGGCATAAAGGCGGCGCGCTTCCACTCATCGCTACGCCACGGCGACCTCCACGCCCAGGCACGACTCTCATCCGTGTCATTCGGGACGGCTAATCGGGTTTTGGGACGGCCTCCGGTTGCTTCCGCACTCCAACCGGGTTTTTGACGGCTTGCCGGCGCAGGAGCGGGGTGAACGTCGCGGAGGAGCTGGCCGGGTACCACCATTCGAGGTTGCCGGCCGGGTCGACCTCGGCGACCACGTACTGGCCGGGAGCGGGGACCCGGTCGGCTTTGAGGGGGAGGCGAAGCTCCTGGTCGCTGCTCAGCACCACGGTCTTGCCATCCTCGACGCTCCGTACCCAGCCGACGACGAATTGCGTGCGGTTGACGACGTCGTCGCCCACGTGCCATTCGAGGTTCGCGGCTCGCGGCGACGAGACGCGTCCGACCAGCTCTCCCCGGAAACCTTTGCCTGCCTCCGAGAGCTTCGCGCTCGGGAGGGGCACGATGCCCGCCGACGCGAATACCGGTTCCATGGATCTCTCGCTCTGCTCGAGAGACATCAGAATCTCTCTGGTCCCGAGCTCTTCGACCTGTCCGACCGCTTTCGAGGCATCGACATACGCGATGCCCCAGATGGCAAGTACTGCACAACCGGCGACCGAGCCCATGATGACGCTCCAGCGCCGGAAGACGGGGTGCCGGTACAGCGCGGCCATCGCTGCGAAAACCACGAACAGGATCATCAGGGACGCTTCGGCGAACTGCATGTGCTGATCGAACACATAGCGAGGACCGGTGATCCGAAGCAGCGGCGCGGCGACGTCGGTGGTGGGGGCGAGGATGATCGAGAAGCCGACGATCGTGACGATGACGACCAGGAATCCGAGGAAGAGCTGCCGGATGGGGCGCGAGGACAGCCGGGACAGGGCCGCGGCGGGAGCGGGCACGGATGGCTCGAAGTCGAGGGAGAGCGCGGAGACGGTATCGCGCAGCATGGCCGCCGTCGCCGGCACTGCGTCCGGAGCGGAGGCGGGGACGGAGCTGCCGAACTGGCGCCTCTCCCAATAGGCTCGCGCTCCATTCGCGACGATGGAGTCGATATCGAGCGCGCTGTCCGTCAACTCGTCGCGCGTGCGCCGCAGGTCCGCGATGAACTGCGCCTCGTCGGCCGGCACTTCGCTGAGGACCGAACGCCGGGCCGAGCCAACGGCGCGCGCGTACCCCTCGCGCTCCTCCCAGGAGTCCCGCACCTTGCGGCGGACGATGGCGCTCAGATCGGGAATGTCGTCGTGGTCGAGCTCTTCTCGCGTACGGCGGAGATCGGCTTCAAATTCTGCGAGTTCAGGGGTGCGCTCGTCGTGCATCAGGACTCCTCACCAGGGGCCGAACAACCATTGACGAAGCTGAGCGACTGCCTTCGTCTCATCCCTCAGGAGAGATGCGTTGACGGTGCCATCGGTGAGGTGAGCCACTTTGTCGCGCCGGGCCGCCAGCAGCCCGTAGAGCGCTCCGCAGGCTGCCATGACGACGCGATACTGCTCGATCGCAGAGAGACTGTTCAGCGCGGACGACACACGGGGTTCGTACGCCAGGGAGCGGAGAACGTCCCGCCCGGCCGCATCCGGGATCTCGTCGATCAACGGCCGGAGCATGAATTTCGGCCGGAGCAATTCGATGGACGTGGAGTCCGAGCCAAATGTCACATTCGCCGCGAACTCCGCGGCTTCCCAGAAGAGACGGGAGACATGGTCGCTGGACTGCACGCCCATGATCGGGGCCTCGACGTGGTCCCACCAGGTCTCGAAGAATCCGGTGAAGGACCGGTTGGGGCTCCCGCCGCGTACAGATAAGCCGTTGTAGATCTGGACGAACAGACCGCGATACCGCTCCACGAGCGCCGCCGTATACTCCGCCGACCTGTTCTTTTCTGTCTCGATCCATCGTCTCCTCCCGAGTCTGTAGGGGCTCCACCACGCCGGCCCGCGAATCAGCGAATCGAGCCTCCGCTGCACGCGGACGAGCTCTTTCGCAAGGGCGAAGGTCGTTTGCTTCTCCAGCCCTTTCACTGTCATAAGACGCGGTACCCCCTCAAAGTGCATCAACTTTTTTCGACGGCCCGGACAACCGCTCCAGGGTCCGCCGGTCGCGATCGATGACGTCCCGTAACTTCCGGAGAGCGCGGCTCTTGAGCGTACGGACACCACCGGCGGACATCCGGATCCGGGAGGCGATCTCGTCGGTGGTGTAGCCGCCGAGGAATTCCAGTTCCAGGACGGTGCGCTCGCGCGCGTTCAGGTATTCGAGGTACGAGCTGACGACGAGCGGGACCGTGATCTCGGCATCGATGGCGGCGAGCACGTCGCCGACGTCGTCGAGCGATTCCGGAGCCTTCCTGGCCTCGCGCATCAGGTCGCCGGCCACCGAGCGAACGACGTGCTTGAAGAACAGCGGGAACGTGAGCGGCACGCGCAGGGTAGGGAGGGCGCCGAACGCGCGCTGAAATACCTCGTTGGCGAACTCGGAGTACTCGACGCCGCGCGTCTGCCGCCACCCTTTGCGGATCACCGGCTCGAAGCGCCTCACGAGCTCCATGAAGATGGGAGTGGACCGGGCGCGGTCCGTGTCTTCGAGCCGGCGGAGGAGGTCCTGCAGCGGCAGCGACGACAGGTCTTCCCGCACCTCGAGCTCAGGCATAGAAGGAGTACCGCAGCTCGTGGCGCGGGCGGTTCCTCGACGCGGCCTCCTCGGCCGAGCGGATGATCGCAAGCGCCCCGAGGTTGGAGCTGACGAAGGGCCGTGTCTTCCGCGTCCACGCATCGGCGGGACGATGGACGCGGCGCCACGTGCCGCAGTTCAGGTACCGGTAGATCGAGTCCGTGGCGATGGTCCGGTACTCCGGGACGTGGGTGTGGCCGAAGATGACATAGCCGGCTTTCAGCTTGGAGCGGCGGAATTCCTCCTTTGCCTCTTCCGCCAGTTGCGGCGGAGGCGGTGCCTTGGCCGAGGTCAGCCAGCGCATCAGCGCGAGCATGTCGACGCGGCCGACGAGGTGCGGGACGGCGCGCTTGAGGGCCTTCACCCACCAGGAGCCGAGGGTGGACTCGAAACGCCATCCGCGCATCCGCGCCTCGAGCTCCTCGGCCACTTCCGCGAGCGCGTTCCTCATGGATCTCGCACCGCGCAGGCGCGTCAGATCGTCGATCCCGCTGGCCAGCCAGCGGGCCATCATGTTCGGCGTCTGCGGAATGACGTCGTCGAGCTCGTGCGCGAATTCGAGCTCGGGATCGTCGGCGTCGGTCCCCAGATGCCCGGCCAGAGCGAAGGGCAACCGGGTCAGAACGTCGATGACGATGAAGTCGCCGATGGCGGTGGTGCCGTAAAGGTAGCGGTTCGCCGGATCCCAGTGATGGCCATGCCGCGCCAGCACGCCGTGCTCTTCGTCCTCGATCAGGGGATCGAAGAAGCGGTCGTCCTGGCCGGGCCCGCCGAGGAGGGTGCGCAACCGTGCGCGGCAGCCGTTGCCCATTTCGGTGTTGAGCGGCCCGTCGTGGTTTCCGGGCAGGTACGTGACCTTCAACGGAGGGTAGGCGGCGCGCAGCTTCTGCAGCGAGGCGAAGAAGTCGGCGTTCTGGTCGAAGATCGATCCGACGATGCGGGTGACGGTCCGGCGGTGCGCCTCCGTGCACTTCTCCCACGGACGGACGTTCGCGGTGAGCCACTCGGTCGACTTGAGGATCTCGAAGATGTCGCCGAGGAGGACGAGGCGGATGTCGTCGATGCCGTCGTCGACGGCGGAGCGCAGGACTTCCTCCAACGCTCTCTCGAACGCAGCCGCCGAGAACGAAGAGCGCTTTGCTGTATCCGTCAGATGCAGATCGCTGGCAAAGACGAGCATCCCGATTAGTGTGCACCATGTTCGGGACGCGGAGCGACGGCGCCCTGTAAACCACCCCCCACCCTCCTGCGTACTAACGGAGCATCACGGCCGTGCAAGGACCTGAATGCCCCTCGAGCTGCGGATCGACAATCTCTCCAAGACCTACCCCAACGGCGTCCAGGCTCTCCAGAACGTCAGTCTCACCATCCCCGCCGGGATGTTCGGCCTGCTGGGGCCGAATGGGGCGGGCAAGTCCACGTTGATGCGGATTCTGGCGACGTTGCAGGAGCCGGATGCGGGGACGATCCGCCTCGGCGGGATGGACGTGGTGAAGCAGCAGGCGGCGGTGCGGGAGACGCTGGGGTATCTGCCGCAGGACTTCGGGGTCTACCGCAACGTGGCGGCGGACCGGCTGCTGGAGCATTTCGCGGTGCTGGAGGGGATCGTCGACCGCGGCGAACGAAAGGCGACCGTGGAGGCGCTGCTGAAGCAGACGAACCTGTGGGAGGTGCGGAAGCAGAAGCTGGGGGGGTACTCCGGCGGCATGCGGCAGCGGTTCGGGATAGCGATCGCGCTGCTGGGGAATCCGAAGCTGCTGATCGTGGATGAGCCGACGGCGGGGCTGGATCCGGCGGAGCGGGTGCGGTTCCTGAACCTGCTCAGCGAGCTGGGGGAGAACAGCATCGTGCTTCTGTCGACGCACATCGTCGAGGACGTGGCGGAGCTGTGCACGCGGATGGCGATCATCGACAAGGGGCGGATCCTTTTGGAGGCGGAGCCACTCGGAGCGGTAGACGAGATGCGGGGGCGGGTGTGGGAGCGCGTGGCGGCGAAGGACGAGCTGCCGGCGATCGAGCGGGAGCACGCGCTGCTGTCGACGAAGCTACTGTCGGGACGCACGCTGGTGCGGGTGTGGAGCGAGCGGGCGCCGTCGCCGGCGTTCCACGCGGCGGAGCCGGACCTGCAGGACGTCTATTTCAGCGTGATGAACGGGCATTACGCGCAGCGCACGGCGCCGCTGCAGGCCGCGCGATGACGCGGCTGCCGGTGGCGAAGGCGTGGGAGGTGTTCCGCTTCGAGGTGGGCTATCAACTGGGCCGGGCCTCGACGCGGATCTATCTCGCGCTCTTCGTGGCGTTCGCCCTCCTCCTCGGCTATGTGATCCTGCTGGACGCGCGCAAGGACGGGTATTTCTTCAACGCACCGATCGTGGTGGGGCTGATCACGATCGTGGCCAGCATGCTGGCGCTGCTCGTGACGGCGGGCATCGCGGGGGACGCGGCCACGCGCGACGCGCAGGCGCGGATCGATCCGCTGCTCTACACGACGCCGCTGCACGAGGTCTCGTACCTCGGCGGCCGCTTCCTGGGCGCGTTCACGGTGTGCGCGCTGCTGCTGCTCGCGGTGCCGCTGGCGCTGCTCGCGGCGACGCGCATGCCGGGTCTGGAACCGGAGCTCCTGGGGCCGTTCCGGGCGGAGGCGTATCTGACGTCGTATCTGTTCCTGGGCGTGCCGAATGCGTTCGTGGCCACGGCGGTGCTGTTCTCCGTGGCGGTGCTGGCCCGGCGGGCGATCGCGGCGTACGGGGCGGCGGTGGTGCTGTTCTTCGCAGCGTTCGTCGCGGAGGGGTTCATCGCGGGGAAGCTGGGGAAGTGGGGGCTGGCAAAGCTAGCCGACCCGCTGGGCTACACGGCGCTGCACGCGGTGTGGACGTCGTACAACCCCCTGCAGAAAAACTCGCTCCCGATCGGGATCGAAGGCGAGCTGCTCTCGAATCGCCTGCTCTGGCTGGCGGTGGCGCTGGGCGTTCTGGCGCTGATGTGCGTGCGGTTCCGGTTTGCACATTACGACGGGGGGTTCCTCGGGGTTCCTCGGAGTTCCTCGGGGTTCCTCGGAGGGGGCCACCCGAGGAACCCGAGGAGCTCCGAGGAACCCGAGGAACTGGTGGGGCGGGCGGGCGGGCGGTGGGCGGCGGCCCGGCGGGAGTTCGGGGTCCGCACGCGGGTGCG
This sequence comes from Thermoanaerobaculia bacterium, assembly GCA_036375075.1. GTDB lineage: Bacteria > Acidobacteriota > Thermoanaerobaculia > Gp7-AA8 > Gp7-AA8 > QHVT01. The sequence goes on along the minus strand of DASUSN010000048.1, from coordinate 2,726 downwards.
GCAATTGTTCGCGGTGGCCTTCGACTCGCTGCGCGATCTGCACAAGAGCCGCGGGTGGTGGATCGTGCCGTTCACCGCGGTGGTGTTCGTGGCCACGGCGGCGGAGCTGCTGGAGGTGGACCTCGGCACGCCGGGGGCCGCGACGACGGGGCGGGTGGCGGACATCTTCGCCGCGGGCGAGATGGCGCGGCTGGTGGCGATCCTGATCGCGCTGTCCGCGGGGGAGCTGGTGTGGCGGGAGCGCGATGCGCGCATGAACGCGATCGCCGACGTCACGCCGGTGCCGGAGTGGCTGTCGCTGCTGGGGCGGTATCTGGCCCTGGCGATGATGCTGGTGGTCACGGAGCTGCTCTATCTCGGGGCCGGCGTGACGGTGCAGGCGATGCTGGGCCACACGCAGTTCGAGCTCGGGCTGTATCTGAAGATCCTGTTCGGACTCCAGCTCACCGGCTATCTGTTGTTCGCGGCGCTGGCGATGGCCATCCACGTGCTGGTGAATCAGAAGTACGTCGGCAACGTGCTCGCGGTGCTGGCGTACGTCGGTATCCAGATGGCGCGCCAATTCGGCGTGGAGCACAACCTGCTGCTGTACGGAGGCGCGCCGCGGCCGGAGTACTCGCAGATGAGCGGCTTCGGCGGCCAGGCCGGGCCGTGGGCCTGGTTCACGCTGTACTGGACGGGCTGGGCGCTGCTGCTGGCGGTGGTGTCGTACCTGTTCTGGATGCGCGGCGAGGAGCGCGGCCTGCGCTGGCGTCTGGCGCTGGCGCGGCGCCGTCTGACGCGCGGTCCGGCCGCGATCGCGGCTGTAGCGCTGGCGATCGTCGCCGGCGCGGGCGGGTTCGTCTACTACAACACCAATGTGCTGAACCGCTACTGGACGGACGGGGAGCGGGACGAGCGGCGCGCGGAGTACGAGCGGCGCTACGGCAAATACGCGTCGCTCCCGCAGCCGATGCTCGCGGGGACGAAGCTGGGCGTCGAGTTCTATCCCGAGCGCCGGGCGGCCACGATCCGCGGGACGTACCGGCTGGAGAACCGCAGCGGGGTTCCGATCGACGCGATTCACGTCGTGGCGAGCTCCGTCCTGGCGAATTCCGACGTGGACACGAACGGCATCGCGTTCGACCGCCCGTCGCGGCTGGTGACGAAGGACGACGGCTTCGGCTACCGCATCTACGCGCTCGGCAAACCGCTGCTGCCGGGGGAAGCGGTGCGGATGGATTTCCAGGTGCACTTCGCGCCGCGCGGGTTCACGAACCAGGGCTGGAACCCGAGCGTGACGGACAACGGCTCGTGGTTCCAGCATCGCGCGGAGCAGAGTCACGGCACGCGCCAGTGGCTGCCGTTCGTCGGGTATCAGGCGAGCCGCGAGCTGGAGAACGCGGCCTTACGCCGGCAGCACGGACTCCCGGCCCGTCCGGCGATCCCGCCGCTGGAGGACGTCGCCGCGCGCAGCGATCAGCGCGGCCGCGAGAAGATCGCGTTCGAGGCCGTGGTGGGGACGGTCGCGGAGCAGGTGGGCGTCGCGCCGGGAGCGCTGCGGCGCACGTGGACCGAGAACGGCCGCCGCTATTTTCACTACGTCACGGACGCGCCGATCACGAACTCGTACGCGATCTATTCGGCAAAGTACGGGGTCCAGCGCGCGCGGTGGCGTGATGTCGACATCGAGATCCTCTACCACCCGACGCATACGGCCAATCTGCAGCGGATGCTGCGGAGCGTGACGGCGTCGCTCGACTACCACACGCGCCACTACAGCCCGTACCCGCACAAGCACCTGCGGCTCGTCGAGTACCCCAGCACGGGACGAGTCCTCGGCCTCACGTCGTTCCCCGGCCTGATCGAGTACGCGGAGGCGTTCGCGCTGGTGCGGGTCGAGGACGACGCGCGGGAGATCGACTTTCCGTTCGCGGTCATGGCGCACGAGATGGGCCACCAGTGGTGGGGACATCAGGTGATGCCCGCGCTGGTAGAGGGCGCGCCCGTGCTCAGTGAAAGTCTGGCGTGGTACAGCGCGATGCTCGTCGTCGAGGAGACCTACGGCCGCGAGCACCTCGGCCGGCTGCTGGACATCATGCGCAGCCAGTACATGGCGCCGCACGAGACCCGCGACGTGTCGCTGCTGCGCTCGTGGGACCGCCTGGCCGCGTACCGCACCGGCCCGTTCGCGATGTACACGCTGCGCGAGGCCGTGGGCCCGGACCGCGTGAACGGCGCGCTGCGCAACCTGCTCGCGAGGTTCGACCCCGCGCGCCCGCCCTTCCCGACGTCGCTCGACCTGTACGCCGAGCTCCGCGCCGCCGCGCCGCCGTCGATGCACTATCTATTGAAGGACCTGTTCGAAGAGATCACGTTCTGGGACCTCCGCACGAAGAAGGTGGACCTGGCACCCGCGGCAAACGGCACGTGGCGCGTGACGCTGCACGTGGAGGCGCAGAAGCTGAAGGCCGACGCATTGGGCAAGGAGAAGCCGGTGCCGATGAACGACGCCATCGAGGTGGCAGCGTTCGACGCGGAGGGCAAGGCGCGCTATCGCGCGATGCACCGGATCCGGTCGGGCGCACAGACGATCACGGTGGTGGTGCCGCGCAAGCCGGCGCGCGCCGGCGTCGATCCGGATCACGAGCTGCTGGACCGGAGGCCGGAGGACAACGAGGCGGAGGCGGAGCCGCAGAATTGACGACTCCCCTGTCATCCCGAGCGTCGAGCGAGGGACCTGGGTG
>DASUSN010000047.1:0-25881 GCA_036375075.1 Thermoanaerobaculia bacterium | reverse complement strand
GGCCCGTGCTTCGCGCCCCTCCCACCCAGGTCCCTCGCTCGACGCTCGGGATGACAGGGATTGCATACGCACGAACGCATGACTTTAGCTCTCGCGTTCTAGGAGTGCGGCGGGTCGGTGGGTGGGCGCGGCCCAGTTGTTAGCTGTTTGCGATGCCCCCTGCTTCGGCCGCCGCGGAATCTCGAGTGTTCTTCTGCACCGCCACCGCAGCAAAAACGCTGAGCACGAATGACATTGCGTAAAAGCCCTTTTCACTGGTTGTAAGGCCGCTCGCGTTGAACAACCCAATCGCGAGAAGCGAAACCGCGATGAGGATCGACGCCCAGCATAGACCAAAGTAGATGCTCGTAACGGGCACCCCCTCCAATCGGTCGCGAACGCTCTTCTGAAGTGACACTGCAGCAAAAAGGGCGTACATCAGCACTACGAAGTAGTAGCCTTTTTCATTCAGTGGCATCGCGGCATTCCACAGGCCGATGACGTAGGCGAGGAAGCCAGCAAACAGTGCTACCCACGATGCACCGATAAAGGCGGCAGAAGGCTTCTGAGGTATGAAGGCCATGAGCGCTCCTTTGTGCTGAGGTTTACGACGGCTCGTTTTCGAATGCCGCAGGGAACAGTTCCCGCCGGCCAGCGCTTGTCGATCAGAGCGAAGGATACAGCATTTACGCCATACTGATGTCAGTCGACACCAGTGTGACGCGAAACGTCCTCGGTTGACCGTTCATCCGAGCGGCGACAGGGCCGCCGCTATTTCGCGCCGTGCTGTTCCTGGAGGGCGGCGAACGTGCTCACGCCTTCCTTCAGCGAGCGGATGCCTTCGACGCATGCCGTGGCCGCCGTCAGCGTGGTGATGCAGGGGATGCTGAGCTGGAGGGCCGTGCGGCGGATGTAGGTGTCGTCGACGAACGCCGATTTGCCGAACGGCGTGTTGATGATCAGCGCGACTTCGCCGTTGATCATGTGGTCGATGATGTTCGGCCGCGCTTCGTGGACCTTCAACACGAGGTCCGCCTCCACGCCGTGCTTCACCAGGAACTCGCGCGTGCCGCCGGTGGCGATGATGTGGAATCCGAGGGCCGTCAGCTCGCGCGCCAGGTGCGCGACGTGCGGGCGTTTGTCGTTGTCGTTCACGGAGATGAACGCCGTGCCGGACAGCGGCAGGCGCGTGCCGGCGCCGAGGAGGGCCTTCGCGTAGGCCTCGCCGAAGTGGTGCGAGCTGCCCATCACCTCGCCCGTCGACTTCATCTCCGGGCCGAGGAGCGTGTCCTCGCGGGGGAAGCGGTTGAAGGCGAACACCGGCGCCTTGACGAAGTAGCCGTGGACGCGTGGCTCGTGCGTGAGGCCGAGGGAGGCGAGGGAGTTGCCGGCCATCACCTTGGCGGCGATCTTCGCGAACGACACCCCCGTCGCCTTCGAGACGTATGGAACCGTCCGCGACGCGCGCGGGTTCACTTCGAGCACGTACAGGTCGCCGTGCTGAATGGCGTACTGCACGTTCATCAGCCCGACGACCTTCAGCGCCTTGGCCAGCTCGATGGTCAGGCGGCGGATCTTGTCCTGCTCGCGGTTGGCGATGATGTACGGCGGGATGACCGTCGTCGAGTCGCCGGAGTGGATGCCGGCCAGCTCGATGTGCTGCATCACCCCGGCGACGACCACGCGATCCCCGTCGGAGATGGCGTCGACGTCGATCTCGATCGCGTCCTCGAGGAAGTGGTCGACGAGAATCGGATGCCCGGGCGCGGCTTCGACGGCGCGGGCCATGTAGCTCGACAGCGCGTCTTCGTCGTAGACGATGGCCATCGCACGCCCGCCGAGGACGTACGAGGGGCGGACGACGACGGGGTAGCCGATGCGCTGCGCGACCGCGAGCGCGTCGCTTTCGTTGAGGGCGATGCCGTGCGCGGGCACGCGGATGCCGTGCTCCCGCGCGAGCTCGCCGAACCGCTCGCGGTCCTCGGCGATGTCGATGGAATCGACCGAGGTGCCCCACATGGGGACGCCGGCGTCGTGGAGCTGCTTGGCCAGTTTCAGCGGCGTCTGTCCGCCGAACTGCACGATCACGCCCTCGGGCTTCTCCAGCTCGACGATCTCCAGCACGTCTTCGAGCGTGAGCGGCTCGAAGTAGAGGCGGTCGGACGTGTCGTAATCCGTCGAGACCGTCTCCGGATTGCAGTTGACCATGATGGTCTCGAAACCGATCTCCCTCAGGGCGAAGGCGGCGTGCACGCAGCACGTGTCGAACTCGATCCCCTGGCCGATGCGGTTCGGACCGGAGCCGAGGATGATGACCTTGCGGCGGTTCGTCGGATCGGCCTCGTTCTCGGTCTCGTAGGTCGAGTAGAGATACGGCGTCGACGCCTCGAACTCCGCGGCGCAGGTGTCGACGCGCTTGTAGACGGGACGGAGGCCCAGCGCGTGGCGCTCTTCGCGCACCTGCTGCTCCGTGCGGCCGGTGAGCCTCGCGATCTGGCGGTCGGAGAAGCCGTTCCTTTTGAGTCGTCGAGTCGTCGAGGCATCGAGTCGTCGAGTGGTGCTGGTTTCGCTTGATGACTCGAAGGCTCGAAGACTCGATGACTCCAGTTCCACGATCCGCCGGATCTCCCGCAGGAACCACGGGTCGATGTGGCTCAGCGCGTAGATCTCCTCTACCGACATGCCGGCGCGGAGGGCGTCGCCGACGGCGAAGATGCGCTCCGGTGTGGGGGTGCGCAGCAGCTCGGGGAGCTTCTCGCGCGCGTGCCCGCGGCTCTCGAGACCGGCCACGCCGATCTCCAGCGAGCGCAGCCCCTTCTGGAGCGCCTCGTTGAACGTGCGGCCGATGGCCATCGACTCGCCGACGCTCTGCATCGAGAAGCTGAGGAGCTGCGGCGTGTTCGGGAACTTCTCGAACGAGAAGCGCGGGATCTTCACTACCACGTAGTCGATCGACGGCTCGAACGAGGCGGGCGTCTTCCGGGTGATGTCGTTCGGGATCTCGTCCAGGGTGTAGCCGGCGGCGAGCTTGGCCGCGAACTTCGCGATGGGGAAGCCGGTGGCTTTCGACGCGAGCGCGGACGAGCGCGACACGCGCGGGTTCATCTCGATGCAGATGCGGCGGCTGGTCTTCGGGTGCACCGCGAACTGGATGTTCGAGCCGCCCGTCTCCACGCCGATGGCGCGGATGATGCGCTTGGCCTCGTCGCGCATGGACTGGTATTCGTCGTTGGTGAGCGTCTGCTGCGGGGCGACGGTAATGGAGTCGCCCGTGTGCACGCCCATGGGGTCGAAGTTCTCGATCGAGCAGACGATGATCACGTTGTCCGCGCGGTCGCGCATGACCTCGAGCTCGAACTCCTTCCAGCCGATCACCGACTCCTCGACGAGGACGCGATGCACGGGCGAGAGCTCGAGGCCGCGGCTGACGATCGAGCGCAGCTCTTCGATGTTGTAGGCGATGCCGCCGCCGGAGCCGCCGAGGGTGAAGGAGGGGCGGATGACCAGCGGATAGCCGATTTTGGCCGCGAACTGCTCGGCGTCGTCGACCGACGCCGCGTAGGCCGACTGCGGCACGTCGACACCGATGGACAACATCTTCTCTTTGAAGAGCTGCCGGTCCTCGGCCGTCTTGATGGCCTCGTAGTTCGCGCCGATCAGCTCCACGCCGTGCCGTTCGAGCGCGCCGTTCTCGTACAACGCCATCGCCAGGTTGATGCCCGTCTGGCCGCCGACGGTGGGCAGGATCGCGTCCGGCTTCTCGCGCTCGATGATGCGCTCCAGCGACTCGGGCGTGAGCGGCTCGATGTAGGTCCGGTCCGCGAACTCCGGGTCGGTCATGATCGTGGCCGGATTCGAGTTCACCAGGATGATGCGGTAGCCCTCGTCGCGCAGCGCCTTGCAGGCCTGCGTCCCGGAGTAATCGAATTCGACGGCCTGTCCGATGACGATGGGCCCCGAGCCGATGATGAGGATGGATTTGAGGTCGGACCGCTTGGGCATCGGACGCGAATGATACAGTCTGCGGCCATCGTGAAGCGGTTCATCGAGTGGGACTCCATCGAGGTCCGCGTGGACGGCGGAAAGATCGACGCGATGGCGCGGCAGATGGTCGCCGCGGACCCGATGATCGAGCGCATCCAGCTGAAGTTTGCGAACGGGCTGCTGCGCGTCGAAGGCTCGGTCCGGAAGTTCATCAGCGTGCCGTTCACGGTCGACATCACGGAGATGCAGGCGAAGGGAACGACGGTGCGCGTGCCTCTGGCGCGGATCTCCGCGGGCCCGATCCCGGTGCCGACGCTGCTCGTGGGGCTGATCCGCGACAAGTTCCCGAAGGATCTGGTGCGGTTCGAAGATCCGGCCACCCTGGTGATGTCGCTGGACCGGTTTTTGCCACCCTTCGTGAGCGCCGACATCCAGAAGATCTGGATCATCGATGGCGGCCTGGCCGTCACGCTCGGCCGAGGTGGCGCCGATCTGCCCGAGGGAGGATTGAATGTCTGAGCAGGACTTCGAAGAGACGATGCGCGAGAGCGCCGACGTGACCGGACCGGTCTCGCGCGAGCGCGCCGATCGCTTCTACGATCGCATGAGAGAGAGCATCCGCCAGTATCTCGACAGCAAGAGCTCGGTGGCGGGGAAGACCGGCGAATATCTGCTGCTCGCGCCGGACGTGTTCGTGCTGCTGTGGCGTCTGATCAACGACAGCCGGGTGAATGCGAAGAACAAGGTGATGCTCGGCAGCGGACTGGCGTACTACCTGTTCCCGCTCGACCTGATCCCCGAGGGGTTCATGGGGCCGATCGGCTACATGGACGACCTCGTGTTCGCGGTCTACATGCTCCACAAGATCCTGACGGATACGGACCCGGCGATCCTGCGCGAGCACTGGAGCGGCCGGGACGACATCCTGGACGCGATCCGCAACGTCCTCAACGCTGCGGAGAACTTGGTGGGAAGCGACATCGTCAGCAAGCTGAAGCGCACGGTGAAGTAGCACCCAAAGAAACCAACCATGGCAGGCGCGGCCGGAGAGCCGCGCCGTTTTTATCTATCAACGGTGGAAATTTGTGGACTTGAGTGGACGTCAGTGGTACAAACAGGCACCGAAACAGTGGAAATTGAACTCTACAGGCCGTGGAACTGAATGTACTCATGGGGCACAGCCCCGCGAAGATCGACGAAAAGGGCCGTCTGAAGGTCCCGGCGAACTTCCGCAAGATCATTGAAGAGCGTTACGGCCTGGAGTGCTTCATCACTTCGACGGACGGCGAGCGGGCTCTGGTGTACCCGCTGCCGGTCTGGTTCGAGTTCCAGTCGCGGCTGTCCAAGGTGCCGTCGACCTCGCAGGCGAAGCAGAAGCTCCTCGAGCGGGTGAATTACTTCGGCCAGGTCGGCGCGATCGACGCGCAGGGGCGGTTGCTGGTCCCGGCGGTCCTTCGGGAAGTGGCGGGCATCACCGACGACGTGGTCGTCCTGGGCAGTCAGGACCACCTGATCGTCTGGAACGAGCCGAAGATCCAGAAGCGGCTGTCGGAAACGCCGCTCACGGCGGAAGACTTCAAGGAGCTCGAGCTCCACGGCGTGTGAGTTGCGTCGCGAGGTCGCGACGATGAAACACGAACCTGTTCTTTTGGAACCGATCCTCGAGTACCTCGAGCCCAACCGTCCCGACGGCGTTCTCGTCGACGCGACGGTGGGGCTGGGCGGACATTCGGAAGCGCTCCTGGAGCGTCACCCGGGTGTCCGGCTGGTCGCGATCGATCGCGATCCCGAGGCCCTCGCGCGGTCGCAGGAGCGGCTGAGCCGTTTCGGCGACCGGGTGGCGTTCGTCCGCGGACGTCACGAATCGCTCATTGACATCCTGAAGCAGTCCGGCATCGAGACCGCCGCTGGATCCGTATCCGGTCTCCTCGCCGATCTCGGCGTCTCGTCGATGCAGCTCGACGACGCGTCGCGCGGGTTCTCCTTCCGTTTCGAGGGTCCGCTCGACATGCGCATGGGACCGGAGGGGCGAAGCGCGGCGGATCTCGTGAACGACCTGGACGAATACGAGCTGATGCGGATCATCCGCGACTACGGCGAGGAGCCGATGGCGCGTGGGATCGCGCGGGCCATCGTCAAGGCGCGCGCGGAATCGCCGATCGAGACGACGTCGCGGCTGGCGGAAGTCATCCGCACCGTGAAGAAGCCGCGATTCAAGGAGATCGATCCGTCGACGCTCACGTTCCAGGCGCTGCGCATCGCGACGAACGAGGAGCTCACCGGGCTCGATCGCTTCGTGGACGACGCGGCGAGCGTCCTGGAGACGGGCGCGCGGGTGGCGATCATCTCGTTTCACTCGCTCGAGGATCGCATCGTCAAACGCGCGTTCCGCAGGCTGGAGGGCGAGTGCACGTGCCCGCCGAACCTGCCGGTGTGCGGGTGCGGGGCGAAGGCGGTCGTCGAGGTCCTGACCGGGAGGCCGGTGACTGCTTCAGAAGAGGAGATGCAACGGAATCCGAGGTCGCGGAGCGCGAAGCTCCGCGTGGCGGAGAGGGTGTGAGGGTGTGTGGGGGAATGAGCTTGCTCGGAGTCGTCGAGCAAGGGTGAAGGTTGGGGAAGGGTTGGGTGTGTGTGTGGTGTGGGGAGCTCGGGAGGGGTGGAGCGTGGGGCGTGGGTGTGTGTGGATGGCTTCTCGGATCGCGCTTGTAGGCAGATCTTCACCCTTGTTCGTTGATTTCGCGCAGTCCCGGTCATGTATACGCAGAAGAAACCCATCGACAACACGCACATCGTTCGCGAGAGGGATCGCCAACGAAATCGCGAGCTGACCGCCGTCCTGTTCCTCGGCGCGCCGATCGGGCTTTTCCTGCTCCTCTTCACGTGGCAGAACCTGGAGGTCATCCGCCTCGGCCGTGAAGCGACGCGGCTGCAGAAGGACCTCAAGCAGGTCGAGGCCGAGCACAAGGCCCTACAGGCCGAGCTCGACCGCCTGACGTCGTTCGACGCCGTCGAACAGAAGGCGTCGACCCTGGGCTTCGCCGCCACGGACTCGAAGTCCATCGTGATCGTTCAGGGGGCAGGGGGCAGGGCGCAGGGCGCAGGAGAGCCCGCCCGGCCGGGAGTGCCCCGATGAGCTACTGCGCCCCGCGCCCTGCGCCCTGCGCCCTGAACGGAGCGCGGTGATGTCCATCTACCAGCGCCGTCTCCTTCAGGTCTTCGCCCTGCTGGCCGCATGGGGTGTCGTCGTCGTCGGGCGGCTGATCCAGGTGCAGCTCGTGCGGCACGACCATTACGTGGCGAAGGCGCAGCGCCAGCAGGAGCGGACGCTCGCTTTGAACCCCGTGCGCGGCTCGATCCTCGACACGCGGCTGCGGGTGCTCGCCGAGAGCATCGCCGCCGAGTCGATCTACGCCGATCCGCAGGCGATCGCCGATCGCCGCGCGGTTGCCCGCGCTCTGGCCAACGTCCCCGGTCTCGGACTGACCGCGCGCGAGCTCGAAACGAAGCTCAAGGGCGACGGCAGCTTCGCCTGGATCGCGCGGCAGCTTCCGCTCGAAGTGACCGCCGAAGTGCGGAAGCTGAAGCTGCCCGGGATCTACTTCATGGAGGCGCACCGGCGCACGTATCCGCGGACGATGCTGGCCGCGAACGTGATCGGCTACGTCGGTGTCGACGGCGACGGACTGGCCGGCATCGAGCACTCCTTCGACGACTACGTCAAAGGGACGCCCGGCAAGGTCACGGTGCTGAAGGACGCGCGCAAGGGCGTGTACCTGGTCGGCGGCGACGGCGCGAATCGTCCCCGCGACGGACAGCACGTGGTCCTGACCATCGACTCGGTCATCCAGTTCATGGCCGAGCGCGCGCTGAAGAACGCGGTCGAGCGGTACCGCGCGGCGGGCGGCTCGGTGATCGTCATGGATCCGAACACCGGCGACATCCTGGCGATGGCCTCGGCGCCGACGTTCGATCCGAACCGCTTCCGCGATTTCCCGCCGGCCGCGTGGAAGAACCGCAGCGTGCAGGACGCGTACGAGCCGGGATCGACGTTCAAGATCATCACCGCCGCGGCGGGACTGGAAGAGCGGGTGGTCACGCCGTCGCAGGTGCTCGACTGCGGGAACGGCGAGATCACGATCGCGAACATCACCATCCGCGAGCACGACGCGCATCGCTATCAACTGCTGTCGTTCGAAGACGTGATCGTGAACTCCTCGAACGTCGGCACGGTCCGCGTCGGCCTGGCCCTCGGGCAGGAGCGCTTTCATCAGTGGATCCGCAAGTTCGGCTTCGGCGAGAAGACAGGCCTGCCGCTGCCGGGCGAATCGCCGGGGCTCCTGCGCCGGACGCAGCGGTGGACCATGGTGTCGCCGGCGAGCATCTCCATCGGCCAGGAGATCGGCGCGACGCCGCTGCAGATCATCCGCGCGGTGAGCGCCGTCGCCCGAGGCGGGGAACTGGTCGAGCCGCGCATCGTGAAGCGGGTGATCGACGACGCGGGGCAGACGGTATACGAGCCGCCGCCGCAGAAGCCGGTCCGGGTGATGTCGGAAAAGACCGCGGCCCTGCTGAACGAGATCCTCAAGAACGTCGTCACCCGCGGGACGGGGACGAACGCCGCGCTCGCCGAATACGTGGCCGCGGGCAAGACCGGCACGGCCCAGAAGGCGATCGGCCGCGGCGGGTACGTCGACGGACGCTACGTCGGCTCGTTCGCCGGCTACGTTCCGGCCGACCAGCCGCGGCTGGCGATCCTGGTCGTCATCGACGAGCCGCGGCCCGAGCATTACGGCGGCACGGTGGCCGCGCCTGCCTTCCGGGAGATCGCCGAGGGGACGCTGCGGTACCTCGGAGTGCCGCCGTCGCTGCCGTCGCGCTCGATCGGCGTGAGACCGCCGTTGCTGGCCGCGTTTTCGCAACCGTCGCACACCGCCGGTCCGGCGTCAGGGATGCCTGATTTGCGGGGACTCGACGCACGCGCCGCCATTGCGCGCGCCGTGTCGAGCGGACTCGCCGTGCGGACCATCGGGAGTGGAGTCGTGACCTCACAAGATCCTCAACCCGGCGGAGCTTTGCCCGCCCATGGCAGCGTGACGCTGCGGCTGGAGGCGCGCTCATGAAGCTCGCCGAGCTCCTCCGCGGCGTCCCCGTAAGGGAAATGCGCGGCGACGCGAACGCGGACATCACGTCCGTGACGCCGGACTCGCGCCTCGTGACCGAGGGGGCGCTCTTCGTGGCCATCCCGGGGACGGTGAAAGACGGCGCGGAGTTCATTCCCCAGGCGAAAGCGAAGGGTGCCGCGGCCATCGTGGCGCAGAGCGGCGACGCAACCGTGCTCGTCGACGACGCGCGCGCGACGCTGGCCCTGCTCGCCGCGAACTTCTACGGCCGGGCCGCCGACCAGTTGTCCCTCATCGGCGTCACCGGCACCTCGGGCAAGACCACCACCACGCGGATGATCGAGTCGGTCTTCGACGCGGGCGGCAGTCCGGTCGGCCTCATCGGGACCATCGAGTACCGGGCCGGCGACGAGCGCCTGAACGCCGACCGCACCACGCCGGACGCGGTCGTCCTGCAGGAGTGGTTCGCGAAGATGGTTGCGGCGGGCGTGAAGCACGCGGTGATGGAAGTCTCGTCGCACGCCCTGGCGCTCAAGCGGACGCACGGCGTCCATTTCGCGGCAGCCGTGTTCACGAACCTCTCGCGGGAGCACTTCGACTTCCACAAGGACTTCGAGGACTATTTCGGCGCCAAGAAGATCCTGTTCGATCAGATCGACCGCACGCGCCGCACCGCCGTCGTGAACGTCGACGACGAGTACGGCCGCCGCCTGGCGAACGAGCTGGGGCAGACGGCGATCTCGTTCGGCAACGAAGGCGAGATCCGGCCGGGGAGCGATTTCTCGATCTCGGTCGAGGGCCTCCGCGGCACGGTGCACACGCCCGCCGGCGACATCCGCGTGGAGTCGAACCTGCTCGGATTGCCGAACCTCTACAACTGGCTCGGCGCGATCGGCGCCGCGCAGGTCGTGGGCATTCCGAACGCGCAGATCGAAGCGGGCATCCGCAACCTGCAGTCCGTACGCGGCCGCTTCGAGCGGGTCGGAGAAGCCCGGCCGACGGTGATCGTCGATTACGCCCACAAGCCGGACGCGCTGGAGAAACTGCTCCACGCCGTGCGCGACATCGCGGACGGGCGGCGGGTCTCCGTCGTCTTCGGCTGCGGCGGCGACCGCGACCGCGGCAAGCGCCCGCAGATGGGCGAGATCGCCGCGCGCCTGGCCGACCATGTCGTGGTCACCAGCGACAACCCGCGCAGCGAGGACCCGCAGGCCATCATCGACGAGATCGTGAAGGGCATCGCCGGCGGGGACGTGCTGAAGATCCGCGACCGGCGCGAGGCGATCGAGAAGACGGTCCTGGAAGCGGGCGACGACGACGTGATCGTCATCGCCGGCAAAGGACACGAGACTTATCAGGTCGTCGGGGACGAGGTCGTGCACTTCGACGATCGCGAAGAAGCAGAATTCGCTCTTAAAAAACGCTATACAAAAGCATCTTGATATTCCAAATGAAATTCACGTACTATTCAGATCGCGCGATCAGGTGTCGCGTTCCGGCTCCGTCGGTCGGTTTCGGCGAGGGTGGACGGTTGGTGTTCGCCAGGCAGTTCTCGGGGAAGGGGACGAGCAATGGCGACGAAACGCGGCGGAGCCGGAAGACGGCATCGCGGAGCGCCGCCCCGCGGAGCGCCGCCTTCCAGGCGGCCGCTACGCCGGCTTTCAGCCGGCATTCCTCGCGAGATCGTGCCGGCTGGAAGCCGGCGGAGCGGCCGGCAGGATGCCGGCGCTCCGCGGAGGTCGCATGCCGCGCCTGACCTTCTCCCAGCTCGCCGAGATGGTCGGCGGCACCGTCATCCAGGGCGGCGACGTCGAGTCCTCCTCGGTCGTCATCGACTCGCGTGAGGTGAAGCCGGACTCCGTCTTCTTCGCCATCAAGGGCGAGCGTCTCGACGGCCACGATTTTCTGCCGCAGGCGCTGCAGACCGCGCGCGGCGCGGTGGTCTCGCGCGTGCCGGAAGGCACCGGCAAGGCCATCGTCAAGGTCGACGACACTACCGTCGCGCTGCAGCAGCTCGCCAAGGCCATCCGCGAGCGCTACGACTTCCTCATGATCGGCATCACCGGCTCGGCCGGGAAGACCACCACGAAGGAAATGATCGCCACGCTGATCGGCACGGAGCGCCGGACGTTCAAGTCGTGGGGCAACTTCAACAACCAGATCGGCGCGCCCCTCTGCCTCGACAACGTGCCGGACGACACCCAAGTCGTCGTCAGCGAGATGGGGATGAACCACGCCGGCGAGATCGCCGAGATCGCGGGCCTGATGCGCCCGAACGTCGGCGTCTACACCAACATCGCGCCGGTGCACGTCGAGTTCTTCCCCGACGGCATCTACGGCGTCGCCGCCGCGAAGCGCGAGCTGCTGGAGAACCTCGCGCCGAACGGCACCGTCGTGGTCAACAACGACAACGAGCACGTCGTGCGGATCAGCAGCGACTTCGCCGGGCGGAAGGTGACGTACGGCGTCGAGCATGACGCGGAGTACCGCGCCACGGACATCCGCGAGCGCGGTCTCCTCGGCACGCGCTTCACGCTCGTGGCCGAAGGCGGCCAGCGCGAGCTGGCGCTCGTCCTGCCCGGCCGCCACAACCTCGACAACCTCCTCGCCGCCATCGCCACGGCCCGCGCCGTCGGGATCTCGTGGGAAGGCATCGAGCGCGGCGTGCGCGAGGTGAAGCCGGCCTACCACCGCGGCGTGATCATCCCCCTGCAGATCGGCGGTCAAGGCGCCACGATCTACGACGACACCTACAACTCCAATCCGTACGCGCTGAAGCGCACGCTCGAGCTGATGACGCAGGCCGAGGCCAAGCGGCGCGTGGCCGTAATCGGCGACATGCTGGAGCTCGGCGAGCAGGAGCTGCAGTTCCATCGCGACGCCGGCCTCGGGATCCCCAAATCGATCGAGGTCGTGGTCGGCGTCGGCAAGCGCACCCGTGCGTTGCTCGACGGCGCGCGCGAGGCCGGCTTCGCCGAGAGCGCGCTGCACCACTTCGAGAATGCCCAGGAAGCAGGCGAGTTTCTGAAGGGCGAGATCCGCGAAGGCGATCTCGTGCTCATCAAAGGCAGCCGAGGCGTGGGCCTCGATAAAGCGGTAGCGATGCTGGAGGACGCTCGATGACGACGTTCATCGTTCATCGTTCATCGTTCATCGTTCGGGAGGGTGCCTGATGCTGTATCACCTCCTCTACCAACTGCGCGACGTCTTCGTCGGCTTCGGCGTCTTCCGGTACATCACCTTCCGGACGGCGTTCGCGGCCCTCACGGCGCTGCTGATCTCCCTGATCCTCGGACCGTGGCTGATCGAGCGCATGCGCCGCATCAAGCTCGGGCAGTACATCCGCGAGGAGGGGCCGAAGTCGCATCAGGCCAAAGCGGGGACGCCGACCATGGGTGGCATCCTCATCAACGTCGCCATCATCATCCCCACGATCCTCTGGGCCGACATCCTCAATCCGTACATCTGGATCGTGCTTTTCGTGACCGGCGCGTATGCGGCGATCGGCTTCGTCGACGACTACCGCAAGCTCGCCAAGAAGCGGAACCTCGGCCTTACGCCCGCGGAGAAGTTCGGCGCGCAGTTCGCCGTGGCGCTGCTGGCGGCGCTGGCCATCGCGTACCTGCCGATGCTGCGGAACAACTACTCGACCGCGATCACCTTTCCGTTCCTCAAGAACGTCGTCCTGAACCTCGGACTGCTCTACATCCCGTTCGTGATGGTGGTCCTCGTGGGCGCGTCGAACGCGGTGAATCTCACCGACGGTCTCGACGGGCTGGCCATCGGCTCGTCGCTGGTCGCGGCGGTCACGTACACCGTCCTCACCTATGCCGCGGGCCACGCGCGCATCGCGGACTACCTGCGCATCGCCTGGGTACCGCAGACCGGGGAGCTGGCCGTGTTTTGCGGGGCGATGGTGGGGGCATCGCTCGGCTTCCTCTGGTTCAACGCGCATCCGGCGGAGATCTTCATGGGCGACGTCGGATCGCTCGCTCTCGGCGGCGCGATCGGCTGCCTGGCGGTGATGATCAAGCAGGAGCTGCTGCTCGTCCTCGTCGGAGGCCTGTTCGTGCTCGAGGCGCTGTCGGTGATCCTGCAGGTGGCCTCGTTCAAGATCACGGGGCGGCGCATCTTCAAGATGTCGCCGTTGCATCACCACTTCGAGCTGTCGGGGTGGAGGGAGACCAAGGTCGTCGTCCGCTTCTGGATCATCGCGGTGATCTTCGCGATGGTCGCGCTGGCGACGCTGAAACTGAGGTGACGAGTCTACGAGTCACCGAGTCGTCAAGGGGCTCCTCGACGACTCGACGGCTCGACGACCCGACGACTATGAGCAAGATCCTCGTACTGGGAGCAGCCAAATCCGGCGTCGCCGCGGCGAACTTTCTCGCCGGGCGCGATCGCTCTGTCGTGCTCTCGGACAAGAGTCCGGAGCCGGCGCTGCCGTACGCGCTCGACGGGCGTGTGGAGCGTGCGTTCGGCCGCGATGACGACGGGTTGCTCGACGGCGTGACGGAGATCGTCCTCAGCCCCGGCGTGCCGATGACGGTCCCGCTCCTCGGCGAAGCCGCGGCGCGCGGGATCCGCATCACGGGCGAGATCGAGCTCGCGTACCGTCATCTGAAGGGCACCGTCATCGCCATTACCGGCTCGAACGGCAAGTCGACCACGACGGCGCTCATCGGGGAGATCCTCAAAGTCGCGGGACGCCAGCCGATCGTGGCCGGCAACATCGGCGAGCCGCTCATCGCCGCGCTCGACGAGGAGCGCCCGCGCACGTACGTGCTCGAGCTCTCGTCGTTCCAGCTCGAGGCGGTGGATACGTTCCACGCGAACGTCGCGCTGCTGCTGAACATCACGCCCGATCACATGGACCGCTACCCGAACTTCGACGCCTATGCCGCGGCGAAGTACCGCATCTTCCGCAACCAAGAGACGGGCGACACCGCCATCGTGAACGCGAGCGACCGCCGCGAGGAAGGACGCGATTCGCGGATCCGCCAGTGGCGGTTCTCCGCGAGCCGGAGTGTCGAGCACGGAGCCTGGCTCGACGGCGACATGATGGTGACGAACGTCGGCGGCGAGACGCGCCGCATCCCGCGCGCGTCGCTCAAGCTGCAGGGGCAGGCGAACGTGGAGAACGCGCTGGCGGCGTGGCTGGCCGCGCGTGCGGTGGGCGTGGACGACATGGACGTGCAGATCGCGTTCGGAACGTTCGCCGGGCTTCCGCACCGCATGGTCCTCGTGCGCGAGCTGGACGGCGTGCGCTACGTGAACGACTCGAAGGGCACGAACGTCGACGCGACGCTCGCGTCGCTGGAAGGCTTCGACGCCGGCCGGGTCATCCTCATCCTTGGCGGCAAGGACAAGGCCGGCGAGTTCGAGCGGATGCGCGGCCTGGTGCAGGCGAAGGCCCGCACGGTGCTGACCATCGGCTCCGCGGCGGAGAAAGTCGCGTCCGCGCTCGAAGGAGCGACGGAGATCGTCCCCGCCGGCGACATGCAGCACGCGGTGGAGTGGGCGCGGGCGAACGCGAAGACGGGTGAGACGGTGCTGCTGTCCCCCGCCTGCGCGAGCTTCGACCAGTACCGCAACTTCGAGCATCGGGGCGAGCACTTCGAAGAGCTCGTGCGAGGTCTGCGATGAGCGCCGCCATGTCGTCCCTCCGTCCCACTCTGTGCCTCTGTGTCTCTGTGGTGAATACGAGCGTTCCTCGTGCGCAGACGTCGTCTCTTGCAAGAGGCGGCGATCTGCGCTGCGAGGCATGGTCATTTTCACCACGGAGACACAGAGAGCACAGAGTGGGACGGAGGACGATGATCTTCTGCGCTCTGCGCTCTGCGCCCTGCGCCCCGGGAGGGCGGGCGTGAGCCGCAAGCTCTCCTTCGACACGTGGCTCTTCACCGTCGCGACGCTGATCGTCGTGGTCGGGATGGTGATGATCTACAGCGCGTCGGCGATGATCGCCACGCAGCGCTTCGGCCACGGGCCGTACTACTTCCTCGCGCGCCAGCTCTTCTTCCTCGGCGGCGGCGCTGCCGCGGTGCTGTTCCTGATGAACGTGAATCCCGCGATCCTGCAGGACCGCCGCGTGCAGTACGGCGCGCTGGCCGTGGTCGCCCTCGGCCTGATCATCGCGTTGTTCCAGGGGCCCATCAACGGGACGCATCGCTGGATCGAGCTGCCGTGGTTCAACCTGCAGCCGTCGGAGTTCGCCAAGCCGGCGATGATCCTCTTCCTGGCGTCGTATCTCTCCCGGCGCGACGAGCGGATCAACGACCTCACGGGGACGCTGCTGCCGGTCGGCTTCGTCCTCGCGCTGTTCGCGGGGCTGATCCTCCTCGGCCGCGACTTCGGCACCGCCACGACGCTGGTGCTGGTGGCGGCCTCGATGATCTTCGCCGCCGGGCTGTCGTGGCGGTACATCCTCGCGTTGTCGCTGACGCTGCTTCCCGCGATCGCGTACTTTGCGTTCAGCGCGGCCTATCGCCGCGAGCGCCTGCTGACGTTCCTCAATCCGGAGAGCGATCCGCAAGGGGCGGGGTTCCAGCCGATGCAGTCGCTGATCGCGCTGGGCACGGGCGGCTTCGAAGGCCTCGGCATCGGGAACGGCCGGCAGAAGCTCTTCTTCCTGCCCGAGCCGCACACCGATTTCATCTTCTCGATCATCGGCGAGGAGCTCGGCTTCGTCGGCGCGCTCTTCCTGCTGGCGGCGTTCGCTCTGCTGGCGTGGCGCGGCTTCCGGATCGCGCGCTTCAGCACGAACCGTTTCGCGTTCTACGCGGCCCTCGGCTGCACGCTCATGATCGTCATTCAGGCGCTGATCAACGTCAGCGTCGCGTTGTGTCTTCTGCCGACGAAGGGAATCCCCCTGCCGCTGGTGAGTTATGGAGGCTCGTCGCTGCTGGCGAGTCTCATGGCCGTGGGGCTTCTGCTCAATTTCTCGCAGCAATCCGGGTGAGGGTGTGGTGATGGGCGTGAAGGGCGTGTTGATGATTGCAGGAGGCGGGACGGGAGGCCACATCTATCCCGCCATCGCCATTGCGCGCGAATACCTCTCGCGCGATCCGGAGCGGCGCGCGGTCTTCGTCGGGACCGAAAGGGGACTGGAGAAGACCATCGTCCCCAAGGCCGGCTTCCCCCTCGAGTTCATCGACGTCGGCGGCCTGAAAGGCAAAGGCGGACTCGATCTGATCCGCAACGTGCTGCGCGTGCCGAAGGGCCTGATCCAGGCCTTCCGCCTCGTCGGCCGGCACCAGCCGAGCGTCGTCCTCGGCGTCGGGGGCTATTCGTCCGGCCCCGTGCTTCTGGCCGCGAAGCTCCGCGGCGTTCCGACGATCATCCACGAAGCCAACGCGTTCCCCGGCCTCGCGAACCGCGCCGTCGCCCGATTCGTGACCGCGGTGGCCGTCGCATTCGCGGACGCACTCCCGCGCTTGAAGCGCCCCGACGGAGTCGTGACCGGAAATCCCATCCGCAAAGAGTTCTTCGAAGCACAAAAGCCCGGGCAACGGGCAACGGGCGACGGGCAACGCCTCCTGATCTTCGGCGGCTCCCAGGGCTCCCGCATCCTCAACGACACCATGACCGGCGCGCTGCTCTTCCTGGCGCGCCTCAAGGACTCCCTGGAGATCGTGCACCAGACCGGCCCGAACGAGCTCGAGAAAGTGCAGAAGGCCTATCGCGAGTCCGCATTCGCGCACGCCACCGTCGTCCCGTACCTCGATCCCATCGTCGACCAGATGGCCGCCGCCGATCTCGTCGTCAGCCGTGCCGGTGCGATGACCATCGGCGAGCTGTCCGCCATCGGACGGGCCGCGATCCTGGTCCCCTTCGCGGCCGCGACCAACAACCATCAGGAGCTGAATGCGCGCGTCGTCGAGCGCGCCGGAGGCGCCGTGGTCATCACCGAGGCCGAGCTCTCGCCGGAGAAGCTGGCCGCCGCCATCACCGACATCGCCGGCGACCCGCAACGCGCCGAGCGCATGGGCGCGGCGTCAAAAACGCTCGCTTTACCGTCAGCTACCAAAAACATCGTCGATTTGATCGAGAAGATTCAGACAAAGTAATTGCTTCGGTCCATCCGTAAACTTAAAATTTCAGATTAAGACGCCACACTCGTAATGAATTTTGGTGACATAAAGAACATCCATTTCGTCGGGATCGGCGGAATCGGGATGAGTGGCATCGCGGAGATCCTTTCTCACGCCGGCGTCTCCGTCTCCGGATGCGACGCCAAGCGCTCCGCCGCCACGGACCTGCTCATGCGCCGCGGCATCCGCGTCGACATCGGCCACGACCCCGCCCATCTGGAAGGGGTGGAGATGGTCGTCGTGACGGCCGCGGTGAAAGGCGAGCATCCGGAGATGGAAGCGGCGCGCCGCCAGGGCATCCGCGTCATGAAGCGCGCCGAGGCCCTCGGCGCGATCGTCGACTCCAAGCGGGCAGTGGGGGTCTCCGGCACCCACGGGAAGACCACCACGTCCGCGATGATCTCCGTCCTCCTGCAGGAGGCCGGGCTCGACCCGACGGTCATGGTCGGTGGCATGGTCCGGAACTTCGAGACCAACGCGAAGCGCGGCGAGAGCGACCTGCTCGTCGTCGAAGCCGACGAATACGACCGCACCTTCCACCACCTCCACCCGGAGGTGGCGGTAGTGACGAACATCGAGGCGGACCACCTCGAGTACTACGGCTCGCTCGACGCCATCATCGAAGCCTTCAGAATCTTTCTCGGGAACGTCAAGCCCGGCGGCGCCATTGTCGCGTGCGCCGACGATGCGGTCGTGCGTCGCCTCGTCGGAGCCGACGAGTCTTCGAGTCCTCGAGCCAGCGAGGACTCTCTCGAAGACTCGAAGGGTCGAAAACTCGTTCTCTACGGGCTGTCCGAGGCGGCCAACTTCCGCGCGGTGAACCTGCAGTTCCACGAGCGCGGCACGTCCTTCGAAGTCCCCGGCCTCGGCTTCTTCAAGCTCTTCGTGCCGGGCGAGCACAACGTGAACAACGCCCTCGCCGCGATCGCGGTGGCGCGGTACTTCGGCATCCCGTACGAGAAGATCGCGGGCGCGCTCGCCAAGTTCCTCGGCGTCGACCGCCGCTTCCAGATCCTCGGCGACTATCTCGGCGCCATCGTCGTCGACGACTACGCGCATCACCCGACCGAGGTGCGCGCCACGCTCAACGCCGCGCGGAGCGGCTACCCGGGACGGCGGATCGTCGCCCTCTTCCAGCCGCACCTTTACTCGCGCACGCGCGACTTCGCCCGCGAGTTCGGCGACGCGCTGCGCATCGCGGACGTCCCCATCGTCACGCCCATCTACGCGGCGCGCGAGGCGCCGGTCGACGGCCTGTCCGCCCGCATCATCGCCGACGCCGTGCCGGGCATCGAGTTTCTCGATCGCAGCAACGCCCAGATCGTGAACGAGATGCGCCGCCGTCTGGGTCCGAAAGACATCTTCATCACCATGGGAGCCGGCGACGTTCACGAGATCGCCGAGGAGCTCGTGAGAGGGGAGGCGGGGCTGTGAGAGATGGAGCATCCATGAGCTTCGACACGACCGCGTCGCGGTTCCTGCGGCCGACGGACCTCCAGCGTCTGCGCCGGAACCAGCGGCGCATCCAGGTGCATCGCCTGCTGGTCATCCTCCGGAGTGTGACGGTCCTCGCCATCGTCGTCTTCGGCGGCCTGTGGGCATGGCGTCACACGCGCTCCGATGCGCGCTTCGCCGTGCGCACGATCGAGCTGGTCGGGGCGAAGCACACGCCGCAGGACGCGCTCGCGCGCGCCACGCAGCGCTACGTCGGGCTGAATCTCTTCCAGATCGACATCGATCGCGTGCAGCGCGATCTCAGCGGCCTGGGATGGGTACGCCGCATCGACATCGAAAAGCAGGTGCCCGACACGCTGCGCATCAAGATCACCGAGCGCGTTCCGGTCGCGCTGGTACGCATCGACGATCGCCTGCGCTATGTCGACGAAGAGGGCGCCGCCTTCGCCGACCTTTCGCCGCGGGTCGGCGACGACGACCTGCCGCTCATCGCCGACGCCCAGGGAGCGGAGCTCGCCCGCAGCGTGCAGCTCCTCATGACCCTGAGGCAGCGCGATCGAGAGCTGTACTCGCGCATCTCCGAGGTGTGGCCGATCCCGCCTCGCGGCTTCGCGGTCTTCGACCGCGAGCTCGGCGCCGTCGTCTACGCCAACGCGGAAGACATCTCGACCAAGTACCGGAACCTCTACGCCGTGCTGCGTGCGGAGAACAACCCGAAGATCGAATACGCGGACCTGCGGTTTGCGGACAGAGTCATCGTGAAGGGGCTGGAGACAACCAATGTCCAGGACTGAAGACAAGTACATCGTCGCACTCGACATCGGCACGTCCAAGGTGTGTGCACTCGTCGGAGAGATCAGC
This sequence comes from Thermoanaerobaculia bacterium, assembly GCA_036375075.1. Lineage (GTDB taxonomy): Bacteria > Acidobacteriota > Thermoanaerobaculia > Gp7-AA8 > Gp7-AA8 > QHVT01. Next base: position 6,389 of record DASUSN010000047.1, on the reverse strand, counting down.
GAGCGCGGGCAGTTGGAGATCATCGGCAAGGGGACGTCGCCGATGAAAGGCACGCGCCGCGGCAACATCATCAACCTCGATCAGGGCGTCGAGGCGGTGAAGAAGGCCGTCGATGAAGCGGAGGTGATGGCGGGCCTGTCCATCGAGTCGGCGTACGTCGGCGTGGCGGGCGATCACATCCGCTCGGTCAACTCGCGCGGCGTCGTCTCGGTGATGGGCAAGCACAAAGAGATCGCCCGCGAAGACATCGAGCGCGTGATCGAGAAGTCGAAGTCGATCAACGTTCCGTCCGAGCTCGAGCTGCTCCACGTCATCCCGCGCGAGTTCGTGGTGGACGGACAGGACGGGATCCACGATCCCCAGGGCATGACCGCCACGCGCCTCGAGGCGAACGTGCACATCGTCACCGGCGCGCGGACGCACAACCAGAACGTGCTCACGTGCGTGAACAAGGCGGGCATCGCGGTGCAGGAGCTCGTGCTCGAGCAGCTCGCGGCCGCGGAAGCGGTGCTCACCCAGGACGAGCGGGAGATGGGCGTGCTGCTCATGGACCTCGGCGGCGGCACGACCGATTACGCCGTCTTCCTCGAGGGCAACGTCGTGCACACGAACGTCCTCCCCGTCGGTGCCGGCCACTTCACCAGCGACATCTCGGTCGTCCTGCGGACGCCCATGGAAGACGCCGAGCGGATCAAGAAGCGCTACGGCTGCGCGCTCTCGTCGCTCGTGACCGAGGACGATCCGATCGAGGTGCCGACCGTGGGCGGGCGCGCGCCGAAGATCCTCAGCCGGCAGGAGCTGACCGGCATCCTCGAGCCGCGTGCCGCGGAGATCGCGAAACTCGTCTATCGCGATCTCGAGAAGGTCGGACTGGAGAAGGAGATCCGCTCCGGCGTCGTCATGGTCGGAGGCGGGGCGGAGATGGACGGTATCGTCGAGATGGTCGAGCAGGTGTTCGACCAGCAAGCCCGCAAGGGCGTGCCGCGCGGTCTGGGCGGGTTGTCCGACACGGTGAGCGGACCGGAATGGGCGGCCGCGTGCGGCCTGCTGCTGTGGGGACTGCGCGACCAGTCGCGCATCCGGAAGCGCCCGCGCAAGGGGCTGGCGAAGGTGGCGGACTCGTTCAAGCAGTGGTTCGCGTGGACGTAAAGGCGCCGTGACGAGAAATTTGATTGAAATCAGATATCGAAACTTTTACCATCCGGAGAACGGTTAAATGATCACGTTTGACGAGAGACCTGGCGACGGAGCCCTCGCAGTCACACTCGACGAGGAGCATCTCGGAGCGAAAATCAAGGTCATCGGGGTTGGTGGGGGTGGTGGGAACGCCGTCAACCGGATGATTCAGGCAGGAATCAAGGGCGTCGAGTTCCTCGTCGCCAACACCGATCTGCAGGCCATGCGCAACTCGCTGGCTCCCACCAAGCTGCAGATCGGCGGAAAGCTCACCAAGGGCCTCGGCGCGGGAGCGAATCCCGAAGTCGGCAAGCAGGCGGCCCTGGAAGACACCGATCGGATCCTGGAGGCGCTCAGCGGCGCCGACATGATCTTCATCACCACGGGCATGGGCGGCGGCACCGGCACGGGGGCCGCGCCCATCATCGCGTCGCTGGCCGCGGAGCTGGGGTCCCTCACCGTCGCCGTCGTCACGAAGCCGTTCGGCTTCGAGGGCAAGCGCCGGCGCGTGCAGGCCGAGCAGGGCATCCGCGCGCTGCGCGACACGGTGGACACGCTCATCACCATCCCGAACGAGCGGCTCCTGAACTTCGTCGAGCGCGGCACGTCGCTGAACGACGCCTTCAAGATCGCCGACGACATCCTGCGCCAGGCGGTGCAGGGCATCTCCGACCTCATCACCGTCCCGGGCGAGATCAACCTGGACTTCGCGGACGTGAAGACGATCATGCACGGCATGGGCATGGCGCTCATGGGCACGGGCGTGTCGCAGGGCGAGCATCGGGCCGTGGAAGCCGCGCAGCGCGCCATCTCGTCGCCGCTCCTCGAAGAGGCGTCGATCGAAGGCGCCAAGGGCGTGCTGATCAACGTCACCGGCGGCCCGGACATGACCCTGTTCGAAGTGCACGAAGCGGCGTCGGTCATTCAGTCGGCCGCGGACGAGGAAGCGAACATCATCTTCGGCACGGTCATCGATCCGCGCATGAAGGACGAAGTGAAGGTCACGGTCATCGCCACCGGCTTCGACGCCGCGACGAAAGGCCTGCTGAACACGCGCGGCGAGTCGCTCTCGTCGCAGCCGTCGTCGCGCGGAGCGCAGGCGCCGACCACGCCGTACCGCCCGTTCGCGCCGGCGAAGGAAAAAGAGATCGCCGCGCAGCACGAGGAGCCGGCCCCGCAGCCGCAGGTCGGCGCCGAAGGCGAGATCTACGATCCCCCGTTTTTTCGCAGAGGCTTCTCCCGCGCCGACGGCTCCGGAGGCTTCGGGCCGATGGCGTCGAGTGATTTCGGCAATGACCTCGATATTCCGACGGTGATCCGCAACTTGAGCGACTGACGCAAACGTACATTCGCGCCGGGGCACGGCCCTGGCACAGGCGCACCCCTCAGTGCGCTCTGCGATCCTGGGGAGAGGGCCCCGGGATCACTGCTCCTGACGGGGCGCGGTTCTTCCGACCGCGCCCCGTTTTTTTAGTTCCTCGGGTTCCTCGGAGTTCCTCGGAGTTCCTCGGGGAGCCGTCTCCTTCTACCCCCGAGGAACTCCGAGGAACCGAGGAACTCCGAGGAACTAAAAAAAACGGCCGGCGTTGCCGCCGGCCGTTCGGGTCGATGCGATGAGGTGTGCTTACTGCTGGCGTTCCGCCTCGAGCTGCGCGATGCGCTCGTTGAGCTGCTCGATGGTCTTCTGCTGCTCCTGAACGACCTTCGTCACGACGGCGACGATGTCGAGGGCGCTCAGACCGTCACGCTCCGGCGTGGCCACGATCTCCGGCACGTCCTCGGCGATGAATCCGACCTTCGGGTCCTCCGGGACGTTCTTGTAGTTGTAGGTCACCGGCTTGAGGTCGCGGAGCGCCTGGATCGCGGCACTCGCGTCGAGGTCGGTGATGTGCTCTTTCGCCTTGCGGGAGGATGCGTCCTGCCACACGCCCGCGGCCGTCAGGCGCGCGGTGTTGACGCCGCTCTGGAAGTGGATCGGCGAGGTCGGGTTGAGGCCGCCGCCGGCGATGTCGCCGAGGCCGATGAACCCTTCGTTGTCGATGATGACGCGCTGCACGTCATTGGTCCAGAAGCGGAGCGACGGATTCGGCGCAACCGAGCCGGCGTCCGCGCGCGAGTTGAGGAACGACGCGCCGCGTCCGATGCCCGCGCCCGAGTAACCGATGTTCAGACCCGCGCCGCCGGAGCCCGGATTCGGGCCGAAGCCGAGGTTCGCGTCCGTGGTCTCGGTCGAGAAGATGTGCATCGCCAACTGCGGGCTGGCGGTGCCGATGCCGACGTCACCATCGGCGCTGATGTCGATCGACGACGTCGGGGCGCCCGGGCGGATGCGGAGCGGCAGGCGCGAGCCGCTGGTCACGTCGCGGACGAAGAAGTTCGCCTCGTTGCCCGCGATGTCCCAGGTCTGCGCCGTGAAGCCGCCCGCGTTGTTCTGCTCGAGGCGGATCGCCGGCGTGTTGCTGGTCGCGACGTGGAGGTCGAGGACCGGGGTCGAGGTGCGGAAGCCGACCCGGCCCGTGCTGTCGACGAAGATCGAGTTCGTCGACGCGCCGGCCGTGATGGTCATCGGGACCTTGGCGCCGGTGATGTCTTCGATCGAGAACTTGCTGGCGCCGCCGCTGGCGGAGTCGTTCGCGGTGAGCTGCCAGTCGTTCGTCGGGAACGTGCCGACCGACGTGTCCTCGAACTTGACCCGCGTGTTGTTCTCCTTCATGCGGATCGTGTCGAAGCCGAAGCTCTCGTTGTTCACGCAGTCGAAGCCGAAGCAGCCGCTGCCCTGGACGATGAGGTCGTCGGGGATGACCTGGTCATCGGTGGCGATCGGGGCGCTCGGGCGCGCATTGGTCGACAGGTTCGTCGGACGCGAGCCGGCGGCGTTGCCCCCTTCGGTGCCTTCCGTGTCGACGAACGCGCCGTTCTGGATCGTGAAGGCGCCCGACATGACCATGGCGTCCGGGTTGAAGCCCGCGTCCTTCATGATCTTGCGCGCGGCCTTGTCGTCATTCGCGTTGCGGGCCGCTTCGAGCTTCTTCGCCACATCCTTCGAGACCTTCGGCGACAGGCGCAGCTCCCAACTGCAGACGCCGTCCTGTACGTCCGTGCCGAGGTCGCGGGTGTGCAGCGAAACGGCCTTGCCGTTCTTGAACTCCAGCGAGCTCACCTCGCCGTCCGCGCACGACCACGTCAGGGTCGCTTTCTCGTGTCCCGTAGAGTTCAACTGCCAGTCCATCGTCGAGCCACCGCCAGTCTGGCGGCCCACCGGCTCGGCGGTGACGACAGCGAACGGGATCGCGGCCATCATCAAAAAGGTAACGAAGCGGATCCTGGGGAAGCGATGAATCATGTTCTCCTCCTGATGTCGATGCGGCATCAACGGCGGGGTACGCCGGCGAGACCGCGGGAAACTGCTCCTGGGGGCCTGCTATTTGGTTAGACGACGCGGATGAGCGTCAATATACGCTCGCTCTCGTCACGCGGAAAAGTGTTTTTGACCGGCGCGAATGGTTAAATGACCAAAATGGGTGTTCAGGTGCCACTTTTAACCTATGTAAAGAGAGTGGCGGCTACTCCCATTCGATAGTCCCGGGAGGCTTCGACGAGACGTCGTACACGACGCGGTTGATGCCGCGCACCTCGTTGACGATGCGGCGCGCCATCCGGTCGAGCAGATCGTGCGGCATGCGGTACCAGTCCGCGGTCATGAAGTCCGTCGTCGTGACCGCGCGGATGGCGCACACGTTCTCGTACGTCCGCTCGTCGCCCATGACCCCGACGCTCTTCACCGGCAGCAGCACCGCAAACGCCTGGGCGATCTCACGGTACAGACCCGCGGCGCGGATCTCCTCGATCACGATCTCGTCCGCGTTCTGGAGGATCTCCACCCGCTCCGCGTTCACCTCGCCGAGGATCCGCACGGCCAGGCCGGGGCCCGGGAAGGGATGCCGCCACACGAACTCCTCTTCCAGCCCCAGCTCCAGCCCCAGGCGGCGGACTTCGTCCTTGAACAGCTCGCGGACCGGCTCGATCAGCTTCAGGCCCATCTTCTCCGGCAGGCCGCCCACGTTGTGGTGGGTCTTGATCACCGCCGACGGACCCTTGATCGACACGGACTCGATCACGTCGGGGTAGAGCGTTCCCTGCACCAGGAACTCCACGCCTTCGATGCGCTTCGCCTCTTCCTCGAAGATGGCGATGAACTCGTTCCCGATCCGCTTGCGCTTGACCTCCGGGTCCTCGATGGTTTTCAGCTTGTCGTAGAAGCGCTGCCGGGCGTCCACCTGCACGAAGTGCAACCCCAGGCGGTCGCTGAGACGCGCGCCGACCTGCAGCGCCTCGTGCTTCCGCAGCACGCCGTTGTCGACGAAGATCGCGGTGAGCTGATCTCCGATCGCCTCCGCGACGAGCAGCGCGGCCACCGTCGAGTCGACGCCACCGCTGACCGCGACGATCACCTTCCGGTCCCCCACCTGCTGCCGGATCTCTTCGACCTTGCGGCGGCGGAAGTCGCCGAGGTCCCACGACGGCTCGCATCCCGCGATGTCGAACAGGAAGTTCCGGATGATCTGCCCCCCCGCCTCGGTGTGCGTCACCTCCGGATGGAACTGGATGCAGTAGCAGCGGCGCTCCGGGCTCTCGAACGCGGCGATCGGCGCGTTGGGCGAGGAGGCCGTGGTGTGAAAGCCCGGAGGTCCTTCGAGGATGCGGTCGCCGTGGCTCGCCCAGACCTGCTGACGCTGCGGCGTCTCCCGGAAGAGCGGGGATTCCGTGGTGACCTCGATCTCCGCCCGCCCGTACTCCCGCTCCGTGGCCGCCTCGACCTTGCCGTCGAGGAAGTACGCCGTGAGCTGCATGCCGTAGCAGATGCCGAGAATCGGAACGCCGAGCTCGAAGACCTCGCGCGAGCAGTACGGCGCGGCCTCCGCGTAAACCGACTGCGGACCTCCCGAGAGCACGATCGCCTTCGGCGCGAGCTCGCGGATCTTCTCGATGGGGTAGTCGAACGGGTGGACCACCGAGAACACGCTGTTCTCGCGAATCCGCCGGGCGATCAGTTGGGTGTATTGGGAGCCGAAGTCGAGGACGAGGACGGTCTGCGAAGGCTGCATTCAGGGCCATTCTAGTTGGCAGTTGGCCGTTGACAGTAGGCAGGAGCAGGAAAAATCACGGCGCGGCTCAACCCTGTCATCCCGAGCGTCGAGCGAGGGACCTGGGTG
>DASUSN010000046.1:0-27608 GCA_036375075.1 Thermoanaerobaculia bacterium | reverse complement strand
TGGCGGATCCTGGCGATGAGGGCTTCGTCCACGAGCGCCTCCGCCCCCGCACGCGTGCTGACGTAGAGGTCGAGGTTCTGCTCGAGCATCACGGCCGCGGCGACGTCGAACGGGATGCACTTGAAGAGCGTGGCGTACGCGCGCGCAAACAGGTCTCCCACCGACTCGCTCCGGACGACGGTGGAGGTCAGCTCCTGGATGAGCGCCAGGAGGTCGCTGATCTGGCGATGCTCCGCGCGCAGACGCGCCAGCTCGTCCAGCGTTCCGGAATCTGACATGCGAACCCAGCGCATTATAGGGGGCAGGGCGCAGGGCGCGGGGGGCAGGAGACCCCATGTGTCATCCCGAGCGTCGAGCGAGGGACCTGGGCGGGTGGGGCGCGAAGCACATGCCTGCCACCCCACCCACCCAGGTCCCTCGCTCGACGCTCGGGATGACAGGTTTGGTTCCCACCCTCCAAGTGGGTGACAGGAACCGCGGTTCTGGTATGCGACGCGCAGCGTCGGGTTCGCGTGAAGTATTTTGCCGTGGCGCTGCTCGCGGTCGCCGTCGCGTGTGGCAGGGAAACACCTCCTCCGCCGCCTCCCAAGCCCGTCGAAGCCAGTCCCATCCCCAAGCCGCTCGACGCCCCGCCACCCGCCCCGCCGAAGATCGAGCCCGTCGCCCGCGACCTCGACGCCATCCGCGCGGACAAGACCCTGCGCGTGCTCTTCACCTTCAACTCCACCGGCTACCTCGTCTTCCGCGGCGAGACGATGGGCTACGAGTACGAGCTGCTGTCGAGGTTTGCGAAAGACGAGAAGCTCAAGCTCGTTCCCGTGGTCGTACGCGACAGCGCGTCGCTCATCGAGCGGCTGAACCAAGGGGAGGGCGACGTCATCGCGGCGCAGCTCGTCGCGCCGTCGAACGAGGACGAGATCCTGGCGACGGACGGCCTGTACGAGACCGCGCCGGTGGTCGTGCAGCGTGGGACGGGCTCACCGGCGCAGGGGCACTCCGCCGCCACGACTACGGCGCTCGAGCGCGAGCAGCGCGAGACCGGGGAGACGCCGGTGACGATCCGCGCGCGCCTCGTGGCCAGGCCGTCCGAGCTCGGGGGGCAGGACGTCCACCTCTCGCGGCGCTCGCCTTACCGCAGCACGCTCCTGGAGCTGAACGACGAGCTCACCGACGACGTCCACGTCGTCGAAGTCGACGAATCCGCCGATCGCCTCATGCAGCGCCTCAGCGAAGGAGAGATCGGCTTCACCGTGGCCGCGGAGAACGTGGCCAAGCTGCACGCCACGGAGTACCGCAACCTCATCGTCCAGCCGGCCCTCGGGCCGCCGAAGCAGATCGTCTGGGCGATGCGGCGCAACGCGCCACGGCTCCACGATGCTCTGAATGCGTGGCTGCGCAAGCAGCCCAAGCTGATGGCGATCCTCTACCGCAAGTACTTTCTCGACCGCCGCGGATTCGCGCAGCGCGCCGCCAGCCGCTATCTCACCGCGGAGACGGGCACGCTCTCGCCGTTCGACGACTGGTTCCGCGAGTACGCGCGCATCCCGGGCTGGGACTGGCGCCTGGTCGCGTCGCAGGCGTATCAGGAGTCGCGGTTCAATCCGAACGCGAAGTCGTGGGCCGGCGCGCAAGGGCTGATGCAGATCATGCCGCGCACCGCGCGCGAGCTGCGCGTCAACGCGCGCGATCCGCGGCAGAGCATCGAAGGCGCGTGCCGCTACCTCTGGAAATTCGACGATCACTTCAAAGACGAGATTCCGCGCGAAGAAGAGCGCATCCGCTTCATCCTCGCTTCCTACAACGTCGGTCTGGGCCACGTGGAGGACGCGCGGCGCCTGGCGAAAAAGTACGGCGACGACCCCGGCGAGTGGGATGACGTGGCGTACTGGCTCATTCGCAAATCGAAGCGCGCGGTCTACAACGACCCGGTCGTGAAGTACGGCTTCGCGCGGGGCACGGAGCCGGTGGACTACGTCGAGCGCATCCTCGACCGGTTCGAGCACTACAAGGCCTTCGTCGAGAAAGAGCCCCAAATAAATGTTGAACCTGCTGCGCCCCGAGCAGTAGGATTCGGCGCATCATGACAATAACTGCGCGCGGAAGGTCTCGCTCCCTTCTCTTCGCTCTCGTCCTCGTTTTTGCGCCGCAGCTCTTCGGAGCGGAAGCCTGGCCGCCGTACGCTCAGAACGCGAAGAGCGATGCGCCGCGCGAGACCGTGTTCCAGTTCGACCAGACGAAGCAGCTCGGGGTGATCATCGAGTTTCGCGAGGCGCCGCTGCTCGAATCGCGCAGGACGAAGGACGTCCGGCTGGCGTCCGCGGGCCTCGACGCGCTCACGGCGCAACTCGGGAAAGACCTCGCGCGGATCGAGGGCGAGGTGCCGGGCCGCATCGCCGCGCAGGCCTCGGACACCGGCGCGATCCGCCACGCGTACCGGATGACGTTTGCCGGCGCGAGCGCCACGGTCAGCCGCGCGTCGCTCGCGGCGATCCGCGCGCTGCCCTACGTGCGCGCGGTGCACGAGGACCGCAAGGTCGAGATCCATCTCGCGCGCAGCGTGCCCCACATCGGCGTTCCCGAGATCCGGGCGCGCTATGGACGGCGCGGCAAGGGCATCGTCGTCGCGATCATCGACACGGGTATCAACTACAAGCACTGGGCGCTCGGCGAAGGATTCGGTGCGGGCTTCAAGGTCATCGGCGGGTACGACGTCATCAACGGTGACGCCGACCCGATGGACGACCACGGACACGGCACGCACGTCGCCGGGATCGTCGCCGCGAATCACCAGTCCCTGACCGGGGTCGCGCCGGAAGCGACTCTGCTCGCGTACAAAGTCCTCGATGCAGAAGGCGGTGGATCGCAATCGACAGTGCTGGCGGGCGTCGAGCGGGCCATCGATCCGAACGGCGACGGCGATCCTTCCGACCGCGCCGACGTCGTGAACATGAGTCTCGGCGGTCCGGTGACTCCGAACGACCCGGTGATCGCCGCGGTCGAGCGTGGCGTGGCCGCCGGCGCCGTCTTCTCTCTGTCGGCCGGGAACAGCGGCATCATCGCCGGACTGGGCAGTCCCGCGCTGGCGCCGTCCGCGATCACCGTCGCCGCGAGCGATCTGCAGGACAAGGTCGCCGGCTTCTCCACCGGCGGCCCGGTCGGCGGCACCTGGAACCTGAAACCGGAGATCTCCGCGCCCGGTGTCGGAATCGTGTCGTCCGTTCTGGAGAACGGGACCAGGGCGGCCAGCGGGACTTCGATGGCCGCGCCGCACGTGAGCGGCGTCGCGGCCCTGCTGCTCGAGCAGCATCCGGACTGGACGCCTCAGGACGTCAAGACCGCGATCGTCTCGACCGCGAAGCCGGTTACCGGCCGCGAGCTGCAAGGGAACGTAACCGCGGGCAGTTTCATCGCGTACTCGGGCAGCGGCCGGCTCGACGCGCTGGCCGCGATGGAAGCCACGATCCTGCCGTCGCAGCCCGCTGCCACGTTCGGCATGGTCGCGGCGAAAGGCCAGCCGTGGACTGCGACGTCCACGGTGACGCTCACGAACCGCGGCACGTCCAGCGACACGCTGACGTTGCAACCGCCGCAGGTTCCCGCGGGCGCGAAGCTCACGGTCGTTCCCGAAACCTTCACGCTGGCCCCGGGCGCGAGCGTCGAGCTGCAACTGACGCTGGAAGTCGCCGCGGAAGCGAAAGCGAACGACTCCGAGGTATTGATCGCCGGCATTCTCGCGTGGACCGGCACGAAGACTTCGCTGCGCCTTCCGTGGACGATCCTCAAGGCCGACGTCCTGCAGGTCACCTATGGGGGCGACGAGGAATTCGTCATCTTCCTGTCGAACGGCGCGCGTCCGGCGGGGATGTGGCCGGAGGGACCGCGCACCTATGCCGCGCTCATCCCGCGCCACCTCAGCTCGGACATCCTGATCCTCACGCCGCAGACGGAGACCCGCGAGGCGCGGCTGCTCATCCGCGAGCGCCAGCCCGTCGACGGATTCACCCCGGTGACGGTCTCGCCGGACGAGGCGCCGTACCTGGTGCACTTCGACGCACAGGACGAGCGCGGCATCCCGCTGAAGGATCTCTCGTCCGCCGGCCCGGGCCGGCTGTCGCACCAGTTCCAGTTGCCGTCCTTCAATTACGTCCGCATCAACCGCGACGACGGGGTGCGCAAGGTGCGGGTGTCGACCCTCAAGGAGACGCGGGTCATCTCCTACGAGACCGCCAGCTCCGGAACGGATCGCTGGTTCGTCGCCTACGACCATCTGAAGAACGTGAAGAAGGACCTGATGCTCACGGTCCGGCCATCGGATTGGGCATCGCAGAAGATCCGCCATTTCTGCACGACCGGCGACTGCACGGCCTTTGTCGGAGTGGGAACGGGCCCGCCGCAGGGGTACGTGTACCACCCGATGCCGCGGAACGAGCGCGAGTGGACGCTCCACCTCACGCGCGGCATCGACGACGACCGCTACGACTTCCGCGCGTACTTCTTCGTCCGGGAGGGCGACTTCACCTGGGGCGACGAATCCGTCAATCCGTGGACGTTGATGTCGAACTCCCTGCGCAACGTGAACGGACGCTTTTCGACGTCGCCCTTCGGCCGGGTGTCCGGCGCCGAGTACTTCCCGCCCGATCGCGACACTCCTCTCGTCATCGGCGACGGTCCCGTCATCCCGCGCACGGCGGTCGGCGCGTGGTTCGTGCAGGTGGACCCGTACGGATCCTCCGGCGAGTACCTGGGCGACAAGAACGTTCGCGACATGAACGTGAAGATCGAACGGCTCGACGGACCGGTGACCATCTATCCGAACGACAAGAGCAGCTACTCCATGCGTCCGACGCCCGGGACGTACCGCCTCACCGTGACCGACGGATACAAGGTTGCGGGACGGTCCGGCCGGATGACGCAGACGTCCCACTACGACACGCATGCGACGCCCGACGGGCCGCCGACGCTGTCGTCGCTGCGCGTCGAGAGCGGACGGGGCGTCAGCACCTGGACGGTGCCGGCGGGATCGCCGTCGCGCATCGCATTCGCGGCGCGGCAGTCGGTGATGACCACGAACGCGTCGTGGGACGTGCAGCACTCGCGGCTCGACGCCGGCGCGACCCAGGTCTGGTGGCGCCCGCACGGGGCGACGGAGTGGCTGCCGCTGACCGTCACGAACACGGGCGAGGACTACGCGTACAAGGGCGAGTTCCCCGGATCGCCCGGGACGCTGTACACCGCGTCGCTCGGCCCGGCGACGGCGTCCGAGGGAGCGGTCGACCTGAAGTTCTCCCTGAAGAACAAGGTTGGTGGTACGACGGAGCTCGTGTACGAGCCGGCGTTCATCGTCGGACCGGCAGGCACCCGGCGCCGCACGATGCGGTAGAAGATCGTAATGACAATCAGGAGCGGAAGGTCCCATTCCCTTCTTCTCGCGCTCATCGCCGCCTGTGCGCCGCAGCTCTTCGGCGCACAGGCGTGGCCGTACGCCCAGACGGCGAAGAGTGATGCGCCGCGCGAGACGGTCTTCCAGCTCGATCGGCCGAACAGCCTCGGGGTCATCGTCGAATTCAACGAGGCGCCGCTCCTCGAGTCGCGCGGGACGAAGGACGTCCGGCTGGCGTCAGCGAGCCTCGACGCGCTCACGACGCAGCTCGCGAAAGACCTGGCGCGCATCGAAGGCAGTGCGGGCCGCGTCGCCGCACAGGCCGGGAACGGCGGCGCGATCCGCCACACCTACCGGATGGTATTCGCCGGCGCGAGCGCCACGGTCAGCCGCGCGTCGCTCGCCGCCATCCGCGCGCTTCCGTACGTCCGCGCGGTCCACGAGGACGGGAAGGTCGAGGCGTATCTCGCGCGCAGCGTGCCTCACATCGGCGTCCCGGAGGTGTGGCAGCAGTACGGACGCCGCGGCAAGGGCATCGTGGTGGCGATCATCGACACGGGCGTCGACTACGGGCACTTCGCGCTGGGTGAGGGATTCGGCCCGGGGTACAAGGTCGCCGGAGGCTGGGACTTTGCCAACGACGACGCCGACCCGATGGACGACTACGGACACGGCACGCACGTCGCCGGCATCGTGGCGGCGAACCACAAGTACCTCACCGGCGTCGCACCGGAAGCGACGCTGCTCGCGTACAAGGTGCTCGATGAGAATGGCTCGGGCGACAAATCGGCGGTGCTCGCGGGCGTCGAGCGGGCCATCGATCCGAACGATGACGGCGATCCTTCCGATCGCGCGGACGTCGTGAACATGAGCCTCGGCGGCTTCGCGACCCCGGACGATCCGGTGATCGCGGCGGTCGAGCGCGGCGCCGCGGCCGGCGTCGTTTTCAGTCTGGCGGCCGGGAACACCGCCGCCCTCGGTGGGCTCGGCAGTCCCGGGCTGGCACCGTCGGCGATCACCGTCGCCGCGAGCGATCTCGAGGACAAGGTCGCGACGTTCTCCACCGGCGGCCCGGCCGGAGGCACCTGGAGCCTGAAGCCGGAGATCGCCGCGCCGGGCGTGGACATCGTCTCCTCCGTCCTGTCCAACCGGACGATCAAAGCCAGCGGCACGTCGATGGCCGCGCCGCACGTGGCCGGCGTGGCTGCCCTGCTGCTCGAACAGCATCCGCACTGGACGCCGCAGGACGTGAAGACCGCGATCGTCTCCACGGCGAAGCCGATCCTCGGGCGCCAGGAGCAGGCCGGCCGCTTCATGACGTACGCCGGCGGCGGGCGCATCGACGCGCTAGCCGCGATGCGGGCGTTCATCCTGCCGTCGCAGCCCGCGGCCACCTTCGGCATGGTGGCGAAAAAAGGCGAGCCCTGGACGTCGACGTCCACCGTCACGCTCACGAACCGCGGCTCGTCGAGCGAGACGCTGACCCTGAAACCGCCCGTGGTCCCGGCGGGCGCGACGCTCACGGTCGTCCCGGAGACCCTGACCCTCGCCCCGGGCGCGAGCGGGGACTTGCAGCTCACGCTGCAGGTCGCGCCGGATGCGCAGCCGAACGACTCCGGCATCATGCTCTCCGGAGTCATCGAGCTCACCGGCACGGCGACGTCCCTGCAACTGCCGTGGACGATCCTGAAGGCCGACATCATTCAGGCCACCGTCACCGGTGACGACGAGTTCGAGATCTACATGTCGAACGGGTACGACCCGGCGGCCATGTGGCCGGCGGGACCGCGCTCGTACGCCGCGCTGATCCCGTACATGCTCTCGTCCGACGTCGTCGTTCTCCTGACGGGGAACGAGACCACGGACCCGCGGCTGATCATCCGCGAGCGGCAGCCCGTGGAGGGCTACACGCACGTGACCATCTCGCCGGACGAGGCGAAGTACCGCGTGCGGATGGAGGCCGTCGACGAGCGCGGCGTGCCGCTGGAGCAGCTCTCGCCGGACGCCACGGGCAGGCTGTGGCACCGCTTCGAGATCCCCTCGGCGAGAACGCTCGAGGTCACGCTCGACGCCGGGCGGGCCATCCGGATCTCGAGCTTCAAGGAGACCCTCTTCCGGACGTACGAGACGCGGCAGGCCGGCACGCACCGGTATTTCGCGTCGTACCGGCATCTTCGCAACGTGAAGCAGGACGAAGTGCTGACGCTGCGCCCGTCGGACTGGGCGTCGCAGAAGATCCGCGCCCTGTGCGACAAGCCGGAGTGCACGGTGAGCCTCGGGGCCGGGCTCAGCTCGGCGCTGGCCTTCACGTATTACCCCTTTCCACCGGGAACCACCGACTTCACGCTGCACCTCACGCCTCTCGTCGACCCCCGCTATGACTTCCGGGCGTACGCCCTCGTGCGGGAGAAGGACACCGCCTACGGCCGGCACGGCAACCCGTGGACGTTCATCTCGGGCTCGCTGCGGAACGTGGGTGGCCGGTTCTCCACGTCGCCGTTCGGCCGCGTCTCGGGTGCCGAGTATTACCCGCCCGACCGCGAGGCGCCGCTCGTCCTCGGCGACGGCCCGGTCATCCTCCGGACCTCGGTCGGGCCTCGGCGGATCCACGTCGAGCCGTTCGGATTCGCCGGCGAGTTGTTCGGCGAGTACCACGCCCGCAACCTGAAAGTGAGCATGGAGCGGCTGGCCGGTGAGCCGGTCCGCGTCCTGCCGACCGAGAACGGGGCGGATTTCCTCGTGCGTCAGGAGCCAGGGGCGCATCGGCTCGTGATCACGGACAAGTACACCGTCGCCGGACGCGCCGGCCAACTGACCCAGACCTCGCTCTTCGACACCAGGGCAGACCTCCATGCGCCCGACGGAGCGCCGTCGCTGTCCACGCTGCGCATCGAGAACGGCCGTGGGATCGTGTCGACCACCCTGGCGGCAGGCTCGCCGTCCCGTCTGATCTTCGCCGCGCGGGAGTCCCTGCTGGAGTCGGGGGGGACGATCCGCCACTCTCGCGTGGACCCATCTGCAACGCAGGCCTGGTGGCGTCGTCACGGGACGACGGAATGGCTGCCGCTGAGCGTTTCCAGCACCGGCGAGGACTACACGTACAAGACCGAGCTCCCCGGCTCGCCGGGGTCGCTCTTCAGCGCGTCGCTCGCGCCGGCGACGGCGGCCGAAGGCGAGGTCGACCTGAAGGTGTTCATCAGAAACCTGTCCGGCGGGACGACCGAGGTCGTATACGAGCCGGCGTTCGTCGTCGGCCCGGCCGGCACGCGGCGCCGCACGATGCGGTGAGCGTTTCCTCGGCGTTCCTCTCCGTCCCACTCTGTGCCTCTGTGTCTCTGTGGTGAATACCCACGCGCCTCGCACGATGCACGTTCGCATTCACCACAGAGACACAGAGGCACAGAGTGGGACGGAGGACGTCTCGCGCTCTACTTCTTGCCCTTCAAGTGCGTATCGAGAAACCCGAGGATCGCTCCGTACGCGGTGATCTGGTTCTTCTTCTTCGTGAAGCCGTGGCCCTCGTCGTCGAACACCACGTACTCCACCGGCACGCCGTTCTTCTTCACCGCGGCGACGAGGTCGTCCGACTCAGGCTTGACCACGCGCGGGTCGTTCGCACCCTGGATGACGATCAACGGCTTGCGGATCTTCTCTGCGTGAAAGACCGGCGACGTCGCCTTCAGCATCTCCAGCTCCGTCTCCGGATTGCCGATCTCCGCGTACAGCGACTTGCGGCCCGCCTCCCACCACGGCGGGATGTTCTGCAGCGTGCGCACCCAGTTCGTCACGCCGAAGATGTCCACGCCGACGTCGAACACGTCCGGCTGGAACGCCAGCGCCGCGGCCACCATGTAGCCGCCGTAGCTCCCGCCCATGATGGCCACGCGGTTGCCGTCGACGTAGGGCAGCGTACCGAGGTACTTCTTCGCTTCGACGCAGTCCCAGAGCGGCTCGCGGCCGTGCTTGCGGTCGTCCGCGGTGTAGAACGTCTTGCCGTAGCCCGAGGAGCCGCGGTTGTTGATGTCCAGCACCACGTAGCCGTGGTTGGCGAGGAACTGGGCAGAGTACTTGTAGCCGCGCCGCGCCTGGCCGCCCGGTCCTCCGTGCACCATCACGATCGCCGGTGCTTTCGCGTCCGGCGTGGCCTGATGCGGCTTGTAGAGGATGCCGGGGATGACCATGCCATCGAACGACTTGAAGCGCACCACCTGCGTGTCCACGAGGTCCTCGGGGTCGACTTCCTTGGTGAGCGTGTCGGTGAGGCGCGTCGTCTTGCCGGTCGTGAGGTCGTGCACGTAGAGGTTCGACGGCGCGCGGTCGGCGTCGACGTACATCGCCATCAGCTTGTCGCTCGGCGAGAAGCGCACCGCGTTGATGCTGCTGCCCGCGGGGAGCTTCGGCAGGGCCACGGCCTTGCCCGTCTTCGCGTCGACGACGCGCACGCTCGTGCGCGCGTCTTCGTTGATGAAGGTGGCGCGGTATTTCCCGGTGTTGGAGAACCACGACGCCCAGATGTCCCACTCCGCGGATTCGACGTCCTCGACTTTGCCGGTGGCGAGCTCGTAGCGGCGGATGCGGAAGAACTCCGAGCCGTCGTTGGTCCGGAAGTACAGCCACTTGGACGACGGATCGAAGTCCACGCCGTAGAACTCGGCCATCTCCTTGTGCTCGGAGATCTTCTTCGTCGTGCCTTTCTCGACGTCATGGATGAAGAGGTCGTTGTCCGACGTGCTGATCGGCTTCTCCAGCGCGATCCAGCGGCCGTCGCGGGAGACCCGCGAGGGCTCGTAGCCGTCGTTCTTGAAGAGCATCTTCCGCTCGTACGTCGCCGTGTCGTAGCGATAGACGTCGAAGTACTTCGGGTCGCGCTCGTTGGTCGTGACGAAGAACGACTTCCTGTCGCCGCTCCAGTCGCCGAACGATGCCTTGAGCTTGTCGCCGGGCGTGAGATCGCGCTCGCCGCCGTCCTTCTCGCGGACGTACAGGTGATTCAGCTCGTTGCCGCCCTGATCGCGCGTGTAGAGGAAGCGCGTGTCGTGCGGGAAGAACGAGACGGAAGTCGTCGTGTCGGTCGTGGACGCCGTCAGCGCCCGAGCCTTGCCGCCCGTCACCGGGATCGCGTAGACGTTGCGGATGCCGGTCTCGTCGGAGTGGAAGAGGATCTCCTTTTCGTCCGGCGAGAACGACGCACCGCCGACGGCGACGGTGTTCATGAACTGCTCGATCGTGTACTGCTTCGAGGGACGCGTCTTCGCGGAGAGCGTCGATGTCGCAATGAGGAGCGCGAGGAGGAAGAGACGGGTCGTCTTGTGCCGCATACGGCGCAGTGTATCGCTCTCCGCGGCGCGCCGGCATTCCTGCCGGCGCGTCTACCGCCGTCTACCGCTCCACGGTCACGGTGGTCGAGGCGGTCACCGGAGCGCTCATGTCGTCCGAGCCCTCGACCGTGAGCCGCGCCGAGACGCCGCCGAACAGGCGCTCGTCCGGCACCTCCTTGCGCGGGGCGAAGCGGTATCTGCGCTCGCCGTTCGCCGGGATGGTCGTCGCGTAGCCGAGGGCCTGGATGCGGCCGGCGTCGTACGACTCGCGCGCCACCGTGAAGCCGCCCGGCAGTTGCACCGTCGCGGTCACGTCGGTCACGTTCACCGGACGCCCGCCCGTCTCGCGGACGATGACCTCGAACGCGAAGTCGTACGTGGTGCCGGAGACGAGCGTGGCGCGGATCGGATTCGGCACGACGCTCACCGCGAGCGCGCCGCGTCCCGGGATGGCCGTCGGGGCCGTCTGCGGACCGCCACCGCACGCGGCGAGAGCCGCCAGCGAGAGAGCGAGGGCAATGCGCCGGAGGGTCGTCATTGCAGCGTGACCACTCCGCACGCGATGCGCGCGCCCGCGTTGCCCGTCGGCTGGGTCTTCAGGTCGTCCGGATTGGCGTGGAGGATGATCGCATGTCCCACCGCGCTGTTCGCGCCGGTCTCGACCGTCACGGAGCGCGTCGTGAAGCGCGTGTGCACCTCACCCGCGTCGTTCGCCGTCACGTTGCCCCAGTCCCCCGCGTGATGCGGCGGCATGTCCGGCGCGCCGTGCGGCGTCGCGGACGGGTTGAAGTGGCCGCCCGCGGCGTTCCCGTTGTCGCCGCAGTCGCCCTTCTCATGGATGTGGAACCCGTGCGTGCCGGCCGGCACCCCGGTGAGGTCGACCTTCACGTCCACACTCCCGTCCGTCATCTGCGTGAGCCGGACCGTCCCCGCGGCCGTCTGACCGCTGGTCGGCGCGAGCGTGGCCACCGCGGACGGCCGCGACCCCATCGACGCACAAGCCGCCACAACGAGAGCGAGGAGCGAGAGCAAAGCAAGCTTCTTCATAACGGAAACCGTATCACGCGAGAACGATGCCCACGCCGTTTGGAGTGCGGAGGCAACCGCCTCCGCTTTCGTATTCGCACGTTCGCGCGCTGAGGCTACCGAATACGAAAGCGGAGGCGATTGCCTCCGCACTCCAAAGAATTCGGATCCCATTACTTCCGGAACGGGATCGTGTCGCTCTGATACTGGAATGTGTCGTTAGGACCGCTGCCATAAGTCTGCGTGGCTTCGAGAGGAGTGCTGATCCTCAGCAGCATCAGTTGCGCTGGCTGGTCGATGCCCGCGCGAAGATCAACGGCGACCTTCCCGAAATTGGCCATCTCCAGCGTGATGTGCCCTTCGAACCCGGGATCGATCTTCGGCGCGGTCACGTGGATCGTCACTCCGACTCGTGCCCAACTGCTGCGGCCCTCGACGAGGCCAACGAGATCGGAGGGGATGCGGACCCGTTCGAGCGTCTGCGCGAGCACGAATGCACCAGGCTCGAGTCGATACACTGGTTGCTGAAGGTGTACCCACAGGTCCGTTGAAGACCACAACGACGGATCGACGTGAACGGCAGGCAGGTACGCAGGCGGCTTTTTGAACGCGGAGAACTTGGTGCCGAGGCGGAGGTCGATGGAAACCTGCGCGATACGGTCTGTAGAGACCGGCGGATCGATGATCAGCTTCTCTTCATCGAGATACCGAACTATGTCGACTTTCGACAGAACCAAGCGGTCGTATCCTCGAGATCGCGCCTTTGAACCAGGACTGGGCCAGGGAATGTCCGCCGGGGAAGTAGACCGAAACGCTGTCGTCGTGAACTTCGACGATTGTACCAAGGATGTTCGTAGCGCCTTCGAGCAGGTCGTCCTGCAGCATGTGAGCGGGGGCAAATCCAACCCACTCCTCGGCGTCAGGTACTGTGACGCGCACCAGGCGCTCATTGGAGAAAGGGCCGGGCTTCACTTCGCAGGGAATCCAGATCTGATCGCCGGCTTTGGGTGACATGACTGAATTGTACGCGTACACGAACATTCATGTACGCGTGCTCGTTACTGCGACATCGCCGCCACGAGTTTGCCGACCGCGCCGAGCCAGCCTTTGGCGACGTCCTGGTAGTACAGCGACGCCGTCTTCTGCACGCCGTCCGCAAGGGACGGATAGGCGGAGATGCGCTGCGCGAGGTCGGTGATCTTCAGCCCCTTGCGGCGGGCGAGGACGATCTCTTCGATCACCGTCGATGCGTTTGCGCAGAGCACGTGGGCGCCGAGGATGTTTCCTTTGGGGTCGCAGACGAGCTTGATCAGGCCGGAGGCGGCGCGGTCGACGACGGCGCGGTCGACGTCGTGCATCTGCGTCACGTACGTCCGCACGGCGTCGCCGTGCTTCGCCCGCGCTTCCGCTTCCGTGAGGCCGATGTGTCCGACCTCGGGGTCGGTATAGAGGGCCCAGGGGATGTTCGTGTAGTCGGCGGCGGACTTGCCGGGGAAGAGCATGTTGCGCACGAGCTTCACCGCCTCGTACGCCGCGACGTGCGTGAACTGCATCCCGCCGTGCACGTCGCCGCAGGCCCAGATGCGCGGCACGGACGTCTGCAGGAACCGGTCGACGGTGACGAACGACCGCTCCACCTTCACGCCCACCTGCTCCAGCCCGAGGTCCTCGGTGTTCCCGCGGCGTCCGGAGGCAACGAAGACTTCCTCGACCGCGATCTCGCGCACCTCGCCGAGCTTGTTCTCGATGCGCGCGACTTTCCCGGGCCCGTCGCGCCGTACGGCCTTCACCGCCCAGCCGGTGTACAGCTCGATCTTCTCCTCCGCGAGGAGCTCCCGCACCCGCGTGATGATGGCCGCGTCTTCCTTGTTGATGATCTCGTCGAGCATCTCCACGACCGTCACGCGCGCGCCGAAGCGCGAGAAGATCTGCGCGAACTCGATGCCGATGTAGCCACCGCCGAGGATGAGCACCGAGGCGGGGAAGGCATCCTGCGCGAGGAACGACGCGTGGTCGAGGAAGCCGGCCTCCTTCAGTCCGTCGACCGGAGGGACCGCCGTGCGCGAGCCGGTCGCGATCACGACGTCTTTGGCGATCAGGCGGCGCGCGCCCACTTCCACCTCGTTCCGCCCCGCGAGCTTCGCCGAGCCTTCGATGACATCGATGCCGAGGCGCCGGAACTTCTCCGGATCGTCGTGGCGGCTGATGTCCCGCCGCTGCGCGCGCATGGACTCCATGACCGACCGCGGCGTGATCCGCGGCGTCACCGGCTCCAGCCCGAACGCGTCCGCGTGGCGCATCTGATGCGCGAGCTTCGCCGACGCCACCAGCGCCTTGGTCGGCACGCAGCCCGTCCACAGACAGTCTCCGCCCAGCGCCTCGCGCTCGATCAGCGCGACCTTGCGCCCGAGGCGCGCGCAGCCGGACGCGGTGACCAGTCCCGCCGTCCCGCCGCCGATGACGACGACATCGAAGTTTTCTGCCATGACTCAGCTCACGTACACCGTCACCTGCCGCTCGCGCGGCCCGTCCAGCTCCACAAAGTACACCCCCTGCCACGTCCCCAGCACCAGCCGGCCGTTGCGATAGGGCCAGGTGAGCGAGCTGCCGATCAACATCGACATGAGGTGCGCGTCCGAATTTCCCTCGCCGTGCTCGAAGCGGACGTTCGGGATCATCGCCCGGATGGCCTTCACCAGATCGCGCGGCACGTCGGGGTCGGCGTTCTCGTTGACCGAGATCGCGCACGTGGTGTGCGGCACGATGATGGTCGCGATTCCGTCGGTGGCGCCGAGGGATGCGAGGGCGGCGTCCACTTCGCGGGTGACGATCAGGATCTGCTCGCGCTCGCTTGTCCGCACTCGAAACGTCGTATCGCGCATCATCCGATCATATAATTCCGGTTACACAACCCGGTCCCATGCCCTTCTTCTGCATCCACTGCAAGTCGGAGATCGACCTCCGCTATAAAGCGTGCCCCTTCTGCGGAGAGGCGATCACCGATTTCCTGCGCCGGTACATGGAGACGCCGCTCGACGGCAAGTACCGGCTCCTCTCGCGCCTCGGCGTGGGTGGAATGGGCGAGGTCTACAAGGTCCTGCACACGCACCTCAACGCCATCCGCGTGATCAAGCTGATGCGCTCCAACATCGCGTCGGATGCCGGCGCGACGGACCGGTTTCTGCGCGAGGCGCGCATGGCGACGAAGATCCAGCACCCGAACGTCGCGGCGCTGTTCGACTTCTCCACGCTCGACGACGGCTCGCACTACATGGTGTGGGAGTACATCGAGGGCATCAACCTGCACGAGCTGATCACCGAGCGCGGGCCGCTCTCGGCGCGCTATGCCGCGACGATCGCCGTGCAGGCGCTGCAGGGCCTCGACGCGATCCATCGCGCGGGGATCGTGCACCGCGACGTGAGTCCCGAGAACCTGATGATCGCGCGGGACGACGAAGGCCACGAGCGCGTCAAGATCATCGACCTCGGCATCGCCAAGTCGTCGGGCGGGACGGACGACGAGAAGACCAAGACCGGGATGTTCGTCGGCAAGTGGAAGTACTGCTCGCCCGAGCACCTCGGCATGCTGCCGCCGGGCGAGCGCATCGACGGGCGCGCGGACCTCTACTCGTTCGGCATCGTCATGTACGAGATGCTGACCGGCGTGCCGCCGTTCGTGTGCGACACGCCGCACGCGTATCTGATGAAGCACGCGTCGGAGAGCCCGAAGCCGCTGCGCGAGGTGAACCCGGGCGCGGTGGTGCCGCCGCAGCTCGAGGCGCTGATCTTCCGCGCGCTGGAGAAAGACCGCACGAAGCGCTACGCCTCGGCGCGCGAGTTCGCGCAGGAGCTCGAGCGCGTGGCCGCGACGCTGCCGGATACGGCGGGAGCGCCGCCGCCGCTGCCGGTGGCGTCGGAACTGACGGACGAGGCGACACGGTTCACGGACGACGGCAACGCCGAGACGGTCGTGTCGACCGAGACGAGGAACGCGGATCTGCTGCACGCCGAACTGCGGCACGCCGATCCGCGGAGCGCCGGCTTCCAGCCGGCCGCTACGCCGCCTTCCAGGCGGCATGGTTCCTCGCCAGACCCTGCCGGCAGGATGCCGGCGGAGCGGCCGGCTGGAAGCCCGCGCTCCGCGGCGTGGCTCTACGTCGCGGCCGCGATCGTGGCCATCCTCGCCGCCGGCGGATGGATGGTGCTGCGCGAGCGCCCCGTGCCCTCTCCGCAACGGGCCGTGCCCAGGCCGGTGACCGCCTCCATGGTGGTCGCGCCCGTGCTCCAGGGACGCCTCGCCGTGAACGCGTTCCCCTGGGCGAACGTCACCGGCGTCCGCAATGCGGACAGCGGCGTGCCGGTCGACATCGGCGCGAACGTCGTCACGCCCGTGCCGCTCGATCTCCCGCCGGGGCGCTATGAAGTCACGCTCGCGAACCCGGGCTTTCCGCGGCCGATCACGCGCACGGTCACGGTGCCGTCCGGCGGCAACGTCGATCTCTACGAGAGCTTCAGCGATCCCGCGAAAGCCTCCGTTCCCGATTTCGGAGTCTCGGAATGAGGCGCCTGGCGGTCCTCCTGCTGTTCGCGCTCCCCGCGCTGGCCGCGGAGAAGTGGTGGGACTCGTACAACCGCGGCGTCGCGGCGGTGAACGGCGGCAGCTACGACGTTGCCGTGAAGCTGCTGCAGAAGTCCATCGCCGAGCAGCCCAACGAGAGCACGTCCATCCGCGCGGGCCAGACGATCATCACCTACGTCCCGCACTTCTGGCTCGGCATCGCGAAGCTGAACCTCGGCGACCCGGACGGCGCGTTGCGCGAGTGGCGGATCTGCGAGGAGCAGGGCGCGGTAGCGCGGACGGCGTACTACTCGAAGATGAAGGATTGGATGGGCAAGGCGCAGCGCGAGAAACAGCGCGCCGCGCACAGCGCCGCCGACGGTCCGCGCAAGTCGGCCGAGGGGGCGATCAGCCGCGCGATGCAGATCCAGGGCGACGCGATGAGCGCCGGCGGCGACCGTACTCAGAGCTATCGCGACGCCCAGCGCAAGCTGCAGGACGCGCTGACGCAGTTCCGCCAGGCGGGAAACGACAGCGGCGCATACGGGTCGGTGTCCCAGACGGCCGAGCAGGCCGCGCAGCTCTTCTCCGCGGCCGCGGAGGAAGGGAAGAAGGCCAAGGCCGCCGCCGCGCGTCCGAAGCCCAATGTAGGGCGTGGCTTCAGCCCGCCCCCCTCGGTCGCACGTGCGCCCGAGGAGAGGCGGGCTGAAGCCACGCCCTACATTCCACTGCCGCAGCCGAAACCTGTCCAGGCCGCGCCCGTCGTCAGTCAGGCGAAGGTCGCGGCCGAGGTCGCGGTGCAGGAGCTCCGGCGCAAGGTGCCGCGCGCGGAAGGGGAGAAGCTGCGCAAGAGGCTCGACGCCGCGAAGACCGACGCCGAGTACGACGAAGTGCGCCTGGCCGTGGAGAAGCGCATGGCGGAGCTGACCAGGCCGGCCGAGGCGCCGGTCACGGCGGCCGCGAAACCGGCGAAGGCCGACGTCGCGCCCGCGTACCGCGCGTACGCCAGGGGCGACCTGACCGGCGCCGAGCAGCTCCTCACGCAGCTCATCGTCGAGACGCCGGCCGCCGAGGCGTATCTGCTGCGCGGCTGCGTGCGGTACACGCGGGCCACGCTGTCGCGCAACGCCGGCGCGCTGCTCGCCTCCGCGAACGAAGACTTCAAGGCCGCGCTGAAGCGCAACCGCGCGCTGCGGCTCGATCCGCGCGCCTTCTCGCCGAAGCTCGTGGCGAGCTTCGAACAGGTGCGCCGCAGCAGGTGATGGACCCCCGCGCCGCAGCCGATCGTCTCGCGCCGTACGCGCAGGGCCCGACGCCACTGGTCCGCTCGCTGCTCCTGTCGTCGCGGCTCGGCTGCGACCTGTGGGTAAAGAACGAGACCGTCTCGCCGGTCGCGTCGTTCAAGTGGCGCGGCGCGCTGAACGACATCCTCCGCGAGCCCTCCACCGCGGTCGTCACCTCGTCGACGGGGAATCACGGGCAGGGCGTGGCGTGGGCCGCACGCGTCGCCGGCGTCGCCGCACACGTGTTCCTCCCCCTCGGCGCGAACCTCGTCAAGCGCGCGAAGATCGAGCTCCTCGGCGCCACCATTCACGACATCGGAGACGACCTCGATCACGCGAAGGCGATCGCCATGCAGTTCGCGCGCGACGAGGGGCTGCGCTTCATCGACGACGGCGACAGCCCGGGCGTGATCGAAGGCGCGGGCACGGTGGGCGTGGAGATCGCCCGGCAGCTCGAGCACGTGGACGTGGTCTACGTGCCGATGGGCAGCGGGTCGCTGGCGTCGGGTGTGGGCATGGCGCTGCCGGACGCGCACATCGTGGCGGTGCAGGCGAAAGGCTCGCCGGCGATGGTGGAGAGCTTCCACGCCCGCCGCGCGATCGAGCGGCCGATCGACACCGTCGCGGACGGCCTGGTCTGCCGCGTGCCGGCGCAGCTCGCGCTCGACGCGCTCATCGAGCACGTCGACGACGCGATGACCGTCGGCGACGACGAGCTCCTGGCTGCGGTGCGGACGATGATCCTCGGCGCGCAGTTGCTCGTCGAGCCGTCCGGCGCGGCGGGCCTGGCGGCGGCGCTGCGACACGACCTGCGCGGCAAGACGGTCGTGGTGATCGCGACGGGAGCAAACATCACCGAGGCGGTGTTGGAGCGGCTGCATGGCTGAAGTCCTCCTCCTCGGCGATCCGCGCCTGCGCGTGCGCTCCTCCGAAGTCGCGGCGTACGACGCGGGCGAATTCGACGTCCTCGCCGCGACGCTGGACCAGTTCCGCCGCCGTCACGGCTTCGGACGCGCGATCTCCGCCCCGCAGATCGGCATCGCGAAGCGCTTCATCGCGGTGAACCTCGGCAAAGGGACGTTTTTCGTCGTGAACCCGGCGATCACCTGGCGCAGCGAGGAGACGTTCACGATGTGGGACGACTGCATGAGCTTCCCGGACCTGCTCGTGCGCGTGGAGCGCGCGAAGTCGCTGTCGCTCGAGTATGTCGACGAGCGGGGGAAGCCGCAGGAGTGGCAGGAGCTCGGCCAGGCCGAAGCGGAGCTCCTGCAGCACGAGATCGATCACCTGGACGGCGTGCTCGCCGTCGACCGGGCGCTGGACCCGGAGTCTCTGGTGATGCGCCGCGAGTACGAGCGGAACCGCGAGTATTTCGACGCGCGGGTGGACTACACCATCGTTCCGACGATCAACCTGTCATCCTGAGCCGCGGAGACGGCGAAGGACCCCGTGCGACTTGCGCCGCCCGCGCCTGAATCAGGGGATCCTTCGCCGTCTACGCGGCTCAGGATGACAGGGAGCTATTTCGTCAACTCGACGCCGTTCGCGACGAACGACACCTCGATCGCGCCGCCGTCCTCGGTCCGCTTGAGCTTCGCGCCCTCTTCCACGAGATGGTCCGCCTCGGCCTTGGACAGCTTCTTCACCGTCGTGACGCCCTCGGCGCGCGCCTTCATCCCTTTCGAATCGAGCGGGACGAAGAAGCCGTAGTCCTTGAACGTGACCCGGACGGTCTGCTCGGCTCCGGCGGCGGGCTGGAGCTGCATCCAGCAGCCCTTGCGCTCGCAGGCGGTGGTGACCACGCCTTCCACGACGACCGGGGTCTTCATGTAGTCGGCGGGCGAGGCCAGGACGGTGGTCAGCGGGACGGCCTTGGCGTCCTTGGCGATGGCGGCGCCGCGGGAGATGGTCTCGCCGGCGAAGGCGACGGTGGCGACGAGCAGGGTGGCAACGAGGGCGATTCGCTTCATCATGACCTCGATTCTAAGGCGCGCGGCGTATCATTTCTTCCACCATGAACGGCTGGCTGTTCGTCGCGCTGCTGTGGGTGACGTCCGCCCTCACGCCGGCGCCGTCGCTCGCGCCCCAGGAGGTGAAGACGTTCACCATCACGGCGCGCCGGTTCACGTACAACGTCACGCCGCTGCCGTTCACGGTCAACCAGGGCGACCTGGTCACGCTCAACGTGGTCGCGGGCGACGACGGCGTGGGCGACGGTCACGGGTTCCGGCTGAGGACGTACGCCGACTCGTCGCACATCCTGATGCCCGGCCAGCCGCCGCTGGTGCTCCAGTTCACCGCCCACACGGCGGGGCAGTTCCAGTTCTTCTGCACCCGTTTCTGCGGCAACGGCCATAGCGGCATGGACGGCGTCTTTACCGTCATCGGCCCCGCGCCGCTGTCGGTATCGGAGCTTTCCCCTTCGACCGGTCCGACGAACGGCGGGACGACCGTGACCATCCACGGCGCCGGGTTCGCGCCCGGGGCGACGGTGAAGTTCGGTGGGCTCGCTGCCGCGAGCGTGGAGATCGTGAATGCGACGGAGCTGCGCGCGGTCACGCCCGCGGGGCCGTTCGACTTTGCCTCGACGAAGGCGGTGGACGTGGTCGTGACCAATCCGAACGGCGCGACCGCGCAGAAGAGCTTCACCTGGACGCTGCCGCCTCCGTCGATCGCGTCGGTGTCGCCATCTACGGGGACGAAGTCCGGCGGGACGCTGGTCACCATTCACGGCGCGGGGTTCTCGACGGCGGTGCCGGTGACCGTGACGTTCGGCGGAGCCGCGGCGACGGCGGTGACGGTGGTGGACGCGGTGACGCTCACCGCGCGGACGCCGGCCCACGCGACGGGCGCAACGGACGTGGCCATCACGACGAGCAAGGGCAGCGCGACCTCGGCCGGCGCCTTCCGCTACCTGGCGCCCAAACGTCGCGCCGTGCGCCGGTAGCTCAAACCAGCGAACTGTCGGATTCTCACGACGCCGACTGTCGGGTGTTCCATACACACAGAGGGGCCTGAAAGCCCCTTTCCTCTCTAGGGACGCCTCTCGATTCGTGGCACCTCGCTCGCCCTATAGCGTGCCCAGCAAAATCGAGAAAGGAACACCCCAATGACCAGAATTCTCTACCGCGCCCTCTTCCTGCTCTTCATCGCCGCCGGCCTGCGCCTCTCCGCGCAGACGGTGCTTCCCGCGCAGTCGTCCACGCGCTCGGACGTCGCCCTCTGGACCGTCGGGTCCTTCATCGCCGACACCGGGTTCGTCGACGAAGAAGACGGCAGCTTCATCGACATCTACTTCGAAGAAAAGCCCGGCCTCGGCATCTCCTTCAACCACTACTGGACCGACCGCTTCTCCACCGAGGTCTCGCTGATGACGTTCGGCGCCGACCTGATCGTGGCGCCGCCGGCTTCCCCGGAGGTCAAGATCGCCGAGCTCAATGCCCGCACGGCCACGGCCATGGCCCAGTGGCACTTCCGCACCGGCGCGCGCGTGTCGCCGTATCTGTCCGGCGGCGTGGCGCACATCAGCGGCACCTTCGACATCAATGACGGCGTGGAGGAGACCCTCGACCTCCAGTCCAACGTCACCTGGACCGCCGCGGTGGGCATGGACATCCGCCTCACGGACCGCTGGGCCCTCGCCTTCGAAGCCAAGCGCGTCCCCTGGAACGCGGTGGAAGAAGGCGGCGCCGCGGAAGACGCCATCGACATCGACCCGATGCTCTACGGCTCCGGCGTGCGCTTCCGCTTCTGAGGTGTGCGTCGACAACGAAAAAGGCCGGCGTTACCGCCGGCCTTTTTGTTGGTCGATGGACGGGGATCAGTGCGCGTGGCTCGCGTCGCTGTCGTCGCCGATGCGCATGCCGTAGAACGAACGGTACACGAAGAACATGGCGATCAGGAGGAACACGGCGGACAGGATCAGGGTGAGCTGGCCCTGGCCCGCGCGGGTCATCTCCACCGCGAGCTCCACGGCCAGGAGGCCGAAGAGGGTGGTGAACTTGATGACCGGGTTCATGGCCACCGAGGAGGTGTCCTTGAACGGGTCGCCGACGGTGTCGCCGACGACGACGGCCGCGTGCAGCGGCGTGCCCTTCATCTTCAGCTCGGTCTCGACGATCTTCTTCGCGTTGTCCCACGCGCCGCCCGCGTTGGCCATGAAGATGGCCTGGTAGAGGCCGAAGATGGCGATCGAGATCAGGTAGCCGATGAAGAAGAACGGCTCGAAGCAGGCGAAGGCGAGCGTCGAGAAGAACACCACCAGGAAGATGTTGAGCATGCCCTTCTGCGCGTACTGCGTGCAGATGGCGACGACCTTCTTCGAGTCCTCGACCGAGGCTTTCGTCGCGCCGGTGTCGAGCTTGATGTTCGCCTTGATGAACTCGACCGCGCGATACGCGCCCGTCGACACCGCCTGCGTCGCCGCGCCGGTGAACCAGTAGATCACCGCGCCGCCGACGACGAGGCCGAGGAGGAACTGCGGGTGGAGCAGCGACAGCTTGTCGATGTCCTGCGTGAGGCCGCTGGTGAGCATCACGATGATGGCGAAGATCATCGTCGTCGCGCCGACGACCGCGGTGCCGATGAGCACGGGCTTCGCCGTCGCCTTGAACGTGTTGCCCGCGCCGTCGTTCTCCTCGAGGTAGTCCTTGCCCTTCTCCCACGCCGGGGTGAAGCCGAAGTCGCGCTTCACTTCCTCGTCGATCCCGGGGATCGTCTCGATGGTGGAGAGCTCGTAGACCGACTGCGCGTTGTCCGTGACCGGGCCGTAGGAGTCGACGGCGATCGTCACCGGGCCCATGCCCAGGAAGCCGAAGGCGACGAGACCGAAGGCGAAGATCGCGGGCGCGATCATCAGGCCGCCGGCATCGGTCGGGAAGAAGCCGGTGATCCAGGCCGCGATGCCCATGAGGCCCGCGATCGCGAGACCCATCCAGTACGCCGAGAAGTTGCCGGCGATGAAGCCGGAGAGGATGTTGAGCGACGCGCCGCCTTCGCGCGACGCCGTGACGACCTCGCGCACGTGGCGGGACTCGGTGGAGGTGAAGACCTTCACCAGCTCCGGGATGATCGCGCCGGCGAGCGTGCCGCAGGTGATGATCGTCGAGAGCTTCCACCACATCGTGCTGTCGCCGCCGAGCTCGGGGATGAGCAGGTACGAGACGATGTACGTGACGGCCACGGAGAGGATCGAGGTGAGCCACACGAGGGACGTCAGCGGCGCCTCGAAGTTCATCTTGTCGGCGTTGCCGTAGCGGCCGCGCGCGACCGCTTCGTTGATGAAGTACGACACGGCCGAGGTGATGACCATCAGCACGCGCATGACGAAGATCCAGACCAGGAGCTGGACCTGCACGGTCGGGTCGGTGACCGCGAGGAGGATGAACGTGATCAGCGCGACGCCGGTCACGCCGTAGGTCTCGAAGCCGTCGGCGGTGGGGCCGACCGAGTCGCCCGCGTTGTCGCCGACGCAGTCCGCGATGACGCCGGGGTTGCGCGCGTCGTCTTCCTTGATGTTGAAGACGATCTTCATGAGGTCCGAGCCGATGTCCGCGATCTTGGTGAAGATGCCGCCCGCGATGCGCAGGGCCGCGGCGCCGAGGGACTCGCCGATCGCGAAGCCGATGAAGACCGGGCCGGCGTAGTCGCGCGGCACGAACAGCAGGATCGCGAGCATGATCAGCAGCTCGGTGGAGATGAGCAGCATGCCGATGGACATGCCGGCCTTGAGGGGGATCGAGTACGTCGGGAAGGGCTTGCCCTTGAGCGACGCGAAGGCGGTGCGCGAGTTGGCGAAGGTGTTGATGCGGATGCCGAACCACGCCACGCCGTAGCTGCCGGCGATGCCGACCAGCGAGGCGATGATGATGATGACGACGCGGGCGGCGTCGAAGCCGCGCAGCACGCCGAAGTACACCACCATGATCGCGCCGATGAACAGCTCGAGCAGGAGGATGAACTTGCCCTGCGTGACCAGGTAGGTCTTGCAGGTCTCGTAGATCAGCTCGGAGATCTCCAGCATCGAGCGATGCACGGGCAGCCCCTTGAGCTGCGTGTACATCATCAGGCCGAAGAGCAGGCCGAAGACGCAGACGATGATGCCGCCGAGGAGGAGGCGGTCGCCTCCCATGCCGAGGAACTGCACGCTGCCGAGGTCCGGCAGCACGAGGTCCGCCTCGGAGCGGTGTTCGGTCGGATGGCCGGCCTGCTTGGCCACATCCGGAGCGACCGCGGGATCCGCGGCCGGGTGTGCCTCCTGCGCGAGGGCGACGCCGCCGAGCGCGAGGCTACTGATCAGCGCGACGAGCAGTACGCGCATGGTCCAGGACTTCATTGATTCCTCCGTGAGTTGGTGAAGAGACCTCTCCCTAGGCCGGGGGTCTCCAAGGCGCGCGGATTCTAGCCGAAAGCGTGAGCTACGTCACGGGTGAGTTCCTCGGGTTCCTCGGAGTGCCTCGGAGTTCCTCGGAGTAGCCGACTCCTCCGAGGAACCCGAGGCACTCCGAGGAACTCCGAGGAACCGGTCTCCCTACCGCTCCACGAGCTCGAAGTCCGCCACGATCTCCAGGGTGAACTTCCCTCGTCCTGCCGGGGTAATCTGCAGGTCCGGGCACTTTTCGCGGAGGCGATGCTTGAGCAGGATCAGGCGCGACTCGAGGTTGTCTTTCACCTCGGGGAGGCCGAGGTTGCGGTCCAGGCGCAGCTCGCGGTTGGTGAACGACGTCCGCCCCTCGCGCTTCCATTCGCCGAGGAGCTTCCAGAGGATGCGGCCGGGGACGTTGCGGACGAGGTACTCGTCGTCGAGGAACACGCAGTCGTCGTCGCGGTAGTACGTCAGCGTGTGCCGCGCGCGGGCGGGCGGCGGGGGGATGAACCGCAGCGCCGGCGCGTCCGGCTCGACCGCCACCGGCTCGTCCTCGGTCATCCGTTCGATGCCCAGGGCGATCTGGTTGGCGATCACGCCGAGGTAGGCCTCGTCCCATTCGCCGAAGGCCATCGGGTCGCGCGACTCCGCGGCGAGGACACCGACCAGGCGGTCCTCGATGACCAGCGGGAGGACCAGCGCGCTCTGGGCGTCGGGCAGGCCCGGGAGCGGGATCTCCGGACGCACCGCGCGTCCGCCGTCGGACATCACCGAACGCCGCACGGCGCGCCCGTAGCGCAGTCCTTCGTCCAGACCGCTGATGCGCAGCACGCGCCGCTCGCGCGCGACGGTGCCGATCAGCCCTTCGCCGATCGCCACCTCCGCGCCCACGCCCCCTCCGCCGTACCCGCGGCAGGCGATGGTGACGAGCTTCTGCGCCGGCTCGTCGTGCAGCAGCACGATGGTGTTGGTCATGCCGAAGAAGACGTCGAGCGCGTCGAGGGTGGCGGCGAGCAGCGTCTCCAGGTCGTCGGCGCGGTTGATGCGGTCCGAGACGAGCTGCAGGCCGCGGATCTCCGTTCGCAGGCCCGAGGGCGCGACCGCGTCGTCCGGCACGTCGGTCTCGATGAGGAAGCCTTCCACCTTCTCCGCGCGCACGACCTCGAAGATGTCCGCGGCGATGAGGCGGAACACGCCGTCCATGCCCGTGTGCGAGGCAATGGCCTGGATGCGCAGCTTCATCGTGTCGAAGAGCGGGCCGCTCTTCTCGGAGCGGAGGAACTTCAGGCGCAGCCGGTACGCCTGCATGGTGACCGGATCGTAGATCTCGGCGGTGGCGTGCGGGTTCTCGGCGACGTTGCGGCGGGTCTTGTTGAAGAACTGCTGCGAGAGCGCGACGTGCCGGTCGTCCATCAGGTAGATCTGGCTGACGTAGGTGACGTTCGGCATGCCGGTGGCGTCGGCCGAGGCGAGGAGGCTGGGGATGACGCCCTGGAAGCAGCGGGCGATCGACGTGAGCTTGATCATGCCAGCGGCGTCCCCGCCTTCGGTCCGGGGGTCTGGTCGAACACCTGCTCGACGGAGACTTCGATGGCGAACGCCGGCCAGTGCGCGATGCGGTGCGTGACGTGCCGCGGCAGCCCGAGCTCGGCCAGGACGTCCGCGAACTGGTGCAGGCGCGTGCGGACAAATTCCTCGTCCGAGGGCGGGGCGAGCTTCACGCCGCGGCTGACGCCCTTGATCTGGATGGAGCCGTGCGAGAGCGGCTCGCTGGCGGAGATGGCCACGCGGCGCGTCGTGGCGACGTTGGCGATCGTCTCCTGTCCGGTCGCGGCAGGGACGTAGACCGTGATGGTCTCGAAGTCGTCTTTCGTGCTGAGGGCGATGGCGCGGCAGCAGGTCGGGACCTTGTCGGCGTCGACGGTGCCGACGAAGACGGAGATCCCGCCTTCGACGAACCGCTGCAGTTTGTGTGGGGGCTCGCTGGGCATGGGCGGGGAGATTTTAGGATCTTTTTAGGATTTGGTCTTCCCTCGGTCCGCCCCCTGTGTCTTCGTGTCGCATTCTCCGCCGGTTTCGAAACATTCTCCGCCGGTTTCAAAGCATTCTCCGCCGGTTTCAAAGCATTCTCCGCCGGTTTCAAAGCATTCTTCGCCGGTTTCAAAGCATTCTTCGCCGGTTTCAAAGCATTCTTCGCCGGTTTCGAAGCATTCCTCGCCGGTTTCGAAGCATTCTTCGCCGGTTTCAAAGCATTCTTCGCCGGTTTCGAAGCATTCTCCGCCGGTTTCGAAGCATTCTCCGCCGGTTTTGAAGCATTCTTCGCCGGTTTTGAAGCATTCTCCGCCGGTTTCAAAGCATTCTTCGCCGCCCTCGCGTCGTGTGGAGGGCGGCTTTACAGCGGCAGGCGGAGCATCAGAGGGTCTTCGAGCTTCGATGATGGCCAGATCCGGTGCCCGGCGTCGAACGAGCGGAGGCCGGGGTTGGCGATGAACCAGTACTCGCCGCCTGCGACCGCGCCGGTCAATGGGATCTCGAAGCGTGGGTTTCCGGCTTCCAGCACCTCGACCTCCCCCGACGCGGGGTCGATGCGAAGGACGCGCGGGCTGCCGATGGCGTTCTGGATGGCGATCAGCTTCCCCTGGTGGAAGTTCAGGCCGTCGATGCCGTTCAGCAGGGTGGGGGACTCGATCTTCGTCCGCGTCTTGTCGGCGATGGCGAAGCGGGTGAGGCCGCGGAAGTCGGCGACGTACAGGAACCGCTGGTCGTCCGAGACGGCGATGCCGTTCGGGTAGCTGAAGCCGTCCGCCCACTCCTCGAGAACGTCGGCGCCGGGGGCGAGGCGCACGACCTTCTGCCGGGCCATGTCCGTCGCGAAGAGGCTCCCGTCCGACAGCAACGTCAGGTCGTTGAGCTGGGCCGGCGTCGCCTCGATCTTCTTCACGAGCCGCCCGTCGCGGAGGTCGTACGCGGCGAGGATGGAGCGCTTCTGGTCCTCCGCGGTCGAGCCGCGCATTTCGGGAGTGCCGGTGCTGATGACCCAGAGCAGGCGGCGACCGGCGTCGACTTTCATGCCGAGGGAGCTGAGCATGCCGTCCTGTCCCGCGGCGACGAAATCGCGGGCGTTCCCATTCCGGTCGACGCGCACGACTTTGCGCCGGTAGATGCTGCTCAGATAGAACACGTCCTCGGCGGAGTCGTACGCGATGCCCTCGGGGACGAGGTCGCGCTGCCCGCGGATCGTGAACGCCGGCTGCGCGCGGCTCACCCGCGGCTGGCGCGCGTCGAGCTTCGCCATCGCGGCGCGGACGGCGGGGTCGGAGCCGGTGTTGCGGAAGTCGATGCGATTGACGCCGTTCTCCCATCCCAGCTCGTCGAGCCGGCCGAGCCAGCGCGCGACCTCGGCGGCGTTCCGCGCGCGGTCGTGGGACTGCGCGAGGATGTAGATCCAAGGCGTGTTCGTGGGCTGCTGCTGGAGGGCCTCGGTGAGCTGCGCGATCATGCCGCGCGTCTGTTCGTCGACCGGGGGCGGGGGAGTGGTTCCGCAGGCCGCGCCAAGGAGGATCGCCAGGAGCAGTACGCGTCGCATGCGCGGAGAGTAATCAATGTTCCCCGCCGCTGCCGGCCCCGTCATCGAATCGTTGCAGCCAAAATGTAGGGCGCGGCTTCAGCCCGCCCCTCG
>DASUSN010000045.1:0-33423 GCA_036375075.1 Thermoanaerobaculia bacterium | reverse complement strand
CGGCGGCTGATGTGGCGGCGTCCCGCGCCGCCACCCCCGGGTGGGTGGAGCGCGCCACGTGGCGAGAGGCTGCGGTCTCCCCAGAATGCGGGCGGCGGGACGCCGCCCGCTCAGCCGCCGGGACGGCGGCGGTCCGGGTTCTGAGACAGCCTCCAATCGCCTCCGCTTTCGAATTCGGTAGCCTCAGCGCGCGAACACGCGAATACGAAAGCGGAGGCGACGATGCCTCCGCACTCCAAAAGCGCTGCGCGCTCGCACGTACGCCGACGTCCCCACCCGTGTGATCGCTTTCCTCACCTGGGGATCACGTTCCCCGCCCTGGGGAATCGCGTTCCCCACCCTGGGGAATCACGTTCCCTACCCTGGGGAATCACGTTCCCCACCCTGGGGAATCACGTTCCCCACCCTGGGGAATCACGTTCCCCACCCTGGGGAATCACGTTCCCCACCCTGGGAATCCCGTTCCCCACCCTGGGAATCCCGTTCCCCACCCTGGGGAATCACGTTCCCCACCCTGGGGAATCACGTTCCCCACCCTGGGGAATCCCGTTCCCCACCCTGGGAATCACGTTCCCCACCCTGGGGAATCACGTTCCCCACCCTGGGGAATCGCATTCCCCACCCTGGGAATCGCGTTCCCCACCCCGGGGAATGACGTTCCCCACCCTGGGGAATCGCATTCCCACCCTGGGGAATCGCGTTCTCGAGCGGCTATCGCGGGTGACGTTGAGGCGCACCGTGTCGCCTGCGGCAGGATCGGTTACTGCCCCGAGCTCTCCGCCCACTCCTTCGCCCGGCGTTCCATCTCCTCGGGCGGGACATCCTCGACGTGCGTGGCGATCGTCCAGAAGTGGCCGAAGGGATCGATCACCTGGGCGGAGCGGTCGCCGTAGAACTTGTTCTGCAGCGGCTCGACGACCTTCGATCCGCGCTCGGCCGCGGCCGCGAAGCAGCGGTCGGCGTCCTCCACGTAGATCATGATGCTCACCGGCGTGCCGCCGATCGATAACGGACCACGAAAGCCCATCTCCGGATGCTCGTCGGCGAGCATGATGTGCGAGTCGCCGATCTTGATCTCCGCGTGGCCGATCCGCCCCTCCGGACCGGGCATGCGCATGATCTCGACGGCACCGAACACGTCGCGGTAGAAGTCGATCGCGCGCGCGGCCCCGTCGATGACGAGATAGGGAGTGACGCTGTGGTAACCCTCGGGAATGTGGTGAACAGCCATCGGGCCCTCCTGTTCATTTCGAATGGCTGGAGAGCTTATCGCGCATCTCCCCTGGCCCGTCGATGACGTTCCACGAGCAGGCCCGCAGCCGTAATCGCCGGACCACGTCCGTCTCTATCTGCGACACCGGGACGATGCCGGCGAAACGGTCATGGGAGGCGTTCCATGCAGGAAGAAGAAGGGCCTGATGTTCTGCAGCAGAAGATTCAGAAGTCGCTGAAAGACCGTATCGCGAGCGACCACCGGCGGCGCCAGGAAGAGGTGGACGCGGTGCGCAAGCGGTTCGGGAAGGCGATGAAAGAGCTCCCCGCGGCCATCGAGGCCGCAGGCGGGCCGAAAGTGAAGGCGCTCGATGCGATCGGCGAGACCGTCGGCCACACGTCGACGGCGGGATTCAAGAAGGCGTACCGCGACATGGCCGACGCTCATGGACCCGCCATCGCCAAGGCGTTCCGAGCGCTCGGACTCGACTCGGACGACGCGCGCGACGGCCTGCTGAAGATCACGGGGATCCAACCGCACCGCTGGGTACGCGACCGCTTTCTCGCCGGCTCGACCGGCCTCGATGTGAACGATGAGACGGGAGGGAAATGATCATGGCCTGCATCAGTCCGATCTACACCGCGCAATGGGCGGATCCGCAGCTTCCTGTCCAGTCGATCAACGGCGGCGCGAACGCTTCGGCCAGCCGGCTCACAGGGCTGCTCAGCGTCTCCACCGGGGCCATCGGGGCTGCGTCGTATGCGGCATGGGCACACCTGGGACAGAACTTCGTCATCGAACCGGCTGCCACGCGTGTGACGCTGTACGTCACCCCGACGATCGAGTACTGGGTAAAAGCGGAGAGCTGGTTCGGCTCTTACTATTCCTCGGAGGCGCTCGCTCACCTGATTCTCTGGAACGATACCGGCGCGGAGGTGATCCACGACGTCCGGTCGCTGTTCCGGGCGCTGGCGCCTTTCTGGTGGTACGTCGACAGCGGGATCGTGCGCGTCCCCGTCGGGATGGTGAGAACGGTGACTCGCACTCCGTCCGCGGCGCCCCAGGCATGGCACGCCGCGTTCGGTCTGCAGTCCTTCGCAGGTGGCGCAGGATTCGGCGGCGCACATGCGAATGCATCGTGCAGCCTCACGAGGATCTGCGTCGATCAGTTCGATGCGAGCGGCCGCCAGCTTGCGTGAGATCCGGGTCGCGCCGGAAGGCGCGGCCCTGTATCGCGTTCGTTCCCAGGACGGGCGGGATGCGACCGTGACTCCTTGGAGGTGACGAAGCAGGCGCGGTACGCGAAGTCTGGTGAGCCCGGTAGGGATCGAACCTACGACCAATTGGTTAAAAGCCAACTGCTCTACCACTGAGCTACGGGCCCGACGATTGGCGTCCCCAACGGGATTCGAACCCGTGTTGTCGCCGTGAAAGGGCGATGTCCTAGGCCTCTAGACGATGGGGACGAACTGGCGCGGATGGCTCCGCGCGCGCTCGCGAAGGTGGTGGACGATACCGGCCACGTCCGGTCGTGTCAACCACGGGATCAACGAACGCAACAAGCGTGCGCGTTATGCCCGGAGCCAACCGTCAACCGCCAACCAGCCGCTTCACCACCTGGATCTGTCCGGTGTGGTAGACATCGTGCGCGGCGACGCCATACACCATGCGCAGCTTCTTCGGATCGCGGAGGTCGGCGTCGGACAGCGACGCAATCGCCTCGCGCAGGAGGCGGTGCTCCTGGTCGAGCAGGCGGATCAGGGCGCGCCACGCATCCTCGTCCGGACGTGCGGGCGACGGGAACCAGTTGCTGCCCTTCATCGGAAACGAGCGGCGCTTCCCGTTCAGGAGGCGGGTGCGGGCGGCGTACTTCCAGTACGCGGCGTGGACGGTCAGCTCCCACACGTTGTGCCTCCCCTTCCCCGGACGCCGCAACGCGCGCTCGGCGTTGACGCCGCGCAGTGCGCCGCGCAGGTTGGTCCCGTGCCACCCCCTCCGGTCGTAGGCCGCGTCGAGGTTCGCCAGGAGCAGCTCGAGAACTTCGTTCATGGCGCGATGCTAACGCCGGGAACACAAAAAAAACACGCATCGTCCCTTGACAATCTACTACACGCGTCGTAGATTCTACTACGACATGCGTACTGAGCGGATTCAACTGACGAAGTTCGAGCTGGAGATCATGGACGTGCTCTGGCGGCTGGAGGAAGCCTCGGTCCGCGAGGTCATGGACGCTCTTTCGGAGAAGAAGCGGCCGGCCTACACGACCGTGCAGACGATCGTGCAGCGGCTCGAGCAGAAGGGCGCCGTGCGCCGGACGCGCAAGATCGGCAACGCGCTGATGTTCGAGCCGGCGGTGTCGAAGACGTCCGCGTACCGCCGCGTGATCGACGAGCTCCTGGCGCTCTTCGGCGGCTCCGCCCAGCCGGTCGTCGCGCATCTGCTGGAGAGCGGGAAGCTCACCCTCGAGGACCTCAAGGCGCTGGAAGAGGCGGAGAACGCCCGGCCGAAACCGGCGAAGAAAGGGGGCCGCAAGTGATCGGCGATCTGCTCACTCACGTGATCGTGTCCAGTCTGATCCTGACCGCGGCGTTGATCGCGGCGGCGTGGATCCGCCCGCTCACGGCGCGCACCCGTCACGCGATCCTGGTCGCGGGCATGGCCGCGGTGGCACTGCCGGCGCCGCTCATCGCGCGCCTGCTGGAGCGCAACGACATCACGCCGCTGCCGATCCTTACCGCGCCGCTCGCGCCGCCCGCGTTCCTCGCCGGCACCGCGACGGCCACGACGCGGCAGGTCCCCTGGCTGGCCATCGTCTGGCTCGGCGTCGCGGCCCTCCTCCTGCTGCGCTGGTGGATCGTCACACAGCGCCTGGTATCGACCGCGATGCGCGCCGCCACTCCCCCGCCGCAGCGCACGAAGGACGCCCTCGACGCCGTGCGCCGCCGCCTGGGCCTGCACCACAGCATCGACCTCATCGCATCCCCCACGTGCGAGGCACCGGCCGTCGTCCGCGTGCTTCGCCCGATGATCATCCTCCCCGCGGACGGCTGTTCGTCCCTCGACGACGACGAGCTGGAGTCGCTGCTCTGCCACGAGTGCGCACACGTGGCCCGGCGCGACAACCTGCTCGGCGTGGCCGAGGCGATCGTCTGTTCCGTTTTCTGGTTCAACCCCCTCGTCTGGCTCGCCCACCGCAGGATCGCTTCCGCCCGAGAGGCGGCATGCGACGAGCGCGTGGCGGACGCCGCGCTGCCGCCGACGTCGCGTGATGCGATCGAAACGTACGTCGGCGCGCTCGCGAAGATCTGCCGCTCCCTCCTCGCTCCTCGCGTCCCTGCGGTGTCGTGCATGGCCAGCGCCCATCTGAAAGAAAGGATTCAACATCTCATGAGCTACGACACCCTCCGGAAATCCGCGTTCTCCCATCGCTTCATCACCGCTGCCTCCATGCTGGCGGTGGTGCTCACCATCGCCGCCGCCGGCGTCGTCACCGCCAACCCCATCGTCACGCAGGACCAGTACCGCCTCGACTACTCCATGCACCGCAACGACGCGGGCCTCATCGACATCCGCACGCGCATCGTCGACACGAAGACCAGCGAGGTGATCGGCGAGCCGACCGTCACGGCGAAACCGGGCGAGCAGACGGTCATGCAGCTCGGCCGCGGCGCCGGCGAGTGGAAGGTCTACGTCCGCACGAATGCCGACGGCAGCGGCACGCTGAATCTCGTCGTGGCCCTCGACGGCCGCGAGGTGCAGAACACCAACACCGACTTCCCCACGCCCGGCGCCGCCGCCACGCGCAAGTTCACGGGTCAGCCGATCTCGCTGAACCTCGCCAACGCCGACCTCCGCGACGTGCTCATGACCTTCGGCAAGCTCACCGGCCTGGAGGTCGAGATCGCCTCCGACATCACCGGCACGGTGAACGTGAACATCAAGGACATGCCGTGGGACCAGGCATTCGAGCAGATCCTCCGCGAGAACGGCCTGACCTTCCGCCTCGAAGGCAACAAGGTGTACGTCTCCAGGCAGTGACGGTCACGGCCGCAGATAGCGGCCGTCATCGCGCTGCCGGAACACTTCCCGCGTGAGCGCGTCGACGCGCCAGCGTCCGAGAAGGCGGGAGCCGCCGCCGCGCTCGCAGGAATTCCAAACCTCGTAAACGAAGCCGCGGTTGCGAAAACCGCGGCTTTCGACGCGGACGCAGTCGTCTTCGACTCCATCGTAGTAGTCGCGCGAGGTCACGTAGTCGCGCAGTGTGGCCGAGGCTTGCGCGTCGCTCAGCATGCGCGGCTGGGGATCGGGCGCGGGCGGCGGGGGCACGGGCATGGGCACGCGTCTCGGTTCGGACGGTTTGGGCTCCGACACAGGCTCGCGCACGGGCTCACGCACAGGCTCACGCACGGGCTTGGGCTCGGGCTCCGTGGCAGGTACGCGCACGGGCTCGGGCTCAGGCTCCGGTTCGGCTGGCCGCTCCCCTTCCACGTCGAGGATCGTACCGGTATCCCGTGGCGACGACGGCGCCACGGGATCCCCCTCGGCGATGGTCTCGGTCTCGACGCGCGGCGCTTCCGGTTCGCGCTCCCGCCCCCCGAAGGGGAGGCCGGCGAGCAGCAGCCAGACCAGGCCGCCGAGGACGAGAAGCACGAGCGGGATGATCCACCACGGGAACCGCGAGCGCGCGGGCGGCGGTGCGACCGGCGCGGACGCGGCCGGCGGAGGCGCGGGTGCCGGCGCCACGCGCGGGGGCGGGGCCGCGGCCGGTGGGGCCGGTGCCGGCATGACGGGTGCGGGCGGGACGGGCGTGACCGCCAGGGGCGCTCCGCACCGCGGACAGAACTGCGCGCCGGGAGGCAGCGGCGCGCCACAGGTCGCACAATGGCTCATCGACAGAACGGATCGCGAAAAGCGTGCCGCCGGGGCGCCATACAATGCGCCCATGAACGATGCCGCCGAACGCTACGTGAAGCTGGTCCTCGCGATGGGCGAGCACGACGGAGACTACGTCGACGCCTACTACGGCCCGCCCACCTGGCGCGAGGAGGTGCGGGCGACACGGCCGACGCTCACCTTCATCCACGAGGCCGCCATCGCCCTCCTCGGTGAGCTCGAAGGCCTGCCGCGCCCGGTGGACGCAATGGAGGCGCTGCGGCTCGACTACCTCCGCCGCCAGATCTCGGCCCTGGTCGCACGCGCGGAGATGCTGCAGGGCCGGCGCATGAGCTTCGACGAGGAATCGAAGGCGCTCTACGACACCGTCGCGCCGACGCACCCCGAGAGCTACTTCCGCGAGCTGAACGCCGCGATCGACGCGGAGCTCCCGGGACAGGGCACGCTCATCGACCGGCTTGAGGCGTTCCGGATGCAGTTCTGCATCCCGCGCGAGAAGCTCGACCAGGTGTTCGGCACCGCCATCGACATCTGCCGCGAGAAGACCGCCGAGCAGATGGCCCTGCCGCTCGGCGAGACCTTCACGGTCGAGTACGTGAACGACAAGTCGTGGAGCGGGTACAACTGGTATCAGGGCGGCTTCCAGTCGCTGATCCAGGTCAACGTCGACCTGCCGATCTTCATCGACCGGGCCATCGACCTCGCCTGCCACGAGGGCTACCCGGGACACCACGTCTACAACTCGCTGCTGGAGAAGACGCTGGTGCGGGACCGCGGCTGGGTCGAGTTCAGCGTCTACGCCCTCTTCTCCCCGCAGTCGCTGATCGCCGAGGGGAGCGCGAACTACGGCATCGAGGTGGCGTTCCCGGCCGAGGAGCGCGCCCAGATGGAGGCCGAGCGCCTCTTCCCCATCGCCGGCTTCGACCCGTCGCGCGCCGAGCACTACTACCGCGTGCAGACGCTCGTCCAGCGCAGCAGCTACGCCGGCAACGAAGCCGCACGGCGCTATCTCGACCATCACATCACGGCGGCCGAGGCGGCGGAGTGGCTGACGACCTACGCGCTGATGGCGCCGGCCCGGGCGGCGCAGCGGGTGAAGTTCATCGAGAAGTACCGCAGCTACGTCATCAACTACAACCTCGGCATGGACCTCGTGCGTAAGTACGTGGAGCGGCGCGCGCAGGGAGACGCGGAGAAGCGCTGGGACGTGTTCGCGGAGCTGCTGTCGTCGCCGCGGCTGCCGTCAGGGCTGATGTAGGGCGTGGCTTCAGCCCGCCCCCTCGGACGGGGAGGAGGGAACGCCCCGCCCACGAGAGAGGCGGGCTGAAGCCACGCCCTGCATCTGAGACGGCTTCCGATTGCCTCCGTACTCCAAAGAAATCACCGGCACCCGGCTCGGTAGGGAATCCGCCGGCCGCGTCACTCCTAAAACAATGGCCAAACTCATCGCGTCCGTCCCGATGCTCGTCGCCGACCCGGCCGTCTGTGCCGCGCGCCGCCTGCCCCACTTCGAGGATGTGGACCTCGACGGAGATTTTTTTCTCGATGGTCCGGTGACCCGCCGGGTCGCGGTACTCGACTTCGACGAGAAGACCGGGGACCTTCATCCCGGCATTCCGTTCGTGCCTCCGCGGGAAGGCGGCCGCGAGGGTCGGTATCAGCCGGACAGCACCGACCCGTCGTCGCGGCAGATGCAGGCGCTCGGCGTCTTCGCCACGGTGATGAAGACGATCCTGCAGTTCGAGGATCCGGAAGTGCTGGGCCGCGAGGTGCGTTGGGCGTTCGATGCGCCGCAGCTCCTGATCGTGCCGCGCGCCGGCGAGCTGGTGAACGCGTTCTATCAGCGCGAGTCCCACAGCCTGCAGTTCTTCTTCTTCAACGACGATGAAGACCGGCGGGTCTACACCGCCGCCTCACGGGACATCGTCGCGCACGAGACGGCGCACGCCCTGCTGGACGGCATCGCCCCCGATCTGCACCACGCCTCCACACCGCAATCGCTGGCGCTGCACGAGTGTGTGGCCGACATGGTCGCGCTGCTGTCGGCGTTCAGCAGCCGGACGCTCTCCGACGGGGTACTGGAGGAGACGGGAGGCTCGATCAGCGCGTCGACGGCATTCAGCGAGCTCGCCGAGCAGTTCGGCGGCAAAAGGGCGCTCCGCTCGCTACGTAACGAAAAACGGCTGTGCGACGTGCCCGGCACCGAGCCGCACCGGCTGAGCGAGGTCCTCTCCGGCGCGTTGTACGCGGTCGTGGAGGCGCTCTTCAACGCCCGGAAGGCGATGCCGCCGCGGAGGCTTCTCGGCGGGATGACCAGCCAGTTCCGCCGGATCCTCGTCCGCGCGCTCGACTACCTCCCGCCCGGCGAGATCTCATTCGCCGACTACGGCCGGGCCATCATGGCGTCCGATCAGGCCGCGTATCCGAAAGACCCGATGGCGCGGGAGACGCTCTCCGCCGAGCTCGTGAAGCGGGGGATCGTCCCGAAAGCTGCCGCGCTCGCGGTGAAGACCAACTTCAAATCCAGGGAGCTCGCCGGCGTCGACCTCGACACGCTGGTCGACAGCGACTGGGCGGCGTACGAATTCGCCAATCGCAACCGCGCCTTCCTGCGCATCCCGCGTGGCATCCACTTCCGCGTCCATCCACGACTGCGCGCGCTGCGGAGCTACCGGCAGAAGCCCGGCGAAGACCCGCAACAGGTGCACGAATACCTGTTCAAAGTCTCCTGGGACCAGACGGAACCGAACAGGATCGGCGGCCGGTTCGCGCCAAAGCGGCAGATCACCGTCGGGACGACTCTGGCCGTCAACGCGCAGACCCGCGAGGTGCGCGCGCTGCTGACGGCCGATCACGAGCAGCAGGCCGAGTGGCGCGACGCGCTGCTGCGGACGCTGGCCGCCCGGCATCTTCTGGCCATCGACGCAGAAAGCGAGTGGATGCCCGGCAAGCCCCTCGGGTCGACCATTCGCGTCGAGCAGATGAAGGGCGTCATGCGCGTTCGCGGCACGGCCCGGATGCTTCACGTGGGGAGGATCTGATGGCCGGCAAGATTCGCGTGCGTCTGTACAACATCCTCCTCGGCGATGCGATCCTGGTCACCATCCCGTCCACACCCAAACAGCACATCCTCATCGACGTCGGGAACAAGCAGGCGGGCGTCGGCGCAAACCGAAAGCTCTTCGAGCCGATCTTCAAGAACATCATCAAGGAGCTCGGCGGCCGGCCGCTCGACCTCTACATCTCCACGCACGAGCACATGGACCACGTCATGGGGCTTCGCCATGCGGCCGAGAAGCTGAAGATCGACGTCAAGAAGGCGCTGAAGCCCAGATACGTCTGGATGACCGGCTCGGCGCACCCGACC
This sequence comes from Thermoanaerobaculia bacterium, assembly GCA_036375075.1. Taxonomy (GTDB): domain Bacteria; phylum Acidobacteriota; class Thermoanaerobaculia; order Gp7-AA8; family Gp7-AA8; genus QHVT01. The sequence goes on along the minus strand of DASUSN010000045.1, from coordinate 23,950 downwards.
TACTACGACACGCACGAGGAAGCGGACAAACAGAAGAAGCTGGCCATGAAGGCGCTTGACCAAGCGGTCGCCTTCTACGCAAACGCCGGTGCCATGCCGCCGTTCATCCAGACCCTGCTCGACCTGAACAGCCTCAGCGAGACTGCGGCGTGCGTCGACTTCATGCGCAACTTGTCCGACAAGACGTACTACGTCAGCCGCGGGATGAGACTCACCGGCAAGCACGCGCTCAAAGACGTGAAGATCTCGATCTGGGCGCCGGAAGAAGACACCAGCGTCTACTACGGGCGCTTCCAGCCGCTCGCGCTGCGCGACGGCGACGGCAGCGCCGCGGCGATGGCCGCCGATCTCGTTCCCCCGCCCGGCGTCGACGCGGGCGCGTTCTACAACCTCGTGCAGATGCGGAACAACATCGGCGACACGCTCCTGCAGATCGACAAGGCCGCGAACAACACCAGCATCGTCTTCTGTCTCGAGTGGAACGGAAAGAAGCTCCTCTTCAGTGGCGACGCCGAGGAGCGGAGCTGGAAGGAGATGAACAGGCAGGGCGTGCTCGAGCCGGTCGATTTCCTGAAGATCTCCCACCACGGCAGCCATAACGGCACGCCGGACGTGGAGATCCTGGACAAGATCCTCCCTCTCGGCGTGAAGAAGAAGCGCTACGCGGCGATCTCGACCTGCACCGGCTCGTACCCCGGCATGCCGGATGAGGACACACTGGGCGAGATCGCGAAACGAGCCACGATCTTCTCGACGGAAAAGGACTCCGAGCCGGGGAAATGGGTGGACGTGCCGGTTTGACGGTACCGAGGACCTGTTGCGGTCCGGAACGGCTACTGCAGGCGGCGGGAAGCCACCGCTCTGGTATCTGCCGCGGTACCAGAGCGGTAGCTCTCCACCACCCCGCCGCCTCGCTACCGCACTCCTAGAAACTCTACGATCGCGGGGAGGGCGCGGGCGCGGCATTCGACGATGGCCAGGTGCCCGCAGCCCTGAAGGCTCACCAGCTCCGCCTGCGGCATCTCCTGCTGCATGCGTGCGGCGAGGGAGAACGGGACGATGCGGTCGTTCGTACCCCACACCAGCAGCACGGGCATGCGCACGCGCTGGAGCTTGCGGTCGAGTGTGTCGCGCAGGGTGAGCATCGAGGCCATCGAGCGCCGCACGATGAACTCCTTGCTCGACGAGCGGCGGATGAAGTCGCGCAGCACGAACGTGGGGATCTTCGACGCGTTGTCCGTCTGCAGGGCGAACGACCGGCGCAGCTCTTCGAGCGTCCGCGGGGAGAACGACGCCTCGGTCAGCGTCGTCGGGAACGCGAGTCCCGCGCTCGACACGAGCACGAGCTTCCGCACGCGCTCGGGGTGATCGGCGGCGGCCTTCAGCGCGATCCAGCCGCCCATCGAGACGCCCATGACGTCCGCCTCGCGCACCCCGACCGCATCCATGAAGCCGCGCACCACTTCCGCCTGGGCCGGGACCGAATACGGGAAGTCCGCGGGCTTGTCGGACTCGCCGTAGCCGAGGAGATCGAGCGCGTAGATGCGCCGGTGGCGCATCAGCGGGCCGTAGACCAGCGCGGCGTCCGCCGCACGCGACGCCACGCCGTGCACCATGACCAGCGGAGGCCCTTCCCCGCCGCTGAAGTAATGGATGCGATGCCGGCCCACCTGCACGAACGAGCCGCGCATGCCGATGGCGTAGAGATAGGTGTCCCGCGCGGCAAACGCGATCGTGAGCGGGCGGAGGTACACGAACAACGCCGCGGCCAGCAGCAGCACGGCGAGGAGCAGCCGGGAAGAGCGTTTGCGCAAGGTCAGCGTGCCGCGCCGCTCTGGAAGTAGGCGCGCTCGAACCGCAGCGCCGGACGTCCGGGGCTGTCGGTCAGCCGCAGCGTGAGCGCGACCTCCTTGCGTCCGTTCAAGAGGCGCGAGCCCTCGTCATTCAGCGGAACCACGAGGGTCATCCGCTCCACCGGCTCCGCGAGCGTGGCCTGCCGTTCGCCGAGGAGGCCCGACACCGCGAGGCGCTCGCCGTCGGGACCGAAGACCTCGAGGGTGAAGCCCTCCCCCGCGCCGATGACGAGGTTCTGCAGGACGAGGACGGGAGGCGGCGACGACGCGTCGCCGCGCACGCGGGCCGACGCGTGACCGGCGACGTCCTGCGGGACCTGCAGCCGAAGCGTCACCGGGCCTCCTTCCGTCTTTTTCGCCGTTGCGGGCGTGGGCTCGCGCTGCGGCCCGGCGGCCGTACACGTCAGCGCGAGCACCACGATCGCAACCAGGGAGTTCATGTCCGTCGAACGTGCAGCCCTCGGGCCATCACCCGATCACCCGGATGGAGTCCGCCACCAGCGGGATGGCCTCGGTCGTCGTCCTCTCCGATTCGTCGAGAGCGGCGACGTGCAGGTCGAGCGATGCCGGTCCGCCCGCGGTGATCTGCGCGATGCGGTTCGAGATGTCCAGCGCGGCCGAGAGCGGCTCCGAGTGCGCGTGCCCGTCGCTCAGGACGCGGCTGGCCATGCCGAGGAACGTGCTCGTCGAGCCCGCCGCCGTCCCCACCGGCGGCTTGCCGGCGAAGATCCCGTAGCGCAGCGTGTCCGGCGGGAACGCATCCAGGTTCCGGATGTTCGTGATGACCAGGAACTCCGGCGCCGGCAGGTTCACCTCGCGCGTAGCCGCGGCGCTGAGGGCGAGACGGTTGGCGCTCCGGGAGACGGACAGGCTCTGCAGGCTGCGGATCGACACCCGCGGCTGCATCAGCGACGAGTACTCGTAGCCGAGCTTGCGCGTGTCGCGGAGGTCGTTCATCAGCACGTACCGCCACGTCCGGGTCTCGTCGTAGAAGTACACCTTCGCCGTGCCGAAGTCGGGATTCGAGTGGCCGGCGGCGACCCACGACGACCAGAGCCGGTCGATGTTGCCGTGGTGCGCGTAGAAGACCGGGTCGCGCGGCGAGTACTGCAGGTTGGCCATGTCGCCGGGCGAGAAGTTGTTGTGTACGTTGGCGTGCGGTCCCGAGTAGGCCGCCGGCACGGGCTGCTTCTGCGTGTCCGAGCCGCCGAAGGTCTTGAAATCGGGGATGGCGAGCAGCGGCTGCACGTTCGTCTCGTCGTACGTCAGCGGCCAGTTGGGCCCGTTCAGGTCGCCGCGGTTCGCCCAGTACAGCGGCTGGTCCTGCGGCGCGTAGATCGCCGGCAGGTAGCGGCTGGCCGCGTTCTCCCAGTCCCAGTAGACGAGCCGGACGTCGTCGTTGCCGCTCAGCTTCCGCAGCTCGCGCTCGAGGAAGTAGAGCAGCGCGCGATGCCACGGCAGGAACTGCTGGTCGTAGTGGATGTTCGACGTGTTCGAGCGCGCGCAGTTGATGCAGTGCTGGGCGACGAGCTTCGTCCAACTGATGACGTCGGTGGGCGGCAGGTTGCGGACCAGGCAGATGGCGTCGCGGAACTGCTGCAACTGCGTGGCGCGGCTCGGGTCCGCCATCTCCAGCGCGGAGTAGCGCGTCCGGACCACGGGCTCGTTGGGCGTGTACTGCGTCGCCGCCGGCGGGGCCGGCAGCGTGCAGTCGTCCGGCGAGACCGGCTTGCCGCACTCCGCGGCCCAGAGCGGATCGACCTCGAACCCGAACGTGAGAGCGACCGACCCGATCGTGGCGACCTGTCGGATGAAGAAACGGCGGCTTTCTGCCATGAGAATTCTCTCCTCTCTCTTCTTCCAGATTGGGGCGGATGGGTGGAGGGAGGCTATCACCACGGCCAGCGGAGTCAAGCGCGCGGCGCGCGGATCACGTTTCGTTGAAACGCTTTTCACGCTCGCTTCACTACCTTGGGATCGACGGCGTGATTCGGATCACGCCACGGGGGGATTCCGCGACCTATGTTGATCGCTCACCCCGATCCGCGACAAACAAACGAGGGAGGCCCCGGTTGGCGTACGTGCAAAAGTACGACGTAGCGATTCTCGGCTCAGGCATCGGCGGGTCGATGCTGGCGTGCATTCTCGCGAAGCACGGATTGTCCACGTTGCTCATCGAAGAGCTGACCCATCCGCGATTCACCATCGGCGAGTCGCTCATCCCCGAGACCGGCGTGCGTCTGCGCATCCTTGCCGAGAAACACGGCGTCCCGGAGATCGGCTGGCTCGGCAGCTTTCACGCGCTGCGCGACAACGTCAGCGCCGCGTGCGGCGTGAAGCGCAGCTTCGCCTTCATGTACCACCGCGAAGGCGAGAAGCATCGCCCCGAGGAGACCAACCAGCTTCCGACGCTGACGCCGCCGTTCGGGCCGGACTCCCACCTCTTCCGCCAGGACACGGACGCCTACCTCGCCTCGATGGCCGTCAAGTACGGCGCGCACTTCCGCCAGGCCGTGAAAGTCGCCAACGTCGAATTCGACGACGAGGAAGTGCGCATCAACGTGACCGGCGGCGAGCAGATCCGGGCCACGTTCCTCATCGACGGCGGCGGCATGCGCTCGCACGTCGCGACGCAGCTCAACCTCCGCGACGCCACGCCCCGCTTCCGCACCGACACACGCGCGCTCTTCAACCACTTCATCGACGTCAAGCCCGCCGACCTGCTGCTGGACGGGAAGAAGGTCACCCCCTCCCCGCTCGCGCACGGCACGATGCATCACATCTTCGACGGCGGCTGGATCTGGGTCATCCCCTTCAACAACCACCGGGAGTCGACCAACCCGCTGACGAGCGTCGGCATGATGCTCGACCGCCGCAAGTACCCGACGCCGCAGGGCGCGCCGGAAGACGAGTTCCGCTCGATGATCGCGCGCTTCCCCACCATCAGGCGCCATTTCGAGAACGCGCGGCCCGTGCGTCCGTGGACCGGCAGCGGACGGATCCAGTACTCGCAGAAGACGCTGCTCGCGCATCGCGTGATCCAGCTTCCGCACGCGGCCTGCTTCGTCGACCCGCTCTACTCCAGCGGCATGTCCGTGCTGACCGTCGCCATCGATCTGATGGCCGAGGCGCTGCTGGAGGCGTTCCGCGACAACGACTTCGCAGTCGACCGCTTCCGCCGCATCGACGAGGTCGTGAACACCGGCTTCGACCACTACGACACGATCGTCTCCCGCTCGTTCGACGCGTTCGCGAGCTACGACCTCTGGAACGCCTGGAACCGCAACTGGGCCATGGGCAACTTCCTCGGCACCTTCGGGCCGCTCGCGAACCTGATCCGCTACCTCGGCAGCAAAGACCGCCGCTACCTCGACGTGACCACCGAGCCGGGCAACATCGGTGTGCTGAGCTGCAACCTCCCCGACGTGCGCGCCGCGATCATGGCGTCGTCCGACGACATCGGCGCCGCGGTCGAGGGACGCATCACGCACCAGGAAGCGAACGAGCGCATCTTCACGCGTCTCGGCGGGCTGAAGTTCCTCCCGCCGTACATGGGCTTCGGCGATCCGAAGCAGCACGCGCCGGCGACGTTCACGCTGCCGGCGGGCGCGCGTCACGTGACGTGGTACCGCTTCCAGGGCGACCGGAAGTGGCGCGATCACGCCAGCTTCAACCTGCTCACGTACGCGGGTCAGGTGGCGCGCTTCGCCTTCAGTCACACCGCCGACTCGATGGGACGCGCCGGCCGCGCGCTGCGCGACGTCTTCTTCGCCGCGAACGGCGAATGGAAGCAGATGCCCCACGCCATGCGCGCGCACGGCGACGTGCACCCGCCGATCGATGAATACGAGGCGCCGGCGGTGGAGGCGGTGGAGCCGGCATGAGCGCGCTGCCGCAAATGGATGGCAATGTGGTGACGGGCTTCAGCCCGTCGAACCGGCCGGCTGCAGCCCGCCCCGCATTCCTGCCGGACCTCCCCCGCGAGCACGGCTTCGAGCCGCTGCGCGTCGAAGGGCGCCTTCCCGAAAACCTGCAGGGAACGCTCTACCGCTGCGGCCCCGCAAAGTTCTCCATCGGCGGCGAGCCGTACCTGCACTGGTTCGACGCCGACGGCGCCGTGGCCGCCGTGCGCATCGCCAACGGCCGCGTGGAAGGTGCCGTGCGTACGGTGCAGACGCGCTGGCTTCGTGAAGAACAGCGCGCGAACAGACAGCTCTATCGTTCTTACGCGCAGCTGGGGCGCGGCTGGCGCCGCTGGCTCACGCTTCCGAAGAATCCCGCCAACATCTCCGTCCTTCCGCACGGCGACGAAGTGCTCGCGCTGTGGGAAGCGGGCCTCCCCATCGCCCTCGACGCGCGGACGCTCGAGACGAAAGGCGAGACGAACCTCGGCGGCGGCATCGGCCCCACCTTCTCCGCGCATCCGCACCGCGTCGGTGAGACGACCTTCAACTTCGGCGTGCACTACGGCCCGAAGTTCTCCATCGACCTCTACGCGGACTTCCAACGCATCGGCAAGCTCCCGCTGCCGCGCCCGACGATCATCCACGACTTCATCGCCACGCCGCGGCACCTGGTCTTCTTCTGCCCGCCCGTGCGCCTGCGCCTGGCGCGGCTGCTGGCCGGCATCGCCCCGTTCGACGAGAACCTGGCGTGGGAGCCGGAGCATGGGACGGAAGTGATCGTCGTGCCGCTGGCCTCGCCGCAGAAGCCGGTCCGCTTCACCGTCCCGCCGTTCTTCCAGTGGCATCTCGTCAACGCGTGGGAAGAGGTCAACACGTTGACCGTCGACTTCATCCCGTACGACGACTTCTCCACCAACGCCTGGTTCGGCCGCGCGCCGTACGACGCGCCGTCGCTGCCGCCCGCCTCGCGTTACGCGCGTGCGCATCTCGACCTGCAGGGCAAGCGCATGGAGGTCGAAGTGCTGTCCACGACGTCGTGGGAGTTTCCCGCGATTCATCCGAACGACGCGGGACGGAAGCACGAGCACACCTGGCTGCTCGACATGTCCGGCGGCTTGCCGCCCACGCTCTGCCGCCTCGATGGGAAGACCCGCCGCGAAGTACCGCTGGGCGGCTTTCCGTCCGAGGCGGTGGTGGCGGGAGAGCACGTCCTCTCGCTCGTTTACGACGGCGCTCGCGATGCGAGCTACGTCGCCGTCATCGACGCCGCGCGCCCCGAGGATGGGGCCGTGGCGCGGCTCTGGTTCGATCACGCCATTCCGTTCCTCTTCCATGGAACGTGGGCACAGGAGGGTTCATCCCATGTCTGACTCCATCGCCATCGTTGGTGCCGCCTGCCGTTATCCCGACGCCGCTTCGCCGCGCGAGCTGTGGGAGAACGTCCTCGCCAAACGGCAGGCCTTCCGCCGCATGCCCAGCGAGCGTCTGCCGCTGGAGGACTACTGGTCCTCCGATCCCAGCATGCCGGACCGCACGTACTCGCAGCAGGCGGCCGTGATCACGGACTGGGCGTTCGACCGTGCGAAGTACCGCGTCTCGCGCAGCACGTTCGAGTCGGCGGATCTCGCGCACTGGCTGGCGCTGGAGATCGCCGATCTCGCGCTGCAGGACGCCGGCTTCATGCCGCCGCAGGGATCGACCGGCGTCATCGTCGGCAACACGCTCACCGGCGACAGCTCGCGCGCCGCGTCGCTGCGCCTGCGCTGGCCGTACGTGCGCCGCGCGGCGATCGAGGCGGGCATCGACGGCGAGGCGCTGAAGCGTCTCGAGCAGACCTTCAACGAGCCGTTCGTGGCCATCGGCGAGGACTCGCTCGCCGGCGGCCTGTCGAACACGATCGCAGGCCGCATCTGCAACTACTTCGGCTTCAACGGCGGCGGCTACACCGTCGACGGCGCCTGCTCGTCGTCGCTGCTCTCCGTGATCCACGCCTGCAACGCGCTCGTGAACGGCGACCTCGACGTCGCGCTCGCGGGCGGCGTCGACCTCAGTCTCGATCCGTTCGAGCTGATCGGCTTCGCGAAATGCACGGCGCTGGCGAAAGAGCGCATGTGGGTCTACGACAAGAAAGCGAACGGCTTCCTCCCCGGCGAAGGATGCGGCTTCATCGTGCTGATGCGCACCGCGGACGCGATCGCGCAGGGCCGCACCATCCACGCGAAGCTCCTCGGCTGGGGCATGTCGTCGGACGGCCACGGCGGCATGACCCGCCCCGAGGCCAGCGGACAGCGGCTGGCGCTGCAGCGGGCGTACGCGAAGGCGGGCATCGGCATCGACAGCGTGACGCTCTTCGAAGGCCACGGCACCGGCACGCCGGTCGGCGACCCGATCGAGATCGAGACCATCACCTCCCTCCTCGGCGACGCGGACCAGCACCCGCGCTTCATCGGCAGCATCAAGGCGAACGTCGGCCACACGAAGGCCGCCGCCGGCATGGCCGGCCTGCTCAAGGCGATGATGGCCGTGCGCGAAGGGATCGTGCCGCCGATCACCGGCTGCACCGAGCCGCGCAACACGGGGACGCTTTCGGTGACGCAGTCACCGCTCCCCTGGCCGGAGAACGCGCCGCGCAGAGCCGCGGTGAGCGCGATGGGCTTCGGCGGCATCAACACCCACGTCGTCCTCGAGGGAGAATGTGGGACGGGCTTCAGCCCGTCCGCGCGGGGCGCGGGCTTCAGCCCGTCCGCGCGGGCTGAAGCCCGCGCCACATCGGTGGTCTTTCTCGGCGCTTCAACGGCTCAGGAACTGCGGACGCAGCTCGACGCCATCGCGCAGCGCGCGCCGGAGATGTCGTACGCGGAGCTCACGGATCTCGCCGCCTCGCTGCGCCCCACCGCGAAAACCTACAGAGCCGCCCTCGTCGCCGGTACGCCCGAAGAACTGCGCACCGCCGCCGTATCGGCGGCTGCACAGGCGGCGTCCCGCCGCCTGAAGATCGCGTATCTGTTCTCCGGTCAGGGCTCCATCCCCAACGTCACCACCGACGTCGCCCAGCCGGCCATCGTCCGCGCCTCCCTCGAGCGCCTCAAAGAGCTGCGCAGCCTCGGCATCGTCGCCCACTGCGCCATCGGCCACTCGCTGGGCGAGCTGACCGCGCTGCACTGGTCGGGCGCGCTCGACGAACAGCAGCTCCTCGACCTCGCTACGTACCGCGGCAAGGCGATGCAGCAGCTCGCCGGCGACGGCGCCATGGCCGCGCTCTCCTGCAACGAAGCGATCGCCAGGGCGCTGCTCGAAGGACAGGCCGTCGTCGCCGCCACGAACGGGCCGGAGCAGACCGTGATCTCCGGACCGGCCATGTCGGTCGAGCGGACGATGGAGCGGGCGAAATCGCGCGGCATCGGCGCGACGCGCGTCCCGGTCAACGCCGCCTTCCACTCGCCGATGATGCAGCCGGCCGCGAATCCGCTGCGCGACTACGTCCGCGCGCTCGCGCCGAAGCCGGCGGGCAGCGGCGTCTTCTCCACCGTCACCGGCACGTGGCTCACGCGCGAGACGCAGATCCCCGAGCTCCTCGCCGGGCAGCTCACCGCACCCGTGCGCTTCCGCGAAGCGGTCGACGCGCTCGCGCAGGAAGCCGATCTCTTCATCGAAGTCGGCCCCGGCCGCGTGCTCACCAACCTCGCCTCGTACGCCGGCGTGCCGGTCGTCTCCAGCGACCGCATCGAAGACGCAGTCGCCGCGGCGTGGACCGCGGGCGCGGACGTGAACATCGACGCCTTCTTCGCCGGCCGCTACGCCAAACCGTTCGACCTCGCCGTGCGCCCGACGTTCATCGTCAGCCCGACGGAGATGGGCCGCACTCCCAACACCACCGTAATCACTGAACCGGAAGCACCGCGCGCCGTCGAACAGCCCGTCAAAGAAGCTCCCCAGGGCACACTCCGCGAGCTCGTCGCGAAGCACGTCGATCTCTCCATGGATCTCGTGCTCCCGACCTCGAAGCTCCTCTCCGACCTCCACCTCAGCTCCATCACCGTGGCCCGCCTCCTCGCCGACGCCGCGCGCGCCATGGGCGTCCCGCCGCTGGCGGATCCGATGTCCTTCGCCAACGCCACCATCGAAGAGGCCACCGCCGCGCTGGAAGCATTGCGCGGCACCGAAGTGGCGGCGGCCGAGACGCGCTTCGCCGAGGGAGTGGAGAACTGGCTGCGCGCCTTCCGCATCGACGACGTCGAAGTGGCCGCGCCGCCGCGCAACAGGAAGGCGAGCGGCTCACAGTGGCGCATCCTCGGCGACTGGCCCGAAGCCGCGGAACGATTCGAGACCGTGAGCGGCAAAGGCATCGTGGTCGTGCTGCCGAAGGACGACCCGAACGCCTGCATCGACCTGCTCCTGCAGACGCGCGACATCAAAGACGGCGAGCGCCTCGTCGTCGTGCAGCAGGCTCCGTGCGGCTCCGGCTTCGCCCGCACGCTGCACGTCGAGCGCCCCAACGTCTCCGTCCGCATCGTCAACACGAACGATCTCGAACATGTCGTCGCCGAAGCCGAAGCCAACGGCGACTTCTGCGAAGCCACGTACAAAGACGGCACGCGCTACGAGCCTCGCGTACGCGTGCATCACGTAGGACAGGCTTCAGCCCGTCCCCTCGATGCAACGGACACGCTCCTGGTCACGGGCGGCGGCAAAGGCATCGGCTTCGAGACCGCGCTGGCCTTCGCCCGCGAGACCAGCGCGAAGCTCATCCTCCTCGGCCGCTCCAGAGACGACGAAGAGCTCCGCCTCAACCTGGCCCGCCTCGACGCCGCGAACATCCAATACGAATACGTCGCCGCCGACGTGACCCAGCCGCTGACGCGGACGTTCGACCACGTCACGGCCATCCTCCACGCCGCCGGCACCAACTCCCCCGCATTGCTGGACGCCCTCGACGAGGCAAGCTTCAGGAAGGCGACGACCCCGAAGCTCGACGGACTGACGAACATCCTGAACGCCGTCGATCGGGACAAGCTGAAGCTCCTCGTCACCTTCGGCTCCGTCATCGCCCGCACCGGCATGCGCGGCGAGGCGCACTACGCGTTCGCCAACGAGTGGCTGGCGCGGCGCACGAAGGAGTTCGGCGAACAACACCCACGCTGCAGGGCGATCTGCATCGAGTACTCCGTCTGGTCCGGCATGGGCATGGGCGAGCGCCTCGGCACGATGGACATGCTCCGCCGCCAGGGCATCACGCCGATCTCGCCGGAAGCCGCCACCCGCCTCGCCCTCGACCTCGCCGCAGAGAATGTGGTGACCGGGCAGAATGTGGTGACGGGAGAGAATGTGGTGACGGGCTTCAGCCCGTCCGCGCGAGCCGAAGAACGGGCTGAAGCCCGTCCCACATTTTCACTCATGGCCTGCGGCCGGCTCGGCGATCCGCCGACCATCCGCTTCGACGCCGAGGCGCCGCCGCTGCTGCGCTTCCTCGAGCAGCCGAAGGTCAACATCGCCGGCGTGGAGCTCATCGCCGACTCCGAGCTCTCGCTGCGCAACGACCCGTACCTCGCGGACCACGCCTTCGGCGGCGAGCCGCTCTTCCCCGCCGTCGTGGGGATGGAAGCGATGGCGCAGGTCGCCCGCGCCGCCACCGGCGCGCTGCCGTCGCGCATCGACCACCTCGAGCTGCTGCACCCGGTCACGCAGTCGACGCTGCGCATCGCCTCCGTCGTCGAAGGCGATGCCGTGCGCCTCGCGCTGCGCACCTCGGCCACGCAGTTCTCCCTCGATCACTTCCGCACCACCATCGCCACGACGCCGCGCAGAGAGCGCCCGCGCATCGACATCCCCAAAGGCAACGTCGAGCTCGAGCCGAGCGACGTCTACGGCCCGCTCCTCTTCCACACCGGCCGCTTCCAGCGTCTGCGCCGCTACCGCGTCCTCACCGCGACGCAGTGCGTGGCCGAGCTGACGGCGACGCATGAGCAGCCGTTCCATCGCTACCAGCCGCAGGAGCTCCTCCTCGGCGACCTCACCATCCGCGACGCCGCCATCCACGCGCTGCAGGCCAGCGTCCCGCACCAGACCGTGCTCCCCGCCGGCATCGCCTCGGTGGAGCTGTTCGCGCCCGTCGCCGGCGAAGCGATCGTCGTCGCGCACGAAGTCGAGCGCCACGCCGGTCACTTCCTCTGGAACGTCGACATCGCCTCGCCCGACGGCCGCCTCTTCGAGCGCTGGACCGGCCTGCGCCTGCAGGTCGTCGCGCAGCGCGAACGCGTCGAGGACCTCGCTCCCGCGCTCTGGGGCCCGTACCTCGAGCGCCAGCTCGGCGTGCGCACCGAAGTCGGCGCGAACGCGCTCGACCGCGTGGCCGGCCCCGCGCTGCGCCGCAAGGACGGCAAGCCGCTCGTGGAAGGCGCGCACGTTTCCGCGTCGCACGACGCCGGCATCAACCTCGCCGTGCGGCACGGGGCCCCGATCGGCTGCGACGTGCAGCAGGTCGACGGCGACGGCTGGGACGACGTCCTCGGCCATCACGACGCGCCGCTGGCCGACGTCTGCATGCAGCTCTCCGGCGACGACGAGCCGTTCGCCGCGGCGCGCGTGTGGAGCGCGCGCGAGTCGCTGAAGAAGCTCGCCGGCGACCCGCTCGTCCCGCTCGTCGTCGACGCGGCCGGCGACCACCGCCGCGTCACCTTCCGCTCCGGCAACAGCCGCATCGACACCTTCGTGCTGCGCGACTGCGTGGTCTCCGTGGCGAGGAACTGAACATGTATCTGAACGAGGTCGAACATCATCACAGCCAGAGCCCGTGGGGCGCGGCGGCCGAGGGGCTGAAGGCGGCGGGCATGGCCGTGCCGCAGATCATGCACCTCTTCAACTACAAGCCCGAGCGCACGAAGTTCCTGGCCATGTTCACGCAGGAAGTCATGCGCGGGCCGTCGCCGCTGTCGGCGGGGCAGCGCGAGCTCATCGCCGCGTTCACCTCGCGGCAGCGCAACTGTCTCTTCTGAACCGGATCGCACGCCGCGGTCGCGGCGGAACTGCTCGGAGACCAGCAACTCGTGACTTCAGTCCTCGACGACTATCGCAGCGCGGACATCGACGCGAAATTCGCGGAGCTGCTCGTGCTCGTCGAAAAAGCGGCGCGCAATGCGTCCGGCGTCACCGCGGCCGACGTCGACGCCGTGCGCGCCGCGGGGTGGAGCGACGAGGCCATCTACGACGCCATCACCGTCTGCGCGCTCTTCAACTTCTACACGACCTGGGTGGACGGCTCGGGCGTGCCGGATCTCGACGACTACACGCCCTCCGGCAAACGGATGGCGGCACAGGGGTACATGCGCTCATGAAAACCTACGAATACCACCACACCGTCGGCTTCCAGGAAACGAACCTCATCGGCAACGTCTACTACGTGCATTACCTCTCCTGGCAGGGACGCTGCCGCGAGATGTTCCTGCACGACCACGCGCCGGGCGTGCTCGAAGACATCGCCTCGGGTCTCAAGCTGGCCACCGTGCGCGTGAACTGCGAGTACGAGGAAGAGCTCTTCCCCTTCGACCACGTGATCGTGCGCATGTCCCTCGGCGTGCTCAAGCCGAGCGGCCTCACGCTGAAGTTCACGTACGTGAAGGAAGCGGAAGGGCGCGAGACCGTGGTCGCGCGCGGCGAGATGGAGATCGCCTGCCTGCGCGGCACCGCCGCCGCGCCGGTGCCGGAGGAGTTGCGCGAGGCGCTCCGCCCCTATCGCGACGAAGCCGCCTGAAACGTAGGACAGGCTTCAGCCTGTCCAGGGCAGGCTGAAGCCTGCCCTACGTTCAGCACATGCACGACACAGCGCTCACCCTTCTCCAGATCATCGTCATCGTCGCGCTCTCGCGGGCGATGGCGCTGCTGCTGCGCCGCCTCGGGCAGCCGGCCGTGATCGGCGAGATCGCGGCCGGCATCTTCCTCGGCCCGTCGCTCTTCGGGGCGATCGCACCGGCGACGTTCGTCGCGCTGTTTCCGCCGAACAGCATCGCCGCGCTGACGACGCTCAGCCAGGTCGGGCTGATCCTCTTCATGTTCCTGGTCGGGCTCGAGTTCGCGCCGGAGCTGCTGCGCGAGCGCAAGCACACCGTCGTCGTCATCAGCCACGTCAGCATCGTCGTGCCGTTCATCCTCGGCACGCTGCTGGCGGTCTACCTCTACCCGCGCGTCAGCACGCCCGACGTCGCGTACCGCAGCTTCGTCCTCTTCCTCGGCACCGCGATGAGCATCACCGCGTTCCCGGTGCTGGCGCGCATCCTCTCCGACCGCGGCCTGACGAAGACGAAGCTCGGCAACACCGCCATCGCCTGCGCCGCCGTGGACGACGTCACGGCGTGGTGCATCCTCGCCTTCGTGGTCGTGCTCGCGCGGGCCGGCGATCCGACGCTGCTGGCCGTGCGGCTCGTGCTGCTCGCCGTCTACGTCTTCCTGATGCTGCGCGTCATCCGCCCGCTGCTGCGGCGGAAGCTCTCCCTCACCATCGTCCTGCTCTTCGTCTTCGCCTCCGCGTTCGCGACGGAGCTCCTCGGCGTGCACGCGCTCTTCGGCGCGTTCCTCGCCGGCGCGATCATGCCGCGCGACGGCGCCGAGACGCTGGCCGTGCACGTGCGCGGCCTGACCAGCGTCGTCTTCCTGCCGCTCTTCTTCGCCGTCACCGGCCTGCGCACGAACATCGGCACGCTCTCCACGCCGGAGCTCTGGCTCTGCTGCGCGCTCGTGCTGCTCGTGGCGGTCGCGGGCAAGTTCGGCGGCGCGGCCGCGAGCGCCGCCGCGGTGAAGTTCCCCTGGCGCGAGTCGCTGGCCATCGGCGCGCTGATGAACACGCGCGGCCTGATGGAGATGGTGGTCGTCAACGTCGGCCTGGAGATCGGCGTCGTCTCGCCGAGCCTCTACACCATGATCGTGATCATGGCCCTGGTCACCACCGCCATGACCACGCCGCTGCTGGCGGCCATCAAGGCAACGCAGCCACGGACGCTCGAACATCCTCCAGCATCATCTCCACCCGATCCCGATGCGTTCGGTGCGACACGATCGCTACGCGGATGACGAAGCGCCCGTCGACCGTGGCCGGCGTGAGCATGACCCGCTTCTTCGCGTTGATCGAGTCGAGCAGCGCGCGGTTGCGCGCGTCGTCGCCGGCGACCCGGAACGCGAGGATCGTGAGCTGCGGCTCGGCCACGATCTCGATCCCATCGATCTTCCGCAGTTCCTCGGCGGCGTAGGTGATGAGGTCGAGCTTCTCGTCGAGTTGCCGGCGGAACGGCTCGATGCCGAGGAGCTTGAGCGGGAGCCAGACGCGCAGGCCGCGGAAGTCGCGGGAGAGCTCGGGCGAGATCTCGCAGAAGTCGACCAGCTCGTCTTCCTGCTGCATCTCAGGGAGGTAGTCGGCGTGCAGCGAGTGCGCGCGGCGCAACGTGCGCGCGTCGCGCACCAGCACCGCGCCGGTGCCGAACGGGAGGAAGAGCGTCTTGTGCGGATCGAGGATCACCGAGTCCGCCTGCTCGATGCCGCGCAACGCGGCGCGTCCACGCTCGGTGAGCATGAACAGCGCGCCGTACGCGCCGTCGACGTGGAACCACAGCTGCTCGCGTCGCGCGACGTTCGCGAGCGCCTGCAGGTCGTCCACCGCGCCCGTGGCCGTCGTCCCCGCGCTGCCGGCGACCAGGAACGGGGTCCAGCCCTCAGCGCGGTCCCTGGCGATCGCTTCTTCCAGCGCGTCGACGCGGATGCGGAACTCAGCGTCGACCGGCAGCTCGCGCACGTTCGCGTACGGAAAGCCGGCCAGGTTCGCCGCCTTCTGGAACGAGTGATGGACGTGCGTGGAGCAGTAGAGCGTGCCGCGCAGAAAGTCGTCCGGCAGCATCGCCTTCCTTGCGGCGACGATGCCCGTGAAGTTTGCCAGCGACCCGCCGCTGGTCAGCACGCCGCCCGCGCCGCGCGGCAATCCGAGGATCTCGCAAAACCAGCGCACCACGTTCGCCTCGAGCTGCACCAGCGCCGGCGCCGCCGCGCACACGCCGACGTAGCGGTTGACCGCGTTCGCGATCAGGTCCGCCACCGCGGCGTGAAAGAGCCCGCCGCCCGGCACGTACGCCAGATACCCCGGCCCCGCCGCCGTGAACGAGCGCGGGATGGCATCGTTGAAGAGGAAATCGAGCAGCGACTCGTACGACTCGCCCCGCTCCGGTGGCCGTGGCTCGACGAGCGTGCGCGCGTACTCCGTCGCCCCTTCGACGTTCATCGCCGGCTGCGACGGCAGCGACTCGATGTGCGCGACGATGCGATCCATCGCCTGCTCCACGAGCTGGCGCATCTGGGCTTCGTCGGGTTCTAACGGATACATAAGCCTGTCATCCTGAGCCGCGTAGACGGCGAAGGACCCCGTGCTGAAACGCACCTGCCGCGCACGATGCAGGAGATCCTTCGCTGTCTACGCAGCTCAGGATGACAGGAGCGGCCTCACCAGATCTCGCACCTCTCCGCCTCGCCGCGCGCCATCTTCCTCCCCGCCGGACAGTTCCACGCATCGGCGAACTCCGGCATGTTCGACACCGTGAGGTTCACGCGCGCGGGACCCGGCGCATGAGGATCCGTCAGCGCGCGGCGGCGTGCCTCCTCGGGGGCCATGTTCTGTCCCCACACCTGGGCGAAGCCGAGGAAGAAGCGCTGCTCGGGCGTGTAGCCGTCGAGCGTGAGGCGCGGCCTGAGCGCGAGCGATTTCATGTACGCGCGATACGCCAGCGTGGCGCCGCCGAGGTCCGCGATGGCCTCGCCGGTGACCAGGTTGCCGATCAGGTTCAGGTTCTCCTCGACCGGCCACGCGCCGTACTGCTTCGCGATGCACTCCGCGCGCGACTGGAAGTTCTTCAGGTCCGCGTCCGTCCACCAGTTGCGCAGGTTCCCCTCCGCGTCGAACTTCGCACCCTGGTCGTCGAAGCCGTGCGTCATCTCGTGGCCGATGACCGTGCCGATGCCGCCGTAGTTGTACGCGTCGTCGGCAGCCGGGTCGTAGAACGGCGGCTGCAGGATGCCGGCCGGGAACGTGATGTCGTTGCGCGTCGGGCTGTAGCCCGCGTTGACCGTTGACGGCGTGAAGAAGCCCCACTCGTTCGGATCGTCCGGCTTGCCGACGCGGCTCACCGCGCGGCGCACGCGGAACGCGTTCGCGGCCAGGACGTTCTCCGCGTACGAGCCGCGGCCGACGTCCAGCGACGCGTAGTCGATCCACTTGTCGGGATAGCCGATGCGGCGGCGGAAAGCCTCGAGCTTCTGCAGCGCGGCGGCCTTCGTCTCGGTGCTCATCCACTCCAGCTTCGGGATGTCCTCGCGCAGCGCGGCCACGAGGTTGTCGATGAGCTCATTCATCTTCGCCTTCGCCTCGGGCGTGAAGGCGCGCTTCACGTACTCCTGCCCGAGGAGCTCGCCGACGTTCTGATCCGCGGCGCGCACGCAGCGCTGCCAGCGCGGGAGGATCTCCTTCTGCCCCGACAGCGTTTTGCCGCGGAACTCGAAGTCCTGGTTGGCGAAGGCGGAGGAGAGATACGGCGCCGCCACGTCGATGACGTCCCAGCGCAGGTACGCCTTCCACGTCTCCAGCGGCAGCTCGTCGAGGAGGCGGTTCGCCTCGCGCAGGAACTCCGGCTGCGCGACGTTGAGCGACCGGAGATCGGTCAGCCCGAGGCCGGTGAAGAACGCCGGCCAGTCGAGTCGCGGCGCGTTCGACTGCAGCTCGGAGACCGGCATCAGGTGATAGACGTTCTCCGGCTTGCGCTGATCGACGCGCGCCATCGACGCGCGCGCGAGCTGCGTCTCGAGGGCGAGCACGCGGTCGGCGTCTTTCGGGACACCGGCCAGCTCGAACATCCGGTTCACGTGCTCGACGTACTGGCGGCGCGTCGTGGCGAACTTCTCGTCGTCGCGGAGGTAGTAGTCGCGATCGGGGAGGCCGAGGCCCGCCTGCGAGACCGCGGCGAGAATCATGCGGCTGTTCTTGAAGTCGTTCTGCGCGGAAAAGCGGAAGAGCGGCGCGAGCCCCATCTGCTGCTGGCGGTGGATCTCGGCCACGACGCCCGCGCGGCTGTTGATGGCGGCGATGCGGTCGAGCGACGGCTGGATCGGCGCCGGCCCCTGCGCCTCGAGCTGCTGCTCGTTCATGCACGATGACCAGAAGTCGCCGATCTTCTGCGTGGCGCTCCCCGGCTGCGCGGCCGTGTCCTTCGCCGCGCTCTCGAGGATGTCGCGCAGCCGCTCGCGGTTGCGGTCCGCCACTTCCTCGAAGCGCCCGTAGCGCGCGTACGTCGCCGGCAGCGGATGCGCCTTCTGCCAGCCGCCGGTGGCGTACTGGTAGAAGTCGTCGCAGGGCGAGACGCTGCGGTCGACGCTGGTCAGCTCGAAGCCGAACTGCCCGAGGAGCGGGCGGGGGCGCGGCGGCTCGGGAGCGGGCGGCTGCCGCTGCGACGTCGAGGCGCAGGCGGCGAGGAAGAACGAGAACGAGAGGAGCAGGGCGCGTTTCATTGCGCGCGAATGATACGCAAACGGCAACGACTTTCAGCCTCGCCATCCCGCGTCACACGTAGGACAGGCTTCACGTAGGACAGGCTTCAGCCTGTCCGGGCAGGCTGAAGCCTGCCCTGCGTGACGGCATGCGCGCAGGCCTCCCTGTGGCGTGCGCGTGTGCAGGACGTCCGTGTACGTCCTCCGTGCGACGGCCGCCCCTTCCGCCACGAAAGCGTGTCTATCTCCAGGGTTCGTCGCAGTGCCGGATTGCGGTCCGGCAATTAGAAATGATCGATCCATGAGGTCTTGACGCATGTCTGGAAAACGTTCGGTATTGGCGATGGTCGTTCTCTTCTCGTTCCCGCTTTCCGCTCTCTCTCTGCTGCAGACATCCGCGGCGCAGCCCGCCCCACCCAAACAGGAGGCGCCGCTGTCCAACCAGGACATCATCAAGCTGTCGAAGCTGCAGCTCGGCGATGACGTGGTCATCGCGAAGATCAAGCAGGCGCGCAGTCTCGCCTTCGACCTGAGCACCGACGGGCTCATTCAACTGAAGCAGGCCAGCGTGAGCGGGAAGATCATCGCGGCGATGCTCGAGCGGGCCACGCCGCAGGCCGCGCCCGCGGGTGGCGGGACGCCCGGCGCCGGAGCGGCTGCCGGCAGTTCGGCGCATGACGTGCGGCTCGTGATCAACGACCAGGAGGTTGCCCTGCCGTCGAGTCGCGGCGACCTGTCGGTCACCGGCATGTGGCCCGTCGTCTTCACGTTCCTCGACTACCCGGGACGGACGGCGCGGACGCGCACGACCGAGGTGCGGCCGACGCTGTTCATCAACGCCTCTCACGATCCGAAGAGCTACTACTACCTCGCCCGCCTCGACAAGAACGACGAGGAAGACAACAACCGGTCGTTGAAGATCGAGCAGAAAGCGAGCGGCTTCACCGCCACGACGCGCGTCATTCCCGCGGGGCGGTGGCACGTCGAGTACGACGCCGCCGAAGTCTCTCCCGGCGTCTGGCGCGTCACTCCGAATCAGGACCTGCAGCCGGGCGAGTACGGCGTGGTCGTGCCGGGCGGGATCCTGTACGAGTTCGGCGTGGATTGAGTTCGGGTGCTGAGTGCTGAGTGCTGAGTGCTGAGGCGCCAACTCAGCACTCAGCACCCAGCACTCAGCACTCCAAATCCAACACCATCTCGAACAGCCGCAGCAGCTCTTCGAAGCGGTCGCGCGGCTTGCGCATGACCGGTGCGTCGATGGGGAGCAGTTGCGGGTCGCGGCTCGTGAGCAGGATGGTGGGGATGGAGCGGAGGGCGCGCACGATCTCCAGTGCGCGTAGATCGGGCAGGTCGAGGTCGAGGATCAGGACGTCGGGCGCGAGTCTACGTAACGTGGGAATCACGTTCGCGTCGGGGCGCACGACAGAGCACTCCAGTTCCATCACACGGAAGAATGTGTGCAGCATTTCCGCAGCTTCCCGGTCCCCTTCCACGAGCGCGACGCGCCGGGTTGTGAACCATTCGGGGGCGGGACTATGCTCTTCCGGAAGCAATGGCTGCTACTGATCCTCCCCTTCCAGGTCGAACAGGTCGGAAGCACGGACGCTCTCACCCGAGAGCCGGCGGCACGCGGCCGCGATCGCGGCGATACAACGCCGCGTCGGCTCCATCCGTCCAGTCCGCAACCGCAACAGGTGCTGTCGGCTGTAGCCCGACTCCCGTGCGAGGTGCGCCGGCTTGATTCCCCTGCTCTTCAGAAACGCTTCGAGACGTGTCGGCATGTGCAGTATTCTGCATACTAGCCGTGTGCAGTATGGATGTCAATCTGCACGTGCACAAATCGGGACTTCGGGCGCACGATAGTGCGCAAGTACCACACCCCCTTCGACTTGCCCGTTTCCTCCCGCCTCCTCCCCCGGAAACTTTCGTGGTGCAGCATGTGTCCTACAGGGGGTGGAAAAACGCGTTCGCGTCACTCCGTGTGCGAGAGTGTCCGTGCATGAAGTGGTCGTTGTCCCAGAGCTCGCGCTGAGCCGCCGCACTCTCGCATCTCTCTGATCCGCCGACCCTTGCAGTTTTTCGTTGTGTTGCCAATTACGCACATGGTCAGTAACCTATAAGTTCCCAACATGCTCGGTGATACCGTTCGCGAAGCTCGCATCCGCAAGAATCTGACGCAGGCTCGGCTGGCCAAGCTCGCCGGAGTCAGCCGCAGACACCTGGCCGCCCTCGAGAAGGGCGCCAACGTCTCGGTGAACATCCTCCAGCGCGTCGCCGCCGTGCTGGAGCTGGCGGAGATCCAGATCGGAGACCTCTCGCTCCGTCAGGGCGACGATCGCGGCGTCAACGTGCCGCTGCTCACCGACACGATCCGCGAGGCACGCGCCGAAGCCGAGCGCGCCCACGCCATCCTCGCCCGCGCCGAGAACATCCTCGGCCTCACCCCCGGCGTCGCCCACAATGCGGACTATTCGACGTCTTTTCCCAGAATGCCCGTCCGCCGCATCGACGCGCCGCAGGCCGCGACGGCGGACATGCTCCGCGAGCGCCCCGACTGGACCGAGATCGAGCTGGCCGGCGAGATCCGCCACGGCGACGCCATCGACGAGACGAAGAAGGAGAAGGTGGCGGTGCCGAAGTCGCTCGTCGACGAAGGGGAGATCGTCTTCCGGGCCCGCGGCGACGCGATGTACGACCACGGCATCGCCGACGGCGACCTGCTCGTCGTCGAGCTCCGCCCCCGCGGCCGCGCCGCCAACGGCGAGCTGGTGATCGGCCGCATCGGCAACCACGTCTACGTCGGCCGCTGGTGGCACAAGCACGGACGCAAGGCGCTGATGTCGAACGGCCTCGCCGAGGTGACGGTGGGCCGCAGCGCGCGCTCGCTGAAAGTGGTGGCGGCGATCAATCAGATCATTCGATTGTGAGGTTGCCGTGCCGTGGATTGCCGGCGGCCTGCGATGCAGCGCAGCGAACCAGCAACCGGCAACCAGCAACATACAATCGCGCCATGCGTTTCTTCGCCGCGACGCTTTTCTCTTTCCTCCTTCCTCTTTCCTCTGCGTCGGCACAACCGGTCGAAAAGATCGACGCGGTGATGCGCGAGACGGTGCGCGCGTGGGGGCTCCCCGGCGCGGCGATCGCGGTGGTGGCCGATGACCGCGTGGTGCTGCTGAAGGGGTACGGAACGAAGGAGCTGGGCGGTTCCGCGGCGGTCACGCCGGACACGCTCTTCCAGATCGCCTCGACCTCGAAGGCCTTCACCAGCACCGCCCTGGCGATGCTGGCCTCGGACAAGAAGCTTTCCTTCGACGATCCGGTGCGCAGGCACCTTCCCTACTTTCGGCTGTCCGACATGTGCGCGGATCAGGCGGTGACGCTGCGCGACATCGTCTCGCACCGCACCGGGCTCTCGCGCCACGACGAGCTGTGGGACGACACGCCGCTGACGCGCGAGGAGGTGGTGCGCTCGATGGCGCACATCGGGCTCTCGAAGCCGTTCCGCAGCGCGTACCAGTACCAGAACATCATGTTCATCGCCGCCGGCGAAGCCGTCGCGCAGGCCTCGGGGACGTCGTGGGACGACTTCGTGCGCGCGCGCATCTTCCAGCCGCTGAAGATGACGCGCACGGTGACCTCCGACGCCGACTGGAACGCCGCCGCCGACCGCGCCACCGGCCATCGCTACGACTGGAAAACGGGCGCGATGCGCGCGCGGCGTCCGATCGACACGGCCACCATCGGCGCGGGCGGCGCGATCAAGTCGAGCGCGCGCGACATGGCCAACTGGCTGCGCTTCCAGCTCGCCGGCGGAACGTTCGACGGCGTGCAGCTGGTCGACCCGGAGCTGCTCGCGGAGACGAAGGCGCCGCACACCGTCATCCGCCTCGAGGGGACGACGCGCGAGCTGAATCCGGAGACGCAGCTCATGGCCTACGCCATGGGATGGAACGTCTCCGACTACCGCGGCGAGCTGCTGGTCGCGCACGCGGGAGCGCTGAACGGCTTCCGCACGCACGCGGTCATGCTGCCGAAGCGCAACGCCGGCTTCGTGGCCATGATCAACGTCGAGCGCGGCTACAGCCTCTACGCGATCCGCCACGCCATCGCCGACCTGCTGACCACGGGCAAAGTCTCGCGCGACTGGAACGCCTACTACCTCGCCTTCGACAGAAAGTCGGAGGAGAAGAGCGAGGCCGACAAAGCCGCTCGTCTGGCCAGACGCGCGCAGAACACCACACCCACGCGGCCGCTCGAGGAGTACGCGGGCGAGTACGAGAACGTGGCCTACGGGCCGGTGAAGGTGACGTCCGCGAATGGCGGGCTGGTGCTGCAGTGGCAGCGCATCACCGCGCCGCTCACGCACTATCAGTACGACGTGTTCGACGCGAACGCGGAGGACGTGGACGAGACGGTGACGTTCACGCTCGACGACGAGAAGAAGGTCAAGTCGTTGACTTTGTTCGGGGAGCGCTTCGTCCGGCGCTAGAGAACGACCGGGAGGCCTCCGGCGGGCCGATGCGGGCGGCAGCGCCTGTGTTGCACGTGCGTCCCCGAGACGCGCACTTCAGGCGACAAACATGCGGCCCGGCTATGCCAACCAGCGCTGCCGGCCGCGCCGGCCCGCCGGAGGCCTCTTCGTCGTCTTTAAGGAACCGACGCGGCGCGTTCCACGATCCGGTCGATGGCCTTCACCACCTCGTCGCCGTCGGCGATGTGGTGGTTCACGGCGATCGAGAAGTAGCGGAAGCGGCCATCGGGCATGGCGATGATGCCGCTCAGCGCGTTGACGCTGTTGATCGTGCCGGTCTTGCCGCGGACGCGCTGTTCGAGGGCCACCAGGCGGCGGCGCAGCGTCCCTTCGTTGTTCGGCTGGGCGAGCGTGTCCCACCAGAACGTGCGGCGCGCGGGGTGGTTCATCCAGCGCAGCAGCGCGACCGAGGCGCGGGCGCTGACCAGGTTGTCGGGGGCGAGGCCGGAGCCGTCGGCGAAGCGGAACGTGTTCGGCGGAACGCTCGCCTCATTCGTCAGCGTGCGGCGCTCCAGGTCGAACGACGCGGGGTAGGTGCCGTTCGAGGCGCGCTTGAAGAGCATCTCCGTGTAGAGGTTGTGGCTGTTCTTCAGCACGGTGCGCAGCAGTTCGCCGATGAACGGCGACGGCAGCGACGCGATCGGCGGTCCCCACGAACGCGGCTGAGTGTGCATGCGCACGTTCGCGACGCCGATGCCGCGCAGCTCGAGCGCCTCGCGCAGCGCGTGGCCGGCGTGCATGGCCGGCTCGGCGACGGCGCGGTCGCCGGGGAGCTCGTTCTCTCCCCAGGTGATGGCATCGACGGGGGCGGAGTAGTCGCTGCCGAGGTTTCCGTACTTCCACGCGGCGGGAATCGTGACGCGGTCGAAGGCGGAGACGTCGACGATGAGGTCGCGTACCACGCTGATGCCCTGTGCGCGCAGCGTCCGGGCGAGGTCGTCGAAGTCGTGCTCGCGCGTGTAGCGCCAGGAGCCGAGCGACGGGTCGCCGTCGCCGCGGAGGACGAGGTCTTCGCCGTCGCGGTAGACGTTGGTGGAGAGGCGCGTGTCGATGCCGAGGCAGGAGGCGATGGTGGCGGCGGCGAAGAGCTTGCGGTTCGACGCCGGGATCATCAGCTTGCCGGCGTTCTGCGCGTAGAGGACGGTGCCGTCGTC
>DASUSN010000044.1:0-143838 GCA_036375075.1 Thermoanaerobaculia bacterium | reverse complement strand
CGCGAAGCACGTGCCAGCCGCCCCACCCGCCCAGGTCCCTCGCTCGACGCTCGGGATGACAGGGATCGCTTCGTGCACCTTTTCGCGGTGCCATGACCGAATGGAAAGTCGGATATCTGATCGGGAGTATCGCGAAGGCTTCGATCAACCGGAAGCTCGCCGGCGCGCTGGTGCGGCTGGCGCCGAAGCAGCTCGCGATGCGGGAGATCCCGATCGCCGAGCTCCCGCTGTACAGCTACGACTACGACGCGGACTTTCCGCCCGCGGCGCGGGCCTTCAAGGAGGCGATCGCGGGGGTGGACGCGGTGCTGTTCGTCACGCCGGAGTACAACCGGTCCATCCCCGGGGCCCTGAAGAACGCCATCGACTGGGCCAGCCGGCCGTACGGACAGAACTCGTTCACGCGGAAACCGAGCGCGATGATCGGCACGTCGCCCGGCAAGATCGGCACGGCCGTCGGCCAGCAGCATCTGCGCAGCATCCTCGGCTTCTGCAACTCGCCGCTGATGAACTCCGTCGAGGCCTACATCCAGTTCGAGAAGGGCCTCATCACCGACGAGGGCGAAGTGACCGACCCCGCCACGGCGAAGTTCCTGACGAAGTACATGGAGGAGTTTCACCAGTTCATCGCGCGCGTGTACGTCGCGCTGCCGCGCGACGCGTAAAGGCCGGAGCGCCGGCGTCCCCGCCGGCTGTCCGGCTGGCGTCCCGCCGGCCGGTACTGGGGAGGACGGAGCCTCTCGCCTCGTGCCACGCTCCCCCACCCGCCCAGGTGGCGGCGCGGGACGCCGCCACGACAGCCGGCGGGGACGCCGGCGCTCCATCACGGGGGCGTAGACCTCCGCTCGCGTACACTCCGCCCGTGGATCCGTTGACACACGCGCTCGCGGCAGCGGCGGTAGGCTGGGCGGCGGGCGGGGAGCGCATCGGGCGCCGCGCCCTGGCGGTCGGCGCCGTCGCGGGACTGCTGCCCGACCTGGACGTGCTGGTCCGCAGCGCGGACGATCCGCTGTTCGCCATCGAGCATCATCGCGGCTTCACGCATTCGTTTGCCTTCGTGCCGATCGGCGGATGCATCGCCGCGCTGCTCGCCGGCAGGCGCGGCGAGCGCCGGGCGTCGATCGTCGCCGGCATCCTCGCCTACCTCACTCATCCGCTCCTCGATGCCGCGACGACGTACGGCACGCAGTTGTTCTGGCCCTTGTCGCGGTTGCGGGTCGGGCTGGACATCATCTCGATCGTCGATCCGGTCTTCACGTTGATGGTGCTGGCCGCGTGCGTGGCGGCATTTCGCGGCCGCACGCGGGTCGTGCACGCCGCCCTCGCCTTCACGCTGGCGTGGCTCTGCCTCGGATTCGTGCAGCGGGAGCGCGCGAGCGCGGTGCAGATGCGGCTCGCGGAACAGCGCGGCGACCGGGCCGGGCGCGCGGCCGTCTTTCCGACCATCGGCAACACGATCGTCTGGCGGTCGCTCTACGCGACGAACGGCACGCTGCGCATGGATCGCATCCGCGTGCCGTGGCTGGGCGAGCCGTCGGTCGCGCAGGGGCCGGGCGTGCCGGACGCGCTGCCGCGCGACTGGAGCATGGACTACGACTTTTACCGCCTGGCGTGGTTCGCGGACGGCTGGGTCGCGCGCGATCCGCAGGACCCCAGCCTCATCGGCGACGCCCGCTATTCGCTCCATCCCGGCCGCTACGCGCCTGTGTGGGGCATCCGCTTCCGGCCGCAGACGGAGTGGGTGAACCGGAGCCGCGAGCGCAGGGTCTCGCCGCGCGAGGCGTGGGCGGAGATCTCCGGCCGGGACGCGGCCTTCCGCCCGCTCCGCTGAGGTTCTCCGCCTACTTCGTCAGATACCGCAGCGCGCGCTTGAGCAGGGGCGAGAACTCCGCTTCCGCGCCGAGCTCCTGGCGGGCTTTCTCCAGCGCGATCTCGGCGTCCTTGGGGCGGTAGCCGAGGTTGACGAGGGCGGATTGGACGTCGTCGTCCACCGACATGCGGGTGGGGGCGGCCGGCTGAGCGGACGAGGGGACGCCGGCGACGAGTTTGTCGCGCAGTTCGAGGCAGATGCGCTCGGCGGTCTTCTTGCCCACGCCGGGGATGGTGGACAGCTTGCGCGCGTCGCCGCGGGCGATGGCGTCGGCCAGGTCGGCGGCGTCGATGCCGGAGAGGATCTTCTGGGCGAGGGTCGGCCCGATGCCGGAGATGGAGATCAGCTTCTCGAAGGCCATCTTCTCGTCGGGCGAGGCGAAGCCGTACAGGGCCAGGGCGTCTTCGCGGACGTGGGTATAGATCTCCAGCGCGGCGTCGCGCTTCCCCTCCAGCCGGTAATAGGTGGAGAGGGAGATGTGCACTTCGTAGCCGACGCCGCCGCACACGACCAGGGCGCGGGTGGCGTCGAGCGTCTTCAGGGTTCCTTCGAGATAGCCGATCATGGTCCGGGCGGAGCGCCGCATCCTAGCAGGCGCTCGCCCACGTTTCGCCTAATAACCCTTGCGCTTTATGGTTCCACAGCATAAATTGCCTCGTCGGAGGGTTCCCGATGACTCGGCAAGTTCGGTGGTGGTTCTCCCTGGCCCTGTCCCTGTTCCTCGCCCTGACCGTCTCCGCGGCGACGACGCGGAATGACGACAGTTGCGACATCTCGGTGCTGCCGGCGGCGACGCTGCTGCTGCCGTACTTCGAAGTGGACCTCGACGACCCCGCCGGCGAGACGACGCTGGTGACGGTCACGAACGTGTCGAACACGGACGCGGTCGCGCGGGTCACGCTGTGGACGGACCGCGGCTATCCGGCGTTCTCGTTCAACGTGTTCCTTACCGGCTACGACGCATACTCGTTCAACCTCCACGACGTCCTCGGCCGCGGGCAGATCGCCCCGAACGCGCCGTGGTCGTCGCAGGCGAACCGCCGGCGCGGGCACTTCTCGGAGGCGGACCCGCAGCTCGCGATGTGCGAGGACGCGGAACCGGCCAGCGTGCCGGCCAGTGCGATCGCGGCGCTGACGACCGGCTCGGTCTCCGAGGAGTGCGAGGACGTCGGCGGCGTGCACGAGAACGCGGTCGGCTACGCCACCATCGACGTCGTCGGGAACTGCTCGACGAACACACCGCTGGACCCCGCCTACTGGATCCGCGACCTGCGCAACGACAACATCCTGCTCGGCGACTACCAGCAGTTGCGCGTCGGCGAGGGAATCGCCGAGGGCGGGCCGCTGGTGCACATCCGGGCCATCCCCGGGAAGGACTTCCCCCGCACGTTCTACGCGCGCTTCCAGGACTCGACGAGCCCGGGGCGCGACGCGCGCCAGCCGCTGCCGTCGCAGTTCGCGGCGCGGTGGACCGAGGGGACGTCGCTGAAGATCTGGCGCGAGGGACGCGCGGGGACGGGCGCGCCGTGCACCGCGTTCGCGTCCGACGAGAACCTCACCGTGACGGACCTAGTCACGTTCGACGACCAGGAGAACGCCGCGGGCAAGGGCACGGCGCGCGTGGAGCTGGCCGCGGCGACGAAGACCGCCGTCGGGGACGAGCCGTTCCCGCAGCTCGGCGGCGCGGAGAACGGCGGCTGGATCTACCTGAACCTCGACCGCAGCCAGCGCGACGACTTCGGCAGCCAGGCCTGGGTGACGTCGTCGACCCGCACGGCCGACCGCTCCATCGCCATCGACGCGATCCCGCTCGGCAACGGCTGCGCGGCGCCCGCGGAGCCGGAGGCGCGGATCGAGCCGCGGAACGGGGACGACAGCTGCGACATCGCGCTGCTCCCCGCGGCCACGCTCCTGCTCCCCTATTTCGAGGTGGACACCGACGACCGGCGCGGCGAGCAGACGATCTTCACGATCACGAACGTGAGCCCGGTGGACCAGATCGCGCGCGTCACGCTGTGGACCGACTGGGCGTTTCCGGTGATCACGTTCAACGTCTATCTCACCGGCTACGACGTGCAGACCATCGACCTCTACGACGTGATCGAGCGCGGCATCATCGCGCCGCATGCGGGGACGGGGACGGACATCACGGACCGCGGACCGCGCTCGGGCCGCAACCTCTCGATCGACCTCGGCGAGTGCACGCAACTGGTCGGCCAACTGCCGGAGGAGTACGTCACGCGCATGCAGACCGCGTTCATGGAGGGTGTGGTGCCCGGCCTCGGCACGCAGGAGGGCTGCAACAACGTCGGCCTCGAGCACGACAACGCGGTCGGCTACGCGACCATCGACGTGGTCCGCAACTGCGCGGAGAACCCGCCGACGGCGGCGGAGTACTGGACCGAGGACATCGGGTACGACAACGTACTGATCGGCGACTACCGGCAGACATACGTCGCGGACGGGCTCGCGCAGGGCTCCACGCTGGTCCACATCCGGGCCATCCCCGGAGTGCGCTTCCCGCGCACCTTCTACGCGCGCTTCCAGTCCGGCGACGCGCCGCGGCTCGACGCGCGCCAGCCGCTGCCATCGGCGGTGGCCGTGCGCTCGCTGCAGGGCAGCGTCTACGGCTACGACACGCATTACAAGATCTGGCGCGAAGGGATCACCGGGCGGGAGGGGACCTGCGCGACCTGGGACGAGAACATGGTGACCTTCACCGAGACGGTGCGGTTCGACGAGGCGGAGAACGCGTGGGGCGACCTGCCGAATGATTCGCCCTACCCGGTGTACGAATACATAGTGCTCCCGTCGACGTCGCGCATCTCCGCGAACGACTCGTCGGTCTTCCCGCAGATGGACAACGGCGCGATCGCCGGCTGGATGTATCTGAACCTCGACGACCCGCACGAGGATCGCCCCTGGGCGTCGCAGGCGTGGGTGATCACGTCGATGCGCGACGGCCTGAACCTGTCGGTGGACGTCGAAGGGGCGGCCCTCGGCAACGGCTGCTCGCCGGCGGCGCCGATCACGGAAGTCACTGTCGGTACGGAGCCTCTGGGACCAAGACCATGAAGAACTTTCTCTGCAGTCTGTTCGCTCTATCCCTCACCCTGACCGCCTCCGCGGCGACGACGCGGAACGACGACAGTTGCGACATCTCGGTGCTGCCGGCGGCGACGCTGCTGCTGCCGTACTTCGAGGTGGACCTCGACGACCCGGCCGGCGAGACGACGCTGGTGACGGTCACGAACGTGACCAACACCGACGCCATCGCCCGGGTCACGCTGTGGACGGACCGCGGCTATCCGGTGTTCTCGTTCAACGTGTTCCTCACGGGCTACGACGCGTACTCGTTCAACCTCCACGACGTCCTGGCGCGGGGCGAGATCGCGTCGAACGAGCCGCCGCCGTGGCAGACGAACCGGCGCGGGGAGTTCTCGGAGGCGGATCCGGAGCTGGCGATGTGCGAGGACGCGGAGCCGGCCGCCGTGCCGGCGAGCGCGATCGCGGCGCTGACGACCGGCTCGGTCTCCGAGGAGTGCGAGGACGTCGGCGGCGTGCACGAGAACGCGGTCGGCTACGCCACCATCGACGTGGTCGGGAACTGCTCGACGAACACCCCGCTGGATCCCGCCTACTGGATCCGCGACCTGCGCAACGACAACATCCTCCTCGGCGATTACCAGCAGTTGCGCGTCGGCGAGGGAATCGCCGAGGGCGGACCGCTGGTGCACATCCGGGCCATCCCCGGGAAGGACTTCCCGCGCACGTTCTACGCGCGCTTCCAGGACGCGGCCAACCCGCGCCGCGACGCGCGCCAGCCGCTGCCGTCGCAGTTCGCGGCGCGGTGGACGGAGGGGACGGCGCTCAAGATCTGGCGCGAGGGACGCGCCGGGACGGGCGCGCCGTGCAGCGCGTTCGCGGCCGACGAGAACCTCGCCGTGGCGGACCTGGTTGCGTTCGACGATCAGGAGAACGCCGTGGGCAACGGCATGGCGCGCGTGGAGCTGGCGGCGGCGACGAAGACCGCCGCCGGGGACGAGCCGTTCCCGCAGCTCGCGGACGCGTCGAACGGCGGCTGGATCTACCTGAACCTCGACCGCAGCCAGCGGGATGAATTCGGCAGCCAGGCCTGGGTGATCTCGTCGACGCGCCGGGCGGACTTCTCCACGGACGTGAGCGCGATCCCGCTCGGCAACGGCTGCGCGGCGCCCGCGGCGCCGGAGGCGCGGATCGAGCCGCGGAACGAGGACGACAGTTGCGACATCGCGCTGCTCCCCGCGGCCACGCTCCTGCTCCCCTTCTTCGAGGTGGACCTCGACGACGCGATGGGCGAGCGGACGGTCTTCACGGTGACGAACGTGAGTCCGGTGGACCAGATCGCGCGCGTGACGCTGTGGACCGACTACGCGTTTCCGGTGATCGCGTTCAACGTCTATCTCACCGGCTACGACGTGCAGACCATCGACCTGTTCGACGTCGTCAAGCGCGGGCTCATCGCGCCGGATACGGGGCACGGGACGGAGCTCACCGAGCGCGGACCGCTCTCGGGCCGCAACCTGGGGATCGACCTCAGCGACTGCGCGCGGCTCCCCGGGCCGCTGCCGGTGGAGTACCTCACGCGCATGCGGGCCGCGTTCTCGGAGGGCGTGGTCCCGGTCTTCGGCGCGGAGCAGGCCTGCAACAACGTGGGCAACATCCACGAGAACGCGATCGGCTACGCGACCATCGACGTGGTCCGCAACTGCTCGGACAACTCACCGGCGTCGGAGGAGTACTGGACCGAGGACATCGGGTACGACAACGTGCTGATCGGCGACTACCAGCAGTTCCGCCTCGACCAGGGACTCGCCCAGAGCTCCACGCTGGTCCACATCCGGGCCATCCCCGGGGTGCGCTTCCCGCGGACCTTCTACGCGCGCTACCAGCCCGGCGACGCGCCGCGGCTGGATGCGCGCCAGCCGCTGCCGTCGGCCGTGGCCGTGCGCTCGCTGCATGGCAGCGCCGCGGACTACGCGACGTACTACAAGATCTGGCGCGAAGGAGCCACGGGGCGGGAGACGACCTGCGCGGAGTGGGACGAAAACGTCGCGACGTGGACCGAGACGGTGCGGTTCGACGAGGCGGAGAACGCCTGGGGCGACATCCCGTCGGTTACGGGATTCCCGGCGTTCTTTCCCATGACCCTCCCGGCCACGGCCCTCATCCACACCGCCGATTCGTCGGTGTTCCCGCAGGCCGCCAACGGCGCGATCGCCGGGTGGATCTACGTGAATCTCGACGACCCGGACGAGGATCGCCCGTGGGCGTCGCAGGCGTGGGCGATCACGTCGATGCGCGCCGCGAGCTACCTGTCGGTGGACATGGACGGCGCGGCCCTCGGCAACGGCTGTTCGCCGCCGGCCCCGTACACGAACATGACCCGCGGCACGGAGCCCCTCGGCCCGCGGCCGTAGCCCAAGAATGTAGGGCGCGGCTTCAGCCCGCCCCTTCGTGGGCGGGCGTTCCCCCCTCCCCGTCCGAGGGGCGGGCTGAAGCCGCGCCCTACATTGGCGTGCCGGAATGCCGTCCTCAGCGATGGAGTGGGTTCGAGTTTTGAAATGGCCGTGGGCGTAAACAGGAGGAGATCAGAACATCATGAAACGAACGCCCTTCATCGCCCTTTCGATTCTCTGCATCGCCCTCGTCAGTTGCGCCTCGACGGATACCGGCACCGACACCACGGTGACGACCGACGCGACGATGGCGTCGAGCGGCACGGATACCAACCCCAGCGACACGACGCCCAGCACGGGAGACCAGGCGACGGTGAGCGCCACCGGCTCCACGACCATGCAGGGCCACACCCACAACGCGACCGGCAGCAGCACGGGCACCAGCACGGTCGACACGACCGCCGTCACGACCAACCTGACCACCGGCGCGACGAACACCACCAGCGTCAGCGGTACGAGCGGCACGAGCATGTCCGGCACGACGGACAACACCGCGACGATCTCGGGCACGGGCTCGCTGAGCTCGAACACGACGGACAACTCGACCACGAGCAATCTGAGCACCGGCACCACGACCACGACCAGCTCGACCAGCAGCAACGACACGAGCATGACCAGCGGCACGACCGTTGACGATGACGATGACGACGATGACGACGACGACGACACGACCGCTACCGAGTCGCGCCGCCGCATGAGGAAGGACTAAGCCCTCGACGAGGCCGGGCGGCTGGAGCGCCGCCCGGCGCACGACCATGAAACGCCTCCCTGTCTTCGTCCTGCTGTTCGCCTGTGCGCTCGTCGCGCAGGGCGCCGATCGCACGCCGGTCCTGCTCGCGAAGGCGTGGCCCGCCGCGCCCGCCGCGGGCATCGGGGAGATCGGCAACGGCGTGGGCATCGTCTTCAGCCCCGATCTCAGCGTGCCCGGCAACTGCCGGTTCTATCAGGCCCTGGGCTTCGCCTGTTTCGACAGCGCGGACTGGCTGGAGATCCTCAGCGGGATCCACGCGAACAACGTCAGCGACCCGGCGCGGCGCATCAAGACGCTGATCCTCGAGACGCACGGCACGAACGGCGAGGGGCTGAAGGTCCAGACCGGCAAGGACGCGAAGGACGACCGGTCGTACATCTCCGTCGGCGCGCTGCAGGAGTGGCTCGAGCCGGTGGGCGTGAAGCACATCATCATCAGCGCGTGCAACTCCGGGCGGCTGCTGCGGCCCGAGATCTACCGCAAGCTCAACCGCGACAACGGCGACAAGCTGTTCCTCCCCGCGACGCGCGGCATCATCGACGCGAGCGACCTGTTCGATCCGAAGAACAACGACATCGTGGTCATCACCCCCGGCGCCAGTCAGATCGAGACGACGGTGGTCGGGAAGATGGCCGAGCTCGGGCCCGCGACGCGCACGGCGCTCGAAGCGGCGGCCAAGGAGCGCGACGTGAAGCTCCCGCCGCAGTTCGCGGTGTCGGAGATGTTCATCAAGATGCTCACCCGCGACCCGTCGCTCGAGCTGCGCACGGGGGCCTGGGTCGAGGAGCTGTCGAAAGAGCAGACCTCCCCGGCGGGAAGCGAACGGATCTTCGCCGGCTTCCTCGCGCATCTCGACGCGCGCGTGGAGCGCGGCGCAGGCGCCACCAGGACCGCCAGCGCGCGCTAGCCGTCAGCTTATTACGATCAAAATAACTCTTGATTCCTCCTGGCCGGCGCGACTATTCTCCCCGTCCTGGAGGGTCCGATATGACGTACCGTTGTCTGGTCCCGGTCGTAGTACTCCTCTTGGCTGCAGTTCCTCTCCTCGGCGACACCTTCTCCATCGGAGGGCCGCGCTCCACCGACAACGACGACAGCTGTGACGTGACCGCTCTGCCCGCGG
This sequence comes from Thermoanaerobaculia bacterium, assembly GCA_036375075.1. Taxonomy (GTDB): domain Bacteria; phylum Acidobacteriota; class Thermoanaerobaculia; order Gp7-AA8; family Gp7-AA8; genus QHVT01. The sequence goes on along the minus strand of DASUSN010000044.1, from coordinate 134,596 downwards.
CGACGCTGCTGCTGCCGTACTTCGAAGTCGACCTCGACGACTTCAACGGCGAGACGACGCTGTTCACCGTCACGAACGTCGCCGACCGCGCGCAGGTCGTCCGCGTGACGCTCTGGACCGACTACGGCTACCCGGTCGTCTCCTTCAACATCTATCTCACCGGCTACGACGTCCAGAGCATCAACCTCCGCGACGTGATCTACACCGGCCGGATCGGCGGCGAGGAGGGCACCGGCACGTCGGTGTCGCCCGTCGGCGAGCTGTCCCGATCCGCCGGGTCGGGGCGCGACGTGACCAACTGCACGGACATCCCGCACCTCGATCCGGCCATCGTCACGCTGATGCAGCACGCCTTCACCCTGGGCGCCTATCCGCTGCCGAACGACGCCGCGTGCGTCGTCGGCAACACCCACACCAACGCCATCGGCTACGCCACGATGGACGTCGTCGCGCGGTGCAGCGACGCGCTCCCCACCGACGAGGCCTACTTCACCCAGGACATCCGCTACGACAACGTCCTCATGGGCGAGTACCAGCAGCTCAATCCCGCCAATGCCTACGCGCAGGGCGGCACGCTGGTGCACATCCGCGCCATCCCCGAGGGCGGCACCCAGCAGTCGCGCAACGGCGCGATGTCCGCCGTGAACTTCCCGCACACGTTCTACGGCCGGTTCGTCTCGGGCGACACTCCCTCCGACGCGCGCCAGCCGCTGCCGTCCCGGTACCTGGCCCGCTGGATCAACGGCGGAGCGGGCGGATTCCAGACCGCATTCAAGATCTGGCGCGAGCTCACCGGGCGCAATGCAGGCGCCTGCGGCATCGATAACGACTACACGACCGTCGCCGAGTTCGTCCTCTTCGACGAGGCCGAGAACGCCTTCGGCCAGGCCGTCCCGCCGGGGGGCGATCCTCCCCGGCCCCCGGAGGCCCAGGACCTTCCGGCCGCGGCGCTGATCAACATCGCCGACGGCGACTACTTCCCGGTGGTGCCGAACGCCGCGCGCGCGGGGTGGGCCTACATGAACCTCGACAGCAGAAGCACGACGGCCACGCGCGCCGAACAGGCGTGGGTGATCTCCTCCATGCGCGCCGAGGGACGCTATTCGGGAGACTTCGACGCCACGGCCTTCGGCAACGGCTGCTCGCCGCGGGTCAATGAAAGCGAGATCTCCGAGGGTGGCGCCGGTCCGATCGGACCGTCCCCGAATACGACGCCGTAAAGGAGCCGACCATGAAAAGACTTCCGAGCATTCTCACGCTCCTCGCTCTCAGCCTGCTCGCCGTGCCGGCGCCCGCTGCGACCTTCGGCAACGGCGGCCCGAGCACCACCAACAACGACGACAGTTGCGACGTGGCCGTCCTGCCCGCCGCGACGCTCCTGCTTCCCTTCTTCCAGGTCGACACCGAGGTCCCGGCCACCGGCCGGACGACGCTCTTCACCATCACCAACGTCACCAACCTCGACCGCATCGCGCGCGTCACGCTCTGGACCGACTACGGCTTCCCGGTCATCAGCTTCAACATCTTCCTGACCGGCTACGACGTGCAGGCCATCAATCTGTTCGACATCATCGCCCGCGGCATCATCGCGCCCGACGGCGGCACCGGCACCGTCATCGAGGACCGCGGCGAGTTCTCGGACGTGAACAGGTCGCTCGACCTGTCCCGGTGCGATCGTCTCCCCGGCCAGCTCGACGACTCGTACATCAACCGCATGCAGTCGGCGTTTCTCGAAGGACGCGTCAATCCGATCGGCACCCTTCCGGGCTGCGCGAACGTCGGCGGGGAGCACGACTTCGCGACCGGCTACGCCACGATCGACGTCGTCGGCAACTGCGGCTTCCTGCAGCCGAACGAGACCGGCTACTGGACGACCGACCTCCGCTACGACAACGTGCTGACCGGCGATTACCAGCAGGTCGACTCGCAGCAGAACTACGCGCAGGCCAACCCGCTCGTCCACATCCGCGCCATCCCCGAGGGCGGCACGCCGGCGAGCCGCACCACGGGCGCGGAGAATCGCACGAACTTCGAGCGCACGTTCTACGCGAACTATTCGACCGACACGCGCAGCGACGCCCGCCAGCCGTTGCCGTCGACGTTCGGCGCGCGCTGGATCCAGGGCGGCCCGCTCGAGTTCGAGACGTTCTACAAGGTCTGGCGCGAAGTGCCCACCGGCACCGGCGCGACGTGTGCGAGCTACGGGGACAACGTGATGCCCGCCGTCGACGTGGTGGTGTTCGACGAGAACGAGAACTTCGTCGCACGCGCGGACAACGAGCCCCTGCCTCTCGGTCTCGCCGGCACCGCGCTGCTCGCCATCGAAGACGACAGCCTGCCGCAGATGACCAACGGCGCCCTCAGCGGCTGGACGTACTTCAACCTGGACAGCGACGCGGAAGACGAGGAGGCAACGCAGAACTGGGTCGTCGTCTCCATGCGCTCGCAGGGCCGTTACTCGGTCGACTTCGACGCCACCGCCTTCGGCAACGGCTGCAGCGCCCCGAGCGGCGTGAGCAAAGCGACGCAGCAGGGCGGCACCACCATCGGCCCGGCACCCAACACTAACCCCTAGGCCTCGCAGGCCCCGCAGTCGGACCGCCGTCGCCCGGGCGGCGGTCCGGATTCGGGTTCCTCGGGTTCCTCGGGTTCCTCGGAGTTCCTCGGAGGGAAGGGATTGAATCGTCCCCCTTCCCCCGAGGAACCCCGAGGAACTCCGAGGAACCCGAGGAACCGTCCCCCCAGATCCCGCAAGGAGGTTGTGGTCTACGAAAGATAGTTATTCGCACTTCCCGACACCCTCAGTTCTCAAAGGAGCTTCCATGAAACGAATTCTGAGCGTTCTCTTTCTGGTGCTGCTCGCGATCCCTGCAATGTCCGCGACCTTCGGCGTCGGCAACGGCGGGCCTCGCACGACGAACAACGACGACACGTGCGACATCTCCGTCGCGCCGGCGGCCACGCTGCTGCTCCCCTATTTCGAAGTGAGCACCGAGTTCGGGCCGGCCACGGACACGACCATCTTCACCATCACGAACGTGACGGACGCCGACCGGGTCGTGCGCGTCACGCTCTGGACCGAATACAGCTTCCCGGTGATCTCGTTCAACATGTATCTGACCGGGTACGACGTGCAGCCGATCAACCTGTTCGACGTGATCGTCCGCGGGATCATCGCGCCGGATACGGGCACGGGCTACGAGTTCAGCCCGCGCGGGCCGCTGTCGGATCCGGACACGCAGAACAACGGGCAGTTCTGCGACCGGATGCCGGGCCAGCTCGACGACGCCTACATCCAGCGCATGCAGAGCGCCTTCACCCTGGGCGTCATTCCTCCGCTCGGCTCGGTCTTTCCGGCCTGCGCTCCGGTCGGCACCGTGCACGAGAACGCGGTCGGCTACGCGACCATCGACGTGGTGGGGAACTGCTTCTTCGCGCAGCCGAACGAGCCGGCGTACTTCTCCCAGGACGTCCGTTACGACAACGTGCTGACGGGGGAGTACCAGCAGATCGACACCACCACGCAGAGCGCGCAGATCAACCCGCTCGTGCACATCCGTGCGATCCCCGAGGGCGGAACGCCGGCGACCCGCACCACGGCGCACAACCGCGTGAACTTCCCGGGCACGTTCTACGAGCGGTACTCGGCCGGCACGACCAGCGACGCGCGCCAGCCGCTGCCGTCGACCTTCCACGCGCGCTGGTTCGAAGGCGGACCGCTGCAGTACGAAACGTTCTACAAGATCTGGCGTCAGGGGACCACGGGCGCCGGCTCGCAGTGTGCCGACTACGCGAACAACGCGGCCCTGCCCGTGCGCGAGGTGGTCGTGTTCGACGAGCACGAGAACCCGTTCGCATCCGCCGGACCGCTGACGCTGCCGGAGACGTCGCTGCTCGCCGCGGATGACCCCGAGATGCCGCAGGTGACGAACGGCTCGCAGGCCGGCTGGACGTACTTCAACCTCGACACCGTCGCGGGCGACGGCGACGCGACGCAGAACTGGGTCGTCGTCTCGCTGCAGTCGCCTGCCGGCTACGCCGGCGACTTCGACGCCACCGCTCTCGGCAACGGCTGCACGCCGGAGCGCGGCATCAGTGAAGCCACTCAGCCGGGCGGGACCACCATCGGGCCCGCTCCCAACAGCAACCCGTAATTCAGGGCGCAGGGCGCAGGGCGCAGGGGACAGGCCCCCGCCCTGCGCCCTCTTTCTGCGCTCTGCCCTCTGCCCTTTGCGCTCCGCTCCTGCGCCCTGTCCCCTGCCCCCTCGGAGTAGCATCTCCCCGTGCAGTCCTCCCTCGAGCAGCACATCTTCGCCATTCACCGCCCCTCCCCGGCGCTGTTCCGGTACTACGTCTTCTCCTCCCTTCTCCTCGGCCCGCTCTTCTTCGTTCCGCTGATCTATCTCTACTTCCGCTACCACACGATGCGGTACGAGTTCGACGAGGAAGGCATCTCCATGCGCTGGGGCATCCTCTTCCGGCGGGAGATCACGCTCACCTACGCGCGCATCCAGGACATCCACCTGACCAGCAACATCCTCGAGCGCTGGCTGCGCCTCGCGCGCATCCAGATCCAGACCGCCAGCGCGAGCGCCGCCGCCGAGATGACCATCGAGGGCCTGCACGAGTTCGAGGCCGTGCGGGACTTCCTGTACACGAAGATGCGTGGCGTGCGCGGCCCGGCCGCGGCGGCGCCCGCGCCGAAAGACGATCTCGCCTCCGCCCTGCGCGAAGTCGCCGCCGAGCTGCGCGCCGTGCGCGAGGCGCTGGAGAAGCGATGACCTGGCGCGACTTCACGCTGCGGCTCCTGCGCGTGCCGCGCACGCCCGAGCCTCCGCCCGGATCGCCGCCGCGCGTCTTTCGCGCCGCGCCGAACTTCTTCAAGCTGCGCCTGATCCGCTGGGCGTTCGCGCAACTGCTCGCCGTCGGCGGCCTGCTGTGGGCCATCTACTTCGTCGGCGTCGTGGCGGATACCCGCGTCCCGCGCTTCGTCATCTGGCTCCTGCGCATGGCCGAGGTCTTCGGCTGGCTGGTCTTCGCGTTCGAGGTGGTCCTCGGCTGGATGATCGTGCGCCTCGACTACGAGATGCGCTGGTACATGCTCTCGGACCGCGCCATCCGCATCCGCGAAGGCATCGCCACGGTGCGCGAGAAGACGGTGGCGCTGGCGAACGTCCAGAACATCGCCGTCCGCCAGGGCCCGCTCCAGCGCTTCCTCGGCATCGCCGACGTGGAAGTCAAAACCGCCGGAGGTGGTGGCCGGGGATCGGCGGAGGGGCAGCAGAGCAAAGGCAGCGAGCCGATGCACGTGGCCTACTTCCGCGGGGTCGACAACGCCGAGGAGATCCGGGACCTGGTGCGGGAAGGGGTGCGCATGCAGCGCAACGCGGGCCTCGGCGACCCGGACGAGCAGGAAGACGACGCGCACGACGCCGTGGCCGCGCTCCTCGCCGAAGCGCGGGCACTGCGCGCTGCAGTGTCATCCTGAGCCGCGAAGACGGCGAAGGACCCCCTGATTTGCGCGCTGCTCGTGCTCTCGGCAGGGGATCCTTCGCCGCGCTCCGCCGGCTCAGGATGACAGGCATCCTCGGCTGAGCTGGCAATACTCCGCGCGGCGGTCGTGTTGACCGCCGCGCATGATCTCCTTCGCCAACGTCAGCAAGCAGTACGGGAAACAGGTCCTCTTCGTCGAGGCGTCGTTCCAGCTCAATCCGGGCGAGAAAGCCGGCCTGGTCGGCCCCAACGGCGCGGGCAAGTCGACGCTCTTCCGCATGATCACGGGCGAAGAGGCGGCGGACGACGGCGTGGTGAACGTGCCGAAGAAGGTCGCCATCGGCTACTTCAAACAAGAGGTAGACGAGATGAGCGGGCGCCCCGTGCTCGACGAAGCGATCGCCGGCAGCGGCCGCCTCGGCGACCTGCATCACGAGCTGATCGAGCTGGAGCACGCGATGGGCGATCCGTCGCGCGAGGACTACGACCAGGTGCTGGAGCGCTTCGGCGCGGTGCAGGAGGAGTATCAGCACCTCGGCGGCTACGAGCTCGAGGCACGCGCCCGCGAGGTCCTGCACGGCCTCGGCTTCGAGGACGCGCAGATCGACGGCGACGTCGGCGCGCTGTCCGGCGGCTGGAAGATGCGCGTGTCGATGGCCAAGATCCTCCTCGGCAAGTTCGACGTGCTGCTGCTCGACGAGCCGACGAACCATCTCGACATCGAGTCCATCGTCTGGCTGGAGCGCTTCCTGCGCTCCGTGCCCGCGACGATCCTCATGACCTCGCACGACCGCGACTTCATGAACCGCCTCGTGACCAAGGTCATCGAGATCGACGACGGCGACATCCTCACCTACTCCGGCGACTACGACTTCTACGTGCGCGAGCGCGAGATCCGCGAGGCCAACCAGGAAGCGGCGTACGCGCGCCAGCAGGCCAAGCTGGCCAAGGAGCAGCGGTTCATCGACCGCTTCACCGCGCACGCCGCGAAGGCCGCGCAGGTGCAGAGCCGCGTGAAGATGCTGGAGAAGCAGGAGCGCATCGAGCCGCCGAAGAAGCGCAAGGTCATGAAGTTCGACTTCCGCAGCCCGCAACGGTCGGGCGAGGACGTGGTGGCGTTGAAGGACGTCCACAAGAGCTTCGGCAAGCGCACCATCTACGACGGATTCGATTTCCAGGTGCGCCGCGGCGAGCGCTGGTGCGTGATGGGCAAGAACGGCGCGGGCAAATCGACGCTGCTCAAGATGGTGGCCGGCGCCTTGACGCCCGACAGCGGCTCCGTGCGCCTCGGCGCGAGCCTGAAGATGGGCTACTTCGCCCAGCAGTCGCTGGACCTGCTCGACGCCGACCTCACGGTCATGGAACAGATGCAGAAGGACTTTCCGCTGGAAGGCATCGGGACGCTGCGCAACCTCCTCGGCGCCTTCCAGTTCTCCGGCGACGACGCCGACAAACGCGTCCGCTCCCTCAGCGGCGGCGAGAAATCGCGGCTGGTGATGGCGCGCATGCTCCTCAATCCGCCGAACTTTCTCGTCCTCGACGAGCCGACCAACCACCTCGACCTCGCCACGAAGGAAATGCTCGTCGAGGCGTTGAAGGACTTCGACGGCACGATGCTCTTCGTCTCCCACGACCGCACCTTCCTGCGCGGCCTCGCCAACCGCGTCCTCGAGCTCGCACCCGAGGACCATCCGGAGCCGCTGACGTACGGCGGGTCGTACGTGGAGTACGTCGAGAAGACCGGCCGCGAAGCGCCCGGCGTGCACGCGTAGCGGGCGTTCGTGGTCTCGAAGCAGACTCCGGAGGAATACTGCGCACCGCCGAATTGATATGGTCGGGACTCGGAGGGAATCATGTCGAAGATCAATGGTGAGAAGGCCCGCGCGGCCATCGCGAAGAAGCGCCGCACGGCGCAGCGGGAGAAAGACCGCGTTGCGCGCGCGGCCGCGGTGAAGGCCGCGGGCGAAGCGAAGAAGGACTAATCCTTTTCGCCTCAGGGAATTGGAGATAGACCCCTGCCGTTGGGGCGGGGGCATGTCTTTTTCTACACTCGGGCTTGGCCCGAAGCTTCTTCAGTCCATCGCCGACGCCGGCTACACCCAGCCCACCCCGATCCAGACCGCCGCGATTCCCCGCGTTCTCGCGGGCCGCGACCTGATCGGAATCGCCCAGACCGGCACCGGCAAAACGGCGGCCTTCGTGCTGCCGCTCCTCGAGCGCATCACCGCGAAGCCGCAGTCGCGGAACGCGCGCGCCCTCATCGTCGCGCCGACGCGCGAGCTCGCCCTGCAGATCGATGAAAACGTCCGCCTCCTCGGACGGCACCTCCGTATCCGCTGCGCCACGATCTTCGGCGGCGTCGGCGAGAACCCGCAGATCGACGCCGTCCGCCGCGGCGTGGACGTCATCGTCGCCACTCCCGGCCGCCTGCTCGACCTCATGAGCGGCGGTCACGTCTCCCTGCGCGAAGTCGAGATCGCGATCCTCGACGAAGCCGACCGCATGCTCGACATGGGCTTCCTCCCGCAGATCCGCCGCGTGGTGAACGCGCTGCCGAAACAGCGGCAGACGCTCCTCTTCTCCGCGACGCTCTCCAGCGACATCGAGAAGATCACCGGCGAGTTCCTCCGCGCGCCGGAGACCGTCGAGATCGGACGCCGCTCCAATCCCGCGGATTCGGTCACGCAGTTCCTCTACCCCGTCTCCAAGAGCCGCAAGATCGACCTGCTCGCCCACCTGCTGCGCGACCAGTCGCTCGACTCGGTGCTGATCTTCTCGCGTACGAAGCACGGCGCGGACAAGATCGTGCGCAAGCTGAAGGCCCACAACATCAACGCCGCGGCCCTGCACTCGAACCGCTCGCAGAGCCAGCGCGTCGCCGCGCTGGACGCGTTCAAGAGCGGCCGCGCGCGCGTGCTCGTCGCCACGGACATCGCCTCGCGCGGCATCGACGTCGAAGGCATCTCCCACGTCGTCAACTTCGACTTCCCGATGCACGCCGAGGACTACGTGCACCGCATCGGCCGCACGGGCCGCGCGGACGCGGTCGGCGACGCCATCAGCTTCGTCACTCCGGACGACGAGCCGTACGTGCGCGACCTCGAGCGGATGATCAAGAAGACCATCGCGCGCAAACGCGTCGAAGGCTTCGATTACACCGAGGCGCCCGCGCCGGCGTCGCACCAGCCGCGTCCGATGCACGTGCCGCAGGTCGCCGCGCGCACCCCGCAGCGCCACGCCGCACGGCGCCGCCCGTAGGGATACCGGCGTGCGGAGGCGATTGCCTCCGCACTCCAGACCTACAGTTTCGCTTCCAGCTCCGCCCAGCGCGCGTACAACCGGTCCACCTCGGCCTGTGCCGCGCTGAGCTCCGCGTAGCGCTGCTGCAGCGCGTTCGCGTCCGCGGCGATCGTCGGATCCTCCGCGCGCCGCTTCGCTTCCTCGAGACGCTCCTCCGCCGCGAGAACGTTCGCTTCCATGGAGTCGAACTCCCGCTGTTCGAGGTAGCCGAGGCGCTTGGGCTTGGCAGTTGCCGGTTGGCGGCCTGCCCTGAGCGGAGTCGAAGGGTTGGCGGTTGGCGGTTGTGCGGGAGCTTCTGCGCTCTGTCCTCGGCGCTCCGTGCTCTGCAGCGCCTGCAGGGCCTGGGAGTAGTCCGCGAAGTACTCCGCGCCGCCCTTGCCGTCCAGCGCCAGCACGCGCGTCGAGACGCGGTCGAGCAGGTAGCGGTCGTGCGTCACCAGCACCAGCGCGCCCGGGAACTCCAGCAGCGATTCCTCGAGCACGTCCAGCGTGGGGATGTCAAGGTCGTTCGTCGGCTCGTCCATCACCAGCAGGTCCGCCGGCTGGAGCATCAGCCGCGCGAGGACGATGCGCGCCTTTTCGCCTCCCGACAGCCGCGAGACCGAGGTCTCGAGCTGCTCGGCGCGGAACAGGAAACGCTTCGCCCAGCCGGCGACGTGGATCGACCGGCCCGCGTACAGGACGCTGTCCCCCTCCGGCGCCAGCGCGCGCTTGAGGGTCAGCGTCGGATCGAGCGACTCGCGGTTCTGCTCGAAGTAGACGATGCGCAGGCCGTCGGCCTTCTCGATCGTCCCCGCGTCCGGCTCCAGCTCTCCGATGATCACGCGCAGCAGCGTCGTCTTGCCCGACCCGTTCGGGCCGAGGACGCCCAGGCGGACGCCGGGGGTAAGGAGAACGTCGAGGTTGCGGAAGAGCTGGCGCTTCGCCAGTCCCCGTCCCGCCCACAGCCGCTTCGTCTTCCGCTGCGACGCGTTGAACTCGATCTCCGCGTTGAATGAGACCGCGCGGTCGCGGCTCTCCGCGAGGTCGTCGATCAGCCGCTCCGCGTTCTGGATGCGCGCCTTCGCCTTCGTCGTGCGCGCCTTCGGGCCGCGGCGCAGCCATTCCATCTCCCGGCGGACGAGGTTCGCCAGCGTCTCCTGATACGCGGCCTCGTTGCGCAGCACCTCGTCGCGCCGCTCCAGCAGGTCGCTGTACGTGCCCTCGCTCTGCAGCAGGCCGCCCGGATAGGCGCGGTTCAGCTCCAGCATCCGCCGGGCGACGTTCTCGAGGAAATAGCGGTCGTGGCTGACGACCACGAACGCCTCCGGCTCGCTGCGCAGCAGGCCTTCGAGCCACAGGATGGCCTCCACGTCGAGGTGGTTCGTCGGCTCGTCCAGGAGGAGCACGTCCGGCTCGCGCACCAGCTCCCGCGCGATGGCCAGCCGCTTACGCCAGCCTCCGGAGAGCACGTCCGTCTGCTGCTCGCGGTCGAGGAAGCCGGCCTTGCCGAGGGCGACGGCGACGCGGCCGTGCTTCTCGTGGTCGTCGAGCGCCACGTCGCCCTGCAGCGCCTCCAGGAGCACGTCCTCGACCGACTTGCCCGGCGCAAATACCGGATCCTGAGGCACATAGCCGACGCGCAGCCCCTTGCGCAGCGCGCAGGTCCCGGAATCGGCGTCCTCGACCCCGGCCAGGATCTTCAGCAGCGTCGATTTGCCCGACCCGTTCGGCCCGACCAGGCCGACGTGGTCGCCTTCGTCGAGGGTGAACGAGAGGTTCTCGAAGAGCGGGCGCGAGCCGTAGGATTTGGTGAGATTTTCTGCAGTCAGGAGGACAGGCATGGGTTGAACGCGGAACGATGAACGATGAACGATGAACACGCAAGCGTTCCCCGTTCCCCGTTCCCCGTTCATCGTTCATCGTTCATCGTTCGCGAACGAAAGCTCTCCACCCCGTGTTATGCCCGATATGAAGAACTCATGGACCGGCGGCAGCGCCGTAGCCCTCCGGGAGCTCTCCGAGGAGAACCTTGCGGTTTCGGTCCATCGCGGGGAGCCGGGGGCTCTCGAGCGGCTCATCGACCGCTTCGAGCCGGCCCTCTACGGCTACGCGCACGGCATCCTGCAGAACACGTTCGACGCGCAGGAAGTCGTGCAGGACGCGATGCTCCGCGCGCACCGCGCGCTGACCCGCCAGTACGACGAGGCCCGCTGCGCCGCGCTCGCCCTGAGGCCGTGGCTCTTCAAGATGGTCCGCAACCTCTGCCTCAACAAGCGCCGCTCGAAGACCCGGGCCCTTGAACAGCCGCTGGAGAGCTTCGACGACGGCCGGATCGGGCCGTTCGTGCGCGAGCACGGCTCGACCGACCTCGAGCGCCAGCAGGACGCCCAGCTCCTCCGCGACGCCATGGCCGGGCTGCCGGTCGAGGCGCGCGAGCTGATCGTGCTCAGGTTCATGGAGGACATGTCGTACGCCGATATCGCGAAGACCGTGGGGGCGACGGAGTCGTCGCTCCGCGGGAAGGTGTTCCGCAGCCTCAAGCTGCTGCGGGACGCCCTGGAAAAGAAGGGAGTAGCCCATGCAGTGTAGATCCGTACTGACTCGAGTCGACGCTCTGCGCACCGGCGAGCTGCAGGCCGATGAGCGCGGTGCGGTGGACGAGCACCTCCGCACCTGCTCCTCGTGCGAAGCCTCGGTGAACGACTGCGACGACCTGGCCCGCAGCATCAAGTCGCTCGCCGCCATGCCGCCGCGCTCGTGCAAGGACGCGCTGGCCGATTCCTACGAGCAGGTCGGCGACGTGTGGGTCGCGTTCTCCGACCGCGGCATCCGCATGATCCATCGCGGCTCGTTCGAGGAGTTCCACGCCGCGTACACCGCCCGCTGCGGCTGCACGCTGAAGTCCGGGACGCTCCCCGACGCGCTGCGCAAGCAGGTGCAGGCCGCGCTGCAGGGCGAGGGCGTGGAGAAGCCGCGCGTGGACTGGACGGACGAGCTCACGGACCTCGAGCGCGACGTCCTCGGCACGCTGACGAAGATCCCGCGCGGCGAGGTGCGCACGTACGAATGGGTGGCCCGCCAGGTGGGCCGTCCGAAGGCCGTGCGCGCCGTGGGCAGCGTGTGCGCGAAGAACACCGTGCCGTTCGTGGTGCCGTGCCACCGCGTGGTGCCGTCGGCCGGCGGCGTGGGGCAGTACGCGTTCGGCCCGGCGCTGAAGCGGGAGATGCTCCGCCGCGAAGGGGTCGATGTCGACGCCCTGGAGAACCTCGGACGCAAAGGCGTGCGGTACATCGGCTCGAAGACCACGAAGATCGTCTGCTTCCCGACCTGCAAAGACGCGAGGAGGATCCGCGAAGAAAATCGCGTCCCTTTTCGCGCGGCGGACGAAGCGGTAGAGAAAGGATTTCGCCCGTGTCGGCGATGCCAGCCGTTCGCGATCGCGTCGTAAGCCCGAGGATTGACGTGCAGGCGGTGTCGCGCGCGGCGCGGACGTTCACGGGGGACTTCTACTTCACGCACCGGTACGACAACCGGCTGTGGCTGGCGTTGGGCGATGTCGCCGGCAAGGGTCTGCCGGCGGCGATCGTGATGGCGATGATCCAGGAGGAGCTCGAGCAGCGCATCGCGTCGTGCGCCTCGACGGAGTGCGATCCGGCGCAGACGACGCTGCGCCTGCACGAGTTCCTCGCGCCGCTGATCCCGCGGAACCGTTTCGCCACGGCGGTGATCGGGTGGCTGCGCGACGACGGCAAGTTGACGCTGGCGAATGCGGGGCATCCGCCGCCGTTGGTGGTGCGGAAGTCCGGCGCGATCGAGGAGATCGAGTCCACCGGGCCGATCCTCGGGGTGTTGCCCAATGCGTGCTGGCGGACGACGACGACGTGGCTGGGGGAAGGCGACTCGCTGGTGTTGTACAGCGACGGGGTGACGGAGTCGGTGGTTGAAGGTGAGGAGCTGGGCGTGGCGGGGTTGAAGCGCCTGCTCGCGAAGACCACCTCGGCGCGCGAGCTGGTGGACGCCCTCGCGACCAGCGACGACGTAACCATGCTCGTGCTCCACCGCACGCTCTAGCCCGTCTGGAGTGCGGAGGCAGTCCCCCCTGTCATCCCGAGCGTCGAGCGAGGGACCTGGGCGGGCGGGGCGCGAACCATGTGCCTCGCGCCCCGCCCACCCAGGTCCCTCGCTACGCTCGGGATGACAGGCTGCACTCCAAGACGCTACGAGATCACTCCTCCACCGTCACCCGCACCTCATCGCCGTTCGCGCGTACGTCCGGGACGTACATCGCCTGTCCCAGCAGCGGCAGGGCGTGGAACGAGCCCGGCACCTCCGCGCGCAGCGTGTACCGGATCTCCCACAGCCCCTGCGGCAACTGGTCGATGAACATCGCCACCTTGCGGTCCCGCAGCTCCTGGTACACCCACACCGCGCCCTTGGTCTTCGACTGCGCGAACAGAGGCTGCCCGCTCTGCAGCTCGACCGCTTCCATCCCGCCCGGCTTGAGGTCCTCGAAGAGCAGGTAGCTGTAGTCGTTCTTCGAGTCGATCGTGACCACGACCTCCACCCGCTCGCCGCTCTTCACCGACTCCTGGTCGCGCAGCGGCAGGCGGTCGTACTGCGTGCCCTTGAGCAGCGTCGGCCGCGGGGCGAGCCGGAAGTACTCGCGGCGCACGAAGATCTCGTTCCCCGCCGCCTTCACCGGCTCCTCCAGCGACACGAACCGCGCCTCGGCCGAGAAATAGATCGGCCCCTTGCCGCCCGTGCGGCGGATGCGGATCTCTTGCGTGGTATCCGTCAGCGCCGCCGCGTCGACCGGGAAGCGGCTCGGCGCCTCGAGCACTTCCTTGGCCGTCAGGGTCTTCGTGGCGATGACCCGTCCGTTGACCGACAGCTCGTACGCGACGTCGCCCGTCAGCTCGCCGCTGCGCTCGAGGTAGTCGTTCATCGCCAGCAGGGCGATGGCCGTGTCCCGCGTGTTGTTCCACTGCCGCCCGCGGCGGTTCTTCACCAGCCAGTTCATCACCGGCTCGACGAGCTTGTTCTGCGGATCGATCGTGACCAGCGCCTGCAGCGCGAACGCGGTGGTCTCGACCGGGCCTTCGTACCAGCGCCACCAGAAACCGCGCGCGCCCCAGTGCGCCGTCTGCATGGTCTCGGCGGCGGTCTCCCCCTTCAGCAACACCGACTGATCGGGCGTCTTGTCGATGCGGACGCCGTCCTCGAGGTTGCGGATCATTACCTTCGCGCGCTCGGCCTCGCCCCAGCGATGCGCGGCCAGCGCGAACAGCGCGCGCGAGTACGCCGACAGCTTCTCGCGGTTCTTCCAGACGTTGTCGAACGCCTTGCGCGCGTTCGGGCCCGGCGCCTTCTGCCAGGCCGAGAGCGCGTGGAGCATCCACGCCTGGTCCTGCACCGAGTCCTCGCGCTGCACGAGGTTCAGCTCGAGCCATCCCGCCGCGCGGTTCACGCGCCCTTCGTCGATGCGCAGCCCCGCGTCGCGCGCGATGGCGAAGCCCCACACGACGTACGCGGTCATGAACGGGTCGCTGCTCCCTTCCTTCCACCAGCCCCACGCCCCGTCGCCGTGCTGCATGTCGTACAGGCGGGCGATGCCGGCCTTCGTCACCGCGTCGAGGTCCTTGCCGGCGATGCGAGCCTTGCCGAGGCCGAGCTTCTCGATGGTCCGGGCCACGACGGCGGCGGGGAGGAAGCGCGACATGGTCTGCTCGGTGCAGCCGTAGGGGAACTCGATGAGATACGGCAGCGCGTCGAGCATCGTGGTGGCGAGCGTCGGCGCGATCTGCACGGTGAGGTCGGTCGCGCGGCGGTCGCGTGGGAGCTCCAGGCGGATCAACGCCTCGTCACCGCGCATCTTCCCGCTGCGCGCGATCAGCTTGTCGATGCCGTGCTCGTACACGGCGAACGTCCGCTCCATCGCGTCGCCGTACTGCGACGCCCGTGCGGTGACGCGTAGCTTCGCCGGACCGGCCTTCTCCGCGGCCACGCGCCAGTCCGCGCGAGCCTCACCATGGGCGGGCACCGTCACCGCCGCATGCGTGCGCGTCTCGAGCGTCAGCCCTTCGACTTCGAGCGTGGGCGTCACCGTGAGCGCCGCATCGGTGTTGTTGTTCATCACCGCGGAGATCGTGACGCGGTCGCCCGCGACGAAGAACCGCGGCCCCTGCAGCCGCACGAGCAGCGGCATCGACGTGCGCGCGGTCGACGAGGCCATGCCGAACTGCGCCCCCGCGCTCGCCGCCCGCGCCGTGGCCCGCCACGTCGTCAGCGCCTCGGGGTATTTGACCTTGACGGTGGCGGTGCCGCTCTGGTCCGTGACGACGTCCGGCAGCCACAGTGCGGTCGAGCGGAAGTCCGAGCGCACCTGCACGTCGATCGGCGGCGCTTCCGCCGGCGCTCCCTCCGTCACGGTGATAGCCTCCTCGGCCACCGCCTGCACGGGCGGAGCGACAGGGGCCGGAGGCGGGGGCGGAGGCGGAGGGGCCGAGGAGGCATCTTCCAGCCTCGCCCTCGTGCCGACGCTGGCAGCAGTGGCCACCACTCCGCCCACGACGCCGCCATCGACGCCGCTCTGCAGCTTCGCCATGGCCATTTCGTCCTTGTCCCGCCGCTGCTCCTCCTGCTGCTCTTCCTTCCGGATGTAGCGCTGCGTGTGCAGCCCCGCGCTCATGCGCAGCGGGTTCCCCCGTTTCTCCCCGTAGAAGAACTGCCTGGGATCGCCGGCCGGGTCCTGCTGGATCGCGGTCACGGCTTCATCCGAGACCGCCAGCGCGACTTCCGCCGACACCGGCTTGCCGTCCGCGTCGCGGGTGGTGATGGTGACCGTCCCCTCCTGCCGCGGCTCGTACGACTCGCGGTCGGACTTCACGTCGACATCGAGGAAGCGCTCCACCGGCGGCACCACGATCTGTTCGGTGTCGGTGGAGACGTTCACGTCGAACACCGACGACGCGGTGACGAAGAAGTTCGGGATGTGCCTGTCGTTCAGCGGGATCTGCACGAGCTTCACCGTGCCGTCGAGCCGCACCACCTGCGTGTCGAAGACGTCGTCGCCGCTGGTGCTGAAGAGCACCCAGCGCCCGCTGCTGGGAGCGACGATCATCACGTTCGCCGTCTCGCCCGCGCGCATGGTCTCTTTGTCCACCACGACGTCGAGGCTCCCCGCGCGATAGCCGAGCTCCGTCGTCGCGCGCTCCGTCACCCACACCGCGGTCTCCGCGGAAATGACGTCTCTCGCGCGCGGCCCGTCCGTGCTCTCCCAGCGGATCACGTAGTACCCGACCGACTTCGGCGTGAACGTCAGCGTCGCTTTCCCCTCGGCGTCGGTGGTGAGCTTGGTGGTCAGCACTTCCTCGTCGTCGTGCACGGGCGGCCGCACCACGCCCCGGAGGTAGCGCGGCGGGACGGGATCTCCGACTGTACGGCGGCGGAAGACCTTCACCGTCCCCGTCGTCTGTACCGGTTTGTCGTTCGCGTCGATGGCCTGGAACTCGACCGACACGCTGTCGCCGGGGCGATGCACGTAGTGCTCCGGACGCGCCATCACCGAGTAGCGCTGCCGCGTGACGCGCACGGTGCCCTGGCCGCGCACCTCACGCCGCGACGCGTCCACCACGCGCGCCTCGATGCGGTAGCTCATGTCGCCCTGATCGGGCTGCGTGTCGATGCGCACGACCGCGCGGCCGTTGCCGTCCGTCGTCAGCGTCTCGCGCTTGACGATGTTGCCGCCGTACGACTGCGGATGCGGGTCGTAGTACCAGTGGTACTCGCGCCACGGTGTCCAGTAGCGATAGAACGGCGTCTGCTCGACGACCACTTCGACCGACGCGTTCGCGACCGGCCCGCCGAAGTAATACGTCGCGTCGATGGTCGCCTCGATCGTCTCCCCGGTGCGGTACTGCTTCCCTTCCGGCGTCGACACGTTCACCAGGAACTCGGGGAGCTTGTACTCTTCCAGGCGGAAGAGCTGCGCGCCGCCGCGGTGCTGGTCCTTCGATTTGAAGTTGACGTGATAGACGCCAAGGGGCATCTCGGCCGTGACCGGGAGCTCGGACCAGAAACTGCCGTACGCGCTCAGCTTCGCGACGCCCGAGGCAACCTTCTGGCCCCGAGGGTCGGTGATCTCGTAGTCGAGCGATTCCCCGGCCGGCGTGACCCAGTCCTCGTCCCGGCGGATGCGCGCGAGCATCTTCCACTGCACCGTCTCGCCGGGCCGGTATGCGGGACGGTCGGTGAAGGCGTAGATGCGCCAGTAGGCGTTTGCGTCGCCACCGCGCGCGTGGGAGTAGTCGTAGAACTGATGATGCGCCTGCCGCGCGCCAGCGGCGACGGTGACGAGCACAGTGCCGCCGTAACCGCTCTTTCGGCCGTGCTCGATCTGCGCGACGCCCTGCGCGTTCGTCTGCGCGTCACGCTCGAGGAAGGCGTTGCGGTCGGCTCGCTCCCAGACGTGCACGCGCGCGTTCGCGATCGGCTCGCCGGTGACGACGTCCGACACGTAGACCGTCGTGCGCGCGTTGCTGGCGTGCACGAGGATGTGCGCGTCGGTGACCAGTACCAGCGCCCGCGCGCTCTTCCCTTCCGCGCTCGCGGTGAGGATGTAGGCGCCGAGAGGAAGGCGCGGCTCCAGGCGGATCAGCTCGTTGACGGGGACGTGCGCGCCGGTGTCGTTCGTCTCGTACGTCCACTGCCGCACGACCGGGCGGCCTTCGACGGCGATCGTTTCGAACCACTGGCGGCGCTCGTCGAGACGTGCGTCCTTCGTCAGGTCGACGCTGTACAGCGCCAGCCGCACGGCCTTCGTGTTGCGCCACGTCAGGAGCACTTCCTGTTCCGCGTCGGGGAGGAACGTACCGCCGACGTGCACCCCGACCGCCGGCTCGACGATCTCCGCGATCGCGCGGCGGGCGTTCTCCGCGTAGCGCGTCGCGCCCGCGGGATACTCCGCGATGATGCGCCGGTAGATCTCGATCGCTTTGGCGAAGTCGCCGTGCTGGACGAGGAGCGTCGCGTAGTACTGCAGCGCGTCGTCGTAGAGCTCGGTCTTCTTCCCGATGGCCAGGATCTCCTCGAGCAGCTCGAAGGCCCGCTCGTATCCCGCCGGGGTGCCGTCCATCGCGACGCGCTGCGCCAGGAGCCAGCGGGCCCGCGCGCGGTCTTCCGGCGTCTCGGCGATGGCGATGGCGTTGACCAGCACCTCGCGCGGCACTTCCCAGCGCACGCCCTCGCCGGTCAGCTTCCAGACGATCTCCAGATACCGCGGCCGCGCCACGGCGAGGTCGCTGCTGCCCGCCCACCAGTCGAGCGCGGCGAGGTAGTACGGCTGCGCCGCGCCGATGTTCCGCTCCCACGGGTGCTGGGCGTAGTAGTCGCCGAGCGACTCGTTGGCGTCGGCCCAGACCCGGTCGTGGGGCTCCTTCCCGATCAGCGCCGTCAGCCCCTCGCGCGCCGCGTTGCGCTCCGCGGAGTCGTCGCTCGGCGAAGCCGCGTCCGCCCGCCAGGCCGTGTCCGCCAGGCGCAGGTCGACGAACCGCCGCTCGTCCGCCGGCAGGTCGAGCTTCGCCAACTGCTCGTACAGCTCGTGCGCGCGGCGGAAGGACTTCTCCGCGTACTCACGTCCGGCATCGGCCTTCAGCCGTTCATACGAGCTCTGCGGCACGGCAGCGAGAATCGAAAGCAGAAAGGAGACCAGTAGATGACGCATGTCGCCCTATAGGACGGCGATGCATCGAAAAAAGCAACCAGTGCCAAACAGGATCACACGTTCTGCTTCAGCCACGCCTCCACCTCTTCCGGGTGGAAGCCGAACGGACCCGGCTCGCCCTTGTACACGATCGTGCCGTTCGCATCGATGATGTAGAAGCGCTCCGGCCAGCCGGCGTAGACCTTCTCCACCGGGTCCTCCATCGCGTCGACGCCCAGGGGAAGGGGGTACTGGAAGCGCTTCACGAAGTCGTTCGCGATCAGGAGACGGTCCGCCATCGTCTTCGGCTGGCGGTAGCAGACGTTCTCCTTCTCGTTCGAGTCCATCTGCCACTCGTCGAGCGGATGGGCCTCGCGGATGTACACGGTCTGGAAGCGCACGCGGTCGCCGTACTGCGCGTGCATCTGGCGGAGACGGTCGACCGACCGCCGGAAGGGAGGTCACGTGAAGCTGCCGAAGATCAGCACCGTCGGCTGCTTCCGCGACGCGTCGAACAGCGGCGACTGCGACTTCCCGTCGAGCGACGTCAGCAGCGCCGCCGGCGCCCGGTCTCCGACTTTCAGGTCCCCTTCACGCCGCTGGTCGTAGCGGATCATGCCGATGACATTGCGCGGCCCGATCTTCGCCACGACCACGCCGGCACCCACGACGACGAGCGCCGCGACCGCGAGCACGATCTTCTTCCACATGGCTTGTTCCTTGGACGGATCTGCGGGCCATTCTACGCCTCTTTGAGTTCCTCGGAGTTCCTCGGCAGTTCCTCGGAGTTCCTCGGAGGAGAGGCTCGATTTCCCCCCGAGGAACTCCGAGGAACGCCGAGGAACCCGAGGAACCGTTATCCTATGTCCATGCACGACCACCTGCGTTTCACGGCGCCGCCGCGCCGCGTCCCGCTGTCGCTGCGCGTCGTCAACTTCTTCAACGGCTGGGCGCAGATCGGCTGGGGCGTCTTCGGGTTCGGGATGATCTTCTTCTGGATCTTCGGCGCGAGCGCGGACTTCTCCGGCATCACCTTCCGCAACCCCGGCGGCCGCACCACGGGCCACGTCATGAAGGTCGAAGAGACCGGCGCCTCCGAGAACGAGCAGCCCATCAGCGCGAGCCACTACCAGTACTCCGTCGCCGGGGAGCTGTTCAACGGGAAGTCCTACACCACCGGCGGCGCGCCCGCCGTCGGCGACGAGGTCACCGTCGAGTTCGACGAGGACAGCCCGGGCCGCTCGCGTATCGAAGGCATGCGCCGCGCGATGTTCGGCCCGTGGGCGGCCATCGTGGCGATCTTCCCCGCGATCGGGCTGGTGTTCCTCATCCCCGGCACGCTCAAGGGCCGCAACCGCAACCACCTCCTGGAGAACGGCATCCTCGCCCGCGGCACGTTCGTCGACCGCCGGCCGACGAACATGCGCATCAACAACCGGCCCGTGTGGGAAGTGGTCTTCGAGTTCCACGACCGCAACGGACAGCGCCGCGAGTGCTGCGCCCGCGCCGTCGACACGACCCGTCTCGAAGACGAGGCGAGCGAGGCGCTGCTGTACGACCCCGAGGATCCGTCGAAGGCGTACGTGCTCGACGAGGCGCCCGCGCGGCCGTCGTTCGACCACAACGGAGACCTGCAGGGACGTCCGGCGGCCGCCGTGCTGGCCATGATCGTCCCGGGCATCGTCATCGGCCTCAACGCGCTGCTGCTGTACGCGAAGCTGACGTGACGACACTCGCACGCCGGCTCAACGCTTTCGACGCGACGATGCTCGTCATGGGCGGCATCATCGGGTCGGGCATCTTCATCAACCCCTACGTCGTCGCGCGGCAGGTCCACAGCCCCGCCCTGATCCTCGGCGTCTGGGCCGCGGGCGGCGCGATCGCGCTGATCGGCGCGTTCATCTACGCCGAGCTCGCGGCGCTGCGTCCGGAGGTCGGCGGACAGTACGCCTATCTCCGCGACGCCTGGCATCCGTCCGTGGCGTTCATGTACGGGTGGGCATTGCTGCTCGTCGTGCAGAGCGGCGGGATGGCGGCGGTAGCCGTGACCTTCGCGCGGTACACGCTCGAGCTCACCGGCGTATCCATGCCCGAGTGGGTCCTGGCGAGCGGGACGCTCGCGATCCTGACGGTCATCAACTGCTTCGGCGTGCGCAGCGGCACGAACACGCAGACGCTGCTGATGCTGCTCAAGCTCGCCGCCATCGCCATGCTGCTCGTGGCCGGATCGCTGCTGGGCGGCACGCACACGCCGCCGGCGAGCTCCCCGCCGGCGTCGCCGCTGATGGCCATCCTCGCCGCGATGACCCCGGTCATGTTCGCGTACGGCGGATGGCAGACCGCCAGCTTCATGTCCGGCGAGCTGAAGGAGCCGCGGCGCGACCTCGCGGTCGGCCTGCTGGCCGGCGTGGCGGGCGTCATCGCCGTCTACCTCGCCGTCAACTACGTCTGCCTCCGTGTCCTCGGCGCCGAGGGACTGGCGGCGACGACGACGCCCGCGTCGACGCTCATGCGCGCCGTGATGGGCGAGCGCGGCGCCACCCTCATCGCCGCCGGCATCGCCATCTCCACCCTCGGCTTCCTCAGCCAGGGCATGCTCACCGCCCCCCGCGTGTACTACGCGATGGCCGAGGATGGCGTGTTCTTCAAGGCGGTGGGGAAGGTGCACCCGAAGACGCGCGTGCCCGTCCTCGCCATCGTGCTGCAGGGCGTGGTGGCCATCGCCATCGCGCTGTCGGGGACGTACGAGCAGATCCTCAACTACGTCGTCTCCGTCGACTTCATCTTCTTCGGCCTGACCGGGCTCTCGCTGTTCGTCTTCCGGCGGCGGCTGCCGTCGGCGGGATTCCGCACGCCGCTGCATCCCGTGTCGACGGCGATCTTCGTCATCGCGTGCTGGGTGGTGGTGATCGGGACGTTCCTCAAAGAGCCGATGAACAGCCTGATCGGCCTCGGCATCCTCGCGGCCGGCCTCCCCTTCGGCCTGCGGCGAAGATCGCGCTCGCTGTCATCCTGAGCCGCCCTTGAGCCGAAGGCGAAGGGGCGGCGAAGGATCCCCCTGCCGATAGCACGCGACGCACTCGCCGCACGGGGTCCTTCGCCGTCTTCGCGGCTCAGGATGACAGCGTTCGTATGCGATGATCTCGCGCCGAATGCGCGCCCTCATCGCCATCGCGCTCCTCGCCGCCGTCGCCTGCGGCCGCGGCTCGGAGCCGAAGACCGGCCGCGACCTGTATCTCGCCTACGGCTGCGCTGCCTGCCACGGCGAGAACGCCGACGGCCTCGGCCCCGGTGCCGGGCTCTCGTACACCAAGCCGCGCGACCTCACGAAGCTCGACCAGTACCGCGGGCCGAAGACCGTCCCGGGCATCGCCTCCACGATCGCCTTCGGGGTGGCCGACGGGCGGACCGGCATGCCCGCCTATCCCGACATCCCCCAACGCGAGCGCGTGGCCATCGCGGAGTACCTCCACGAGCTCGCGGCGCGGCCGCCGCGCCCGAAGCTCGCCGTGGCCGCAGCCTGGGTGCGCACGCCGAACCCGGCCGTCGACGTCGCGGCGGCGTTCGTCACGCTCGAGAACAACACCAGCGCGCCCGTGGCCCTCGTCGCGGTATCGTCGCGCCAGGCGAAGGTCGTGGAGATGCACGAAACGAAGACCGCGGACGGGATGATGACCATGCAGAAAGTGGAGCGCATCGCCGTCCCGCCGCACGGCGCGGCCAGGCTCGCGCCCGGCGGCTCGCACCTCATGCTCATCGAGCTCGCCCGGCCGCTGCTCTCGCCCGTCGAGCTGACCATGCGCTTCGACGACGGCACGGTCCTCACGGCGCAGGCGGAGATCCGCGATGCGGATTAGCCTCGCCTTCCTGGCACTCCTTCTGGCCGCATGCGGGCAGCCCACGCAGCACGAGAAGCTCATGCGCGTCGGCGACTTTCAGCTCGTCGATCACGACGGCCGCGTGTTCCACAGCACGTCTCTCCAGGGCCGCCCCGCCCTCCTCTTCTTCGGGTACACCCACTGCCCGGACGCCTGTCCGACCACGATGTCCAAAGTCGCGCGCGCCTACCGCGAGGCCGGGTCTGCCGCGCGGGACATCCCCACCCTCTTCGTCAGCGTCGACCCCCGCGACACCCCTCCCGTGCTCAAGCAGTACCTCGGCTACTTCCGCGCCGTCCCCGCGAAGGGCCTCACCGGCTCGAAGGCCCAGATCGACGCGGTCGTCAGGCAGTTCGGCGCGCGCTATGAGATCCGCGACAGCGGCTCCGCCGCCGGGCCCGTCGTCGACCATACGATTCGCCTCTTCCTGCTCGACCGCGATGGCGACGTGATCCGTCTTTTCGAGCCCGACGCCGATGCGAAAGACATCGCCAAGGCCATGAAGGGCGCCTGAAACGGGTCAATTTTGTCACCTTTTAGCAGCCTCTGACCCGTCAAACCCACCAAAAGGGTCAACATCCGAGCCTCCCCTCCAGAGGACATTTTCCGCAAACCACTCCATCCTGTGGACTTACGGATGCACGGAAAAGCGGCATCCCCGTTGCGTTGATTGCCTGTCCTTCAGCAACTCCAACATACCCGCAAATCCCCCGGAGGAACGATGACAGGATTCAAGCGCAGCATGCGGCTGGCGCTCATGGCCGCTGTTGCTGTTGTAAGCATTTTCAGCACGCAGTCGGCCTGGGCAGTCAAGGCAAACCCGAAACCCGTAACCTACTACCAGCCGGACGGCACCCCGTTCACGGCCAGGATGATCGGCGACGAGCGCATCGTCTTCTTCGAGGATGCCGAGGGGCGGACGCTCGTGAGAGATGCAGAGACCGGCTGGTACCTGTACGCCGATCCCGCTTCGCACGGAGGCGCGCGCCTCCAGGGCACCGCCCTCCGCGCCGGCAAGGACGTCCCTCCCGCATCGTGGACCCGGCACGTCCGCCCGCGCATCGACGCGGCCAACCTCCCCGGCCCTCCCCGCGTCCAGGTGGACGACGGGTCGGTCGCCAAGCTCTTCCAGGCGAACAACCAGCGCCGCGGCGGACGCTTCCAGATCACCAGCAACGCGCAGAGCCTCACGCCGACCACCGTCCCGGTGCTCGTCATCCTCGTGGAGTTCTCCGACTTCAAGCACACCAGCGGCCCGGGCACGCCCATCGCCGGTGAGCCGGACTTCCAGCCGATGCCGGGGCAGCCGAACAGCGCCCCCACCTGGCAGACGCTCCTCGGCGACCGCAACGTCCCCGGCGGCCTCAATCACTTCTACTGGGAATCGACCTATCAGCGCATGCAGTGGAACGTCACCGTCGCGCCGCGCGGCAAGGGCCAGACCGGTACCGGCACGCTGGTCAACGACGGCTGGTACACCAACCCGAACACGATGGCCTACTGGGGCGCCGACAAGACCGGCGCCGGCGGCACGTGCAACAACGACGGCGGCACTGCCATCAAGGGCCTCATCACCTGGGCCGTGCAGCAGGCCAACGCCGACGTGAACTTCGCGCAGTACGACACCGACGGCAACGGCACGATCTCCGACGCCGAGCTGATGATCTTCGTCATCCACGCGCGCCAGGGTCAGGAGATGTACGGCGACGGCTGCGGCAGCGCGCCGGCCGATCCTCTCAACAACCACATCTGGTCGCACAAGTGGAACATGGCCACGAGCGTGGCCGTCGACGGCAAGACCATCCCGACGGGCCACATCTACGCCATCGAGCCGGAGTTCAGCCCGGTCTTCAATTACGCGACGAACCCGTGGACGCTCACGGAGAAGTACTTCGGCGTCGGCGTCTTCGCGCACGAAGCGCTGCACACCCTCGGCGCCCCGGACATCTACGACACGGGCTACGACGCCACGCCTGCCGGCGACTGGGACCTCATGGACTCGGGCAGCTACAACGGCGCGAAGTCCGGCACGCACCCGGCCCACATGGGCGGCCCGCTCAAGCAGGACCTCAAGCTCAACGCCGACACGGACGCCGCGAGCTACGGCTTCATCCTCGAGTCCGAGATCGGCGAAGTGACCGCCGACGGCGCGAAGAACATCCTCGGGACCGGCAACGGCACCAGCGCCGCGAACGTCCTCCATCGCGTCAAGGCCCCGAACAACACCAACGAGTGGTTCATGATCGAGAACCGCGCGCCGGTCGGCTATTACGAGCCGTTCCTGCCGGAGCACGGCCTGATCATCTGGCACCGCGACCGCTCCGTGAGCGGCTCGGGCAACAACACCTGGCCGTATCAGGCCAACGTGCTCCGCAAGGCCTGGGCGAACACCGCCACCGGTCTGCAGGCCGACGCGAGCGGCGCCGCGTTCTCGATGGAAGACGGCCAGACGTCCTTCACCGCGACGACGGACCCGCACAACAAGCTCAATAACGGCTCGGCCTCGGGCCTCAAGGACATCCGCTGCATCAGCGCGGAGTCGAGCGCGATGGCGTACGCGTACGGCGCGGTCACCGGCTCGCACGTGATCTTCGCCGGCGCGACCGTCTCCGGCGGCGACGGCGACGAGTGGCTCGACTTCGGCGAGACCGCAACGCTGCGACTCAACGTGCTCAACTCCTCGTGCGCCGGCCAGGCGGCCAGCAACCTCACCGCGGTCGTGACCTCGACCGACGGCGTCGTCGGCGCCTCGCTGCCGGTGAGCATCTCCGCGCTCGCGGCCGGTGTGACCGGCGCGTTCGACTTCAGCGTCGACCTCGGCTGCTCGAACTGCAGCTCGGTGGCGTTCGACTACACGATCTACGCGGGCGGCACGGCCGTCACCAGCGGCAGGTTCACCAAGTCCGCGAACCGCAGCGTCTTCTGGTTCGACGACGCCGACGGCCAGGCCAAGGCCGGCTGGTCGAGCGCGTCCAGCTTCGTCCCCAGCGCCTGCACCACCGCCACCCGTCACGGCGACTGGTCGCTCGTGCAGCATCCGACCGCGCCGCGCGGCAACAGCTACCGCACCCCGGTCACTGGCGGCGTCACGTACGCCAACCCCGATGAGGCGTGGATCAGCCCGAACATCACCATCCCCGCGGGCATGCGCCTCGACGAGTTCCGCTTCTCGTACGCGGCCGAGATCCCGTGCGTGAACTACACGCGCGGCCGCCTCTGGGTCTCGACCGACAACGGCGTCACCTGGACCCGCAACGAGAGCTTCTTCCGCGACGGCGGCAACCTGTCGTGGGAAGAGGTCTCCGTGCCGCTCGCGGAGTACCAGGGCGCCACGCAGCTCCGCTTCATGTTCGCGATGTACACCTACACCTGCCAGACCGGCTGCACCGCGGCGCGCGGCATCTACGTCGACAACGTCGCCGTGATCGTCGGCCAGCAGAGCGGCTCGGGCGACACGCAGGCCCCGGCGACCTCGATCACCTCGCCGTCGAACGGCGTCACGGTCTCGGGCTCGACGACGGTCTCCGCCTCGGCCAGCGACGACACGGGCGTGACGCGCGTGGAGTTCTTCGTCGACGGCGCGCTCGCGTCGACCGACTCGTCTTCGCCGTACTCGTTCTCGTGGGACACCACCAGCGCCTCGAACGGCACGCACGCGCTGACGTCGAAGGCGTATGACGCGGCCGGCAACAGCGGCACGTCGGCCTCGGTGTCGGTGACGGTGAGCAACACCATCGTCGACACGCAGGCGCCGGCGACGTCGATCACCTCGCCGTCCAGCGGCGCCACGGTCTCGGCGATCGTGACGGTGTCCGCCTCGGCGTCCGACAACGTCGGCGTCACCCGCGTCGAGTTCTACGTCGACGGCTCGCTCGCGTCCACGGACACGAGCGCCGGCTTCTCGTACGACTGGAACACGACCCTGCTGGCGAACGGCACGCACACCCTGTACACGAAGGCCTACGACGCCGTCGGCAACGTCGGCACGTCGGCCACGGTCACGGTGACGGTGAGCAACACCGGCGCCGACGTCCTCCCCCCGGTCATCTCGGGCGTCACCTCGGTCATCACCAACAGCAAGAACGGCTCGTTCGAGGTCCGCTGGACAACCAACGAACCGTCCACGACCGTGGTGATCATCGGCGCGACGCGCTACACCAACACGGCGCTGGTCACGAGCCACGTCTACGCGTTCCGCGGCACGCGGGGCGCCACGTACACCTACACCATCGAATCGACCGACGCCGCCGGCAACACCGCGACGGCCGGCCCGTTCACGCACCAGAACTAGCTCGTTCGCAGTTCGCTGTGAAAACGGGGCGCTTCGGCGCCCCGTTTTGTTGTCATGCCCCGCTCCTGCAACTCCGCTATGCTCCCCGCTGCATGATCGACCGCACCACCAGCGACGGCATCGTCACCCTGCGCCTCAACCACGGCAAAGTCGCGGCCCTCGACATCGAGCTCCTCGACGCCATGGCCCTCGCCTTCACCGAGCTCGCCGACTCCGACGCGCGCGCGGTCATCCTCACCGGCACCGGCTCGAGCTTCTCCGCGGGTGTCGATCTCTTCCGCGTCGTCGACGGCGGGCGCGACTACGTCGCGCGCTTCTTCCCCGCCCTAGCCCGCTTCATGCTCGACCTCTTCGCCTTCCCCAAGCCCCTCGTCGTCGCCGTCAACGGCCACGCCGTCGCCGGCGGCTGCATCTTCACCCTCTGCGGCGACTACCGTCTCATGGCCGACGGCAACGGCCGGATCGGCATGCCCGAGCTCCTCGTCGGCGTCCCCTTCCCCGCCTCCGTCCTCGAGGTCATCCGCTTCGCCCTCCCGCCGCAGCACCTCCAGGAGCTGATCTACACCGGCCGCACGGTGAAACCCGACGAAGCCCTCCGCCTCGGCATCGTCGACGAAATCACGGACTACCTCCCCACGCGCGCCGAGGCGATCGCCCGCCAGTTCGCCACTCTCCCGAGCCAGGCCTTCGGACTCGCCAAACGCCAGCTCCGCGACCGCACCATCTCCCACGCCAAACACTACGCCCACGAAAGAGACGGCGACGCACTGGAGCTCTGGAGCGCCCCCGAGACCCACGCCCGAATCCGGGAGTACCTCGCCCGCACGGTCAAGCCCAAAACCTAGGCACTCCATACGCGACACCGCGCAACCACGCTGTCATCCCGAGCGTCGAGCGAGGGACCTGGGCGGGTGGGGCACGAAGCCCATGCCTCCCGCCCCGCCCACCCAGGTCCCTCGCTACGCTCGGGATGACAAGCCGCGCCCTTTTGGAGTGCGGAGGCAGTCAGTCGCCTCCTCACTCCAAAACGCAGAGCAGGTGCCAGCCGAGCGAGGCCCTGGGCTGCGCACTGCCTGGCCTATGGCCGCCGAATGCGCAACTTTCGCTCGCTGACGACCACGAGACAGCCTCGCCACTGCTCCACATCGTGTTCCGCGAATAGCGACCGCACGACCCGCGACAACTCGCCGGAACCGGCGTTTTGCATTCGAATCAACAGCACGCCGCTATGGGCTGCTCCGGCCGGTGGATGAGCGTTCGCGAATCGAATGTCCTGGGTAATCAGGAACCGGTCCTCGCTCTTCACCGCCCCCCATACCGCCGTGTCGTCCCGCCCGGAGAGTCCCTCAGTCACGACGTGATCCGCATCATGACCGAAGGCCTTCAGAACCTCGACGAGCGAAAGCGGCAGGTTCTCGTCGACCTTGATCCGCATCAGACCGTCGATAGCTCCGGGACTGGCAGATCTTCGGCTGCCGACGCGGCCGCGAAGGCAATCACCGCTCGAACATCATCGTGCGTCAGCGTGGGGAAGTCGGTGAGGATCTCCTCCTCTGTGGCTCCCTCCGCCAGAGTCCCGAGGATGGTCCGCAACGTCACGCGGGTCCCTTTGATGACCCACTGCCCGTTGACGATGTTCGGGTCGCGGTGGAAGTGACTCATGTAGTTCATCGCCGGACCATTCTACGCGCGAGCGCAGGAGTGAGCGGATCACCACGGCTCTGGCGGCGCGGGCACCGGCCGGGTCAGATCGAACTCCACGCGGAACCGCCGGCCCTCGCGGCGCAGTGCGTAGGCGAACGTCGTCCCCGGATCGACGGCCACCGTCCAGATGTTCGTCGCCGCGGCCGGGATCAGGGACGCCGTGTGCGCGTCCGCGGGGAAGTCGACCGACAGGCCCGAGACCTCCGTTGCGTCGCCGCCGTATTGCGTGACCGCATCCGCCGATCCGTCTTCATGACGGTGATCGTGCTTCAGCCGCAGCCCGGACGGCGTCCGCGCGATCACCCACGTCCGCGAGCGGTTCTCGCCGACGTGGAACGGGATGCGGATCTCGTCCGCGGTGCACGAGCGTACGTGCATCACCAGCCGCTGCGCGCCGATCTCCGCGTCGGACGCCGCCGTCCCCTCGGTCATCCGCCCTTCATACGCCTTCCCGCAGAGCGACTGCAGCGCGGACCACAGCGGCGGCGCGGACGTCCGCGCGCTGCTGCACGAAACGAACAAGAGAACGGCAACGAAGAGAGCACGCATCACCGTCGATCATACGTTCGAACGCGAAACGAGGACGACTCGGAACAACCCTCCGAACACCGACCGCTCCTCGCGCGTCACCCGCAGCTCCGTCCCGCCGAGGATGTCCTCCAGCCGCCGCGTGATGTCCGTCGCCACGAGGTTCGTCACCACATTCAACACACGGCGAGCGACCGACGCACGATCCGCGAACTTGTCGAAGATCGACGCCCGCCCGCCGCGCCGCAGCACGCGCGCCGCCTCGCGCGCCGTCGCGTACGGATCGGGGACGACCGCCAGGATGAGATGCAGCACCACGCAGTCGAACGACTCGTCCGCGAGATCCAGCGCCGCCGCGTCCATCACCCGCGCCTCGATCGTCAGCCCCAGCGAGGCGGCACGAGCGAGCGTCTTCTCCACCATCGCCGGAGTGAGGTCGATGGCCGTGATCCGGCAGCCGCGCGGCAACAGCTCGAGATCGAGGCCCGTGCCGCAGCCGTCGATCAGCACGCGCTCACCGGGCTGCACGTTCAGCAGCTCGAGCGCCCGGCGGCGGCCGCGTGCCACGCGGCGCACGATGACGTCGTAGAACGGCGCATACAGCGTGTAGCGCAGGCGGTTCCAGCGATTCGTATTGATCGCCATCACATGTTGATCATGTGCCCTTCGAGGCCGTGGATCGCTTCCTTCACCGCCTCACTGAGCGTCGGATGCGCGTGCACGTTGCGCGCGACCTCCGCCGTCGTCAGCTCCCACTGCTGCGCCAAGGTCAGCTCGGGGAGCAGTTCCGTCACGTCCGGGCCGATCATGTGCGCGCCGAGGAGCTCGCCGTACTTCGCGTCGCTGAGGATCTTCACGAAGCCGGCAGTGTCGCCGAGGCCGTGGGCCTTGCCGTTGGCGGTGAATGGGAACTTCGCCACCTTCACGTCCAAGCCCTGCTCGCGCGCCTGCTTCTCCGTCCAGCCGAAGCTCGCGATCTGCGGCTGGCAGTACGTTGCTCGCGGCATCATCACGTAGTCCAGCTCCTTGGTCTCGTGCCCGGCGATCGTCTCCGCCGCCACGATCCCCATCGCCTCGGCCACGTGCGCGAGCATCAGTTTCGCCGTGACGTCGCCGATGGCGTAGATGTGCGGCACGCTCGTGCGCATCCGCCCGTCGATCGCCACCGCGCCGCGCTCGGTGAGCTGCACGCCGGCCTTCTCCAGACCGTAGCCCTCCACGCGCGGCTTGAAGCCGATGGCCTGCAGTACCTTGTCTGCTTCAAGCGTCTGCTGTTTCGCGTCCTTGGTGACCGTGACCTTCACCTTCTCGCCGCTGTCGTCGATCGCATCCACCCGGGTCGACGTCAGCACCTCGATGCCCATGCGGCGATAGTGCTTCTGCAGCTCGGCCGAGACCTCCTCGTCCTCGTTCGGCACCAGGCGGTCGAGGAACTCCACGATCGTCACCTTCGTGCCGTAGTTGTGCATCACGTACGCGAACTCGACGCCGATGGCGCCTCCGCCGGCGATGATGATGCTGGCCGGGAGCTGCTCCTCGACGATTTGCTCCTCGTACGTGACCACACGCTCGCTCAGCTTCGTGTTCGGCAGCAGCCGGGTCGTGGCGCCGGCCGCGAGGATGCAGTGCCGGAACGAGACGCGCTCCCCTTCGACGTCCAGCGTGTTCGCGTCGACGAAGCTCGCCCAGCCGTTGAGCTGCTCGATCTTGTTCTTCTTCATCAGATAGTGCACGCCCTTGACGCGCCCGTCCGCGACCTTCCGGCTCCGCTGCGCCGCCACGGCGTAATCGAAGGAGACCTTCCCTTCGACGCTGATCCCGAACGTCTTCGCTTCCTTCGTGAGGATGTGCGCGAGCTCCGCGTTGCGCAGCAGTGCCTTGGACGGGATGCAGCCGACGTTCAGACACACGCCGCCCCAGTACTGCTTCTCCACGATCGCGGTCTTCAAGCCGAGCTGCGCCGCGCGAATCGCCGCGACGTACCCGCCCGGCCCCGCTCCGACGACGACGACGTCATATTGCTTCGCCATGAGGGCGAGTATATTCGCGCGCCATGAAAGCTTTGATGGCTCGCGAGAACGGCGTCGCATTCGAAGAGGTTGCTGACGGCGACCTGCCGCAGGGC
Source organism: Thermoanaerobaculia bacterium (assembly GCA_036375075.1). Classification (GTDB taxonomy): domain Bacteria; phylum Acidobacteriota; class Thermoanaerobaculia; order Gp7-AA8; family Gp7-AA8; genus QHVT01. The sequence continues at coordinate 103,595 of DASUSN010000044.1, read as the reverse complement.
GGCGTGACGGTCGACGTCGCGTACTCCTCGCTCAACTACAAGGACGGCCTCGCCGTCACCGGCCGCGGCAAGATCGTCCGCAAGTTCCCGATGGTTCTCGGGATCGACCTCGCGGGCACGGTCGTCACCTCCGACACCGATGAATTCAAACCCGGCGACCGCATCCTCGGCACGGGCCAGGGGCTCGGCGAATCGATCTGGGGCGGCTACACGCAGCGCATGCGCGTGCCCGCCGACGCCATCGTGCGCGTGCCCGAGGGGCTGTCGCTCGAGCAGGCCATGCACGCGGGCACCGCGGGCATCACGGCCATGCTCTGCGTCCTCGCGCTCGAGCAGAACGACGTCGTTCCGGACGACCGGGAAGTGCTCGTCACCGGCGCCGCCGGCGGCGTGGGATCGCTGGCCGTGCTCCTGCTCGCGAAGCGCGGCTATCGCGTGGCCGCCTCGACCGGACGTCCCGAGCTCGCCGACTACCTCCGCGGCCTCGGCGCCACGACCATCGTCTCCCGCGACGAGCTGTCGGCCGCGGGCGCGCCGATGCAGAAAGAGCGCTGGGCCGGCGGCGTCGACACCGTCGGCGGCGTCACCCTCGCCAACGTCTTCGCCCAGACCGCCTACGGCGGCGCCGTGGCCTGCTGCGGCATGGCCGGCGGCCACGAGCTGAACGTCACCGTCTGGCCCCTGATCCTCCGCAACGTCTCCCTCCTCGGCGTCAGCTCGCTGCGCACGCCGAAACCGAAACGCAACGAAGCGTGGGGCCGCCTCGCGCGCGACCTCGATCCCGCGAAGCTCGCGGAGCTGTCGCGGACCGAGCCGCTGTCACGCATCTTCGAGCTGTCCGAGGAGATCATGGCGGGGAAGGTCCGCGGGCGCGTCGCCCTCGACGTCAACGCGTAGTCTGGAGTGCGGCCGCGATCGCCTCGTCCGGAAATTTCTCGGATGCGCCCGGCGATCGGGCACGATACGCTCACTCACCTCGGCCATGGGTACTACGACGGAAAAACACGCGCGGGACACAGTGAAGCTCTACCTCGCCCTGGGCGACAGCATCTCGATCGACGACTATCCCCTCCGCGAGACGGGGATCGACCACATCGGCGCGGCGTCGCTGTTCGCGCGCGCGTTGAAGCAGCGCCATCCGTCCATCGCGTTCGACAACCTCACCGCCGACGGCGCCACTACCGACGACGTCCTGCGCTGGCAGCTCCCGAGCGTGCGCCCCACGGCCGATCCGGCGATCGTGACCATCACCGCCGGCGGGAACGACCTGCTGGTCAACCTGCGCGCGACGCGTCCCCCGGTGCGGCTGGTGGAAGGCATCCTCGACCGGCTCACGAGGATCGTGGACGAAGTGCAGCGCATGCTGCCCGGCGCCACCATCCTCCTCGGCACGATCTACGACCCCTCGGACGGCACGAACGTGCTCGACGGCGAGACGCTGGATCGCGAGGCGAAGTGGCTCGCGCGGGTGAACGAAGGCATCCGCGCGCTGGCAGCATCGCGCGAAGGCGTCGTCCTCGCCGACATCCACCAGCGCTTCCTCGGCCACGGCATGACGGCGCCGGAGAGCGAACGCTGGTACTGGTCCGGCCTCATCTTCGAGCCGAACGCGGAGGGAGCGCGCCAGGTGGCAGCGCTGTGGGGCGACCTCGTGTCATCCTGAGCCGGCGAAGCGGCTTCAGGATGACACGCGCTCGCGCCTCTACCGCACCTCGTCCCGCATCAACTTCCCGATGGCGGCCGCCTTCGCGGTCTTCACCTTCGTCGGCATCAGTTTGTGCGCGACGCTCTGCAGCTTCTTCACCGGGCGGAGCAGCGGGTTGTCCCACATCGCCTCGATCGTGTCGCGGCGCGCCTGCATCATGTCGCCCAGCTCGCGGAGCTGTTCTTCGCCGAACAGGTCGCGCGCTTCCTTGAACATCTGCGTCTCTTCTTCCTTGATGTGATGCTCGAGCAGGTCGAACAGCACCTTCGCCTTGGCCTTGAACTCGTGCGACTTCGGATTCGCCGCCTTCAGCGCCGGCAGCACCATGTCCACGATGTGGTGCTCCTCGGCGGCCTCGTAGAACATGTCCTCGGCCTCCGTACCGCGGGTCGCGGCCTTGAACGCCGGATAGAAGATTTCCTCCTCGAGCTGCGCGTGCATCTTCAACTCGCGCTCGATCTGCTCGACCAGCGCCTCGCGCTGCTTGACTGCGCGGTCGCCGCTCTCGTTGAGCTCCCGCATCAGGCGCTTGACCGTCGCGTGATCGGACTTCAACATCGTGATTGCATTCGGCATCGTTGATATCCTCCGGGCTGAACAAATGCGTAATGCGTGCCGCAAATGACTGAGAAATCGATCCTTCACGACCGCGTCCGCGAAGCCCTCGACACCGCCGGAGCCGACTACGAAGTCCTCGCCTGCGAGCCTCACCTCGCCGACACCGCCGAATTCTGCGCGCACTACGGCATCTCCCCCGACGAAGCCTGCAACGCCATCCTGGTCGTCCTCAAAACGACACCTCGACGTTACGTCGCCTGCCTCGTCCGCGCCGACACCCGCCTCGACGTCAACCGCAAGGTCGCCGACCTCACCGGCGTGAAGCGCCTCTCCTTCGCGCCGTCCGAGGAGACGGCCGAGCTGACCGGCCAGCTCATCGGCGGCGTCAGCATCGCCGGCCTCCCCGCCGACATCCCCCTCTATATCGACCAGCACGTGATGGAGCGCCCGCGCGTGATCATCGGCGGCGGCAACCGCCACAGCAAAGCCCGCCTGGCGCCGTCGGAGCTGCTCAAACTGCCGAACGCCAGCGTCGCCGACATCGCCCAGCCGCGGTAGTTTGGAGGCGGAGGCAATCGCCTCCGCTTTCGTATTCGCACGCCTGTCGCGCCGAGGGAACCGAATCCAAAGCGGAGGCGATTGCCTCCGCACTCCAAACGACCGCACAGCTACCACCAACTGTCATCCCGAGCGTCGAGCGAGGGACCTGGGCGGGCGGGGCGCAAAGACACCGCCCGCTCATCCGCCCCTTCCCGCCCGCCCGATTCCCCCTTGGAATTTCGCCGCCCGCCCCCTGTTAACCGCCCTTGACTGCGGAACTTCGCCTTCGGTATCTTCCGCGTCCCCAGCCCATCGTGGCGCATTCGTCTAGGGGTCTAGGACGCCGCCCTCTCACGGCGGTAACACGGGTTCGAATCCCGTATGCGCTACCAAATATCCCTCGCCGACACAGCGACTGCTTGGCGAATTTCGCTTCGAAGATTCGAGTGTAGCTTCCTGCGCGATCACGTCGCGCGCGTGCGCGGCCGAGTCCTTCTTGCTGTCCGGGTACTTCGACGCGCGCCAGGCCGTTCCAAGGATGGTAAGGCAGTGGATTCGCGGCTGATGGTGCACCGGCCGGGGTGTCAACCGACGGCTATACTCGTCCGGTGCGCATCCTGATCGCCGACGACCACGCGCTTTTTCGCGACGGTCTCCGCAGCCTCTTGATGGCGCAGGGTCATGAGGTGGTCGGCGAGGCGAAGAACGGGCGCGAAGCGGTCGCTCTCGCGCACCAGCTTCATCCCGAGCTCATCCTCATGGACCTCTCCATGCCGGAGCTCGACGGGATCGGTGCGACGAAGCTGATCACCGCCGAGATGCCGGAGGTCAAGATCGTCATCCTCACTGCCTCGGACAGCGATGCGACTCTGTTCGACGCGATCAAGTCGGGCGCGCATGGCTATCTGACGAAGAACCTCGAGGCGGACGACTTTTTCGACCTCCTCGTCCGCGCCAGCAAAGGCGAGCCGGCCCTGACGCCCGACCTTGCGCGCAAACTGCTCGCCGAATTTGCGAAGCCCGCCTCGGTTCCAACTACCCAGCAGGACGAGCTCACCGTGCGTGAGCGCGAAGTGCTCGAGCTGATGGTCGAGGGCGTGGTCTCGAACCGCAAGCTCGCCAGGCGCCTGGGTCTGAGCGAGAACACGGTGAAATTTCACGTGCGGAACATCCTCGACAAGCTGCGGCTGCACAACCGGGCCGAGGTCGTCGGCTACGCACTGCGGAACAAGATCGTCGACGACCGCCGCTGAGGGCGACCTGCGTGCGTCTCCGTCACGTCCGCGCGTGACGCGCGCCAGCGCGTTCTCTCGCCACAGGAGCCATCCTTCCGGCAGGAGGTACTCCCATGCGCAGAGTCGCCGTCCTCATCGCCTTCCTTCTGACGCTTCCGCTTCCTGCACAAAGGGTCGAGGAACAGATGCTGGTCTCTCCCGACTGGCTGCAACGCCGCCTCGGCATGGTGACGGTTCTGCACGTGGGTGATGCGGCGAGCTACGCCGCGCGACACATCCCCGGCGCCGTGCTGATCGACTCATCGTCACTGCTCGTGCAGCGCAACGGGACGCCCAACGAGCTGCCGCCGGTCGACGCGCTCGAACGGACATTCCGCGCCGCCGGCGTGGATGCGACCGGGCGGATCGTGGTCTACAGCGTCGACCCGCTGCTCGCCGCCCGCGCGTGGTTCACGCTCGATTATCTCGGGCAGGGCCGCCGCGTGTCGCTGCTCGACGGAGGACTGGCGAAGTGGATGGCGGCCGGATACGCGGTCTCGGCCGCGACGGCGCCGGCCCGGCCCGGATCGTTCGAAGCGCGGCCCGTGCCGCAGACCATCGCCCGGCTGGCAACGATGCGCGAGCTGGTCCGTCTTCGCGAGCAGCTCGGGCCCAGCCTCGTGTTCATCGACGCGCGCTCGCCCGAGCAGTTCTGCGGCGACGAGGCCGGGGCGGACGTGGCGCATCCGGGCCACATCCCCGGAGCCGTGAACATCCCGTACGCCTCGAACCTCGACGGCAGCGGCGCGCTGCGATCCGTGGCCGACCTCCGCACGCTCTACCATCAGGCCGGCGTCACCCGGGAGTCGGCGAACATCGTCTACTGCCGCACCGGCATGCAGGCCTCGATGACGTACTTCGTCCTCCGCTACCTCGGCTACGACGCCACGCTCTACGACGGGTCGTTCGTCGAATGGAGCAACTCCGGAGAGATGGTCTGGTCGTAGTGAAGGGCACGGGATGGGACCGATCGCTCTCGCCTTCGTCAGCGTCACGCTCGTCAGCACGGTCTCGCTGGCGGGGACGCTGACGCTGTCGATGAGCGAGGCGCGCGTGCGGCGGCTGGCGGCGTTCTTCGTCAGCTTTGCCGCCGGCGCGCTCCTCGGCGATACGTTCATCCATCTCGTTCCGGAGATCTTCTCGGACGCACGCGGGCCGCGCGCGCTCCAGGCCTCGCTGCTCATCCTCGCCGGCATGCTGCTCTTCTTCGTCGTCGAGAAGCTGCTGCGGCACCGGCACGGGCTCTTGCATCGCCATCATCATCATGAGGGCATCGAGCGGCCCGAGCTCGCGGGCGTCAACATCCTCGGCGACGCGATTCACAACTACATCGACGGCCTCCTGATCGGTGCGAGCTGGCTGGCCAGTCCGGCCCTTGGCATCTCGACCACGCTGGCCGTGCTGCTTCACGAGATCCCGCAGGAGCTCGGCGACTTCGGCATCCTCATTCACAGTGGTCTCACCGTCCGTCAGGCCGCCGTCCTGAACGCCGGATCGGCGGCCGTGGCCATTCTCGGCACGGCGACGGCGGTGCTGGCGGGAGTGGTCGCACACCAACAGATGATCCAGGTGCTCGTGCCGCTGACCGCGGGAGGGTTCGTCTACATTGCCGCGGCCGACCTGGTCCCCGAGCTCCAGCACGACCGCAGCCTGCGTGCGCTGTTCGTGCAGACGGCTCTGATCGCGTGCGGCATCGCGGTCATGGCGCTGCTGACGCTCGTGGACTGAGCCGCGATCAGATCGCGACTTCGATCGTGTTCCGGCCGTGCGCTTTTCCGGCGAGGAGTGCGCGATCCGCTGCCGCGAAGAGGTCGAGAGACAGCGCGGGCTGCGCCGAGGCGCAGACGCCGATCGTCACGGACACGGTCGCGCCCTCCAGCCGCGAAGGTCCATTCCGGAGGCGGGCCACGATTCCTTCGGCGACACGCATTGCCGCGGCCCGGTCCGCCGCCTCGAGGAGGATCGCGAACTCGTCCCCACCCCAGCGCGCCGCGATGTCCACCGTTCGTTTGCTTTCCCGGATCGCATCCGCCACCTGGATGAGCGCCTGGTTCCCAGCCTCGTGGCCCAACGCGTCGTTGATCTCTTTGAGCTTGTCGACGTCGAGCAGGATCATCGCGAGCGACTCGCCGGCGGCCGCGGCGTGCTCCAGTGCTCGCCGATAGCGATCCACGAACGCCCGCGCGTTGTGCAGCCCCGTGAGCGAGTCGTGCTCCGCGAGATGGTGATAGAACGCCTCGCCGCGCCGCAGACGATCGGCGCGCCGGCCGGCAATGTAGCCCGCAATGGCGAAGATGAGCGAAGTCCCGACGAGCTCGTAGAGATAGAAGAAGGCGTGCGTGCGGAGATCGCCGGACGGGTGGTCGCGTACCGACGGGATCGCCAGAGAACGGATCAGAAACGAGCCGACCGGCGCCGCTGCGCCGAGGAGCAGGCCGACGAGGGGATACGCGAAGTGGAGGGCGAATCGCATGACCTGGAGCGCCGCATCGCTCAGGAGCCCTGCACTTCGTGTCCGAACGCGGCGGCGGTGATGCAACCGCGCCAGTGCGGCCGCGGCCCTTCGGGACGAAGCCCGTCCGCTTCGAGGACGAACAGCCGTCTACGCCGCAGGCTGATGTCGTGCTGCACCGGCAACCTCCCTGGAGTGAGTGAGGATGTGCTGCTCTACCGCGGCGCGGATCGCTTTGCTCTCGGTGGCGACGACCATGTGCCCTCCCGTACCGAACGTCATCAGTCGCGCCTGGGGGATCTGCATCACCGCGAACACGGCATTGTCGAGGAGCTGGAGCGAGTCGTCCCTCGCGTGCACGATCAGCGTCGGTGCTTCGATGGCGGCGATGCGCTTGCCCGGCAACGGAGCCTGGTGGTCGAAGGCCACTCCCCGCGAACGGAGCGACGCCGGATGCATCGCCGCCAGCACTCGATCGATCCATTGCAGTTCCCGGAAGCCGTGCGTCAGCACGTCCGCAGAGTCGATTCCCATCAGGCGGAGCAGCGACTTCCGGAACAGCCGCGTCGCCAGCCAGAAGCCGGCATCGCTGCGGAAGATCGTCGCCAGCGCGGCGCCTCGGCGGTGTGCGCGCGCCTGTTCGTCCGATGACGACGGCGCCACTCCGCACGAGATCAGCGTCAACGAGGAGACGCGCTGCGGATAGAGAACGGAGAACAGCAGCGCGGAAGGTCCGCCGGCGGACATGGCCACGACGGCCACTGTGTCGATGCCGAGGTGGTCGAGGAGGAAGGCGTATGCATGCGCCTGATCGTCGACCGACGCGCCGGCGAGGCAGCCGGAACGGAGATAACCGAAACGCGACGGCGCGATCCAGTGAAAGCGCGAGCTGTCGAGGACGGCTTCGGCGATCAACGCACCCTGATCCCACCCTCCGGCTGCCCCATGAACGACGAGCACATCCGCGCCGGCACCTCCCTCGGCGTACTCGAGATCGCCGTACGGCGACAGGAGAACGCTGCTGCGGTCCAAAAGGCGCGCTCGGGCCGCGCGCATCTCGCCGCGATAGATCAGCCAGACCATCGCGGCGATCGACAGCAACGTCAGGAGCAGAAGCGCGTACGGCGTCATCATGGTCGTCTCCGCCCATAGACATCGGTCCCGATACGCGCGGCAGCGAGCACGCGCGTCACGCCTTCGCGTGACCACCGCGCGGGCGCCTTCGGCGCCCGCGTCAGCGCACCGCCGTTTCCTCGCGGCGCCGCTCGCCCTGCCGCCGCTCGTCGTCGTCCGCGATCGCTTCCGTCACCACGTCCGCAAGCGCGCTCTCGGCGTCCTCGCGTGCCTGCTTCGCCAACAACGCCCGCAACGCCGGCGGCGCGACGAACGTCGTGATCATGACCATCAGTGCGACGGAGCTGTAGAGTCCCGTCGAGAGCAGTCCTGCGGATAGACCGAGTTGCGCGAAGATGAGTCCCACCTCTCCGCGCGGCACCATCCCGACGCCGATCACGAGCTTGCGCATGGGACGCCCGAACGCGGCGAAGCCGGCCAGCAGCTTTCCGGCGATGGCCACGACGGTCAGCAGGATTCCGATGACGAAGAACTGCCGGGTGTCCGCGGCGAAGGGATTCAGTTCTTTGAGATCGACTGCCGCCCCGACGGAGACGAAAAAGATCGGGATGAAGAACTGCGCGACGTCGTACACCTCGTGCTCGATGTCCCGTCCCCGGTCCGTCTTCGCGAGCACGAGCCCGGCCGCGAAGGCGCCGATGATCAGCGCCGAGCCGGCGAGATCCGCGAGCCAGGCGAGGCCAAAGGCGAACATGATCGACGCGAAGAAGAGCGCCTTCCCCACGCGAACGCGCGCAACGAGCGCGATGAGCCGCGGCGCCAGCACCGACCCGACGATCAGCGCCAGGGCGACGAACCCGAACGCAGTCGCGAAGATCCTGGTTACGCCGAGCGCCGTCAGCGTTTCGCCCGCAGCGACGGCGCTGATGACGGTGAGCAGCACGAGGCCGAGGATGTCGTCGACGACCGCGGCGCCGAGGATCACCTGCGACTCGTCGCTCTTCAGGTGGCCGAGGTCGGAGAGCACGCGCGCCGTGATGCCGACCGACGTCGCGGTGAGCGCGGCGCCGAGAAAGACCGAAACCGTCGTCGGGTAATCGAGCCACGCGCCGACGCCGTAGCCGGCGGCAAACGGCAGCACGACGCCCGTCGCCGCGACTGCGCCCGCCGCGCCGCCGACGGACAGCAGTCGATGGATGTCCGTCTCCAGTCCGATCAGGAAGAGAAGAAGGATGACGCCCAGCTCCGCGAGGACGTGCAGGAGCGGGTCATGGGCGTCGATCAGGTGCAGCCCGGAGACGCCGATGACGATCCCTCCGACCATTTCGCCGAGGACGGCCGGCTGCCCGATGCGCTCCGCCAGCTCGCCGAACAGTTTGGCGGCGGCGAAGATCGCGAGTAACGCGATGAGGAGCTCAGAGATCCCCATCGAGGACCTCCGCTCTCAGGATGGAGATGCGGCAGAACGACCGGATGCGGGACTGCACCATGGTGCCTCCTCACGAGCGGCGGCCCGACCGCTCGGCGTCCCTGCGAGAAAGTCCTCGCACCCGATGTCGCGAATACTAATGCACGCGGGGACGCCGATATTGCGCGGCAAGCGCCCGGACGTGAGCTATTCGACCGCCGCCGGCGCCACCTTGTGCTGGCAGGCCGGGCAGAAGGGTAGCTTCACGTCCGTCGTGTAGCCGCACTTGCCGCAGACATAGAACGCCTTCGGTGCTTTCATCGACTCGAGGTCGCGGGCCGCGGCGCTGCAGAGATTCCCGTGCTCGACTTCGCTGTCGCGGGTCTGGTCGAAGAGCTTGGCAATCTCCGGGGCACCGTGCAGGGTGCAGGTCTCGATGGCCTCGCGATACGCGCCGTCGCGCTCCGCTTTCTCCGCGGCCGCTGCGGTCCGCAGGTTCTCGCCCGTCGTTCCCGCGACCGGTGAGAACGTTTCCTCGGCCGGCAGGGCGACGTCGTGAGCGCGAAGCACCGCCGCGAAGCGCTCGCCGTGCGTGCGCTCCGCCTGCGCCTGCGCGCGGAACAGCGCCGCGGCTCCGCGGTAGCCTTCCTCGTCGGCTTTGCGTGCGAACACTTCGTAGCGTGCGACCGCCTCCCGCTCGTTCGCGAGCGCGCGCTGCAGCACGTCGCGCACCTCGCGCGGGAATGGATTCGTGGCCGCGATCGTGCCGAGGGCAATCGACGACAGGGCAAGAACGAGCAGTGTGCGTTTCATGAGCGCACCTCCTTGCTTTGTTGGATAAGGCCGCGCTCACGGCGGAGCGACGACGGCCGTCACACCTCGCGGTGACGTGTGATGGCGCGTACATCCGCCTGCCGTCCGCGGCTCGACCATGCGGTATGCGCACGCGGCGATTGATGGCGCTTGCGGCGATGGTCCTGATCACACTCCTCGCGGTAGCCACGGTCAGTCACCACGCCACCCGAGTGATGGCCGAGTCCGTCGACACGCTCGATCACCATCGGGACGTGCTGGAGAGCCTCGATCGATTACGCGCCGAGCTGGCGGCAGCCGAGTCGGCCGCGCGCGGCTACGCGATCGATGGTGATGCCGCGTCGGTGCGCGCGATCCTGGCGAGCCTGAAAACGCACGCCGGACACGTGCCGCGACAGCGAAGCTCTCTGGCCGCGCTCGATGGCCTGGTCGAGCAGCGCCTCCGTTCTCTTGCAGGGATCGGGACGAACCCGGCGGAGGAGGCGAAGGTCCGCCGCGAGATCGCGCGCGTTCTGGAGGACGTCCGTTCGGAAGAGCGTCGCCAGCTCGACCTGCAGGCGGCGAACGTCGGGCGGGCACGCCGCTACGCGCTGTACGGCCCGTGGGCAATGTGCCTCATCGCGGTGATCCTCTTCGGGCTGATGGTCGTGCAGGCAGCGGTCATGCTGCGGCGCGGCCGGATCCTCCGCGAGGAACTGCGGAGCGCGGCGCTCCAGGAGCACGCCGCGCGGGAGCGCGTTCAGGAAGCCGACCTGGTGAAGAACCAGTTTCTCGCGGCCGTGTCGCACGAGCTGCGAACGCCGCTCACCTCGATCCTCGGCTGGTGTGCCCTGCTGGGCGACGAGGCGGTGCGTCTCACGCTGCTGGACGAGGGGCTGGCCAGCATCGACCAGGCGGCGCGCGTCCAGTCGGCGCTCGTGGAAGACCTGCTCGACGTGTCGCGCATCGCCGCCGGACGGCTGAGGCTCACCGTCGCAACCATCGACGCCGCGAAGGTCGTCGAGCAGGCGATCGCCTCCGTCGCGCCGTCCGCGCGTGCGAAGGCCATCGCCGTGCACGCGTCGTTCGACGGCGACGGCTTCATGATGATCGCGGATCCGGTCCGCCTCGAGCAGATCGTCTGGAACCTGCTCACCAATGCGATCAAGTTCACACCCTCCGGTGGCGCGATCGACGTGACGGTGCGACGTGCGGGCGCACGCCTGGAGATCACCGTCCGCGACAATGGCGAAGGCATCGCCGCCGAGCTGCTGCCGCACATCTTCGAGCGCTTCAAGCAGGGAGCGGCGACCGGCGCACGCGCCGGCGGTCTGGGGTTGGGACTGTCCATCGTGCGCACTCTCGCGGAGCTCCACGGCGGCAGCATCCGCGCCGAAAGCGCGGGCCTCGGCACCGGCGCGACCTTCATCGTCGAGCTCCCGCTCACCGGTCCGTCGGAACCCGCCGCCGCGACCCCCGCTCCTCCCGAGCCGCCACCCCGCCTCGAGCAGCTCGTGCTGCGCGATGCGGAGCTGTGACGCCGGCGCGTGTCACTTCGTCTTCTTACAACTCGTCTTCACGTCCGACCCGCTGCCGAAGAGAACCGCCGAGTCGTCGCATGCTACCTGCACGGCCGCGCCGCTGATGGTGTTGCCGGTCTGCAGCTCCAGGATGCCGCCCGTGACGACGCGGATCGGATCGCTCGTGCCGCCGGCGATCGTGCTGCCGTTCAGACGCGCCGCTCCGCCGGAGTCGACCAGGAGTCCCGGCCCGACCGTGCCGCTGATGGTGGTCCCGAAAATCGTCACCGACGAGTTCTGGTCCGACGTGACACCGCTGCTGAGCGGATCGGACGCATTGCCGTTGCCGGTGACGATCGCGTTCGTCAGTCGTCCTGACGAATTGAAGATCAGCGCTACGCCTCCGCGCCCGTTCCCATCGATGGTCGTGGTCTGGCTGCTGGTGCTGCTGATCACGTCCACGATCGTGTTCTCGAACGCCAGGATGCCGTTCGATACGTTGTCGCTGATGCTGTTCGTACCGCGAAGGTCGAGGTTCGTCCCGCCGTGCGCGAAGACGCCGTTGTTGCCGCTGGTCTGAATGACGTTCGGCGCGGTGGCGCTGCCGATGATGGCGACGCGGGCGCGTTCCGCGTCGATGCCGTTGCCTGTGCTGTTCTCGATCGTCACGTTGCCGTTGAACAGCAGGTTCGCGTCGTCGAGCAGCACACCGGAGCCGTTATTGCGGATCGTCACCGCACGCGCCGGCACCGGTCCGCCCACGGTTGCGAGCGAGTCGTCGTCGACCGTGAGGCCGGTGCCGCTGTTCTCGAGCACGACACCTTCGAGGGTCGCATCCGATGCCGTCGTCACCCAGACCGCACGGCTGCCGCCGCTCACCGCGATGTCGCGCAACACGAACCCGCGCGAGCGCGACACGAGCAGCACCGTGCCGCTCGGCGTCTGCAGGCGCGCGCCCGGCGAACCGGCGATCGTCAGCCGGTCGCGATACTGAATCGAGACTGGGCCCGTGCACGTGCCGTTGACGGTGATCGTGTTCGGTCCTTTCTCGTCCAGCGTCGCCAGCGCGGCCGCCACCGAGGGAAAGGAACCGGGCGGCGGAGCGCCGGTGCAGTCGACGACTGCAAATGCCGCCGAAAGAGGAGACGCAGCCACGACGAAAAAGAACAGGAGCACCCACGCAAGACCTCTCATGAATGACCTCCGGAAGACTTCGGACTTCTTCAACATGGCGCCTCCGCAGAGAAACGGCAACGCACGATTCGGGTCAGTCGATGGTGAGGCGAGCGCCGAGGAGGGGCAACCTCCGGGCGTTCGGTCAGGTCAGGCGTTTCGGTAGATGACTACCGGATATCTCTCAAACAGCGCGTCGGCGGTCAGGACCTGCAGATCGTGCTGCAACGCCTGACAGATCAGCATTCTGTCGAATGGATCGCGATGATGGAGGGGCAGCCGAAGAAGATGCGATAGCGACGGCTCATCGAAGGGAAGGCTCGCGATCCCGTGCTGCTCTCGCTTGGACCTCAGGTAGTCATCTGCCGGTGCTGGGAGCGGCAACTTCCCGAGTTGATGCTTGGCGAGCGCCTCCCACACGGACACGACGCTCAGGTAGACCTCGTTGGCTTCTTCCTGAATCGCCTCCGCGGAAGCCGCGGGAAGGCGAGGATCGTCGGTGATGTACCAGAGAAAGACATGCGTATCGAGGAGTAACCTCATTCACCTTCGAACAACTCGAGGACGTCTTCCGGGAGGGGGTCGTTGAAATCGTCAGGAACGACGAACTCACCCTTTGCGAGCCCGATCGGGCGCTTCCCCGCGCGTTTTGCAAGAGGTCGCATCTCGGCGACCGGGCGATCTTTCTCGAAGACCACCACGGTCTCGCCCTCCAGCACGCGATGGAGATACGCATGCGGATCCTTCTCGACTTCCTCCACGGAAACGTTCATTTCGTGGATGGTAACAGACGACGGGGGTCGCGGATTCTCACCCCCAGCCCGGTGCATGGACGCTTCAGCATGACCGGCCTTTCGCGAGACCCTGGTAGGTTAGGAACACGGGTTTCCGATCGGCTCGGGAGTACAGGTGCTGGTCGAGCGTGGCCGGGTGACGCTCATCAGCGATGCCGTCGAACCCGCAGAGCCCCAAGCGTTGGCGGAATGACTTCGCGGTCCGCGCGCTAGTCCCGGCGCGCCCATTTTTCTGCGGCCCAGCCGATGAGTCTACGACAGCGCACGCTCGAGGATGTCGAGCCCCTGCTTCGCCGTCCGCCGGTCGAGGGTGATCGGCGGGAACATCGTGATCGCGGCGCCGGAGGTGGTTACGAGGAGGCCGTTCTTTCTGCAGCGCTCGGCGATCTTCGACGCGCCGTCTTCGTCGCCGGTTTCGGCTGCGATGGCCATCCCCCGAATGCGGACCTCTTCGAAGTCCATCGCGCCGAGGCGATCGGCGATATAGGCGCTGACCTCATCCACGTGGCGCATGAGCTCCTCGGCGTTTTGCTTCAGCCAGCCGACCGTTGCGATCGCCACGTCGACCGACGCGGGATGCCATCCGTACGTCGACCAGAAGCCGACTTTGTCTTGGACCGACTTCGCCACCTTCTGCGTCACGATCGTCGCGCCCATCGGGGCGGAACCGCCGGTGATCGCTTTTCCCATGCAGAGAATGTCGGGCTGGAGGTCGAAGTGCTCGCACGCGAAGACTTTCCCCGTGCGGCCGAATCCACACGCCACTTCGTCGGCGATGAACAACGTGCCGTAGCGCCGGCATAGCTGCTGCGCGCGCTTCATGAAGCCATCCTCCGGAACCATCACCGCCAGATTGCAGCTGATCGGCTCCATGATGAACGCGGCGACGTCCCGTTTCGCGAGCAGATGCTCCAGGCGTTCGGCGGCGCGCCGGCCGAGCGGCGGCGCGATGGTGAGGCAGTTCGACAGCCGGTTCGGATACGGCTCGCGGCCCTCCGATCCCGCGACGCTGATCGTTCCGATGGTGTTGCCGTGGTAGCTGCCTTCCACGGAGACGAACTTGCGCCGGCCGGTCGATGCCATGGCGACCTGCAGGGCGATGTCGACCGCCTCCGAACCGCCGGTCGCCCGATACGTCTTCTCCAGCTTGCCGGGGGTGATCTCCGCAAGCAGCTGAGCCAGCTCCACCCACGGCCGGTAGAGGTATTCGGGGTTGACGTAGTCAGGGCGCCTGCGCCGCGGCCTTTTCGCGATCTCGCGGTTGCCCCACCCGAAGTTGCCGACGCACCACCCCGACAGAAAGTCGATGTAGCGTCTGCCGCGCTCGTCGTAGACGTAGCATCCGTTCGTCCGCGCGACCTCAATGTCCTCCGGCTCGTCTTCACGCGCCAGGAACCGCCGGTCGAGCTGCTGGAGCTTCATGCCCACTCCGGCCTGCACGTTCGGAGCCTGAGAGCGCCGCCGCCAGCGCCGCGTCGCGCGCGTAATGGTCCCGATGGAACTCCATGTGCCCGTCATCCCCTACCCAGGCCGTCCAGTAAAGGACGTAAACCGGCTGCGGCGAGGTGAGGCGGATCGTTCGCTCCGTACTGGTGGCGATGTCGCTCTCGATCGCGGCCTGCGTCCAGCGCGGCTGATCGCGGAGGAGATACAACGCGAGATCCATCGGCCGCTCGAGCCGGATGCAGCCGTGGCTGAAGGCGCGGAACGAGCGCGCGAACAACTGCTTGGCCGGCGTGTCGTGCAGATAGACGTTGTAGCGGTTCGGCATGTTGAACTTGAGGCGGCCGAGGGCGTTCCACTCGCCGGGGCGCTGCCGGATCCGGCCGTCGCGGACGACCATGTGCTCGCGCGCAAAGTACGACGGGTCGCGGCGTTGCTTCGGCCAGAGCTCTTTCGTGGCGATGCTGTCCGGCACGTTCCACCACGGATTGACGATCACCTCGGCGATGCGCGCCGCGAAGAACGGCGTGCGCGTGTACTCCTTGCCGACGACCGTCTTCATCGACAGCACCGAGCGGTCACCTTCGATGGCGTCGAGGCGGAACGCGGCGATGTTGACGATCAGATAGCTCGGGCCGAGGTCCTCCGGCATCCAGCGCCAGCGCTCCATGTTTGCGGCGATCTGGCGCACACGCTCCGAGGCCGGGACGTTCAGCTCGCGCAGCGTCTCCGGCCCGACGACGCCGTCCACCTCGATGCCGTGATGCTCCTGGAAGTGGCGCACGAGTGCGTCGAGCTCGGCGTCGAAGAACGTGCGGCTGTCCGGCGAATTCAGGCGCCTGCGCAGAACGGCGACGCGCGGATCGTCGTCGCCGGGGCGCAGAGAGCGGCCGGAGGGAACGACCTCCCAGCTCACTTCCCGATACGCCGCCAGCGCCTTGCGCAGGCGCACGTAGCCTTCATGCCGCGGAGCGAGGCTGGCGAGCGATTCCTCGATGGTGCCGTCGTCGAGCGCGGACTGCAGGATCGCAGCGAGGTCGAGCCGCGGCGGCGGCGGGCACCACGACGGCCGCGCGAATTGGGGGTCGACCGCGCCCTGCGACAGATGCACGGCAGCGGTCATGAATGCATCGGTGGCGAGTACGTCGCGCTCGGGACCGCCGAGGCGCGCAATGACATCGCGGTGGTACCGGTGCGGCGCGAGTCCCTCGACGCGCAAACCGTCGATCGCGCGCAAGAGCGCAGCGATCGTGGCCTCATCCCACGCCGGACGGAAGTCGCGCCGCGCGTAGAACGTGCGCACGCCGGTGTCGTCGCAGATCCGTTCGTCCGCGACGACTCCGCGCTGCAGCAGCGGCCCGATGTCGAGTGATAGCAGAAGGATGGCAGTGAGCATCGCGGATCGACTTTCCTCCCGCCCGCGGTCCGCTACTCGACGGCCGGGTCGAAGATCTCAGGACGCATGGGCGAACGGAACCGCAGGAAGCTGTGCATTCCTTCGGCGTCTTCGATCTCGATGGCCATCACCGCACCTTCATCGGTTTCGATGATGCGAAGAGTCTCGGGGTGAGCGACGTGATGGTCGAGGTGAAGACGCCCGGGGCGTTCGATCTGGACCGTCATGCCGCTCCGGTCGGAACTGAGCCCGCGCAGCGGTTGATCGCGGATTTCTTCCTCCGCTCCGACCTCGCCGCCAACGATCTCGAGCGAGACCAGCGCTCCGTCATACGAACGGCTCAGCGTGTCGAGGGTTCGCCGCCAGTCCGCGGCTTGGATGTGTCTCGTTTGCATGGGAGTCTCCTTGCTATCCGGCCATGACAGCGACGCTTCGCCGATCGACGTCGTGTGTGAGTGCCGCAGTTCGTGTGACGACGATCCAGACGGGTTGTCGGGCGAATCGCACCACCCGCTCCGTCGTCGTCCCGATGATCGTCGTGTCGGAAAAGCGTTTGTGCTGCGCACCGATCACGATCAGATCGGCGCCGGCCTGATTCGCGATCTCGAGGACCTGCTCGGCGGCGTCGCCGCGGGCGACGATTTGTGAGTATTTGCAGCGCTGTCGAACGCCGGGCTCTACCCACGCTGCGAAGTCCTCTTCGAGGTGCGTGAAGGCTGGCTCGTCGATGGGATCGGCAACATGGACGACCAGCAGATCGGCGGCGAACGCCGCCGCGAGGGCAACTGCTTCTTCGAGCGCCTGACGCCCGATCTCGGTGAAGTTGACGGGGCAGAGAATCTTCTCGACCTTCGGGCCGGACGAATTCGCGGATGCCGGTACACTGAGCAGCGGCCGATCCGTCGCGCGCACGACCTGCTCGGTGACGGATCCGAGGAGCATGCGTCTCCATCCGCGCCGGCCGTGCGTTCCCATCAGGATCACATCCGCGTCGATCTTGTTCGCCGTGTCGATGATTGCCTGCGCGGGCGCGCCGTCGACGATGACGGTCTCCACGAATGATTCGCCGTGCGGAAAGCATTCGTCCGAGAACTTCTGCAGTTCGCCGGACAGGCGCGTCCGAAACTCGGGTTGTGTTTGAAGGGCGTAGGCAGCCGGTCCTTCGAGGATGTCGAACGGCACGTAAGGTTCGTGGGCGTAAAGCAGCAGGACCCGTGAATCGAAGAACCGGTGAAACATCGCCGCCCACGCGGCCGCCGACTTCGAGAAGTCGCTGAGGTCCGTCGGAACGAGAATGCGCTGGATCAGTTCTGTCGTCATGGATAGGCCTCCGCTAAGTGCTCTACCGGACTGCCGGTCGACGTCCGCTCCGCTTCGGCGACACGCGCGCGTGCAGCGATGAAACTGTCGGGGTTGAGCGAGATCGAATCAATGCCGAGGCTGACCAGAAATGCGGCAAAGTCAGGATGGTCGCTCGGCGCCTGGCCGCAGATCCCGATGTGCTGGTCGGCCTTGTGCGCGGCATGCACGACGGCCCGGATCATTTCCTTCACCGCGTCGTTGCGCTCGTCGAAGAGATAGGCGAGATCGGCGGAGTCGCGATCGATGCCCAGCGTGAGCTGGGTGAGGTCGTTGCTACCGATGGAAAAGCCGTCGAAGCGCTTCGCGAACTCGCTGGCGAGGACCACGTTCGAGGGGATCTCGCACATCACCCAGACCTGCAGGCCGTTTTCTCCGCGGCGTAAGCCGTGATGCGCGAGCTCGTCGAGCACGCGGTCTGCCTCGTCCAGCGTCCGGCAGAACGGGATCATGAGCCGCACGTTGGTGAAGCCCATCTCCTCCCGCACGCGACGCATGGCCAGGCATTCGAGCGCGAATCCCTCGCGGTACCGATCGCTGGCGTAACGGCACGCGCCGCGGAAGCCGATCATCGGGTTCGCTTCCTTCGGCTCGAACTGCGCGCCGCCGAGGAGCTCCGCGTACTCGTTGGTCTTGAAGTCGCTCATCCGCACGATCACCGGCCGCGGATAGCGCGACGCCGCGATGCGCGCCACGCCGCGGGAGAGGCGGTCGATGAAATACTCGTTCTTATCCGTGTAATCGCGAGTGAGCTGACGAATCGCCGTAATGGCCGGCTCGTCGGTCAATTGGTCGAACTTCGCCAGCGCCATCGGGTGAATGCGGATGTCATTGGCGATGATGAACTCGATGCGCGCGAGACCGACGCCATCGGCGGGCAAACGCCACCAGCGGAGCGCGCTGTCCGGATCGCCGACGTTGAGCATGAGCGGCGTCTCGACGCGCGGCAGATTCTCCAGCGACGTTTCATGCCGTTCGAAGGGCACGCCGCCGTCGTACACGAAGCCGCGTTCTCCCTCGGCACACGAGATCGTGATCTCCTGACCCTCGATGAGCGTGGTCGTGCCGATGCCTGTTCCGACGATTGCCGGAATCCCGAGCTCGCGCGCGACGATGGCGGCGTGGCAGGTCCGCCCGCCGAAGTCGGTCACGATGCCGCGGACGCGTTTCATGATCGGCACCCAGTCGGGATCGGTGGTATCGGTGACGAGGATCGAGCCTTCCTTCACCTTGTCGAGGTCGCGTGGACTGTCGACACGACAGACGGGACCGGACGCGATGGAGGTCCCGACCGCGATGCCGGAGAGGAGCTTTCTCGCGGTTCCGAGGAGTTTGTAGGTGGCAATGGAGGCAACGTTCGCGCGAGCGTGTACCGTCTCGGGCCGCGCCTGGACGATGAACAGCTCGCCCGTGATTCCATCCTTCGCCCACTCCACGTCCATCGGTCGGTCGTAGTGACGTTCGATGGCGACGGCATAGCGCGAGAGCTGCAGGATCTCTTCGTCCGACAGGACGAACGTCCGCCGTTCTTTCTCTGTGGTCGTGACGATCTCGGTCCGTTTCGTTCCACCTGGCGCGTAGACGAGCTTCTTCGCTTTCTCGCCGAGCTGTTTCTGGAGGATGGGCCGAAAGGCGTCGTGGAGGAGCGGCTTGAAGACCACGTACTGATCGGGAACGACCGTGCCTTGCACGATCGTTTCGCCCAGTCCCCACGCGCCGTTGATCACGACCACGTCCGGGAACCCGGTCTCCGGATCGAGCGTGAACATCACGCCGGCGCTGCCACGGTCCGACCGCACCATCCGCTGCACTCCCGCCGAAAGTGCGACGCCCATGTGATCGATGTGATTGTTGATGCGATAGGCGATCGCGCGATCCGTGAAGAGCGACGCGTAGCTGTCGCGAACGGCGTCGATCACGTCGTGCGCACCGCGAATGTTGAGGAAGGTCTCCTGCTGTCCGGCGAAGCTCGCCTCGGGCAGGTCCTCGGCCGTCGCGCTGCTGCGAACGGCCACGTCGAGATCGTCGGCGCCGGCGCGTTGGCAGAGCTGCGCATAGGAAGCGGTGATCTCCGCACCCAGATCGCCGGGAACGTGCGCGCGGCGGATCATGCCGCGGATCTGTGAGCCCGTGCGCTCGAGCGCTTCCGTCGAGCCGTCGAGGAGAGCGAGCGCGGCGCCGATGGCGTCGACGAGCTGGTTCTCGCGCAGGAAGTGCCGGAACGCGGAAGCGGTCGTCGCGAAACCGTCCGGCACGCGTACGCCTTCTTTCTGCAGCGCGCCGATCATCTCGCCGAGCGAAGCGTTCTTGCCGCCGACGATGGAGACGTCAGCCGAAGTGACGGAGTCGAACCACCGGATGAACGTCATCGTTGAGACCTCCGCGCCGAGATGCGGACGCCGTCGCGAATCTGATCCGAAGGATGCATCACGATGGCGGCCTCCGGCTCCAGACCGCTCGTGATCTCCACCTCCGTGTCGCTCATGCGGCCGACGCCGACCTGGCGCAGGCGCGCGCGTCCGTCCGCGACGGCGAAGACGTTCCAGCGCCCGGCGATCGTGAAGAGCGACGTGGCCGGCACTTTCGTCGCCGTCCCCTGCCAGAGGACGACCCGCACGTCGACGCGATACTGATCGCCCACGGATGCTGGCGGATCGACGACGTCGCAGACGACGTACACCCGCTGTTCTTCCACGCCCAGCGCGGAGATCTTCGTGAACGCGGCCGGCTCGACGAGCCGGACGCGTGCCTGCAGTGGTGCGCCGCCCCAGCGCTCGATGCGCGCCGCCGCTCCGGGACGAATCCGCACCGCGTCGGTGGTCAGGAAATCGGCGACCGCTTCCAGCGAATGCGGATCACCGACGACGATCAGCGGCGTTCCCGCGGCCACCACGGACTCGTTCTCGTGCAGCACCTGCAGCACGCGTCCGCGCACCGGGGAGCGCACCACGAGCTCGCGCTTGTCGACGTGGCCGAGCGCCGCCCGCGCCACGAGCACGTCGTAAGCCGTTCCCTCGGCGCGGAAGCGTGCCGCTTCCTGTTCCTTCGCTGCCACGGAAGCGGCGGTGAGTGCCGCATCGAGCGCATCGCGCGAGACGATCGCCTCGGCCGCCAGCTTGCGAATGCGCGCCGCCTCCGTCTGCGCACGGTGAGCGGCATCGCGAGCTCGCCGCAGCAGCGCATCCGCCTCACCGGCGGCGCGCTCGGCGGCATGGAGGCGCGCCGTGAGCTGCGCTTCCTGTTTCGGATCGAGAGGCGCCGGCTCGATGCGCGCGAGGGGAGTATCGGGGCCGATCTCGTCGCCGGCGTGCACCTCGACGCGCAGCAGCTTTCCGGCGACGGGCGCCGCGACTTCGTATCGCTCGCGGATGCGGGTCATGCCGTCCTCGACGAGGCTCACTTCCAGCGGGCCGCGCGTGAGGCGGGCGACGTCCACCGGCAGCGGGTCCGGTACCAGCGCCCACGCCGCCGCTGCGACGATGAACGTTCCGGCCGTTGCCACACCCCATCTGCGTTTGGTCATTCTCATGGCGTTTACTCCCTGGTCTTCAGCACTTCCACGAGATCCAGCTTCCCGATGCGCCGCTGCACGACGAACCCGGTGAGCATCGCCGCCAGCGCGATCACGAAGAACGAGATCGCGTACGTGCGCGCGCTGATCACGAGGGGGATGCGATACAGCTCCGAATCGAACTGCATGACGATGTAGATGCAGAGCGCCTGGCCGGCGGCGAAGCCGATCGGGATCGAGGCCAGGGTCAGCACGGCCTGCTCGCCGAGGAGCATCGCGCCCACTTCACCCTTCGAAAAGCCGAGCACGCGCAGGCTGGCCAGATCGCGGCCGCGCTCGGAGAGGGCGATCCGCGCGCCGTTGTAGATCACGCCGAACGCGATCACGCAGGCGAACGGCACGATGATCAACGCGGAGATGTAGATGTTCTCGACGATGCGCTCGCGGACGCTGGCCAGCATCGACTCGCGCAGCGAGATGGCGGCGACGCCCGGCATCGACTTCAGCGTCGCGTAGAGCTCCGCCGCGCGGGACGGCTGCACCGCGAGATGCGCGGCGGAGAGCGACGGCCCTTCGCGCAGGAAGCGGTTGACGTCCTCGCGCGAGGCATACGCGGAAATGCCGATCGACTCGTCGAGCAGCGCGGCGACGCGCATGCGTCCGACGGGTCGCGGCGCTGCGAGCGCTTCGACGATCACGTCGTCGCCGGCACGGACGCCGAGGACGCTGGCCAGCTTCTTCGTCAGCACGATGCCTTTCGGCGGGAGCGTCACTTCCTCGCCGTGAATGCCGATGAGGCGGCGCATCGTCGCGCCGCGCTCGAGGCCGACCAGCGTCAGGCGGCGCGAGTGATGGCCGGCGCGGATGCGCACCGGCACGGCGCGGAACGGCTCGGCGAGTACGACGCCCGGCAGCCGCGCGATCGCGTGCAGCGCCTCATCGCCGCGCGCTTCATTGAGGACGATCGTAGCGTCGTCCGACTGCGCGGCGCCGAACTGCACGTCGATCATCGACTCCAGGGCGTCGAAGGAGAACTGCGTGGCCACCAGGATCATCCCGGCCATGGACATGGCCAGCACCGACATGACCGTGCGCATCGGCGTCCGTTGCAGCGACCGCAGGATCATGCGCACCGGCGGCGACACGGCGCGGATGACTCGCCACCGATCGATGAGGCTCGTGCCGAAGCGCATCGGCGTCTCCCCCCGCATCCCCTCGGCCGGCGGCAGCGCCACGACGCGGCGTACCGCGACGAGCGAGCCGACCAGCGCGGCGACGACGGTCGTGCCGACCGAGATCGCGATCGCTGCCGCGCTCACGCGAAAGTTCAGCGCCGGGAAGTGGAAGAACTCCGTGTAAAGGTCCGTCAGGTTGCGGCCGAGCCAGACCCCGACCGGGATGCCGACGAGCGATCCCGCAGCGACGATCACCAGTCCGAACGCCGCGAAGTGGCGCGCCACCGGCCCGTTCTCGTAGCCGAATGCCTTCATCACCGCGATCTGCTCGCGCTGCGACTGCACGAGGCGCATCAGCATCATGTGGATGAGCAGCGCCGCGACGGCGAGGAAGATGGCCGGCATCATCATCGCCATCACCCGATCCTGCGCGAGCTCGCCTTCGAGGAAACGGTGCGAGCTCTGTTCGTTGCGGCCGTACGCGCCGAGGCCTCCGTAGCGGGCGAGGGTGCGGTCGATCTCCGCGATCACCTCCGGTTCGGACGCACCTGGCGCGAGAGCGAACGTGACGTCGTTGAACGCGCCCTGCATCCCGGTCGCGGCGGCGAGATGCTGGCGGCGCATCCAGAGAATGCCGAAGCGCTTGTGGTCGGGAAACGCGTCGCCGCGCGACTCGTCCACGAGCTCGGGAGTGATGCCCACGCCGCAGACGCGCAGCCCGCGCCAGCGGCTGTTGATGATCGCGGCGAGGTGCGATCCGGGACGCAGCGCGTTCGCCTCGGCGAATGCCTCGCTGACCAGCACTTCGGCCGCCTGCACGGGCAGACGGCCGAGGCGCACGTGCACCGCATTCAGCCGCGGCTCGCCGTTTTCGGGCAGCGAAAGCAGCAGCGCGCTGGCGGGCTCGCCGAGGCCGGGGACGTCGAGGATCACGCTCGCGGCAACGCGCGTCTGCAGCGCCGCCACGCCGTCGATCTCCCGCAGCCGCTGCGCCACCGGCTCCGGCGCCCGCTTCAGCGAGGCGAAGACGTCCGCGAAGCGGTAGTCGGCGTAGTAGACGCGCTGCGTGATGAGCAGCGACTCGTAGGAGCCGCGCATCGTCACGTACGACGCCACGGCCGCCGCCACGACCAGGGCGATGGCGATCGCCTGTCCGCGCATGTGCAGCAGGTCGCGCAGGAGCTTGCGGTGGAGCATCACCACGTCAGCTCCTCCGGCGAGATCTTCTTCGCGTTCCGGCGGACGTCGAGGATCGTGCCGCTGCCCATGCGGATCACGCGGTCGGCCATGCCGGCGATGGCGGCGTTGTGGGTGATGACGGCCGTGGTCGTGCCGAGCTCGCGGTTGACGTCCTGCAGCACCTTCAGCACGAGCTTGCCGGTCTCGTAGTCGAGCGCGCCGGTCGGCTCGTCGCAGAGCAGCACGTCCGGCCGCTTGGCCACCGCGCGGGCGATGGCGACGCGCTGCTGCTCGCCACCGGAGAGCTGCGCCGGGAAGTGATCCGCGCGCTCGCCCAGTCCGACCAACGCCAGCGCGTCAGCGGCCTTCATCGGCCGCTCCGCGATCTCGGTGACGATCTCCACGTTCTCCAGCGCGGTCAGGCTGGGGATGAGGTTGTAGAACTGGAAGACGAAGCCGACGTGTTCCCGCCGGAAACGGGTCAGCTCCCGCTCGTCCGCCGCCACCAGGTCGTGATCGCGAAAGCGTACGTTCCCCTCGCTCGGTGCGTCGAGGCCGCCGAGGATGTTGAGCAGCGTCGACTTGCCGCTGCCCGAGGGGCCGAGGAGCACGACCAGCTCCCCTTCGAAGAGATCGAGATCGACGCCGCGCAGTGCCTGCACCTCGACGTCGCCCATGCGGTAGACCTTGGTCAGGCCGCGTGCGCGGAAGACCGCCTCGGGCGCGATGTGGACCACGGCTGCCGTCGTCACGCTCTCAACGTAGCGACCAGGCGACGGCGGGACATTGCCCTGCGTCACGCGCATGTGTGCGCGGCGACAGGGCGCCGCCCGTCCGCGCGGCGCATCGTGAGGGGCATGAAAGTGCGAGACGCCATGACCCCCGATCCCGCCACCTGCGAGCCGGCGACGACGCTCCGTCTCGTGGCCACGCTGATGCTCGACCACGACTGCGCCGCCGTGCCGATCGTGAGCTCCGGCGAAGTCATCGGCATCGTCACCGACCGCGACATCGCCTGCCGCGCCGTGGCCCGCGGCTGGAACGCCGCCGAGCTCCCCGCGAGCGCGGTGATGTCGTCACCGCTCGTTGCGATTCATCCCGATGAGACGTTCGACGACGCCGTGCAGGTGATGAAGGAGAACCACGTCCATCACCTCCCGGTGATCGACGACGACGGCCGTCTGCTCGGCATCGTGGCGCAGTCGGACCTCGGCAAACGGATGTCGAACCGCGAGCTGGGGCAGCTCGCGCGGGAGACGTCGATCCGGGGGTGGGATCGGGGGCCGGCGAAGCTCGTGCCGGTGACGCATCACTGAGGAGGTCTCATGAGAAAGCTCACTGCGACTGGAGCCATCGCGGCCGGTGCGGCCGCGCTGACCTGGGCCACGTACCGCAAAGACATGGAGGCAGCGCGACGGCGAATCGAGACGGAGAGGCAGGTCATCGATTCCGCCCACGGGCCGATCGAGTTCGCCGAATGCGGCGACGGGCCGGCGGTTCTCGTCATCCACGGAGCGGGAGGCGGCTTCGATCAGGGGTTGGAGCTTGGACGAGGTCTGCTCGGGGACGACTACCGCGTCGTGGCGCCGTCGCGTTTCGGCTACCTCGGCACGTCCGTTCCCGACGATGCCTCGGCCGAAGCACAGGCGGACACACACCTCCGTCTGCTGGATGCGCTGCAGCTCGAGACGGTTCCGGTGATCGCCGCATCCGCCGGAGCTCCGTCGGCGATGCAGTTCTGCCTGAGGCATCCGGACCGCTGCTCGGCGCTCGTGCTGGTCGTGCCGCTGGCGTGGGTGCCGGACCGCACCTTCGCCCCACCATCCCCCTTCTTCGCCACCGTGCTGACCACGATCGCCGCATCGGACTTTCTCTTGTGGACGATGATGAAGGTCGCGCCGATGACCCTCCTGAAAACCATCCTCGGCACGCCGGTGGAGGCGTACCGCAATGCGGCCCCTGAAGAACGCCGGAACGTCCACCGCGTGCTGCAGACGATGCTCCCCATCAGCCGGCGCGTGGCGGGGATGCAGAATGACGGCGTCGTCGCCGCGAGCCTCACGCGACTTGCGCTCGAGGACATCCGCGTTCCGACCCTCGTCATCAGCGCGTCGGACTGTCTCTACGGCACGTACGACAGCAGCTTCTACACCGCCGAGGAGATCGCCCACGCACAGTTCGTCGGGTTCCCGAGCGGCGGCCACCTGCTGCTCGGCCACGAGGCGGAGGTGCGGTCGCAGGTGAGAGGGTTCCTGGCGGAGCAGCGCGAGATGAGGGCGATGGCCGTATAGAGCGACCACATCGGCGAGACCGTCCTCTCTTAGTGGCATGTGCGATGCTGTTCCGTGTTCCATGGAAAGCATGCTCACGGTCGAGGACATACGAAAGATGCTCGACGACGCCGGCGCGACGATGCGTTATACGCCGGCGGATCTTCAGAGCATGGCGCAGCATGCCGTCGTCGCTGCAGCACAGCGTCTAGGGTACCGCGCGCAACTACCTGAAAGGGACGAAGCGCGCGCGTTCATCGCGCGCTTCGGCGAGCTTGCGGCGGCAGTCCGGACGTTCGAGGATGCAAATCTCGCCCTTGCCAGACATCGAGAGGCTACCTCCAAGCCGGACGAAGAAGACGAGCGACTCAACCAGGCGCGTGTGGCCGCCCTGAAAAACGTGCAGCGACTCCTTGCAGCGGCGGAGTCATCCTGAGCTGTAAATCTCGGCCCGCGGGCCGGATCGGCGCGATCCTCCCGCTCAGAGGCATACCCGCCTGCCGCACGACGTTTGAGCGTTGATGGGTCGAGCAAGCCGACGGAAAAAGCAGCACAGGAGGAAGCCCCAGGGCGTGAAGGTGGATGAGGCCTTTAGCGCCGGGCCGTTCACCGTGCGTCGTGCGGGCCGGTACACGGAGATCGTCTCCAACTGGCCTGCCGGGGAGCACGAGAAGATGCTGGAACGGGCGCGAGTCGAGCGCCCGAAGCTGCAGACCGCGATCGACGGGGACATCAAACGGCTGGCCCAGCTCCTCGGAACTCACGATCCGATCCCACTCATCGGTGCTTTGTACCTGCAGAACGGTATCTTCGATGCGGAGGAGTACTCCGAGCCTTCGCACGAGGGTGTTGAGGCTTACGTCGAGTACGTTCACAGCCTCGCCCTAGCGGTCCCGGAGATGGGAACGGCGCCACCTGATCGCGAGCAGGTTCAAGAGGCCGGCAGCCTGGTGAAGCGGATCTTCGAGAATTATGAGTGGTATCTGCATCTCGAGTTCACCGACAAGAAGCGGAAAGAGTGGGAGTACCAGATCCGCTTCATGCTGCTGCTGCGCTTCCTGAAGCTCCGGGGCTCGTCATACGAGCAGCATCAGCGCGAGCTGATCACCGATCTGTTCAGCGAGCATGACGAATTTCTCGCGCGCCGCGTCGGGACGACGACCGCGCAGATCGTCGCGGCGGCCGACGAAGTCGAGCGTCAGTTCATCAATGCAATGAATGCGCAGTTCGAGGGCATGGTGAAGGCGAAGGAGCTTCATCGCCGATTCTTCTCGCAACCGGACATCACCGACGCCAACTTCATCCCTCGATCTCGTGAGTTCGGCGAGCAGATCGACCCTGTTGATTGGGAGATCATGCAGCGGGCATTCACCACCGATCCGACGAAGATTCAGCCCAACGACAAGCTCCCAACCTCGTTGGTCGACCGGCTTTCAGCGAGCGAGGGCGAGAACCGCGCATTTTTGGAGGACGAGAAATCCAAGGGCTGGCCGGTAGCGGACAGCGTGATTTACCGGAAACCGCTCGTCCGCAGAGGAGATCAGTACTACTGCCCCAATCCCGTTCTGCTTTTCCGCAAGCTCGATCGGATCATCGAGTCGTGGATTCGCGAAGAACCGGCCTACTACGGCGACAAGTTCGCGAAGAAGCGCGGGATGCTCGTGGAACGAAAAGCCGCCGACTACATCAGCAAGCTGCTGCCGGGCGGCCGCTTCCACTCGAATCTCTACTACTCAACTGCGGGTGCCGATGGGAAGGTCGAACGATTCGAGACGGACGGCATCATCACCTGGGATCGCGCACTCCTGATTGTCGAATCGAAAGCCGCCGGGATCGATGTGCCGGCACGCCGTGGTGCGCTGTCCGGCCTTCGCGAGGCGCTCAAGGAAATCGTCCGCGCTGCATTCGAGCAAGGGATCCGTACCCGCCGCTACATCGAGTCCGCTCCTAGCGTCACCTTCGAAGATGAGCATGGAGCGCCGGTCCTGACCGTATCGCGAGACGACTACGACGACGTCTTCATCGTGAACGTCACGTTGGAGTCCCTCGGATTCTTCTCCGCGGGAATTCACCTGCTGAAGGAGATGGGTCTGCTGGCGGGCTCTCCGTGGCCGTGGTCCGTCTTTGTCAACGACCTGCGAGTGATCTCGGAGATCCTGGAGACCGGCTCGGACTTCATAGCGTACCTGCGGTCGCGCGTCCACGTTCCCGATCTGCCGCAGTTCTTCGTCGGTGACGAGCTCGATTTCCTGATGGCCTATCTGAAGGATGGCGCACGTCTGGCGGACGTCAATCTCGATGCCGTCGGCATGTTCAATCTCCACGGCTACACCGTGGCACTCGATCGGTACTACTCATTTCAAAATGGCAGCGTCGAATCGGGCGAGAAACCTCAATCGGAGACGCCCGCGCCGCTGCAGGCGCTGGTGGAACTGATCGAACGACATGGCCGTCCGGGATTTCTGCGCGTGACGTTGGCGCTGTTGCAGCTGGACCGCGCCACGATGCGATGGATGGCGCGAGAGACGGAGGTCGCGCTGACGAACGTCCGATCGGAAGGACGACGCGACCAGCTGGTGCTCCGCTCGCCGGACCGCAAGACCGTCGTCGTGACGTACTTCGCACGCTCGTGGTCGAACGCCGATATCGAAGAGAAGCTCGCGGAGATGAACCTGCGCAAGTACAACGCGCGGTCGGATCGGTGGATCACGATCTTTCTCACCATTGGATCCACCGACGTCACGTTGTACGACTATGTCGATCACAACGAGCCGTGGCAACGCGACGAAGCGCTCGACTCGACAATCACGGAGCGAAAGCGCCGCGCACTCCGATCGTACCTGCGCGATCATCCAAGGCCGGAGCGGAACGCGGCCTGCGCGTGCGAGAGCGGGCGGAAGTTCAAGGACTGCTGTCTGTCTTTAGCCGATTCCGTTTAGGCCGTAGGAGCCACCACCACCCACACCGCCCTCTTCGCAAAACGCACCACCCTCTCCGTGGTCGCGCCGATCACGCTCGCGTCCGCGAAGCGTTTGTGCTGCGAGCCGAGGACGATCAGGTCGGCGTGCGCCTCGTTCGCGATGCGGATGGTTTCCTCGGCGGCGTTGCCGGAGGCGACGACGTGGGCGTAGCGGCAGCGGGTGCGGACGTATGGGTCGATCCAGGCGGCGAATTCGCCTTCGATGTCCGCGGCGGCGTCGCCGGGGTCGGTGACGTGGACGAGGAGGAGCTCGGCGTCGAAGGTGGCGGCGAGGGCGCAGGCTTCTTCGAGGGCGACGCGCGCGACCTCGGTGAAGTTGACCGGGCAGAGGATTTTTCCGATCGATGGGGTGGCGTCCGGAGGGATGCAGAGCACGGCGCGGTCGGTGTGGTGGACGACCTTCTCGGCGACCGAGCCGAGGAGGGCGCGGCGCCAGCCGGTGCGGCCGTGGGTGCCCATCACGATCAGGTCGGCGTCGATGGCATCCGCCGTTTCGAGAATCGCCTGCGCCGGCGCCTGGTCGACGATACGGGTCTCGACGGCGTCACCGGCCTCGGGCAGGTAGCGCTCGATCCACTCGGCGAGGTCGCGGGTGAGGCGGTCGCGGAACTCGACGGACGTCTGCAGGGCGTACGCGGCCGGTCCTTCCATCACGTCGAACGGGACCCACGGCTGGTTCGCGTAGAGGACCGTGATCCGGCCGCCGAGGCGCCGCTGGAGCAGCGCTGCCCAGCGAATCGCGCCCGCGGCGAAGTCGCTCAGATCGGTCGGGACGAGGATGCGTTGGAGGCTGGTGGTGCTCATGCGAGCACGATCGCGCGCGCGGCGAGTCCGGTCCGCATCGACCGTCACGTCCGCGTGTGTCGCACCGCAATGCAGGACGCGCCGGCGCGGCCGATGCTGGCAGCGATGATCGGACGTCATCTCACCCGCGACTGGATCGCCGCGAACGCGATCGGCGAGATGCTCGGGCTCGGCCTGGCGGCGCTGATCGCGATCGGGGTGGCCCAGTCGCATGCGTTGCCGCCGCCCGTCGAGGTCCTCGTCGTGACCGCGGCCTTCCTGGCGATCGGCGCGTACGAAGGGGCGATCGTCGGCGTGGCGCAGTGGCTGGTGCTTCGGCGGCTGCTGCCTTCCCTGCGCGCGAAGAGCTGGATCGCCGCGACGGTGACGGGAGCGGTCGTGGCGTGGATGCTCGGGCGGATTCCGAGCGCGCTCGCGGACTGGGAAAGCGTGAGCGGAGGCGTCGGGCAGCCGGCACCGAGTCTTTGGATGATCGTCGGACTCAGCGCCGCGGCGGGGGCGGTGCTCGGAGTGATCCTCGGCGCCGCACAATGGTTCGTGCTGCGGGAGCACGTTCGTCGCGCGCGGATGTGGATCGCGGCGAACGCGCTCGCCTGGGCGGCAGCGATGCCGCTGATCTTCATCGCGGCGGGGATTCCGGGGCCGCACACCTCGGTCGCGTCGATCGGTGCGCTGCTGCTGGTGACGGTCGGCCTGGCCGGTGCCGTCGTCGGCGCGATCGAGGCGGTGTTTCTGCGGCTACTTCTCCGGCCCGCTCGGTAGCGACGACGCTCCGGTCGCCTTGTTCAGCTTGTGGCAGTGCGTGCATTCGCCGCTGAACTTCTTCACGAATTCGCTGTCATCCCCTTTCGCGAAGTGGATGCCGTGCATGAGCGGCGCGAGCGGCGGGATGGCCTTCGCGGCGTGGCACTTGGTGCACGAGGCCGGGATGTCCTTCGTCGCGACAAGCGGATGCCTTCCTTTCAGGGTGATGCCTTTCGGCACGAACGCCTTCATGGCGGCGAGCGTCTTCGCATCGACGCTGCCGTTCCAGCGCGCGAGCAAGGTGCTGACGCGGTGCTCCTTGACGTGGCAGTCGACGCAGCCGGCCGGCCAGGCGTCTTTGGCGTTGATGCCGGGAATCGCACGCGGCGCGGCAATGGTGACCTGAGCGAGTAGAGCGAGCGCGATGAGTCGTTTCATGTGCCATCCATGCAGCGGGGCGGCGACGGGCGCAGTGACGCACGTCCGCACGCGATGCGTGCTGCGTCACGATGCGACGTTCATCGACAGCACCGCGGTCCCGGTCAGCTTGCCGCTCCGGAGATCGCCGAGCGCCTCGTTGGCTCGCGCGAGCGGATAGACGGTTCGCTTCGTCTCGATGCGCAGCGATGCGATGCGCCGGAAGAATTCTTCGCCGTCGGCGCGGGTGAGGTTGGCCACGGAGCGGATGGTGCGCTCGTTCCAGAGCAGCTCGTACGGGAAGGACGGGATGTCGCTCATGTGGATGCCGGCGCAGACGACGGTGCCGCCTTTGACGAGGTTCCGCAGTGCAGTGACGACGAGCGCGCCGTCGGGGGCGAAGAGGATCGCGGCGTCGAGCGGTTCGGGAGGCGTCGTGCCGGAGCCGCCGGCCCACACGGCGCCCATCTCGCGGGCGAACTGCTGCGCGGCCGTGTCGCCGTCGCGGGTGAAGGCGAAGCCTTCCCGGCCGTCGGCGCACGCGACCTGGACGAGGATCTGCGCGGCGGAGCCGAAGCCGTAGAAGCCGACGCGCGCCGCGTCGCCGATCATGCGCCAGGCGCGGAAGCCGATCAGTCCCGCGCAGAGCAGTGGCGCCGCCTCCTCGGCGGTGTACGCGTCGGGGAGGGCGAAGCAGAAGCGGCGATCGGCGACGGCGTATTGCGCGTAGCCGCCGTCGAGGGTGTAGCCGGTGAACTTCGCGTCGTCGCAGAGGTTCTCGCGGCCGCTCCGGCAATACGAGCAGGTACCGCACGACCAGCCGAGCCACGGGACGCCGAGGCGCGTGTTCGTCGACTCATCGATCCCGACGACCTGATGGCCGGGGATGAGCGGCAGCTTCGGATCGCGCAGCTCACCGTCGACGACATGCAGGTCGGTGCGGCAGACGGCGCAGCATTCGACGCGCAGGAGCACCTGGTCCGCGGCCGGCGATGGCACCGGCACCTCGGATCGTTCGAGCGGCGAGCCCGCGGCGCGCAGCACCATGGCCTGCATGGCGCCAGCGTACTCGCATCACATCCACCTGTGCGCCGTCGCATCGCGCAACGACGAGTCACGCCCCACTGTCAGGAGCGGAGGTGAGGATGCATTCCGACCTCGAGGCCATCGTGTCGGCGGACGAGGAGGCGCGGGCGCGCGTGTCGCTCGAAGAGGAGCGGCGCCAGCGCGAGCTCTCGTCGGCGCGCGCGGCGCGTGATGCCGCGATCGAGGTGCGGCGCAAGGACGCCGCGGATGCGCTCGAGCGGGAGCTGCAGGCGATCCGGAGCGCGGGCGATGCGCGCGTCGCCGAGCTGCAGCGGCAGCAGTCGCAGTATCTGACCGCGCTGGCCGAGGGGGGCGAGCGGCGATTCGAGGAGGCGGTTGCGCTGTATCTGCGGATCGTCGGTGAGGTGACTTCATGAGAGCCCGCGGCGGGATCGCCTACGCGCACGCGCGGATGCTCGCCTGGAAATCGCGCCTGCTGACGCGGATGGATGCCGCGCCGCTGTTCACGGCCTCGAACGCCGTGGAGATGCAGCGCGTCCTCGGCGCGCTGGAGATTCGCGATCCGCTGGCGCGCCTGCTGCGCATCTACGCAATGGCCATCCGCGGATATCCGCACGGCGCGGCGCTCTTTCGGGCGTTGCTGCGGCTCCGCGAGATCGAGAACGTGAAGCTGCTCTGGCGCCTGACCGCGCGCCCTTCAAGACGCGATGCGCTGGAACGGCTCTGGATCGACCTCGGCGAGCTGGCGACGGTGCCGAGGCTCGACGCTGCGACGCCGAACGCGCTGGCGGAAGAGCTCCGCAGCACGCCGTATGGCTCGATCGCGGCGAGTGTGGCCCGCGTCCACGGAAACGACGTCGCGGCGGCGGAGCTGGCGCTCGACCGGTGGGCCTCGCAACAGTTGCGAGAGCCGGCGCAGCGGCTCCCGCGGCGGGAAACGCTCTCGCGGCGGCTGATCGAGTCGGTGATCCGCGAGCGCGACGCGCAGCTGGCCGTGCGCGGGGCGAAGTGGTTCGGATTGACGACCGTTCCGGCCGAGGCCTTCGACGTCGTGGCTTTGCGGCGCGAGCGTCTCCGCCTTTGCCGCCGCGCCTTCGTCGGCAGCCCGTTCCTTCTCGCGCCGGCGATTGCGATCGTGCTCCTGGCAGAGGAAGAAGTGCGCGCGGTGCGGGCGCTCGTCGAGCGCGAAGGCGACGAAACGCTCGACGAAGCGATGGTACGGGCGCTGGCGGCGTCGCAGATCGGAGCATGACCATGCTGCGCTCCGTCCCGATGGTTCACTTCCGCGTGCAGGTGCCGAACCGCGACGCCGCCGCGGCCACGCGCGCCATTGCCGCCGAGGGACTGCTGCACCTGGTCGACATCGCGCATGGGCATACGCCGTACGACGCGTCGCCTCCCGGTGTGCGCGAGCTGTACGCGGCGTTCCGCGATCTCGTGCATCGCATTCGCGCGACGGCCGATCGCCTCGGGCTGCCTTACGCCGAGGCCACCGGCGCGCTCGACGCGGGTGACGTCGCTGACTTTGCCGCGGAACGCGACCGGATCCTGCTGACGCTGGAGCCGCTCGAGAAGCGGGTGCAGGAGCTCGTACGTCGGGGCGCCGAGGCGCGGGAACGGCTCACGGCGAGTCGCAATGCCGCGGCGGATGCGGACCGTCTCCGCGCGGCGTCGCTGGACGTCGAGCGGCTGGCGGCGCTTCGCTTCGTGACGCTGCGCCTCGGCATGGCGCAGCCGGAAGCGCTGTCGTCGATCGCCACCGTGCTCGCGCCGGCGTCGCATGCGGTCATTCCGCTCGACGACCGCGAAGACGAACTGCTATTCGCCGCCGTCGTACCGGCGCATGCCGCCGCACGATTGGACGAGGCGATGCGCCTCGCGAGCGCGCGTGTGGTTTCGTGGAGCGGTGCCGCCGCGGACGATCTCGCCGAGGCGGAACGGACGGTCGCGGAGATCCAGCGCGCGCTCGACAACGAACGGACGCAATCGGCCGAGGTGCTGGCCGGCATCGCGCGGCGCGCGGAGATCGCCATGCTCCTGTTGCAGGCGCAAACGTACTTCGCAGCCGCGGGACGCTTCGTCGTCATCTCCGGATTCGTGCCGAAAGAGGGCGCCGACCGCCTGGCGCAGCGCATCGCGGCGGCCACGAAGAACCACGCCGTGATCGACGTCGAGCCGGTGGAGAGCGTCCCCGGCGTGAGCGAGGGAACGCTGCGCGTGCCGATCCTGCACCGCAATCCCCTGCTCCTGCGGCCCTTCCAGAAACTGATCGACGTCTACGGCACGCCGTCGTACGCCGAGGTCGAGCCGACCGCGTTCTTCGCCTTCGGGTTCCTGCTGATGTTCGGGCTGATGTTCGGCGACGTGGGTCACGGCGCGGTGCTCTTCTCCGCCGGCTGGTTCGCGTTCCGCTTCGTCCCGCGATTCCTCGACTACGGCATCCTGCTGATGGAGGCCGGCACGGCGTCGGCCGTCTTCGGTCTGTTGTACGGCAGCGTGTTCGGCATCCACAGCCTCGTGCCGGCGCTGTGGCTCGAGCCGATCGCGAATCTGTCGCGCTTCATGATGATCGCCGTGGCGTTCGGCGTCGTGGTCGTCACCGGCGGGCTGGCGCTGAACATCGTCAACAGTTGGCGCAGCGGCGACTGGAAGGGCGCGCTGTACGGCCCGCGCGGCGTCACCGGCGCGATGCTCTATTGGATCATCCTGGTCGTGCTGGCTCGCGCGTTCGTGCCGGGCACGGTGCGCATCCCGGGCATCGCGATCGTCATCCTGATCGGCGTTGCGGCGCTCGTCATCGCCGGAGGGCGTCCGCTGATGCACCTCCTCGGACGCGATGGAGAGCGCAGGCCGCGGCCGGCCGTGCGCGCGACGCCGTGGTGGCTGCGCGCGCTCGAGGCGTCGATCGAGCTGGTGGACACGCTCTTCTCGTTCTTCGCGAACACGATCTCGTTCGTCCGCATCGCCGCCTTCGCGGCGGTGCATGCGGGTGTGTTCATCGCCATCTTCGCGCTCGCCGACACGATCGCCACGATGCGTTTCGGCGGCGTGCTGTCGATCGCCGTGCACGTCGCGGGCAACGCGCTGGTGATTCTGCTGGAAGGGCTGACCGTGTCGGTGCAGATCCTCCGTCTCGAGTACTACGAATTTTTCGGGAAGTTCTTCCGCGGCGGAGGCGAGCCGTATGCGCCGCTGACGCTGCGGCCGAGGAGTGAACGTCATGCGTAAGCGAATGCTGTGGATGCTCGTGCTGGCGGCGCCGCTGATCGGCACGGTCTTCATCGTGCCGCTGCTGGCCGCGCCGCAACCGGCGGTACAGAGCGCCGTGCCGCCCGAGGTCGTGCGCTGGGGATTCGTGACCGCCGCACTGGCAGCCGGTCTCTCGGCGCTCGGGGCGGCATATGCGGTCGCCGTCGTCGGCGCGGCGGCGATGGGCGCCGTCGCGGAGAAGCCGGAGGTGGCCGGACGTGCGCTGGTCTTCGTCGGCCTCGCCGAGGGCATCGCCATCTACGGGCTGATCATCGCGATCATGATCCTGGGGCGGCTGGGATGACTCCGCTCGTCGTCGGAACGCCCAAGGATGTGGCCGGGTTCGCGCTCGCCGGAGTCGAAGGCGTGGTGTGCACGACGCGCGAGGAAGCCGATCGCGCGATCGCCGGCGCGGCGGAGGGCACGCTATTGATCGTGTCGCCGGAGTTTGCCGGCGTGTTGCCGCGCGAGCGTCTCGGCACCGCGCTGCCGGCGAGGCCGTGATGCAGACGCTCGGAAGTCCCGCCTCGCTCATCGCCGCGATTCGTGAAGACGCCGCCGCCGAGGCGGAGCGGATTCAGGAAGCGACGGCGAGCGAGCTGGCTTCGATCCGCGCGGCCGCGGCGTCGTCGGACGTCGCCATCGCCGATCGCGAGGAGCGGCTCGTCGCGGCGCGACGGGAGAACGAAGAGCGGATCGCGACGCAGGAGTGGGAGGCGCGGCGGGCCGTCATCGAGCAGCGCGAGGCGTGGATCGGCCGGGTCGTGGCGAAGGCGCGGGAGCGGTGGAGCGGACTCGATTCGGAACGCGTGTCGGCGCTCGTCGACGAAGCGCGCGCGCATCTTCCGGAAGGAGCGTTTCAGGTCGACGGCTGCGTGGTCACGGTCGGGAACGTGTCGTTCGACAACAGCTTCGAGGCGCGGTCGCTTCGGCTCGAGCCGGAGTGGCGGAGCGCGCTCAGCGGGATGTACAAGCCATGAGCGACGCCGCGGGACGGATCACGGAGATCTCCGGCTGGGTCGTGCGGGCGCGCGCCACGACGCCGCTCGCGCTGCGGGAGGTCGTCCTCATCGGCCACGAGCGGCTGATCGGCGAAGTGGTCGGCCTCGAGCGCGACGAGGCGACCATCCAGGTCTACGAAGAAACGGAAGGCGTGGCGCCGGGCGATCCGCTGTACGCCACCGGCCAGCCGCTCGCGATCGAGCTCGGTCCCGGCCTCCTCGGCGGCGTCTTCGACGGCGTGCAGCGCCCGTTGCGACGACTGGCGGACGCGGAGGGAGACTTCATCGGCCGCGGCACGCGCCTGCCGGCGCTGGATCGCGACGCGTTGTGGGACTTTACGCCGGCGATCGAGCCGGGGCAGGACGTGCGCGAAGGCGACGTCCTCGGCCGGGTGATGGAGACGCCGGCGCTCGCGCATCCGATCCTCGTGCCGCCGGGCGTCAGCGGGACGGTGCAATGGATCGCCGCGGCCGGACCGCGCCGCGTGGCCGATCGGGTGGCCCTGCTCGGCGACGACCGCGAGCTGACGATGCTGCAGACATGGCGCGCGCGCGTGCGGCGGCCGGTGCGCGACAGCCTCGTTCCCGACGCGCCGCTGATCACGGGACAGCGCGTGCTCGATACGTTCTTTCCGCTCGCGCGCGGCGGAACGGCGGCCATGCCGGGCGGCTTCGGCACCGGGAAGACGGTCACGCAGCATCAGCTCTGCCGGTGGGCCGAGGCGGACGTGATCCTCTTCGTCGGCTGCGGCGAGCGCGGGAACGAGATCACGCAGCTCGTCGACGAGCTGCCGCGGCTCGTCGATCCGCGCACGCAACGCCTGCTCGCGGAGCGCAGCATCCTCATCGCGAACACGTCGAACATGCCGGTGTCGGCGCGCGAGGCGTCGCTCTTCACCGGCGTCACGATCGGCGAGTATTACCGCGACCTCGGCTACGACGTGCTGCTGCTCGCCGACTCGATCTCGCGCTGGGCCGAGGCGCTGCGCGAGATCTCCGGCCGCCTCGGCGAGATGCCGGCGGAGGAAGGCTACCCGCCGTATCTCTCCAGCGCCCTGGCGGCGTTCTTCGAGCGGGCTGGGCGCGCGGTCACCCTGTCCGGCGGCCACGGCTCGCTGACGATCATCGGCGCGATCTCTCCTCCCGCGGGCGATCTGACGGAACCGGTGACGCGGCACGCCGGCCGCTTCGTGCGCACGTTCTGGACGCTCGACCGCCAGCTCGCCGCCGCGCGCGTGTTTCCCGCGGTGAGCACGCGGTCGTCGTACAGCGAGGTCCCGGCGGGCGTGCGGACGTGGTGGTCGGAGCGCGTCTCGCCTCGATGGGCGGAGACGCGCGAAGAGGCGATGAAGTTCCTCGAGGAGGCGTCGCTGATCGAGGAGACGGCGCGGCTGGTCGGCGTCGACAGCCTGCCGGAGCGCGAGCGCTTCGTGCTGCGGCTCGCCGACGCGTT
This sequence comes from Thermoanaerobaculia bacterium, assembly GCA_036375075.1. Taxonomy (GTDB): domain Bacteria; phylum Acidobacteriota; class Thermoanaerobaculia; order Gp7-AA8; family Gp7-AA8; genus QHVT01. Next base: position 66,277 of record DASUSN010000044.1, on the reverse strand, counting down.
CCAGGAGGGCTTCCTGCAGCAGAACGCGTACGACGCGGTCGACGCCTGCTGCGCGCCGGCGCGGCAGTTCGACCTGCTGGAGACGTTCATGCGCGTGCGGCGCGAGGGAAAGGACGTCGACTTTTCGGCGCTGCAGCGGATGAAGATGGCGCCTGTCATCCTGAGCGAAGCGAAGGACCCCCTGCCGATGCACGAGGCCCGCTCCGTCGGCGGGGGGTCCTTCGCCGTCTCCGCGGCTCAGGATGACAGCGAGGGGCACGCGCCATGACCACCGCCGGCCTGGAACGGCGCGGCCTCACCGAGCTCCGAGGCTCGCTCGCCTTCCTCGAAGGCGTGGAGGGCGTGGCCTTCCACGAGTTCGTCGACCTGGTCGGCTCCGACGGCGAGACGCGTCCCGCACGCGTGCTGTCGACGACCGAGCGCGGCGCGATCGTGGAGGTCTTCGGCGTCACGGACGGCCTGAAGCTCGAAACGTCGCGCGTGCGATTCCACGGCCGGCCGATGCGCTTCGGCGTCGGCCCCGAGCTTCTCGGCCGCGTCTTCGACGGTCTCGGACGGCCGCGCGACGCGCTGCCGCCGCCGGCCTGCGTGGAGCGCCGCCCGATCGGAGGCTCGCCGATCAACCCGACGCGCCGCGCGTACCCGCGCGATTTCCTGGAGACCGGCATCTCCGCAATCGACGCGCTCGACAGCATCGTCCTGGGGCAGAAGATCCCGATCTTCACCGAGTCGGGCCTCGCGCACGACGAGCTGGCGATGCAGATCCTCCGGCAGGCGCGCGTGCCGTCGCTCGGCGAGGCCGCCGAAAAGTTCGCTGTGGTCTTCGTGGCTCTCGGCCTGCCGCGCGATACGGCCGCGCGCTATCTCGACGCATTGCAGGCGAGCGGCTCGCGCGGCCGCGTGATCGCGTTCCTCAATCTCGCAGATCATCCGACGTCCGAGCGCCTGATCACGCCGCGGCTCGCGCTGACCGCGGCGGAGTACCTCGCCTTCGACGCCGGCTATCACGTGCTGGTCGTGCTGCACGACATCACGAACTACGGCGAGGCGCTGCGGGAGATCTCCGCCGCGCGCGGCGAGGTGCCGAGCCGCAAGGGCTATCCCGGATATCTCTACAGCGACCTCGCCTCGCTGTTCGAGCGCGCCGGCCGGATCACCGGCCGCGCCGGATCGATCACGCAGATCCCGATCGTGACGCTGCCGTCCGGCGATCTCAGTCATCCGATTCCGGACCTCACCGGCTACGTGACCGAGGGACAGATCGTGCTCGATCGGGACATCGCGCGGCGCGGGATCTACCCGCCCATCGCCGTGCTGTCGTCGCTCTCGCGCCTCATGTCCGACGGCATCGGCGAGGGGCGCACGCGCGACGATCACCCCGACGTCGCGAAGCAGCTCTACGCCGCCGTCGCGCGCGTCGAGCGGGCGCGCGGCCTGGCGTCGATCATCGGGGTCGACGAGCTGACGGAGAGCGAGCGAACGTATCTCCGTTTCGGGGACCGCTTCGAGCGCGAGCTCGTCGGACAGCGCGGCGACGAGACGCGCACGATCGCGCAGACGCTCGACCGCGCCTGGAGCGTCCTGCGCGAGCTGCCGCGGGCAGACCTCACGCGCGTACGCGACGCGGTACTGGAGAAGTACTTCACGCCATGATCGGCTCGGCCACGCGCTCGCGCCTCTTCGAGCTCCGCCGCGACCGCGCCGCGGCGCAGCGCAGCGCGGAGCTGCTCGACCGGAAACGCGAGGTGCTGCTGCGCGAGATCACCCGCCGCGAGCGGATCCGCAACGAACTGCGCACCGTCGTTGCCGTGCAGTACGCCGAGGCGTACCAGCGACTCCGCGTCGCGCGGGTTGAGCTGGGCACGCGCGGGGTCGAAGCGGCCGGGCTGGCGCAGCCTGCGCGACACGCGATCGAGTATCGCGAGACCTCCGTCATGGGCGTGCGCATCCCACAGCTGTCCGCGACCGTCGAGCCGTATCGCGCGTTCTACGGCGCCGCGGCAACGACGGAGTCGCTCGACGAATGCGGCGCAGCGTTCACCGCGCTGCTCCCGCACGTCGTCGCCCTAGCCCAGGAGGAGCTGGCGGTGGTGCGGTTGTCGCTGGCGATGAAGAAGACGACCAAGCTCCTCAACGCACTGCAGAAGGTCGTGCTCCCGCGGATCGAGAGCGACATCCGCGCGATCGTCGATGGCATCGAGGAAGACGAGCGCGACGAGGCCGTCCGGCGCCGCGTCGCCCGTGCGCCCCGTCACGCCGGCCTGTGACGCTCGTCAGCCCCCGCGACGCGCGCGAGCGCCAGATTGATGTTCAGGAGGCTGCCATGCGCAGAAAGCTGTTCTGGCTCGGTTGGATCGTCCTGTTCGCGTTGCCGGTCATCTACGGCGTTCAGATCTTCATCACCCAGGATCTGCCGGCGGTCGAGCCGTGGAAGTGGGCCATCCCCCTCGCCGCGGTCTTGCTGATCTACTTCTCGCGCAACACGGATGACGTCCTGAAGCATCGCGTCGTCTGACGTGCGGGAGCTGCGTCTCCAATCGTAGCTACGACGGCGGGGAGCAGACTGCGACCTGTTTACTACCCGATCGCGGCTTTCGGTTGTCAATTCAGCAGCACGGCCGCCCCGTCGCATCGGGGTAGAATCATGACCATGCGAGTAGCCTCTGGCCGTGTCATCGATGGTCGTGTCGAATTGCTGGACAGCGAGTTCCCAGAGGGATCGACCGTAACGGTCCTCCTGCACGAGGGCGATGAAACTTTCGAGGCGGATGAGGAGACGGAACGCATGCTTCTGCACTCCATCGCTCAGTGCGAACGAGGGCAGACGGTACCGTTCGAAACCGTGATCGAGCGGCTTCGCCGGTAATGGTGACGCGTCGTTGCGCATAGAAGTCAGCGAGCTTGCCGATCGGCAAATCCAGGACGCGGAACGGTGGTGGCGTCAGAATCGTCAGAAAGCGCCGGATGCGATTCGCGAAGAGCTGACGCGCATCGGCGCTTTGATCGCGTCGCAACCCCATCTGGGAGCGCGTGAAGCCCGCACTCGCAAGTAATACCGCACGGTCGAAACGAGTGAGAACTGCCGCTCCGAGCAGGTTGCGCACTTCGCTAACACTCGACGGAGAACGGCGGTACTTGAACTGCATCCCGACACTGTTGGCTGCGTGTCCGTCGTCTGCGTTGCGATGGGCGACGTAATCGATCCCCCGATCCCCCGACCAGCCGACGGCGTGAACCTCATAGCCGTCCTCCCCAAGAATCGCCTCAAGAAGATCACCCATGAGACGCTCGGCTTCCTGCGGTGATGGAGGCAGATGCCTCTCCAACTGGTCGATCGCTGCCAGCAGATCGTTCATCTTATTTCGATCCATGGGCCGAGAGTGTAGTGCGCCTGACTTCACGCCCTGACGCGTCAGTTCACCGGCAGCGGAAGTTCGACCCGCACCGCCGTGCCGGCGCTCGGCAGGCTCTCCACCGACAGCGCCGCGCCGATCGATTGTGCGCGCTCGCGCATCGTGGTCAGGCCGAAGCTCGGGAAGACGCTCGGGCTGCCTGGTGCCTGCGCGAAGCCGACGCCGTCGTCGGTGACGGTGATGAGCAGCTTGCCGGGGCGGCGCTGCACTTCGACCTTCGCGGTCGTGGCCCGGGCGTGTTTGCGCACGTTGGTGAGCGACTCCTGGATGATGCGCACGAGCTGGAGCTCGATGCCGCTGGTCATGACGAGGTCTCCGTCGACGATGAGCTGCGTGGTGATGCCGGTCTGCTCGCGCCAGCGGTCGACGTATTCGCGGAGGACTGCTTCGAACGAGCGGGATTGCTCGGGCAGCGTGCGCAGGTCGACGATGGCCTGCCGCACGTCGGCGTGGGCTTCGCGTGCGGCGGCAACGAGCTCGTTCAACTGGGCAACCCCCTCCTCGGTCTTCTCGCGGCGGAGGTACTGGATGGCTGCCTGCGCTTTCGTGTTCACATAGCCGAGGACCTGGGCGACGCCGTCGTGGAGCTCGTGAGCCATGTGCAGGCGTTCGCGCGCGACGGCGAGATCGGCGACCTGGCGGTGGAGGTACGCGTTGTCGATCGCGATCGACGCCTGCACGGCGAAGCGCTCCAGGGTCTCCTCGTCGCTTTCCGTGAACGGCGCGCCGCTTTCCTTCTCACTCAGATAGAGGTTGCCGACGAACGGTCCTTTGCACGTCAGCGGGACGGCCAGCAGCGAATGCATCTTCGGGTGATTCGGCGGAAAACCGTGGGAGCGCGGGTCTTTGCCGATGTCGGTCAGCCGCAGCCGCTCCCCTTCGCGGAGGACGACGCCGAGGAGCCCGTGTCCGACCGGCGGCGGACCGATGCGCGCCCGTTCTTCGGCGGAGACGCCGGAGGTGATGAACGCCTGGATGGAACCGTCGGCGTTGACGACGGAGAGGGCGCCGTAACGGGCGCCGGCGAGATTGCGCGCGCTGCCGACGACTTTGTCGAGCACTGCCTCGAGGGAGAGCTCCGCGGTGACGTCCAGCCCCGCGCCGTGCAGCGCCAGCAGTTCCCGGTTCTGCCGTTCGGCGCGGCTGTGGAGATCGGCGTTGTCGATGGCGATCGACGCCTGCAGCGCGAAACGCTCCAGCGTCTCCTCGTCGCCTTCCGTGAACTGCTCGCCGCTTTCCTTCTCGCTGAGATAGAGGTTGCCGACGAATGGCCCCTTGCAGACGACTGGAACCGCCAGCAGCGATCGCATCTTCGGATGGTTCGGTGGAAAGCCGTGCGAGCGCGGATCGCTGCCGATGTCGGTCAGGCGCAGGCGCTCGCCTTCCTTCAGCACGACGCCGAGCAGACCGTGACCGACCGGAGGGGGACCGATACGCGCCCGCACTTCATCGCTGATCCCCGAGGTGATGAATGCCCGGATCGAGCCGTCGTCGTTCACGACGGAGAGCGCTCCGTAGCGCGCCCCGACCAGCGCGCGGGCGCGGTCGATGACTTTCTGCAGCACGACGTCCAGCGACAACTCGGCGGTGACGTCGACGCCGGCCCCGTGCAAGGCCAGCAGTTCTTCGTTCTGCCGCTGCAGGCGCCGTTGCATGCGCCCGATCGCGCGAATCATGAGCAGGGACAGGGTTAGCAGCACGACGCCGACGAAGGCGTCGAGCAGGATCCTGTTCCGCAGCGACGTGACGCCGATCGTGCTCAGCCGCAGGACTTCCAGAAGCGCGACGATGAGCACGGACGCCCCGAGGGCCAGCCAGCGTAGTTGTTTGAGACTCAATTCCGACTTCCAGTACGGAAGAAAGGTACGCCGAAATTCGAATTCGCGCACCTCACTCGCATCTGTGACGGCCGGCCTACACGGGACGGAGATCGGGGCCTACGTTGAGAGCATGATCGAGCAAGACATCGCCGCCGCCGACCGGGCACCGTTCTTCTCGCGATTGAGCGAGCTGCACGAGGGAGCATTCGTCACGCTGCGCGTCGGCGCGCGCGACGAGGTCGTCGGCCAGCCTTTCCGCGGCGTCAGCGAGGATGGTGAGGACGTGGTCATTTACACCGGAGACCCGGCCCGCGCCCCGCACCTCGGCCGTCGCGTTCCGCATGCGGTCATGGTCGCGCTGGAGCAGACCGATGAAGGTGCCGATGCGGCGGTGGCGATCGTGTCGCGAGACGGGACGCGAACGGAGCTGCGGTTCCGTTCGCCGATCCGCGCGGACCTGCTCGATCCGGCGGTGGAGTGAGCAATGCAACCTCCCTTCACCGCCGACCAGTTCTTCGACGTATTCCGCCGCTACAACGAGGCGGTCTGGCCGGCGCAGGTCGCGCTGAACGCGATCGGAGTGCTCGCGGCCGCGGCAGCGTATCGAGCGAACGCACGCCGCTCGCGGACGTGGGCTCGCGTCGCGATCGTGCTCATGGCCGGACTCTGGCTCTGGACCGGGATCGTCTACTTCAAGATGTTCTTCGTCGCCATCACGCCGGCCGCCCAGGTCTTCGGGAGCTTCTTCATCGCCGAGGCGGCGCTGTTGCTGATCTGTGCGTGGGAGATCGGTCCACTCGACCCAGCCTCGAGGACCAGTCTCGCCGTGGGCGGCTTCATCATCGTTTACTCGTTGCTGGTCTATCCGATCGTGGGGATGGCCACCGGCCAGGCTTATCCGGCCCTCCCGACGTTCGGCGCCCCGTGTCCCATCACCATCTTCACGTTCGGCGTTCTGTGCGCTTTCCCTTCGAGCGTTTCCCGCGTCGCCGTCGCGGTTCCCGTGCTCTGGGTCGCGATCAGCTCATACGCGGCGCTCGGATTCAGCGTGTACGAGGACTTCGGTCTGCTGGCCGCGGCGATCGCCGCGATCGTCGTCATGCACCAGGAGACGCGCCGCTCGCACGTCGCGCCCCTCGCCGTCTGACGGCCACGCCCGCGCAGCGCGGCGGAACATCATCCAACTGAACGCCACCCCGACGATGCCGATCGAGAAGATCAGGAGATAGTTGCGGTCGAGGAAACTCTCGCCGAGGTACACCGCACCGGCGGCGAACGGCAGCTCCCCGAGGGCCATGGCGATCACGAACGTGCGGAAGCGGCAGCCGGCGAGACCGAGGACATAGCCCGGGATCTCGGAGGGCACGGCGAGCTGGAAGAGCAGCACGTGGCGGAACGAGACCAGCCGCTCGGCCCGGTGTTCGTAGTCGCGGAGCCGTACCGGATCGACGAACCAGCTCACGACGCGATGGCCGAAGCGCCGGCCGATGGCGTAGGCGGTGATGCCGCCGAGAATCCAGCCGAGCCACAGCAGGCACAGGGTGGTCATCGGCCCGAATGCTTCGACCGCGATCGGCGTGATCACCGCGGTCGAGAAGAAGAAGACGATCGCCGACAGCGCGGAGAGCAGGACGAAGACCACTCCTCCCGCGAGGGCATGCTCCTGAATCACCGGCTCGGCCGCGGCGATGACGGAGAGAACGGCCCGGTGCAGCGGACCGGTTGCCGCGACGGCGGTCACGATCACGACGAGCAGCAGGAGCAGCGCGAGCCGCCGGTTGTGTTGCTCCACGAACCCGTCAGTCGATCCCGGCATGCGCTTCCTCCGCCGTTCACGATGCGCTCGCGGCGCACGGGCCGCCGCGCCGCGCGCTACACGGCAGTGTGACGCGCGACAGTGCGGCCGGCGGCCCGGGAGGCGACATTCGGGACCGGGAGTATTGCCATGCGCAAGACGTTCATCGTCACGGTCATCGCATCCGTCGCGTTCCTGTTGATCTCGTGCGGCTCGACCGAACCGGGGCCGGTGCAGGTCATCGGTGGGCCGGAGGACCTCGTCCCGATCACGGGCGAATGGACCGGCACGTACGACAGCTCCGCGACGGGGCGAAGCGGAAGCATCACCTTCCACCTCACCGAGAACCCCAAAGGCGCGCACGGGGACGTGCTCATGGTCCCGAAGCAGGAGCTCATTCGCGGGAACGAAGAACCGCGCCGGCATCCCGAGCCGTTCCCGGGGCCGAGCGTACTGGCGATCGAGTTCGTCCGGATCGCCGCCGGAGAGATCAGCGGGAAGATCGCTCCCTATCCCGATCCGGAAGTGCCCGGCGCCACGCTCGAGACCCATTTCGCGGGACATCTCGACGGCGAATGGATCGAGGGGACGTTCGTGACCTACTCCGATCACGGGGTGTCGCCGCGCCGCGGGACGTGGCGCGTTCACCGGAAGTAGGCGGTGTGACGCTGCGGTGTTATCCCCTATGTCGTCACTGGACTGGGACTGGCAATCGGCGCGATCCTCCTTGGAAGGAGAACGGATCTCGGATTCCGCGGCGGCCGTGGTTTGGATCATCGACGTGGAGCAGTGGCCACGGGCCCTGCTCCGCGCGGAGCTCATCGAGCGCGGCTTCGACGCGGTGGGCTGGACCACCGTGCGCGATGCGGTCGAGTCGCTCCCGGAGCGTTTTCCCGACGCGATCGTGGTCGACCTGCGCGGTCAGCCGCTCCCGCTCGTCGAGCGGCTGCCGACCCTCGGCGTGCCGGTACTGATCGTGGCGGGCGTGCCGGAGATCAACGATCTGACGGACGGAGAATGGGCAGCGGTGATGCGCCGCCCGGTGTCGATCGGGGAGATTGCGGATCGGGTATCGGGGGTGGTGGGAGGGATACGATAGCCGCTCATGGATAATGCCGTCGCGCTCCTTTCAGCGAACTGGGAGCTGGTGCGCTCCGCCGGTTCGAGAGATCCGATTTTCGGGGTGATGGTCCTGTTGGCAAAGGCGCGTGGCGCATCGGGTGTGACGCGAAGGCGTGATCGCGAACATGCACAAGACCACGTTTTCAATCCCGAAGATGGATTGCGCGGCGGAGGAGCAGCTCGTGCGGACCGCGCTGGCTGGTCACGCGGGCGTAAGGACGGTGGTCGCCGACCTCGCGTCGCGAGAAGTGACGGTCGTGCATGCCGGAGAGGCGGATGCGATCGCCTCGGCGCTGATGCGGCTCAACCTCGGAGCGCACGTGATCGCGTCCGCCGCCGCGTCGGAGCTGGACGAGATCGCGGCGCCGTCCGTCGCCGAAGAGGCGCGAACGCTGAAGTGGGTCCTCGCCATCAACGCCGGGATGTTCGTGGCGGAGGTCATCGGCGCGGTCGCCGCCGAGTCCTCCGCCCTTCTGGCCGACTCTCTCGACATGTTCGCGGATGCCGCCGTGTACGGCCTCGCGTTGTTCGGAGTCCACCGAGCGCGTGCCTCGCAGTTGCGGGCAGCTCACATCAGCGCCACGTTGCAGCTCCTGCTCGCCCTCATTGCGGTCGCGGAAGTCGTCCGGCGCCTTGCGTTCGGCAGCGACCCCGAGGCGCCGCTGATGATTTTCGTCGCCCTCGCGGCTTTGACGGCGAACGCCGGCTCCATGTGGCTCCTGTCGCGGCATCGCCACGGCGGCGCACACATGAAAGCGAGCTGGATATTCACGACCACCGATGTCATCGCGAACGTCGCGGTGATCGTCGCGGCGCTGCTGGTGCGCCTGTTCGACTCGAACGTTCCCGATCTCGTCGTCGCGGTCCTGATCGCGCTCGTCGTGCTCAACGGGGCGATTCGGATTCTGCGGCTGCGATGATGGCGTGAATCCGATCCCTGATGGGAGAAAAGCCATCCCGGATCGGATTGAAACGATTTTTCGTCATTTGCGTCAGATGGAGCCCGGGCGCGTCCGGGGGCGCGCCCGGGCTCGCAACCTCCTTTACTCTACGCCTTCGATGCGGTGGACGGGCCGGCCGGCGTCGCCGGCGCCGGAGCGTCCGGCGCCGTCTTCCGGCGGCGCGCGACGAATTTGAGCCGTTTGACTTCCTCCAGGTGCGGGACGAGAACGGCCTTCTCCGGGTCCTTGGCGAGCTGGGTCGCGATCGCGTAGGCCTGGGTGGCGATGAGTGCGAGCCGTTCGCGGCGAACGAGGTTCGCGCCCTCGATGACTCTGAGGAACGCGCGGGTCTGGTCGGCCACGGCCTCCCAGCGGATCGTTTCGTCCTGCAACTGGCGGACTTCGTCGAGCGGGTGACCGATGGCCTGGGACACGTTGCCGAGCACCCCGATGACGTTGATCGACGCCTCGACGACGGCCTTCGGCTGGTTCCGGATGCGGTTCTTGAGCAGCTTCCGCTGCTCCTTCGTCAACGGCGCGACGCTTGCGATCTGCGACTCGACGGTGCGCAACTGCGCGATGACGTCCTCGGGGGCGAGAGTGGGGGAAGCGGGGATCACACTGGTCATGAGCACTATCTCCATTGCGAACGGTCAGGCCGGAGGTTGCGTCACGACTCGTCGACAAAGTGCGAGGCGGCCACCGGCTGGAAGACCCGGCTACACGCCGATTCTCCCGGTTTGATGTGCTCGAGATGGGTACGCACCTCGAGTGCCCGCGGCAGGAGGAGCAAGCTCAACTCCCGCACCGGTACGGATCTGATGTGCTATCCAGCACGTCCGCACCGCCGACAGCCGCCAAAGCCGACGATCTCACGATCCCCGGCCCTGTAGCTTCAATATACGCCGCCGCCGCCGCGGGCTATCAAGGGGAAAGTCTATGCGCGCCGCGGCGTGCAGCGTTCCGCGCGGGCCGTGTGGCGTTCTGCGCCGAGCGTGGGGCATTCCGCGCGGAGCGTGTGGCGTTCTGCGCGAGGCGTGTGGGGGTGCAACACGGCGTGTTGCGTTGCCGCACGGACGTGCTGCGTCGTAACACGGAGTGTGTTGCGTTGCGCGCGGACGTGCTGCGTTGCAACACGCGGTGCGTTGCGTTGCGCGCGGGCGTGCTGGGTTGCAACATGGAGCGTGTTGCGTTGCCGCACGGGACCGTGGCGTTGCGGCACGAGCGTGTAGAGTTGCAGCACCGGCGGGGCGGCGACGTCGCACGGTGTGGGTTCCGGAGATCCTGCCGGTGTTTCCGACGAGGATCGCCAACTCACGTATAGGATCGAGACACCGACATCGTCTTCATGGCGAGCCTCCTTCGCCACCGTCGGACAGCGCGCCTCTCCCCGAAGCACGTCTCACGCCTCCGCGTGATCCAGCCGCGCGCGCACGAAGACCTTCTGCGTCTCCACGATCGCGATCGGGAGCAACACGCATCCCGCGGCGACTGCGATATCCATCGCGGATAGCCGTGTCAGATCGAGAAGCGTCGCCAGGGGGCGGAACAGGATGGCGAACGCCTGGAGGCCGATCACTGTCGCCGCCGCGGCCCAGACGTGCAGGTTCTCGAACAGGCCCGGGATCGCGGATGCGATCCGCGATCGGCAGTTGAACGTGTGGCCGAGCTGCACGCAGACGAGTGCGACCAACGCCATCGTTCGTGCGTGTGCTCCTTCGCCGTACACGTGCAGCGCCCACAGATAGGCGCCTAGGGCGATCGCGGCGAGCATCGCGCCCTGCCAGCCCACGAGCAGGAGGAACGACCGCGACAGAAAATCGCTGCGTTGCCGGCGGCCGTGCATGCGCCGCGGCTGCGACGGCTCCAGGGCGAGGGCGAACGCGGGAAAGATGTCGGTGGCCACGTTCAGCCAGAGAATCTGCAGCGGCAGGAGTGGCAGGGGCAGGCCGGCGATGATGGCGGTGAAGACCACCAGCACCTCGCCGAGGTTGTGCGAGAAGAGCAGATGGACGAACTTGGTGATGTTCGCGTAGATCGTCCGCCCTTCCTCGACCGCCGCGACGACCGTGCCGAGGTTGTCGTCGGTCAGGACGAGATCGGCGGTCTGGCGGGCCGCGTCGGTGCCGCTCTTCCCCATCGCCACGCCGATGTCCGCGCGGCGCAACGCCGGCGCGTCGTTCACGCCGTCGCCGGTTACGGCCACGACCTCGCCTGCTTTGCGCAGGGCATCCACGATGCGCAGCTTGTCCTCGGGAGTGATGCGCGCGAACACGTCGGTACCGTGCGCGAGTCGTGTGACCTCGGCATCGTCCCGGTTCGCGAGCTCGCGCGCGTGTACGACGATCGGCGGACGGTCGCCGGACAGGCGGAGCTCGCGCGCGATGGCACGGGCGGTCTCGACCTGATCGCCGGTGAGCATCACGACGCGGATGCCTGCATCGTGCGCGCGAGCAATCGCTTCCGCCGCTGCTGGCCGTGGCGGATCGGCGAGCGCGGCGAAGCCGAGGAACGTGTAGCCGTGGAAGAGGTCCCGGTCGTCTGTGCCGCGTGCAAACGCGAGCACGCGCAGGCCGCTCGACGCGAGTTGCTCGTTGCGCGCGGTGAGCTCCGCCTGCCGCTCCGGCGTCAGCGTACACATCGCCAGAACGACGGACGGCGAACCTTTGACCGCGACGAGCACCGAACCTTCCGGCGTCGCGTGCACGGTGATCATCCTGCGCGTCGTCGGGTCGAACGGCACCTCGAGCGTTTTGCGGTGGCTCTGCCGCAGCGACGTCACGTCGATCCCGGCATCCATCGCCGCGACGACGAGCGCAACCTCGGTGGGATCGCCAACCGGTTTCCCCTGCTCGATCACGGCGTCGCTGCATAACGCGCCGATGCGCAGCAGCTCGAGCGAATCCTCGGCGTCGATGTTGCGGACGGTGAGCTGGTTCATCGTCAGCGTCCCGGTCTTGTCGGTGCAGATCACGGTCGTGCTGCCGAGGGTCTCCACGGCCGGGAGCTTCCGGACGATGGCGTGGCGCCGCGCCATGCGCAGCACACCGACGGAGAGGATCAACGTCGTGACGGCCGGCAGGCCCTCGGGCACCGCGGCCACGGCGAGACTAATCCCCACTTCGATCATTTCCCACAGCGGGTCGCCGCGCAGGACTCCCGCGATCGTCACCACTGCGCCGATCGCCAGCACGATCCAGACGAGCGTGCGGCCGAGTGCCGCCAGTCGCAGCTCGAGCGGCGTCGACTGCAGTTCCACGGTACGGACGAGTCGGCCGATGTTGCCCAGCTCCGTTGCGTCGCCCGTCGCCGTGACGATCGCGGTGGCTCTTCCCGCGGTCGTGATCGTCCCGAGGAAGAGCATGCAGGTACGCTCCGCGAGCGGCGTATCGGCACCGACCGGATCGACCGCTTTGACGACGGGGACGCTCTCGCCGGTGAGCGCGGCTTCCTCGACCTGCAGCGCCATCGTGTCGATGATCCGTGCGTCCGCGGGAACGTGCGCCCCCGGATCAAGGAGGATGACGTCGCCGGGGACAAGCTCCTCGGCGTCGACCATCGCTTGCACGCCGTCCCGCAGCACGCGCGCGCTGGTACGCACCTGAATCCTGAGGCTCTCCAGCGCACGCTCGGAGCGCCATTCCACGATGAACCCGACGGCGGCGTTGATGAAGAGCACGCCCAGGATGGCGATCCCCTCGGCCGCATCGCGCGTGGCGAAGGCGATGATCGCCGCGACGGCGAGCAGCGCCACGACGATGCTGCGGAGCTGACGCGCGGCAATCGTACCCATCGAGCGGCTCGCGTCGCGCACGACCACGTTCGGGCCGAACACCTCGCGCCTCCGGGCGACTTCCTGTGGCGTGAGGCCATGACCGACATCTACGCGGAGCTCCACCGCGACGTCCCCGGACGGACGTGCGAATGGAGCTGGCGCGAGTCGCTCAGTCAGCACATTCACAAGCTACATCCGCAACGGAACAAGCGTGCGAAGCGGCGTCACGACGCATGGTGACGTGGAGCCATGCAGGGTCTAGCCGCGGAGCGTACATTTCATTCATGAGCAGTGTCACGATCTCGTTCCCCGGCGGTGTAGCGGTCGATGCGACGTACAAAGGCCACACGATCCGCACCGATCAGCCGGTGCCGGCGGGCGGAACCGACTCGGCGATGTCGCCGTTCGATCTCTTCCTCGCCTCGATCGCAACGTGCATGGGCTTCTACGCGCTCCGCTTCTGCCAGGAACGGAACCTCTCGACGGAAGGCCTCAACCTGACGCTGGAGCCGATTCGCGACGAACAGGCGAAGCGCGTGTCGCTCATTCGCATCGAGCTCGTTCTTCCGTCCGCGTTTCCGGAGAAGTACCGGGCCGCAATCGAGCGGGCGGTCGATCACTGCGCGGTCAAGAAGCACATCCTGGAGCCACCGGAGTTCGAGCTCCGGCTCGTGAGCGGTGGCGTGCGCGAGCCGGCGTGAGCGCGCGATCACAGCGCGCGCAGCAGCGTCCGCACTTCGTCGGCTGACGGCACACGGCCGGACAGGACGACCTTCCCGTCGACCGCAACGGCCGGTGTGGCAAGGACGTTCAGCGCGGACATGCGCGCATACGATTCTTCCTTCACCACGTCGAACTGCAGCCCCTCGTGTTCGACCACGTGCTGGATCACACGGTACGTTTGCTTGCAGCGCGCACATCCGGGTCCGAGGATCTCGATCTTCTGCATGGCGTCTCCTGTCAGAGCAGCGCGTTGAAAAGAAAGCCGACGATCAGAATGCCGGCAGCGACGACGCCTACGAATGCGGCGAGCAGCGGCAGGCGCAGGACCTTGCGAAGGATGATCAGCTCCGGGAACGAGAGCGCGATCACCGACATCATGAACGCCAGCACCGTCCCGAGTGCCGCGCCTTTGCCGAGGAGCGCCTGCACGATCGGGATCATTCCCGCGGCGTTCGAGTACATCGGGATGCCGAGCAGCACCGCCAGCGGGACCGCCCACCATGTCTCGCGTCCCATGATCGTGCCGAGGGCGTCCGCCGGCACGTAGCCGTGGATGCCCGCGCCGACGGCGATTCCGGCCACGATGTACGGCCAGACGCGCGAGAGCGTGTCGCGCACGGCGACTCGGCCATCGTCGATTCGCTCGTTCCAGGTGCGCGTGGCGAGCGCGGGCGCCGGAGCTCCGGTCAGTTCCCATACCCACGGCTCGACGAAGCGTTCGAGCTTCATCCGGCCGAGCGTCCACCCCGCGAGAATGGCGATGGCGAGCCCCGTCGCTACGTAGAGCGCGGTCACTTTCCAGCCGAGCAGGCCGAACAGCAGTACGACCGCGACCTCGTTCACCATCGGCGCGGCGATGAGGAACGAGAACGTGACCCCGAGCGGCACGCCCGCGGTCACGAAGCCGATGAACAGCGGCACGGCCGAGCACGAGCAGAACGGCGTCGCCACGCCGAGCAGCGCCGCGAAACCGTTCGCCGCGCCTTCGCGTTTTCCGGAGAGCAGCCGCCGCGAGCGCTCCGGCGTGACGAACGAGCGCAGGATGCCGACCGCGAAGACGACCGCGGTCAGGAGCAGCAGGACCTTCGGCGTCTCGTAGACGAAGAACTCGACGGAAGCCGCAAGGTGGCTTCCTCGCGTCAGACCGAGCGCGCCGTACGTCACGAGAGACGCCAGTGCCGGAAGCTCGACGTAGAGCACGGCGCCGATGATCGCCGCCGCCGCGACGAACCACGGAAACGCGCGTTGGGGCGACGCCGTGATGCCGGCGGTCATGGCTTCGATGCCTCGGCGCGGTCGATGGTGACCACTGGAACGTTCGTCGCGCGGAGCACCGCCTTCGCGACGGAGCCGAACATCAGCCGCGACAACGCTCCGCGTCCGTGTGTGCCCATCACCACCAGATCGGGCTGATGCTCGTCGATGGCGGCGAGGATCCCTTCGACCGGAAGCGCCTCACGAACCTCCGTCTGCATGGCGAGCGTCTCCGGCACGTGCTCGTGCGCGTATCGCTCGAGCTCCTCCGCCGTCCTCCTGCGAGACTCCGCGATCGACGCGGCGAGCGTTTCGGTCTGCTCGCTGGTGAACTCGGCCGGCGGTTCGAAGGTGTCGGCGTACATGACGATGAGCGCCGCACCGGATTCCTGCGCGAGCTGCGCCGCGTGGCGCAGCGCCGCGGTTGCAAGCGGATTGAAGTCGACCGGAACGAGGATCTTTTTCATGACTGCACCAGGACGGCATCGGTCGGCGCAGCGATCGTTCCCGCGGCGTCCGGCATCCGGCGAGCCGAAAGGAAGTAGAGAACCGGTACGGTCAGTCGCGACAGAAGCAGCGAAGCGACTTCGCCGGCCATCAGCGAGATCGCCAGCCCCTGGAAGATCGGATCGAAGAGGATCACGCCCGCGCCGACGATCACCGCCGCCGCCGTCAGCATCATCGGCCGGAATCGGACCGCGCCCGCGTCGATGACCGCCTCGTCGAGCGGCATCCCCTGCTTCAGCCGGAGCTCGATGAAGTCGACGAGGATGATCGAGTTCCGCACGACGATGCCGGCGCCGGCGATGAAGCCGATCATCGACGTGGCCGTGAAGAACGCGCCCATCAGCGCGTGCGCCGGGATGATGCCCACCAGCGAGAACGGGATCGCGGCCATGATGGTGATCGGCGTCTTGAACGACTGGAACCAGCCGGTGACCAGGATGTAGATCAGCACCAGTACCGCCGCGAACGCGAGGCCGAGGTCGCGGAAGACTTCGTAGGTGATGTGCCATTCGCCGTCCCACTTCATGGCGAAGCGCTCGGTCGAGAACGGCTGCCGCGACACCAGCCGCTCCATCGAGTAGCCTTCCGGAAGGCGGAGCTTTTCGAGCGCGCGATTGAGCTGCATGATCGCGTAAACCGGGCTCTCCTCGCTCCCCGCCACGTCGGCCGTCACGTAAACCACCGGCATCAGGTTCTTGTGGTAGATGCTCTTCGCTGCGGTGGCCTCTTCGATGGTGACGAGCGTGCCGAGGGGGATCAGCTTTCCGCCGCTGCCGCTGACCTGCAACGCGCGCAGCTCTTCCACGGAAGAACGAAGCGCGCGCGGGACTTCCACGCGGATGGCCACGTCCTCGGCCTCGCGATCGTCGTGCAGCAGACCGGCGTTCATGCCGGACAGCGCGATGCGCAATGCCGCGTCGATCTCCGCGTGGGAGACGCCGCTGGACGCAGCCTTGTCGCGATCGACGGCGAAGCGGTACTCGAGCTGATCGTCCTCGACGTACGTGTCGGCGTCGACCACGCCCGCCGTACCGTCGAAGATGGCCTGCACGTCTTTGGCGATGGCCATCTGCCGCGCGTAATCGGGACCGTAAATCTCGGCGACGAGCGTCTGCAGCACGGGCGGTCCGGGCGGGACTTCGGCGATCTTCACGTTCGCTTGGTTGCGCCGCGCCACCGGCAGCACCATCGTGCGAATCCGCTTCGCGATCTCGTGGCTCTGCGCGTCGCGCTCGTCCTTCGGCCGCAAGTTGACCTGGAGATCGGCGACGTTCGGACCGCGTCTCAGGAAGTAGTGCCGCACCAGCCCGTTGAAGTTGTACGGCGACGCGGTGCCGGCGTACATCTGCCAGTTCGCCACCTCCGGCACGTCGCGCAGCACGCCGCCGATCTCGCGCGCCACGGCCGCGGTCCGCTCGAGGGTGGTCCCCTCGGGCATATCGACGACGATCTGCAGCTCGCTCTTGTTGTCGAACGGCAGCATCTTCACGCGCACGACTTTCAGCGCGAACAGCGACACCGCACCCACGAGCAGCAGCGCGACCATGCCCAGGAACGCTGTGCGCCAGCGCGTCTCATGGATGATCCGTCCCATGACCCGGCGGTACATCCGTGTCGACCACCCCTCGGTGATGGGATGCGGAGAGGCGTCGCGCGCGAGCAGCCGCCGCGCCGCCCACGGCGTGACCATGAACGCGATCAGCAGCGAGAACAGCATCGCCGCCGAGGCGCCGACCGGAATCGGGCGCATGTACGGGCCCATGAGCCCGCGCACGAAGCCCATCGGCAGGATCGCGGCGATGACGGTGAACGTCGCCAGGATGGTCGGGTTGCCGACTTCCGCGACCGCGTCGATGGCGATCTGCCGCAGCGAGCGATTGCGATTCTCCGGCAGGCGGTAGTGGCGGACGATGTTCTCGACCACCACGATCGCGTCGTCGACGAGGATGCCGATCGAGAAGATCAGGGCAAAGAGCGTGACGCGGTTCAGCGTGTAGCCGAAGAGCTGGAACACGGCCAGCGTCAGCGCGAGCGTCACCGGGATGGCGACGGCCACGATGCCGGACTCCCTCCACCCAAGGGTGAAGCCGATCAGCAGCGTGACCGAGAAAACTGCCAGCAGCATGTGGAACAGCAGCTCGTTCGACTTCTCCGCCGCCGTCTCGCCGGAGTTGCGCGTGATCGCGACTTCCACGTCGGCCGGGACGATCACGCCGCGCAACCCGTCGACCTTCCGCTCGACGAGGTGCGTCAGCTCGGTCGCGTTGGTGCCCTTGCGTTTGGCCACGGCGATCGTCACCGCGGGCTGGATCGACTCGCCGGCGCTGGCGAAGACGTAGTCGTTCGCCTCTTCCGGTCCGTCGACGATCGTGGCTACGTCGCCGAGGTAGATCGGACGATCGTTGGCGGTGGCCATGACGATCCGTTTTGCGTCGTCAGCGTCGCGCAGGAAACCGCCCGTCTTCACCACCACTTCCCGATCCGACGAGGCGAACGTACCGCTATTGCTCTGCTGATTCGCCTGCTGCAGCACCGCCGCAACCCGCGACAGCGAGACGCCGTGCGCGGCCAGCCGGGCGGGATCGATCTGCACGCGCAGTTGCCGGCGCGCGCCGCCGATGATCGTCACCTCGGAGACGTTCGCGACCTGCTTGATCTCCGTCTGCAGCTCCGCGGCGATGCGGCGCAAGGCGAAGTGGTCGTATCGCGCGCTGGACAGCGTCATGGCCAGCACCGGCACGTCGTCGATCGACCGCGGCTTGACCAGCGGACCGATCGCGCCGGACGGGATGCGATCCGCGTTCGCCTGCAGCTTCTCGTTGAGCCGGACCAGCGCGTCTTCCTCGTTCTCGCCGACCTTGAAGCGCACCACGGCCATGGACGTCCCGGACGACGACGTCGAGTAGATGTATTCGACGCCTGGGATCTCCCAGAGCAGCTTCTCCATCGGCGTGGTGACGCGGCGCTCCACCTCGCGCGGCGACGCACCCGGCATCTCGACGAAGACGTCGATCATCGGTACGACGATCTGCGGCTCCTCCTCGCGCGGCAGGAGCAGCACCGCGCCGGTGCCGATCAGGATCGAGGCGGCGATGACGAGCGGCGTCAGCTTGGATTCGATGAACGCGGCGGCCAGTGCGCCGGCAAGCCCGCGTTTCATGCGCTTCTCCTCACGGTCACGCCGTCACGCACGCGAGCGGGCGTGGCGACGATCTTCTCGCCGGCGCTGAGACCGGAGAGGACTTCGGCCCGAGCGGCGTCGGCTGCGCCGAGGGTCAGGAGGCGCATGCGCGCGATCCCGTCGTTGCCGACGACGAAGACGCTGGTCAGTTGGCCACGGCGCACGAGCGCCGTCAGCGGCACTGTCACCACGTCGCGTGCGCCGATCGGGAACGACACCTTCACGTACGTCCCCGCACGCAGCGGCTCGTCGAGCTGCAGTTTCACGAGCGCCGAGCGGCCGGTCGCATCGACGGATGGCTGCACGCGCACCACGCGTGCGCCGATCCGGCGCTCGCCCGCGATCACGACGACGCGCTCGCCGGCGTGGACGGCCACGTGCTCCGGCACATTCGCGTCGACGCGCGCCGCCGCCTCATTCTCGATCGTGAGGAGCGGGACGCCGGGAGCGGCTTGTGCGCCCGGATCGACGAAGCGCGCGCTCACGACGCCGTCGATCGGCGCACGCACGCTGCTGAAGTCGAGGACCGCTTCGGCCTGCGCGGTGGCAGCGCGTACGTCGGCGCGTCTGGCAATGAGCCGATTCAGCTCCGCCTGCGCACCGGCATGGCGGGCCTTCGCTTCGTCGTATTCCTGCCGGCTCGCCGAGCCGCGCTCGTGCAGCGCGGCGTAGCGCCGGTACGTCGCCTCGGCGAGCCGCGCGTTCGCCGCAGCGCCCTCGATGGCGCGCTCGACCTCGTCGCCTCCGGCGCGCGTGCGCTCCACCTGCGCGCGCGGCTCGCGCGCGTCGATCTGTACCAGCACGTCGCCGGCACGAACACGGTCTCCCTCGGCCACGGCAACGCGGACGACGGTTCCGACCATGTTTGCCGAGAGGGTGCTGGTCGTCTCCGGCCGCACCGTTCCGGCGACCGTGTGGAACGACGGTAGGGACGTGCGCTGAACCGCGATGACCGGTGCGTCGACGGTTTCACGAACGGCCTTCTTGTCGGGGTGTGCGCAGGAAGCGAGGACGAGCGCGGCGAACAGAAGCGTTTCAAAGGAACGGCTGAACATCGTCGAGATCTCCGGTAGCGCGCAGCAGGTCGGCGTGCGCGGTGAGGCGTGCGTAGCGCGCGGCGAGCAGGTCGGACCGCGCGGCGACGAGGGCGGTCTGCGCGCGGAGGTGTTCGGTGATGGGAACGAGACCCTCGCCATAGCGGTCGCGGACGATGCGTGCCGCGGCCTCGGCCTGACCGACCGCCGTCGCCGCGACGGACGCGGCGGCGCCGGCGGCGCGCAGCCGATGCCAGGCCGCGATCACTTCCAGCGTCACGGCATCGCGCGCCATCGCCTCGGCCGCACGCACCGCGTCGATCTCGCCACGCGCCGCCGCGATGCGAGCCGGTCGCGCGCGATCGAAGAGCTCGAGCGAGACGACGACGCCGGCGGTGTGATCGCTGTTGCGGTTGCCGAACGTGGCGCCGCTCGCGCCGAACGTTCCGAAGGCGTCGACGCGCGGGAGCGCCGTCGCGCGCGCGGCGCTGAGCTGCAGTTGCGCGTCCCGTGCGCCGCTCGCCGCGAGCATCACTGGTGCGCGGCGGCGGTTCGCCCGCGCGATCGCCTCATCGAGCTCGATGCCGTCGATCGCCGTGGTGGGAAGCGTCCCGGCGACCGCGATGGACTCGTTCGGCGGCCGTTGCAGCAGCGTCGCCAATGCCGCGCGTGCGATCGCCAGCTCTCCTTCGGCAGCGATGACGCGCTGCCGGAGCGTCGCGAGTTGCACATCCGCCGAAAGAGCGTCGGACTCGACGATCAGTCCCTGGTCGAACCGGTCGCGGGTCGCCTTCGCATCCGCTTCTGCAGTTCGCACGGCGTCGCGCGTGACGGCGACTCGCTCCTCGGCAACGAGCACACCGTAGTACGCCGTCACGACCTGCGCCCGTATTTGCTGCCGCGTTTCCTCGAGCTCGACGGCCGCGCGCTCCGCGCCGTTCCGCGCCTGGCTGATGGCGGTCGTGGTCCGCAGCGCGTCGAACACGGCGAGCCGTGCCGTCGCGGCGACGCGATAGTTCGTCAACGCATCGGGCGCGTTGAGGAACGCGGGATCGAAGTGGCGCGGGGCGAGCTCCCCCTGCTCGAGCAACGTGCCGAAGACGAAAACGGGGTTGTTCCCGCGTGTCGCCGCTTCCGTCACGTCGAGACGCGGGAAGCGCGCCGCCCGTGCCTCGGCCTCGCGCGCCTTCGCGCTTCGCTGCCGCGCGTCCGCCGCCGCGATCGCCGGATTGCGCGCGAGCGCCTGGTCGACGGCATCGCGGAGGCTCACGCTCTGCGCGACGGCAGAAGCGGCGAAGCCCGCGGTCAGCAGGATTGCCACGAAGTGGTTCACGCCGTTCTCGGCGCCTCGTTCGTGGCGCAGCAGCCGGCACGCTCCACGCCCACGGCGCGCAGGATCGCCATCATCGGGCACCAGTTCGTGAATCCCGACTGGAGGAGATTCAGGCCGACGAAGGCCGTGAACAGGTAGAACCACGGGCTGACCCAGTAGCCGAGGGCGAGAGAAGCGAGGATGAAGAAACCGGCGATGAGGCGAAGGTAACGTTCGACGGTCATGGTGTTGCTCCTTGAATCAACAATATGAGCATATACTCATATAGTGATGTGACGACGCGCACACGACCGGGTGTGCGGAGGCGAGCTAAGATGACGCCGATGCCGGCAAAGAAGACGAGGCACGAGCCGCTGTCCAGCGACGCGATCGAGCTGGTTGCGGCGCGCTTCCGCACGCTCGGCGAGCCGATCCGGATCCAGCTTCTGCAGGCGCTGCAGCGCGGCGAGCGCAACGTGTCGGATCTCGTCGCGGCCGTCGGCTCGACCCAGTCGAACGTCTCCAAACATCTGCGCATCCTCCAGGACGCGGGGCTGGTCGGGCGCAGGCAGGACGGGAACAGCGTCTACTACTCGATCGCCGACCCGACCGTCTTCGCGCTCTGCGACGCCGTCTGCAACAGCATCGGCACGCGCCTGACCCAGCACGCCACGCTCGCCGACGAGCTTCGCCGGCGCACCCGCCGCCGGTAGCGTCCTGCGTCACCGGTGCGTGTGCGGTGTGTCTTCACCGATCCCGGCACGATCGCACCTCGCGTCACGACACACGTGCCGGTGCGTGCCGTCACCCGCCCACCTCGGCCGGCGAAGCGACACTCCCAGGCCGAGGTACACATGGCGTACGTGAGAGATCTGATGAGCCTCGGAGCGGTTACGGTGAGTCCGGCCGCGTCCCTCGACGAAGCACGCGCGAAGCTGCACGCGCATCGCATCCACCACCTGATCGTCGTCGACGGCAGACAGATCGTCGGTGTGGTCTCGTACCGGGACCTGATCGGCAAGGAAGGCGAGCTGGCGGTCCGCGAGGTCATGTCGCGGGACGTCGTCACGGTCGTTCCGACCGATACGGCGCGAAGCGTGGCCTCCCGCCTGCTCGGAAGGACGCACGGCTGCGCAGCCGTACTCGAGCGCGACGAGCTGGCCGGCGTCCTGACCACCACCGACCTGCTGCGCGCGATCTCGGCGCACGCGACCGAGACGGAACCGGCCCAGGCCCGCCGCTGAGCGTGCGGCGTGTGCGTGCCGTCATGCGTGCAGAAGTGATGTCCGCACGGCGTCACGGCTCAATGTGCGCTGCGACGCTGCCCGCGCGGCCCGGGCGCTTCACCGTGTGTGTCGTGGAGGCCACTCATGACGATCCTCTGTGCAACCGACTTTTCCCAACCCGCGGATGACGCGGTTCGCGTCGCCATCGACATCGCCCGCAAGCGTGGCGAGACTCTTCTGCTCTGGCACGCCGTGCAGCCGCAGATGGGCGATCCCATCGGACCGTACGCCGAGCCCATGCGCGCGGATGCCGCGGCGCGGCTGGAAGCCGGGGCGGAGCGCATCCGGTCGACCGGAATCACCGTCGAGACGAAAGCCGTCGTCGGCTTTCCGGACCAGGAACTGCCCACCACCATGCCCGCGGACACGACGCTGATCGTCGCCGGCGCGCGCGGTCACTCGCACGGCACGCACTGGCTCATCGGCACCGTTGTCGAGCGTCTCGCCCAGGTGGCCACGGTTCCGCTTCTCGTCGTGCGTCAGCCGGCTGCGCTGCAGAGCTGGATGGAGGGAATCGGGACGCTCAATGTCGTCGTGGCTACCGATCTTTCGGCGGTGTCCGATTTCGCGCTACGCCGCGCGAACCTGCTCCGCGTTCTCGGCGCGTGCAATCTCCAGTTGCTCTATGTCGAGTATCCGCCGACGGAGTACGCACGCCTCGGTGTCGGCCCTGTCTCCGTGTACCGCTCGCATCGAGTCATCGAGGATGTTCTGACGCACGAGCTGACCCGCCGCGCGGAGACGGTGAACCTCGGCGGCGAGGTCTCCACGCGCATCGCGAAAACGGTGGGAGAGGCTGCCGCGGCGATCGCGCTGGAAGCGGAAGAGGCGGACGCGGACCTGATCGTGGTCGGCTCGCACCAGCGGCGGGCGCTCTCGCGTGTCTGGCAGGGCTCGATCGCCCACGGTGTGCTCCACTCGGCTGAGACGAACGTGCTCGTCGTCCCGTTCCACACGGCAGACGAGGAGATTCGCGCCCTGGAGACGGTGCCGCTGACCACCATCGTCGCCGCAACCGACTTTTCGCCGTGCGGCAACCGGGCCGTGGCCTGGGCCTGCTCGATGGCGCCGCGGGGAGCGCACGTGGTGCTCGTGAACGTCGTCCGCCGCGACAGTGAAGCCGACGCGAGCTCGCGCGAGCTCGATCGCGTCAAAGCAACGGTGTCGCGCGGCGATGGAAGGCGCGTCGATACGGTGGCGATGGTCGGCAAAGACGTGGCGGCCACGATCTGCGCAACGGCCGAGCGCGTCGGCGCCGACGTGGTCATCGTCGGACGCCACTCGCGCTCGCGCGCGAGCCAGCTCTTCCTCGGATCGGTATCGGGCGAAGTGCTCGCCCGCAGCCGCCGCCCGGTTCTCATCGTGCCCGATCCCGCCACGATCTGACCGGGCGTCACATGCAGGCGTGTCGCAGCGCACCACGTTTCCCGCCGCGAAGGCCTATTGTGATGATGCCGATGAACGAAAGAACATCGGCACCCCGATCCGGTGGTCGCGAGAAGAACGAAGAGCAACTCGAAAGAGAACGATTCACGATCAATCGCCACCGGAAAACGGAGTGATCGGCCGACGAGAGCAGTACTCCTCGCCGGCCGATCGAATTTTGGGGGGCTGAGCGCTTAGGGAACCAAAGCAGCGGCAAGCGCCGGCTTGGAACGCCTGAGACGCCCGAGGAGCTCGCGCGTCTCCGCCAGCGCATTGGACCGTACGATCTCTCCGATGCTCGCACCGCGCCCGTAATTCGCGGCTTCGCTGCCGCCCTACGCGGACGCCGTACAGCTTCCCTGCTGGCGCGGACCGTCGATGCGGCCAAGTCGTCGCTTCAACCGGATTCGAGTCCCTCAGCGCGAATTGAGACACGACGATCGTAGATGGACGCGGTGAGGCCCCGCTTCGGAGGGTAAGATTCGACGGCCGAGGCGAAGCAGATGACCGAACAGGAGCTCCGTGCGCTGATCGCAAACCATGAAGCCGACCGCGTCGAATTCACGGTTGCGACCAATGACACCCACAAATTTTCGGAAGCCGTTTGCGCGTTTGCGAACGATCTTCCGAACCATGCCCAGCCCGGGCACCTGATTGTGGGAGTCGATAACTCCGGCCGGATCGCCGACATCCAGGTCAACGACGAGTTGCTCCGGAACCTCGGCGCGCTACGAAGTGACGGCAACATCCAGCCACTTCCCGACCTGACTGTCGAGAAAATTGCCACGTCGGAGGGCGATGTTGCGGTCGTCACCGTCCAGCCGGCACCGTTGCCTCCGGTTCGTTACCGCGGCCGGGTTTGCATCCGGATCGGGCCGCGCCGGGATTACGCGACCGAGCAGGAAGAACGGCGCCTGATCGAGCGTCGCGTATCGCACGCGCGCACCTTCGACGCGCAACCCGCCCTCGGAAGCACCATCGACGACCTCGCGCTGTCGCTCTTTCTCATCGAATACCGCTCGCAGGCCATCGCGCCCGAGGTCATCGAAGAGAACCGGCGCCCGGTCGAACAACAACTCGCGTCACTGCGCTTCTTCGATCTGGAGCGGCAGAGCCCGACCAACGCAGGCATCCTCCTCTTCGGACTGGACGTTCGAAACTGGCTGCCTGGCGCGTACATCCAGTTTCTGCGAGTCGACGGCGATTCCCTCGCTGCACCGGTGACGAACGACCGCGAGATCTATGGCGATCTTCTGACCGTCATGCGCGAGCTCGATGCGCTGGTGGACGCCCAACTCGCGCAGTTCCCTGTCGCCACGAGTACGCTGCGCGAAAAGACCGTCGAGGAGTATCCGAAAGTCGCCGTTCGCGAGCTGCTGATGAACGCCATCATGCATCGCGACTACGCCTCCACCGCGCCGCTGCGCATCACGTGGCTGTCGGACCGTGTCGAGATCCAGAGTCCCGGCGGTCTCTACGGCGAGGCATCCCCCGCCAACTTTCCCCGACAGACGAGCTACCGCAACCCGGTCGTCGCCGAAGCTCTCAAGGCACTCGGTTACGTGAACCGGTATGGCCGCGGCGTGATCCGCGCGCAGAAAGCTCTCGAAGATAATGAGAGTCCCCGGGCGGAATTTCAGTTCGACGCCGGATACGTTCTCGCGACGATCAGGAGACGGGCGTGAAGACCGTCGCGTTCTTCAACAATAAAGGTGGTGTCGGAAAAACGACGCTCGTCTACCACCTCGCATGGATGCTCGCCGAGCGAGGCGAGACCGTCCTCGTCGTCGATCTCGACCCGCAGGCGAATCTCACCAGCATGTTTCTGGCAGAGGAACGCCTGGAGATGTTGTGGCCGTCCGGCGAGCACCCGGACACGATCTTCGGCGCGCTGCGTCCCATCATTCGCGGCATCGGCGACGTCGTCACGCCTCACATCGAACGAGTCGGTCCGCGGCTCGGACTCGTCGTCGGCGATCTCGCGCTTTCGACGTTTGAAGACAAGCTCTCGGCTGCGTGGCCGCAGTGTCACAACCGCGACGAGTCGGCATTCCGCACCATGAGCGCGTTCTACCGCGGCGTACGCATGGCCGCGGAGAAACTGCAGGCCACCTGGGTCCTGATCGATGTCGGCCCGAATCTCGGCGCCATCAATCGCGCGGCGCTCATCGCCAGCGAGTACGTGGTGATCCCCCTCGGCCCCGACCTGTTCTCCCTTCAGGGGCTGCAGAACCTCGGGCCGTCGCTCCGCTCCTGGCGCAATAGCTGGTCCGAGCTGATTCCGAAGAATCCCGATCCGCAACTCGAGCTGCCTTCCGGCCGCATCGAGCCGCTCGGGTACGTCGTCATGCAGCATGGCATGCGCGAGAACCGGCCGCCGAAGGCATACCAGCGCTGGATCGACCGCTTCCCGCGTGCGTATCGCGAGTCCGTGCTCGCCGAGGCCGTGTCGTCAGTGCCATCAGCACAAGCCGATTCGTATGGTCTGGCGATGCTGAAGCATTACCGCAGCCTCATGCCGATGGCCATGGAAGCGCGGAAGCCGGTGTTCTTCCTGAAGCCGGCCGACGGCGCGATCGGCGCCCACGTGGAGGCCGCGCGAAACGCGTATTTTGATTTCCTCTCGCTCGCGCAGCGAATCGCGGAGCGCTGCGGCGCCACGATCAGCTGATGCAAGAAGAATTCAGCATCAAGCCGCCACCGGAAACCGGAGTGATCGGCCGACGAGAGCAGTACTCCTCGCCGGCCGATCGAATTTTGGGGTGAGCGCTTCAGGGAACCAAAGCAGCGGCAAGCGCCGGCTTGGAACGCCTGAGACGCCCGAGGAGCTCGCGCGTCTCCGTCAGCGCATTGGACCGGACGATGTCGCCGATGCTCGCACCGCGGGTAGACGACTGCGGAGCGATGCGCGTCAGCGTGGACGTCATGCGGTCGAGCGCGGAGTGGTGAACGAGGTGCCCGGCGGCAGCGGCTCGTCGCAGGGTGGCGACGCTCGCCTGCAGTTCCGCGAAGGCGGTATCGCCGCCATCCTCGCGCACACGCTCCAGCAGAACCGCGGCGCGGCGAAGCGCCGGTGCCTCATCGCGTGGATCGAGGAACGTTCGGATCATGGCGGACACCGCAGGACGTCGCTGACCTCCAGCTTCAACGCTCCGAGCGAATGATTGACGTCCGCGATGTACAGAAACAGCGCGGCCAGAAGCGCTGTCATGCAGGCGATGAACAACCCGCCGACGAGGGGCGCGGTGACTTCGAGGCTCATCAGCTCCCCGACGAACAGGACGATCACGAGCACGGCTGCGAGAAGCACGCTGACGCACGCGAGCGCGATCGCCGCGCGGAGGAGTCTCGCCCTGCTCATCAGGATCCGGAGCTGTGCGGTCGCGCGTTCCCGGTCCGATGTGGGGACGCCGCGACACTCCCGGGCGATCTCCCGAGTGCGATCGATGGTCCTTCCGTAGCGGTTGCTCATGCCGAGCAGGAGCAGGCCGATCCCTGAGATCAGAATGACCGGGCCTACCGCGAGTTGCAGCGTTGGAATCAGCGTGGAAAGGTGCATTTCATCACGAGGGTTCAACCCGAAAGGACCACGCGTCCATGCGCGCGGGCGAGCGTCTGCAAGACCTCCTCGTCGTCCACCTGCGCGAAGTCGCTGTACCAGCAGCCGACGGCGCGGAACGGCTCCGGCGTGGCCAGGCAGACCAACTCGTCGGCGTAGAGGTAGAGACGATCGAGCGTCTCGAGCGGGGCCACCGGGACGGCGAGAATGATCCAGTCCGCGCCTTCGCGGCGCAGGATCGCGATCGCCGTCACCATCGTCGAGCCGGTCGCAAGTCCGTCGTCGACCACGATGACCTTCTTCCGCGCACAGTCGAGTGGAGGCCGGTCGCCGCGGTAGAGCCGCTCGCGCCGCTCCAGCTCCGCGCGCTCGCGTTCCTCGATCAGGTGGATCTCCAGCGGATCGGCACCGCACATCGAGATCACATCCTCGTTGAGGACGCGCACCCCGCCCGGCCCGATCGCGCCGAGCGCCACCTCCTCATTTCCCGGCGCCCCGAGCTTGCGCACGACGAGGACGTCGAGCGGAAGGTCGAGGTCTTCCGCGACGGCAGCCGCCGTGATGACCCCGCCGCGCGGCAGACCGACGACGACGGTATTTGCTTTGCCTCGATAGCGCATGAGCGCCTTCGCCAGTTGCCGCCCCGCCGCGGTCCGGTTCTCGAATCCGGTGAACAGTGTTTCGACACGCATGCCGGACCTCCTGCGGATTCAATGTCTCGCGCGGGAGCGCGCCTGGCGAGAGCAGCGCGCACAGAGCGATGTGACGGGTCCCTGCACCCGCGGCGGTCACGCCCACGGGTGCTGTGAGTCACCCGCGCGCCTGTTCGCCGGATCGATATTCACTCGTAGAAGAGGAGAAGTCATGTCCCACACGCAGATCCTGTTTCGCGACGACGCGCGGGCGAAGCTGCTCGCCGGAGCGTCCACCCTCGCCGATGCCGTCCGCGTCACGCTCGGGCCGAAATCGAAGAGCGTTCTGATCGAGAAGAAATTCGCCGCGCCCCTGGTCTGCAACGACGGCGTCACCATCGTGAAGGAGATTCACCTCGAAGATCACGAGGAGAACCTCGGCGCGCAAATGTTGCGGGAAGCGGCGATTCGCACGAGCGATGACGTCGGGGACGGCACGACCACCTCGACGCTGCTCGCGCACGCGCTCTACGCCGAAGGGCTGCGCAACGTCGTCGCGGGTTCCAGCGCGGTCGACGTCCGGCGCGGCATCGATCGCGGCGTGGCCATCGCCGTGGAAGAGCTGAAGAAGATCGCCCGTCCCGTCCAGAGCCGGACGGAGCGCGAGCAGATCGCCACCATCTCCGCGCACAACGACGGCGCGATCGGCAAGCTCGTCGCCGACGCGATCGAGCGGGTCGGCCAGGAAGGCGTCGTGTCCGTCGAAGACGCGAAGGGAACGGAGACCTCCGTCGACGTCGTGGAGGGCTTGCAG
Organism: Thermoanaerobaculia bacterium; assembly: GCA_036375075.1. Lineage (GTDB taxonomy): Bacteria > Acidobacteriota > Thermoanaerobaculia > Gp7-AA8 > Gp7-AA8 > QHVT01. The sequence continues at coordinate 37,684 of DASUSN010000044.1, read as the reverse complement.
TTCGACCGCGGCTTTCTCTCCGCCTATTTCGTGACCAATCCCGAAAAGATGGAGGTCGTCCTCGAGTCGCCGCGCATCCTTCTGCATGACAGGAAGATCTCGAAGATGGACGACCTGCTGCCGCTCCTGCAGGAGCTGGCCAAGCAGTCGATTCCGCTCCTGGTCGTCGCAGAAGACGTCGACGGGGAGGCGCTCGCGACGATCGTCGTGAACAAACTCCGCGGCGTTCTTTCCGCGGCCGCGGTGAAGGCACCCGGCTTCGGCGACCGCCGGAAAGAGATGCTGCAGGACATCGCCATCGTCACGGGCGGGAAAGTGATCTCCGAAGAGATCGGGCTCAAGCTCTCGGAGACGGCCATTGCCGACCTCGGCCAGGCCTCACGCGTGGTGATCGACAAAGAAAACACCACCATCGTCGGCGGACTTGGCGACAAGGCGCTGATCGAGGGGCGCTGCAACGAGCTGCGGAAGCAGATCGCGGACACGAAGTCGGACTACGATCGCGAGAAGCTCGAAGAGCGGCTGGCCAAGCTGGCCGGAGGCGTGGCGGTCATCCGGGTGGGCGCGCACTCGGAGGCCGAGCTGAAAAGCCGCCGGGAAGCATTCGACGATGCGATTCACGCGACGAAGGCCGCGGTCGCGGAAGGGATCGTGGCCGGTGGAGGCGTGGCGCTGCTGCGCGTGGTGCCGATGATCGCGGACGCCGAGGCGGCAGCGGCTGGCGACGAGAAGATCGGACTGCGCATCCTTCGTCTCGCGCTCGAAGTCCCGGCCCGGCAGATCGGGGCGAACAGCGGCTTCGACGGCGGCGTGGTCGTGGAGAAGATCCGCACCGCGCCGGCGGCGACGACGGGATTCGATGCGGCGAGCGGCGAGTACATCGACATGTTCGAGCGCGGCATCATCGATCCGGTGAAAGTCGTGCGTGTCGCACTCGAGAACGCCGCCTCCGTTGCCGGCGTCCTGCTGCTCAGCGAAGCGACACTCACGGAGATCGAAGAGAAGCGCGAAGAGCCGCAGCCGGTCGGCGCGGAGATGTGACCGCGACGGCGCGGGACCTGCCATGAGACACACGGAACGCCACCGCACTCACCGCATCGGCTGGCTCCGCGCTGCCGTCCTCGGCGCCAACGACGGCATCGTTTCCACGGCCAGTCTGATCGTTGGTGTGGCCGCGGCCGAATCCGGCCGCCGCAGCATTCTGGTTGCCGGCATGGCAGGCCTCGTGGCGGGCGCGATGTCGATGGCCGCGGGCGAGTATGTCTCCGTCAGTTCGCAATCCGATACGGAGAACGCCGACGTGGAGCGGGAGCGGAAGGAGCTCGCGACCGATGAGGTCCACGAACACGCCGAACTGGCCGCCATCTATGTCGGGCGGGGGTTGGACGCCCCGCTGGCCGACCAGGTGTCGACGCAACTGATGGCGAAGGACGCCCTGGGCGCTCATAGCCGCGATGAGTTGGGCATTTCCGACACCCTCAGCGCGCGACCCGTGCAGGCGGCACTGGCGTCCGCTGCGACTTTCACGGTCGGTGCAGCCATGCCGCTTCTCCTCGTCTTCGTCACGCCTCTTTCCGCGCTGGTCTGGACGGTTTCGGGCAGCTCGTTATTGTTTCTCGCACTCCTCGGCGCGTTGGCCGCGCGCGCCGGAGGTTCATCGGTGCTCCTGGCCGCGGCGCGCGTCACATTCTGGGGCGCGCTGGCGATGGCACTCACTGCCGGAGTCGGTGCGCTGTTCGGAGCGACCCTATGATCGCGGGAGGCCGCGATCGCGAGCTGCCGCCGGGTTTGAGCCCGGCGTCGTCTATGCTGCTCTCTGCTCGCCACGCCGACGCGTTGAAAGACATCCACGTCGTCTTCCCCGCGAATCCCGCGCGCAAGCAACTGAGTGCTCTGGCGACGCACCTCATCGAGCATCGCGACGCGATTCTCGACGCCTGGCGAGCGTACGGCGACGTCGTGCCGGACCGGGGCATCTCCGCCTCGCTCTCCCGTGTCCAGTTCAACGACCATATCCCGGCCGTGCTCGACTCGTTCTCCCAGCGCCTCCACTCCTGGCCCGAGGAACCGGGCGCCGTCGCGGCGCAAGTCGAAGCGGACAAGGTCGCCGAGCACGGTGTGCAACGCTGGCAACAGGGATATTCACTGGCCGAAGTCCTGCGCGAGTGGGGCTATCTGCAGATGTGCGTCGCGGCCGAGCTCGAACGGTACGCCGGCGAGCATCCGTCGCTCGAACCGGACGTCATGCCGAACGCACGCCGGATCTGGGCTCAGCTTTGCGCGGACGGCGTCACTGCCAGCGCGACGCAGTACGGGCGGCTGCAGCAGTCCGAGTCGGCCGGCCACGTGACCGCGCTGGAGCAGGCGCTGGCCGCTCTGCGCACGATTGAGCAGTCACGTGCCGAGGCGTGGCGGACCGCGGCGCACGATCTCCGGGGAAGCGTCACCGTGGTCAGAGGCGCCGCGGCGCTCACTGCCGGCAGCGCGGGGCGACCCGAGCTCGAGCGCGCCGAAGTCGCGGAGATGCTGAGCAAAGGGGTGCTGTCCCTCAACGACTTACTCAACGATCTTTTGAGTCTGGCCCGCCTCGAAGCAGGACACGAGCATCGCACGGTGACGGCCTTCGACGCGGCCGTACTGTTGCGCGACTTCTGTACCGCGTCGCAGGCCGCCGCGACCGATCGCGGGCTGTTCCTGACGATGGATGGTCCGAGCACACTCCCCGTCGAAGGCGACAAACCGAAAGTCCTGCGCATCCTTCAGAACCTGCTTCTCAACGCCGTCAAGTACACCGAGCGCGGCGGGATCTCGGTCAGTTGGGGACTGGACACGACCCGCGACACCGAGCGCTGGACGTTTTCGGTGCAGGATACCGGACCGGGACTTGGCGCCACGCCGTTGGCGGAGATCGCGCGCGAGTTACACGAAGCAACCGCCGTCGCCGGCGAGGCGCGGGAGGCGAGCGCCGACCGGCGGCGCGATATGGCCGGCGCCACGACGGTCCTGTCGGTCACCGGAAACGCGTCGCCGGAAGCACCTTCGGGCGAGGGCGTTGGCCTGTCGATCGTCAAACGGCTGTGCGAGCTTCTGGAGGGAAGCCTGGAGCTCGCCACCAGCGCCGGCCACGGTTCCACGTTCCGTGTCATTCTGCCGTGCAGGTACGCCGAGAAATAACCGGTCGGAAAGATCGAGCTCACGCAATCGTCTCGATCGCGCGCTGCAGGCGGCTTCGCGCATCGCGCGCCACCTCCGCGACCACAGAGTTGTCGCCGGCCACGCCGAGCATCGAGTCGGGATCGACGGCGGCCACGACGCACTGGCCATCGCCGCGTTCGTAGACGATCACGTTGCACGGGAGCAGCAAGCCGATCTCCGGCTCCGCCTGCAGCGCCTTCCACGCCAGCGGCGGATTGCACGCGCCGAGAATGACGTAGGGGCCGGAATCGACGCCCAGTTTCTCCTTCAGCTTCTGCTGCATGTCGATCTCGGAGAGGACGCCGAAGCCCTGCTCCTGCAGAGCGCTCTTCGTCTTCTCCACCGCATCGGCATACGCGAGCGCCACGGTTGTCCGGATGCCATAGGGCGGGTGGGCCATCGCGTTCCTCCTCACTCTTCCTTCCAATGTCGGCTCGTGCGCCGCCGGGGAGGTGCCGCGGATCACCGGTCACCGTTCGCGAACAGCCGCCGGTGACGTGCGCCACCGTCCGCGCGCCGCGCAGCCGCCATCGTTCATGGGGACACAGATCGTGCGGGAAGCACTGACAGTCACCGTCGAGCGCGAGGATCGCGAGCTTCACCAGGCGACGCGACCCTTCGCCGAGCAATCCTCCGCCCTGAGCTGGTGGCACGTCGGATCGACGTTCGCGCTGCTCATCTGCGCCCTGGCGGCTGCGGCCGTTGCGTCCTGGTGGCCGGTGCGCCTCGCGGCGTCGATCCTCGGCATGTTGCTGCTCGTGCGGACCTTCATCCTGTACCACGACTTCATGCACGGGTCGATTCTGCCCGGCTCGAAGCTGGCCCGCGCGGTCTTCTACGTTTACGCCGCGGTGAACCTCACGCCGCCGCGCTCGTGGCGCGACAGTCACAACTTCCACCATGCGAACGTTGGGCGCATCGCCGGCTCGAATGTCGGCGCGTTTCCGCTGATGAGCGCGGAGATGTGGCGAACGGCCTCGCGCCGCGAGCGGCTCCGGTATCGCGTGACCCGCCACCCCGTCACGATCCTCTTCGCGTATCTGACGATCTTCCTGGGCAGCGTCACGTTGGCGCCGCTGCTCAGGCGCCCCTCGCGTCACTGGGATTCGGCACTGGCCCTGCTGGCGCACGGGACGGCGATCGCGGCGCTGTGGCTGATCGGCGGATTCGACGCGGCGTTCTTCGCGCTGCTCCTGCCGATGGCCATGGCCGGCGCGCTCGGCGGGTATCTGTTCTATGCGCAGCACAGCTTCCCCGGAATGCGCATCCTCCCCGAGGCCGAGTGGACGGTCTATCGCGCGTCGCTGGTGTCGTCGAGCTACCTGAAGCTCGGAGCCGTGCTCCGCTGGTTCAGCGGAAACATCGGCCTCCATCACGTCCATCACCTGAACTCGCTGATCCCGTTCTACCGTCTGCCCGAAGCGATGGCGGCGATTCCCGAGCTGCAGCATCCGAGCATCACGACGTTGACCCCGCGCGCGATCGCCGCCTGTTTCCGCGCCAACCTGTGGGACGACGCGAGCGGGCGCATGATCGATTACCGCGAAGCCGGTTTGTCGCGGGCCCGATGACACGCCCTCTCGTCGTCCCGGCCGATCAGCAGGAGCGGCGTTGCGTTCACCGCCCCTGCCGCGGGAGCTCACGCATGGATGCGGATCTGGTCGACGACGTTCCTCACGCCGGGAGCAGACCACGCCGCGTTGACCGCGTCCTCGCGCTCGACCCACGAGCGGACCGTGCCGGTGAGCGTAACCTTGCCGTCACTGGCCTGCACGGCGATCTTCTTCGAGTCGACCTCGGCGCTGCGCTTGAGCGCCGCTTCGATCTTCCCTTTGACGTCCTGCACTTCGACCTGCTTCGTCGTGACGTTGATGTTGTTCGCCACGCCGCGGACGCCCGCGAGCAGAAAGACCGCATCCTCGGCCGCACGTTTCTGGAAGTACCAGTCCACGCTTCCGTCGAGCGTCACCCATCCCTTCGCGACCGTCACCTTGACCCGGTCCTTCGGCACGGAGACGTTCCACTCCAGCGCGTTGACGGCCGAGCGCGCGATGTCGACGTCGTCCCGTTCGAACGAAGTCGCAAGCTTCACCTCGAGGTCGTTGGCCACGCCCTGCACGCCGTGGACGCGCTTGACGATCTTCTCCGCGTTGGCCTTGTCGGCATAGCTGCCGACATGCCCAGTCAGCGCGATGACGCCCTTCTCGATGGCAACGCCGATGGTCCGGGCATCGATGCTCGGATCCCATTCCAGCTCCTCGATGACGTCCTTTCGCAACTCGATGTCCTGAATTTTCGTAGTCATGACCACACTCCTTTCACGAGGTCAATCTCGGCCTCGGTCCTGGCACCGGCGAGCGTGCCGGTCACCCGTTCCTGTGAGCCCGGCTCAGATCGGAATGGCGCGTTTCCGCGGACCTCTCTTCCGCAGAATGACGCGATCCGGCGACGGCGCCGGGTGCGTATCGCCTTTCGCCAGCGCGGTAAGGAGATCCGACGTCGTTACGATGCCGACCAGGCGTCCGTCCGAGACGACCGGCAGGCAACCGACGGCGCGGCCGCGCATGACTCCCGCGGCACGGCGCAGCGTCGCGTCCGGTTCGATGGTCACCACATCGCGGCTCATGACGTCCGAGAGTGGCCCGTCGTCGCCGGCGCGGAGAATGTCCTTCCCCGCCACGACGCCAACGACGCGCTTTCCGTCGACGACCACGAGATGATCGATCTCCTCGCCGCGGAGGCGTTCCCGCGCGACCGCAACTGCCGTCTCCTCGGGGACGCTCACCACCTTCTTCGACATCACATCCTGAATGCGCATGGTCTTGCTCCTCCCTCGAACGATGGGTCGGCGGCCGTGAATCGGCGATGACGCGGATCGCACGTGCGCGTGACGAAGCGGTCGACGCACACCCGTGTCGTTCGTCACACGACAGGCGGCGTCCGCGCACAGCGTCAGGCAGTCCCCGGGGTTCATGCTGGACGCGTGAGGCGACCATGAAGACGATTCTGACGATCACCCTCAATCCCGCGCTGGACCTGTTCCTGGAGGTGCCCCATCTCGTCGCCGACCGGAAGATGCGATGCGGGACGCCTGCGTATCTTCCGGGCGGTGGCGGTGTGAACGTCAGCCGTGCCATCAGGCACCTCGGCGGCGAGTCGACGGCACTGTTCCTGGCCGGCGGCGCGACCGGTGACCTGCTCACGACCCTTCTCCAGCGGGAATCGGTGGCGACGAACTGCATCCGCATCGATGAGCCCACCCGCGAGAACGTGAACGTTCTGGACCGCGGTTCCGGGAAGGAATACCGGTTCATCGTTCCCGGTCCGCACGCCGGCGGGGAGGAGTGGAAACATTGTCTGCGCGCCGTTCGCTCCGTCTCGCCGAGGCCCGACTACGTGGTCGCGAGCGGCGCGCTGCCGCCCGGTGTGCCGGTCGACTTTTACGGCAGGCTGGCCGCGCTCGCGACGACGATGGGCTTCAAGCTGTTGATCGACACGTCCGGCGAGGCCCTTCGACACGCCGCTGCGCGCGGAACGTTTCTTCTCAAACCCAACGTCGGCGAGCTCGCCGCCATCGCTGATGGCAGCGCGCCGTTCAGCGCCGGCTTTCTCGAAGGTGCAGCACGCGCGATCGTCGATACCGGGCGGAGCGAGGTCGTCGTGATCTCGGCCGGCGCGGCCGGCGCGATCCTCGTCGATGCCACGGGCGCACGCCGCGTGGCTGCGCCGGTGGTGCCGGTTGCGAGCCGCGTCGGCGCCGGCGACAGCATGATGGCCGGGCTCGTCCTGGCCCTCGCGCGCGGCAGCGGGATTGACGAGGCCGTGACTTTCGGGGTCGCCGCAGGCGCCGCCGCGGTGATGAGGCCCGGCCATCAACTCTGTACGCGCGATGAGACCGAACGGCTCTTCGAGGCGATGCGCAAACACGGCCCGGTGGCCGACGACCGCGAGTTGGCTGTCGCCCGCTCGTGACTACTCGGACGCCGGCGCGTGTCCCCTGCGGCGCGCCTGCTCGACCTCGCGCACCAGTTCCGCCGCCTCCACGGGCAGCGACACAGCCTAATTAGTGGTGGTGGATGTCCCTCTCACGTCGAGACCATCATTCCCATCTGCTCGCTGGCCAGCAGATAGAGGCTCGAGCCTTTCATGCTGATCAGCTTCTTGCGTTTGAACTCGCTGAGGAGCCGGGTCACGGTCTCGCGCGTGGTGCCGATCATCTGACCGATCTCTTCGTGAGTGAGCAGGATCTGCGTCCGGATGCCCTGCGGCGTCTCCTCGCCGGTGGCACTCCATTCCATGATCAGCTTCGCCAGCTTCTCGGAGGTGTTGTGGGACAGGCCGAGCGAGCGGATCTCCCGTTGCGCGGACTGGTAGCTCTCGCTCAGTTGCTGCGCCGCATGCATGCACGCCTCGGAATAGGTGGCCAGAATCTGCAGAAAGTCTTCACGGCGAAGGAAGCTGACTTGCGATGCCTCGAGAATCTCGGCCGAAACTTCATAGGGCTTTCCGAGAATCGCCGCACTGACGCCGAGAACCTCGCCCGCGTTCGCGATCTTGACGATCATCGAGCGCCCCTCGGTCGAAGACGTCGTGAGTTTTGCCCGTCCGTGGCACAGGACGAAGACACCGCGCGGCTGTTCGCCTTCGACGAAGAGGAGCGCGCCTTTGGGATACGCACCGGTGTATTTCAGCGTGTCCAGTGCGTCGACCGCCTGGGAAGCCATGTTGCAAAAGGCACCAGCGAGCTGGCGTTGCGGACAGTCGTTGCAATGGTGGACCAGGGCGAGATTGTACGGTGACGGCATGTGCGGCTCCTTCGTTGGGAGCAGCATCCTCCTGTAGGCGGAAATAAGTCCCCACCCCAAAAGGTGGGACGCGCACGTCAACGGGTGTGTTTGGTCACTGCCGCATCGTTTTACCGGCGTAAAATGGAAACGAGGCTCCGTTTCCGGCGCTTCACCGCAGAGGGCGTTGCGCCGCGTCACATCCGGACGTGACGTGCGCCGTCCTGCCGATAAAACCAACTCTTCGTCATCTCGGCCGCTACCACATACGCGGCCGTAATCACCGCCAGCGCGACCATGACCCGCCAGGGCAGCGGCACGAACCCGAGCACGCGCACGAACGGCAGGTAGGGAACGGCAAAGGTCCCGACGATCAGGACCAGCGTCGAGTAGAGCAGGACCTTGCCCGGACGGCTGCGCAGGAACGGGCGGCGCGTGCGCACGACGAGGGCGATGACGAGCTCGGTCAGGAGCGACTCGACGAACCAGGCGGTGCGGAACGACTCGGCTCGGGCGCGGAACGCGAACAACAGGATCGCGAAGGTGAGCAGGTCGAACACCGAGCTGAGGATCCCGAACTCGATCATGAAGCGGGCGATGAAGCGCATGTCCCACCGGCGGGGGCCGGCAACGAGCTCACGGTCGACGGCGTCGCCGGCGATGCCGATGGCGGGGATGTCGGAGAGGAAGTTGTTGAGGAGGATCTGGCCCGCGGTGAGCGGGAGGAACGGCAGGAACAGCGACGCGGCGGCCATGCTGATCATGTTGCCGAGATTCGCGCTGGTGGTCGTGAGGACGTACTTCAGCGTGTTCGCAAACGTCCGGCGTCCCTCCTCGATGCCGCCGCGGATGACGTCGAGGTCGCGTTCCAGCAGGACGAAATCAGCGACCTCGCGTGCGACGTCGACCGCCTGTTCGACGGAGAGACTCGTGTCGGCGGCGTGCATCGCCGGCGCGTCATTGACGCCATCGCCGAGGAAGCCGACGACGTGGCCGGTCTTCTTCAGCGCGAGGATGATCCGCTCCTTCTGATTGGGATCGACCTCGGCGAAGACCTCCGTCTGCTCCGCCAGACGCCAGAGCGCTTCGTCGGTCAGCACGTCGAGATCGCCGCCCGTGAGGACGCGTTGCACCGGCAGACCGACGCGCCGGGCGAGGTGCTCGGCGACGAGCCGCGTGTCGCCGGTGATCAGCTTCACCGCCACGCCGAGCGCCGCGAGATCGGTGAGCGCCTTCTCGACTCCCGGCTTCGGCTCATCGAGAAACGTGACGAAGCCGGCCAGCGTCAGGTCGCGCTCGTCGGCACGCCCATAGGCCGCCTGCGACGCGAGATCGCGAGTGGCCACCGCGAGGACGCGGACGCCGTTGCTGTTCCATTCGGCCATGCGTGCGTCGACGTCCGGAGGTGCGGCACAGGCTTCGAGCACGTGCGCGACCGCTCCTTTCGCGATCAGACGCACGCGGTCGCCGTCCCGCACGACGATGCTCACGCGCTTCCGCGCGAAGTCGAACGGCACCTCGTCGAGCTTCTCGATGTTCGTGAGGTCGGGTTTGCAGGCGGCGAGGATGGCGTCGTCGAGCGGGTTTTCGAGTCCGGTCTCGAGCGCCGCGTTGATCGCGGCGAGCCGCAGCACGTCCTGCGAGGCCACGCCGAAGGCATCGAACGCTCCCTCGACCTGCACGACGCCGCGCGTGAGCGTCCCGGTCTTGTCAGTACAGAGGACGTCCATGCTGCCGAGGTTCTCGATGGCGTTGAGATGGCGCACGAGAACGCCGCGGCGCGACATGGCCGCCGCACCGCGGGCGAGGTTGACGTTGAGGATTGCGGGCAGCAGCTCCGGACTGAGGCCGACGGCGAGGGCGATGGCGAAGAGCAGGGTCTCGACAGCGGGACGGCCGCGGAGCATGTGCCCCCCGAAGACGAGCAGCACCATGGCCAGCATGGCAATGGTCAGGAGGTAGCCGAAGCGGCGGATGCCGCGATCGAACTCCGTCTCCGGCGGCCGGAGCGTGAGGCGATGCGCGATCGCGCCGAACGCGGTCGCAGCGCCGGTCGCGTCGACGACGCACTGCGCCGTTCCGCTGCGGACATTCGTGCCGAGGAAGACCCGGTCGCCGTTTGCCTTCTCGACAGGGAAGCTCTCGCCCGTGAGCACTGCCTCGCTGACGAAGAAATCGCGCGCATCGGCGATCGTCGCGTCGGCAGGGATCAGGCAGCCGGCGGAAAGGAGGACGAGCTCGCCGGGGACGACCTCCTCGACCGGGATCGTGACCGTGACGCCGTCGCGCACCACTTTCGTTCGCGTGCGAATGCGCGAGCGGAGCGCGGCGGCCGCCGATTGCGCCTTGTACTCCCGGACGAATCCGAGTCCGGCACTGGCCAGGACGACCACGGCGACGACGGCCGCGTCGATCCATTCTCCCGCTATCGCCGCGACGATTGCCGCGAAGACGAGCAGCAGCAGGAGCGGACTGCGGAACTGCGCCGCGAGGACCGACACCGCGGAGAGCTCGTCGCGTTCGCGAAGGACATTTCTCCCGTGAACGCGCAGGCGCTCCGCGGCCTCGGCGGACGACAGCCCGAGCGAGCCACAGAGAGACGACGAAGAGGCCTCCGGCGGGCCGGCGCGGCCTGCCTGGTCATGGTGTGAGGTGACGCTCACGGCGCCCCACCGCCCCGAAGACAGCGGTTCGATTCCGCCCCGACTGCTTGGCTTCATACAGGGCCATGTCTGCCCGATGAATCAGCGCATCCAGCGTGTCCGCCGGCAACAGCTCGGCGATGCCGCTGCTGATCGTCACGGTCAGCGTTCCCTGCTCGAGGATGGTGTCATGCACCGCGAGATCGGCGCGTAAGCGCTCGGCCACGAGCGCCGCCTCGGCGGCGCCCGTGTTGGGCAGCAGCGCCACGAATTCGTCGCCGCCGTAGCGGGCGAAGAGGTCGGCGTCGCGCAGGTGCTGGCGCGCGACGCGTGCGAAGCGCTTCAGGAGCTCGTCTCCCGCCTGATGGCCGAAGGTGTCGTTCAGCCGCTTGAAGTCGTCGACGTCGATGAGGATCGCCGAGAGCGGGTGGCCATAACGGCCGGCGACGGAGACCTCGTGGGTGCCGAGCTCGAAGAACTGGCGGCGGTTCGTTACGCCGGTCAGCGCGTCCTCGCGCGCGAGAATGCGCTCGCGCGCCAGCGCGATCTCGAGCTCCCGGCTTGCGGCCTCGACCTCCTGTTTGGCCAGCCGGAGCTCGGTCTCGGCCTCTTTGCGGGCGGTGATGTCCTGGTTGACGATGATGGCGCCGGCGATGGCGTGCTGTTCGTCGAAGAGCGGGATCGCGGAGTTGAGGATGATCTTCTGCGTGCCGTCGAAGCAGTCGATCTCGATCTCTTCGCCGATCGACGTTTCCCCGCTCCGGATCGCCCTCGCGCCCGCCCACTCGTCCGCCTCGATCGTCCGCCCAGTATCGAGCCATCGCGCCTTGTATTCGCCGAACTGTTCGGGCGCGACGTAACGCGCGCCTTGCCAGATGGCGATTCCGGCCGGGTTGCCATGCACGATCCGGCCGGAGCGGTCCATGATCCAGACGCCGACGGGAAGGGCTTCCAGCACAGAGCGCAACGTCCGGTCGGTCTCCCTCAGTGTCTGCTCGATCCGCTTCGCCTCGGTGACGTCTTCGTGCGCGATGACCACTCCCGCGCCCGCGCCTCCGGGCAACGGAGTCGCCCGCAGGCTGAACCACCTGCGTCCCGCCGGCGAGTCGCACGGGTACTCCATCGAGACCTGGCCGCCCTCTCCCTGCAGGAGCGCACGCAGCTTCGCGGTCATCTCCGCCAGGGCATCGTCGTGGCCCGACGCCAGTGCGCGCTCGCAAACCGAAAGATAGTCGGTGCCGAGGAAGGAACGCTCGTCGGTCGCGCCATTTTCACGCGCGAATCCGATCCACGCCTCATTCACGGCGACGACGATCCCGCGCGCATCGAGGACAGCAATACTCGCCCGCAACGCGTTCAACACGTCGCGTGGGTCGCACTGCGCCAGCGCACGGTTCACCATGGCGGCACACGGTCAGCGCCCCGCGGGCACTGCCACCTCGCCGCCCGCTTCCACGCTGACCTCGGCGACGGTATCGCGACGTACGGCCTGCCTCGGAACGACCAGCACCGGACACGAGGCGAAGCGGATCACGCGCTCGGACGTGGTCCCGAGCACCGTCGCGTCGCGGAAGAGCTTGTGCTGCGCACCGATGACGAGGAAATCCGCTCCGACATCGTCGGCGCAGTCGAGCACGCGCTCCGCCGGTCCGCCCCGGACGACCAGTTGCCGGAGCGAGCAGACCTCCTGCAGTTCGGGTGCGACCCATTTCCGCAGGCGCTCTTCCTCGTCCTTGACGTCCATGACTTCGTCCGGCTCGAGCACGCGCACGACGCTGAGACGCGCGCCGAACGCCTCGGCCAGGCGCGCCGCGACGTGCAGCGATTCGCGCGCGACGTCGGTGAAGTTCACCGGACACAGCACGTGTGTGATCGCGTAAGGCACCGCCCCGACGTAGCTGTCCTGGGTGGCAACCGTCAGCACGGGGCACTCGCTGCCGTGCAGCACGCCCTCGCTGACCGAGCCGAGGAGCGCGCGCCGCCAGCCGTGCCGGAGGTGTGTGCCCATGATGACGAGGTCCGCATGCCGCTCCTTCACCGAGGTGAGGATCGCCGGGACAGGCATTCCGATCGTGACGTCGATGTCGTACGGCCTGCCCGCCATCACCGGCGCCGCATGCCGCTCTACTTCCGCGCGCAGAAGGGCCTGATGTTGGGGATTGGTATTGATGTAAAGCCCATCGACTGGGCCGGCCATGCTCACCGGGTAGACGATGGGGTCCACGTACATGACGGTGAGCTTCGCGCCAAGACGATCGGCGAACAGCCGCGCGTACCGGAGCGCGGGAATGCTGGAGTCGCTCAGGTCGGTGGGAGCGAGGATGCTGGTGATGACGAACGGCTTCATGGCGTACCTCCGGGAGCGGATGGCTCCTGCAACATCGATAGGTCGCCTTCGCCGCGGCCGGAAGCATCTCCGTCACCGCCGGCGGTGACCGGTGCGCCGCGCGCCAGCTCGGCGGGGCGGAGCACGACGATCGCGTTCGCGCGCCGCTCGATCAGGCCGGCGCGGGTGAGATTTCCGAGAAGGCGGGTCACCGTCTCCCGGGTCGCGCCGATCGCCTGAGCGAGATCCCCATGCGTGACGTGCAGCGGGATGTGCACGCCGTCCTCACCGGGAACGCCATGCCGGGCGGACCATTCGAGCAGGAGATGCGCGAGCCGGACGGTGGAGGTGTCGCCGAAGCCGAGGAACTTCGTTTCGCGCTGGGCGAACTTGTATTGCTCGCTGAGGGCGATGGTCAGGCCGAGGCGGGCCTCCGGATAGGAACTGATGAATCGAAGGAACGTCTCGCGCGGGATGACCGCGAGAATCGAGCTCTCGGCCGCGACCGCGGAACAGGAGTACGGCGCCGGCCCGAGCACCGCCTCGGCGAGCCCCAGCATCTCTCCCGGCTGTGCGAAGCGAAGGAGAAGCACGCGGCCCTCGCTCGAGGTGGTGATGAGCTTCACGCTCCCTTCACAGACCGCGAACACGCTCCGGCACCGGTCGTCCTCGTGGAAGATGGTCTCGCCCTTCCAGTAGGTGACCGTGGTCTTGAGACCATCGAACGCGGCGCGGAGCTCGTCCGAGAGATGGCAGAACGACCGCTGTAACGCACACGTGCTGCAGGATTGCGGGCGAGCCCGCGAGACCGGCGGAAGGGCCATGCATGCCTCCCTCGTCTCGGGGAAAGCGGCGCCGTCGGAACGTCGCAGGAGACGGTTAACGCGAGTCGCACGCTATGCGACGGCGCGCCACCGGTCGGTGAGCGTCCTCACCCGGCGATGTGACGGCGCTCACACCTCCTCGGGACGGAGAAGGCGGAGGAGCTCGGCGGGAAGCTGCCGCTCGACTTTCCGGACCGCGCCGGGCGAGATCGCATCGCGCATGGTGTCGAAGACGCAGCGGGCATGAAACACGGCTTTGTCGACGTCGGCGTGCTCGCGCTCCGCGACGCGCGTGCAGAAGTCATGGGGCGACAGGTGCTCGAACTTCCGGTTCTTGAGATGACGCCCGAGCTCCGGCGGCAACTGCGCGGCGACGTGATCCGCCGAGTCGCTCTGCAGCCGTTCGCCGAGGGTCTCGAACGTGGCGCGGATGATCAGCTCCGCATCGCCCCGCGACGGGAGGTGCGCGCGATGCTGAACTTGTCCTACGAATTCATCGTGGTTCATGTCTATGGATATCGGCCGTGCCGGGCGCGTGAGGAGTGTCTCGACGCACACGTGCCGGTGATCCTCGAACGGACGCGCACGCGCAGGTGTGACTTGCGTCCTCCCTTACTTCAGCGGCGCGACCTACGTTGCCATCGAGGCCGCGGCTCAACCGTGGCGACATAGGAGGTAACGATGACTTTCCTGACGAGGTTTGAACGCTGGGATCCGTTCGAGGAGATGACCACACTGCGGAACCGCATGGACCGTCTGTGGTCGCGCATGTCGGCCGAGGACACGGCCGCGATCGCGGACTGGTCGCCGGTGTCCGACGTGATCGAGTCGAAGGACGAGATCGTGATCAAGACCGAGCTGCCCGGCATCGACGAGAAGAACGTCGACGTCCAGATCGAAAGCGGTGTGCTGACGATCAAGGGCGAGCGGAATGCGGAGAAGGAGACGGAGGAGAAGGGCTACCGGCGCGTGGAGCGCTCGTACGGCTCGTTCCTTCGTACGTTCGCGCTGCCGCCGTCCGTGGAGCCGGAAAAGGTCTCGGCTTCGTTCACCAATGGCCTGCTCGAGGTGCACCTTCCGAAGAAGGAAGGCGCGAAGCCGCGCTCGATCAAGGTCGATGTGAAGAAGCAGCTCGCACCGGCCGCGTAGCTGACCATCGCGCGATGCGAACGTTGCCGCGTGACAGGCGTCACGCCGCCGCGTGCGCCGCGTCGCATCGCGCGCAGGTGGCCGCCCCCAGATTGGGTGACGGAGGCAATCCATGCCGTCGCCCTACAACATCGAGATCCAGAACAATTGCACCGCCTGTTCGCGCAGCCGGGAGCAGTTGTTCTGCGACATGTCCCCCGCGGCGATGCAGACGCTCGACGCGATCAAGTTCACGAGCCTCTATCCGAAGGGGTCGGTCCTCTTCGTCGAGGGGGAGGAGCCGCGCGGCGTGTTCATCCTCTGCAGCGGGCGCGTGAAGCTGACCACCTCTTCCTCCGAAGGGCGGACGCTCATCGTCAAGCTCGCCGAGCCGGGTGAAGTGCTCGGCGCCAGCGCCACCATCCTCGGCAGGCCGTACGAAGTCTCGGCCGAGACGCTCGAGCCGTCGCAGCTCAACTTCATCAAGCGCGACGACTTCCTCCGCTTCCTCGGCACCCATGCCGACGCCTGCATGCACACGGCGCAGCAGCTCAGCGAAAAGTACCAGGCCGCGCAGCGGGAGATCCGCTCCCTCGGGCTGGCGCAATCGACGTCCGAAAAGCTCGGCAAGCTCCTGCTCGAATGGTGCGACCTGCACGGCGAAGTCACCCCGAAAGGGACGCGGATCAAAGTGCTCCTCACCCACGAGGAGGTCGCGCAGATGATCGGCACGACGCGCGAGACCGTGACCCGGCTGCTGAGCGAGTTCAAGCGCAAGGGCATCCTCGAGGTCAAAGGCTCGACCATCCTCATCCTGCGCAAACCAGAGCTTGAAAAGCTCGTCACCATCTGACGGTTGCCCGTAAAGGGCACATCAAGGAATGGAGCACGAGCACACTCCCGAAGCCATCCGCGCGCGACTGGCGAATGCGCCGCGCAGCAGCTATCTGCGTGACTGGGTGTACGGCGGCATCGACGGCTCGGTCACGACGTTCGCGGTGGTGACCGGCGTGAGCGGTGCGGAGCTGTCGGTGCGCATCATCCTGATTCTCGGCGTCGCCAATCTGCTCGCCGACGGCTTCTCGATGGCCGCGAGCAATTACCTCGGCACCCGCACCGAGCGGCAGGAGGAGGACGCGCTGCGTGCACGCGAACAGCGGCACCTCGATTCCGACGAGGCGGGCGAGCGCGAAGAGGTGCGCCAGATCTTCGCCGCGAAGGGATTCGCCGGCGCGGATCTCGAGCGCGCCGTGGCCATCGTCACCGCCGATCGCGAGCGCTGGATCGACTTCATGCTCACCGAGGAGTACGGGATCGGACGCGCGTCGCGCAGCGCCCTGGCGGCAGCGCTGGCGACGTTCAGCGCGTTCACGATCTGCGGCCTCGTGCCGCTGTTGCCGTTCCTGATGCGCATCCCTCACGCCCTCACCGTGTCGGTGGTGATGACGGGCATCGCGTTCTTCCTCGTCGGCTCCGCCCGCACCCGCTGGCTGCTGTTGCCATGGTGGCGCGCGGGACTGGAGACGCTGACGATCGGCGCGATCGCTGCGGCGCTTGCCTATGCGGCGGGCGCGATCATCGCCACGTGACCTGCTGTCATCCTGAGCTGCGTAGACAGCGAAGGACCCCCTGCCGACAGCACGATTCGCGCGCACCTGCGGGGGGTCCTTCGCCGCGCTACGCCGGCTCAGGATGACAGTCAGCTCGCGCGCACGTGAATCTCGCGCGCGACGTCGTCGTCGAGCGCCACGGACGAAGAGCCGCACGCCAGCACGACCGCGGGCTGCCGGGCGATGAGGCGTACCTCGCTTCCTTCCGAGATCCCGAACGACGCCAGACGGCTCATGCGCGCCGCCGACTGCGTGGCGATGTGCGTGACCGGCGCGGTGACGCCGAGCGCCAGGCTCGTGACCGGCACGACGTCTCCGGTCGCGCAGACCGGGTCGGGTCCGCGGCGAATCCAGCGCCGCAGCATGTCGACGAAGCGGCCGCTCTCGACGAACTCGTAGCCGCATCGCGGACAGCGCACCATCGCGCAACCGCGAGCCATCGGACACGCCGAATGACACTCCTCACCGGTGAAGTCCATGCTGCACAGCGGACATTCGTGCGTGCGCTCGCTCATGACAGCCTCACTGCGAAGAGCCGGAAGATGGCGTGCATCACGGCGCCAATGCCGAAGGCGTAGACCGTGATGAAGGCCGCGATGCCGAGCGCCGCGCGTTTGCCGCGCTCCCGCACCATGACCAGGAAGTTGGCGACGCACGGGATGAAGAGCGTGATCACGGTCAGCGCGATGACGGTCTGATTCGGGTCGAGGGCGCCGCCGCGCTGCATGGCGAAGAGTCCGGCGGCACCGTAGTCGCGGCGCAGGAATCCGATCACGAACGCATTCGCCGCTTCCGCCGGCAGGCCGAGCGCGCCGACGACGAGCGGCGCCAGCACCTGCTGCAGGACCGCCAGCAGATGGGTGATGTCGAGCACGTACAGCAGCAGCGTGCCGAGGATGAACAGCGGGACCGCCTCCTTCAGATACCACTCCGTCCGCGCCAGCACCTTGATGAGGATGTTGGAGAGACGCGGCATCCGCATCGGTGGGAGCTCGACGATGAAATCGCCGGTCTCACCGGGAACGAGTTTCGAAGCGAGAAAGCCGACCAGGAAGATCGTCACCAGCGTGACGCTCAGCCAGACCGCGGTCGCGGTCGCGCTCAGCCGGCCGAGCATGGCCATGATCACGGCGAGCTGCGCGGAGCACGGGATGCCGAGGGCCAGCAGGATCGTGACGATGACGCGCTCCTTCTTCGTCTCCAGCACGCGCGTCGTCAGCGTGGCCATCGTGTCGCAGCCGAGGCCGAGCACCATCGGCAGCACGGCCTTGCCGTTCAGCCCCATGCGCTTGAAGACGCGATGCAGCATCACCGCGAGACGCGGCAGGTAGCCCGAGTCTTCGAGGATGCCGAAGAGCGTGAAGAACGTGATCACCACCGGCAGCACGATTGCGATCGCGTACGTGAGAGCCATGGTGATGACGCCGTACGGCCCGACCAGCAGGTCGCGGATCCACTGGAACGGCACCGCGAAATTCACGAATCGCGTGGCCCACGGGTTCACGTATGCCTCGAAGATCGACGTCTCGACGAGATCGACGAGCGTCCCCGCGCCGAACCTCCCGACGAACAGCCAGGCGGCGTAAAGCACGCTGAGGAGAATCGGCACGCCCCAGGTGCGATGCATGCAGAGCGCGCCGAGACGATCGCGGCTGCGCGGTCCGGTCTCCGCCATCACCTCGGTGATCAGCGCGTCCACGATGGCCAGACGGGCGTTCGTGATGTCCACCACCAGTGCCGGCGAAGCATCGCCGCCGCACAACTCCGACAGCGCATCGGCGCGGGACATCCCGCCGCGGCAGAGAAATGCGATCGCTTCTTCGACCGCCGTCGAATAGCGGACCGAAAGCGGCGAGCGTGTGGGTCGGATCGCATGCCGCTTCAGTTTCTCCAGGTTCCAGCGACGGAGCGCCGAGACGGCTACGACCGGCACGCCGAGGCGATCGGCGAGCGCGTCGATGGCAACGGCCGGCGCGTCCGGCTCATCGCTCATGTTCAGGCAGAGCGTGAAGGCGATGCCGTGCTCGGCAAGCTGCAGGGACAGCAGCAGCGTGCGGCGCAGATTGCCGATGTCGCCGACCTGCACGACATCCGCCTCGCTTGAAGCGATCAGCAGATCGCGGGTGACGCGCTCCTCGAACGACTGCGGCGCGAGTGTGTTCGTCCCCGGCGTATCGACGACTTCGCGCAGCTCGCCGTGGATCTCCGCGAGCGCGCTGGTGATCTCGACGGTCGTGCCCGGATAGTTCGACACCGTCGCGTAGCGTTGGGTGAGGCGCGTGAAGATGAGCGACTTGCCGACGTTGGGCTGCCCGACCAGCAACAGCTTGCGGGTGGGCAGGAGGTCGAGGACGGCGGCTGGCTGAGACATGATCTCAACGCATCGTGCCGCCGGGTCAGCCATGACCCGGTGACGAACGTCACCCGCGAAAGTGACATGCCACTCAGAACGGCAAGCGGTCGCGCAGCGCGGCTTCCTGCCGGTCGCCTTCATCAGTGTTGACCTTCCGCCGGGCAAATCTGACGGACGTCTTCATCAGTGTTGACCCTCCCGCCGGGCAAATTTGACGGTCGCCTTCATCAGTGTTGACCTCCCGCCCGGCCAAATTTGATGGTCGCCTCCATCAGTGTTGACCTCCCGCCGGGCAAATTTGACGGTCGCCTCCCTCAGTGTTGACCTCCGCCCGGCCAAATTTGACGGTCGCCTCCCTCAGTGTTGACCTCCCGCCGGGCAAATTTGATGGTCGCCTCCATCAGTGTTGACCCTTCCGCCGGCAAAACTTGCCGGTCGCCTTCATCAGTGTTGACCATCCCGTCGGGCAAACTTGACGGTCGTCTTCATCAGTGTTGGCCTCCTCCCCGAGGCAATTCGACGTCGTCTTCATCGCACCGGCGAGCCGCCGGGCTGCCGGGTCAGCCATGACCCGGTGACGAACGTCACCCGCGCGGGTGACGCCAATCCTCGCCGCATGTTCGTGCGACCGCCAAGCTGCATCGCATGAGCGAAGACGTCACATTTTCCATCGCCGGCTCGGGCGGTGACGGGGCGGTCGTCGCGGGCGATCTCGCGGCGATGGCCTGCGCCGCGGTCGGGCTGCATGTCATCAAGACCGAGGCGTATGGTCCGCAGATCCGCGGCGGCGAATCGTCGTCGACCGTGCGCATCTCGCCGGTGCCGATCGCCGCGCAGGGCGACGCGAGCGACGCGCTGATCGTGTTCCGGTTCGCGGACTTTGCCCGCTTCCGCAGCGAGATGCCGCTGGCCGAGGGGTGCATCGTCCTGCACGAGCCGGACGACGCGCCGCCGCCGGAGCTCGCTGCGTATCGCTGCGTGCCCGTGCCGTTCGGGCAACTGGCGAAAGACGCCGGCGCGCCGGGAGCGAAGAACATCGTCGCCCTCGGACTGCTCGCGGCCATGTTCGCGCTGCCCGTCGACAGCATCCGCACCGCGATGCGCAAACGCTTCCGCAAGCGCGATGCTTCGATCATCGACGCCAACTTCCGCGCGCTCGACATTGGCTTCTCGTTCCCCTCTCCGCGCCTGCGAGGAGAGGCGAAGAGTGAGGGGCAACCACGTCTCCTCATGTCCGGCAACGAAGCCACCGCCTTCGCCGCGCTCCACGCCGGCTGCAGCTTCTTCGCCGGCTATCCGATCACGCCTTCCACGGAGATCCTCCAGTTGCTGGGTGAGTGGCTGCCGAAGATCGGCGGCACCTGCCTGCAGACCGAGGACGAGCTTGCGGCCATCGGCGCCGTGGTCGGTGGGTCGTTCGCCGGCTCGAAAGCGATGACCGCCACATCGGGGCCCGGCCTGTCGTTGATGTCCGAGATGCTCGGCCTTTCTTCGATCGCCGAGATCCCGAGCGTGGTCGTGAACGTGCAGCGCGGCGGCCCGTCCACGGGCATCCCGACGAAGAGCGAGCAGTCCGATCTCTTCCACGCAATCTACGGCGGGCACGGCGACATGCCGCGGGTGGTCCTCGGCTGCTCCGACGTCGAGGATGCGTTCCACACGACCGTCGACGCGTTCAACATCGCCGAGGAGTTCCAACTGCCGGTGATCGTGCTGTCGGACCAGCTCATCGCCCAGCGCCGCGAAACGATCGACGCGGCCTCGCTCATCCACGACGTCGTGCAGCGCCGCGTTCCGCAGGCGCCTGATGAGTCGTATCGCCGCTACGCAATGACCGAGGACGGCGTCTCGCCGATGACCGTGCCGGGCATCGCCGGCGGCATGTACCAGACCAACGGCCTGGAGCACGACGAGCAGGGACGTCCGAGCTCGATGTTCATCACGCACGAGCGGATGAATGCGAAACGCCATCGGAAGCTGGACGCAATCGCCGAAAAATATCCGCTCTTCCGGCGCTTCGGCGCGGCCGTTGCCGAGGTGGGCATCCTCTGCTGGGGCTCCGCGGCCGGTCCCGTCGCCGAGGCCATCGAAGCGATGAACGCGAAGGGAGCGCGTGTCGCCGCGTTCGTCCCGCGCATCCTGGCACCGCTGCCGTTGCAGGAGCTCCAGACCTTCATCGACTCGTGCGAACGCATCGTCATCATCGAGCTGAGCTTCGAGCAACAGTTCCATCGCTATCTCCGCTCGCTGATCACGCTGCCGGGGGATACGCGCGTGCATGCACGCTCCGGCGGCAAGGCGCTCTCAGTGACGGAAGTGATCGAAGCGGCCGCGGTGCTCGAGGAGGTGACGGCATGACGCACACGGCAACCGAATTCAGGACTGATCTCAAGCCGGTGTGGTGCCCCGGCTGCGGCGACTTCGCCGTCCTCAACTCCGTCCATCGCGCGCTCGCCGCCGCCGGCTGCGCGCCGCACGAGACGATCCTCGTCTCCGGCATCGGCTGCTCCTCGCGGCTGCCGGGGTACGTCGAAACGTACGGCCTGAACTCCCTGCACGGACGCGCGCTGCCGATCGCCACCGGCGCAAAGCTCGCCGCGCCGCGCATGACCGTCGTCGCGGTGGGCGGCGACGGCGACGGACTGGCCATCGGCGGCAATCACTTCCTGCACGCCTCCCGGCGCAACGTCGACATCGCCTATTTCATGATGGACAACGAGATCTACGGCCTCACCAAGGGGCAGGCCGGCCCGACCACGCCGACCGGCGACCGGACGAAGTCGACCACGTACGGCAATCCCGATCCATCCATCGATCCCTGCGCGCTGGCCATCGCCTGCGGCGCCTCGTGGGTCGGCCGCGGCTTCTCCGGCGACGTGAAAGGGACGACCGAGTTGATGACGCGCGCCATCCAGCACCACGGCTTCGCATTCCTGAACATCCTCTCGCCTTGCGTCACCTGGCGCGGAGAGGAGCAGCACAAGGAGATCCGCGCGAAGACGCGCCCCGTGCCCGCGGGTCACGATGCGACCAGTCGCGAGGCTGCGATGCGATTCACGGACGAGGGCGAGCACGTCACGACCGGCGTGTTGTACGAGGTGCAACGTCCCACGCTGCTGGATGAGCTGTCCGACATCGAGCGCCGGGCGCGCGGCAACGGCCCACCACCATCGCGCGCCGATTTCCTCGGCGCGTTTGTACTGTGAGGTGAAACATGGGAACTGGAATCGGTCTCGCCTTCGCCGCCCTGGTGCTCGTCGCGATGGCCGTCGTCTTCGCCGGGCTGTACGTCCGATACCGCGGAAAACGCATCGTCACCTGTCCTGAGACCAACCTGCCGGTGAGTACCGAGATCAACGCGGCACTCGCCGCCGGCACATGGATCGCGACGCAGCCGCGCTTCGTCGTCACGGCCTGTTCGCGATGGCCCGAGCACGCCGGCTGCGCGCAAGCCTGTGCGCTGCAGATCGAGGCGTCTCCTGAAGAGACCCTGGTGCGCACCATCGTGACGCGCTGGTATGCCGAGAGGAACTGCGTCTACTGCGCGAAGCCGATCGCCGATATCGGCGGAGTCGTCAGTCCGGCACTCCTGACCTCGGACGGCGAGTTGTGCGAGTGGGCCGACGTGGCCGCCGACGATCTTCCGCGGTTCCTCGCCAACTCCGTCGCCGTTTGCGCGACGTGCGAGCTGGCCGAGGACTTCCGGCGCCGCTTTCCGGAGCGCGTCAGCGACCGGGGAGCGACGCCGCTGCGCAAGCCGATTGCCATCGAGCCACACCGCACCGCCGGAACCGCATCATCGTCGGCAGTCTACTGAGGCGCTCATGATCGAGATCGACCGGCTGGGGCGGCGTTATGGCAGCCGCTGGGCATTGAGCAACATCTCCGTTCGCATCCGGGATGGCTCGGTCGTCATGGTGGCCGGCCCGAACGGGTCGGGCAAATCAACTCTGTTCCGCATTCTCGCCACCGCCATCCGTCCACATGCCGGAACCGCAACCATCGACGGCTGGGACCTCGACCATCATCGCGACGACATCCGCAAGTCGGTCGCGCTGCTCACCCACGCCTCCTACCTCTACGAGCCGCTCACCGGTCTCGAGAACCTCCGCGTCTCTGCGGAACATCTCGGCCGCTCGCACGACGGATTGATGCCGCTCCTCGAACGCGTCGGTCTGGCATCACGCGCGAACGATCCGGTTTCTGCGTATTCGGCTGGAATGCGCAAGCGATTGTCGTTCGCGCGAGTCCTGCTGCAGGAGCCGCGCGTGGTCATGCTCGACGAGCCGTACGGGCAGCTCGACCCCGAGGGGTTCATCCTCGTCGACGAAGTAGTACGCGAGCTTCGCGAACGCGGCGCCACGGTTCTGATGGCGACGCACCAGCTCGAGCGCGGGACGAAGCTCGCGGACAGCATGCTCTTCCTCGAAGCCGGCCGGGTGGTGCGCACGTGCTGAGCGCCGCGATTCGCAAGGAAGTCCTGCTGCAATGGCGGACGAAGAGCGAGATGGTCGCGGTGTTCGTCTTCGGCGCCGCGGCGCTGCTGCTCTTCAGCTTCGCCGTCGGTCCGGTTGCCGACGCTTTACGCCAGTTCTCCGCCGGGTTTCTCTGGCTGGCGCTGCTCCTCTCCTCGACCCTCACGCTCAGCGAAAGCTTTCACACCGAGATGGAGCATCGGGCGCTCGAGGGATTGCTGTTGTTGCCCGCCAGTCCGGGCGACTTCTACTACGGCAAGGCCCTCGCGAACTGGCTCCGCCTGTTCGTCCTGGGCGTCGCGCTCGTCCCGGTGATGGTCGTCCTCTACGACGCCGGTACGCTCCGCATCGCCGAGCTGCTGCTCGTGATCGCCCTCGGCGCTGCAGGTCTCTCCGCCCCCGGCACGCTCTACGCGGCCATGACCGCGCAGCTCAAAGCGAAGCAGACGCTGCTTCCTCTGCTTCTCTTCCCGCTCATCGTCCCCGCTCTGCTCGCCTCGGTGAAAGCCACGTCGCTGCTCCTCCTAGGCGATCCGATGGGCCAGGCCCGCTCGTGGATCCTGCTGCTGATCGCCTTCGATGCGATCTACTGGTCGCTGTGCGGATTGCTGTTCGGGCGGGTGGTGGAGGAGTGATGTATTCGGCGGTAAGCTCTCCGCCATGACACCCGGCGCATTGAAAGCCGAGGCGGACCGCGCCAGGCGCGAGGGACGTTTCGAGGCCGCGGAGGATTTACTGCGACAGGCCGTCGCCATCCTGCGCCCCGAAGGTGAGTCCCTCGCCCTCGCGCATACGATCCGGCATCTCGCGGATCTCTACCGGCACCTGGGCAACGCCGACGAGGCCGCGCGCTGCGGGACCGAGGGGTTGGAGATCTATCGCCGCTTTGCGGATGCGGCGCCGCCGCTCGACCTGGCGAATGCCGTGCGCAGCATGGCGTTGATCAGCGAGATGACAGGCAACAGGGACGACGCACGAGCGTTGTGGGAGGAAGCGAAAACGCTCTACGGCCGGTGTGGTGTCTCGAGCGGTGTTTCTGAATCGGAGACGCGGTTAACCAGTCTCCGTTGAGCAGGAGAACGAATCATGCCCGTCCTGACGCAGATGATCGGCTTCGTCATCACGAACGACGCCGCGAAAGCGAAGACCTTTTACGGTGACGTACTCGGCTTCCGGCTGATGAACGAAGATGAGTACGCGCTCACCTTCGACGCGAACGGCACGATGGTGCGGGTGAACAAGGGACGCGATTTCAAGCCCGCACAGGGAACGGTCCTGGGATGGGAAGTCGAGGACATCCACGCCGCGATCCGCGACCTCGCGCCGCGCGGCGTCCACTTCGAGCAATTCAGCCTCCCGTTCATGCAGCAGGACGAGCTCGGAGTCTGGGCACCGCCGAACGGCGATCGCGTGGCGTGGTTCAAAGATCCGGACGGAAACGTCCTGTCTATCTCGCAGCACGTCGACAAGCCGATGCGGGATTGATCGTCCCCCTCAAGTTGCCATCTTGATCTCCGCCAACGCCTCCATCGCAGCCAGATCCTCACCCGCGCGGATCTCGAAACGAACCCCTCGGCCCTCGGCGTATTTCGGCGCACGATCGATGGCGCTCAGCACGTCCGCCGGCAGAGCGCGCTCGTGAGCGGCCTTTACCGCTTTCTCGCCGAGCGCGAAGGAAACGAGGAAATGGCCGTCGCGCGGGGTCATGTACAGGATCGTTCTCTCGCCGCGTTTCAGCCGCAGTCCCCACCCTGTGCTCTTGCCGGAGAATCCCCACGTTTGGTCGACCGGAGAAAAGCGCGCCCCGATGCGCGCGACCAGTTCCAGCCACCACGGCGTCGTCGCACCGAGTGCCGCGTACAAAGCATCCTCGGCGGGCGGCCTGGACTTGTCATCGAAGACGCTCAGAGCCATGCGAACCTCCGTCGGCGGAAGATACCGGTCTTCGCGATTCCTCGCTGCCTGTGACGAGTGACGGCCGTCACCCCCTCCCGTGACTCCCGCCCCCGCCCCTCCCCGCCTCACGCCACAACATGGCGTGCATGAAGCCCGAGCCTTCCGCCTCCGACGTCATGCGGCGCAGAACGCGCCGCTTCGTCGTCCTCGCCCTTGCTGTCGCCGCTCTCGCCTTCCTCGCCATTGCCGCCGGCGGCATCAACGACAACCTCGTCTACTACTGGACGCCTACCGATCTTCGCGCCGCCGGCAACAAGGCGTACGGCGCGACGATCCGTCTGGGGGGGATGGTCTCCGCCGGCTCGATCCGCCATCACCGCGGAACCACCGGCGTCGAGTTCGACGTCAAGGACGCGAATGCAATCGTGCACGTGAAGTCGTCCGGAGTGCCGCCGCAGATGTTCCGCGACAACATCGGCGTCGTCGTCGAAGGGACGATGATCCGCAGCGGCACGTTCGAGTGCCATCGCCTGATGGTCTCGCACAACAACGAGTACAAGGCGCCGCAAGCCGGTCAACACCCGACGAACGGCAAGGAGCTCGAGAAGCTCATGCGCACCACGGAGGGACTGTGATCACCACCGCCGCACTCGGGCGTCTGCTCATCCTCGGCGCGCTGCTCGTTTCCACCGCCGGCGCGTTCCTCGGCTTCGCCTCGGGCGCGAAACGTTCCGAGGAAGGATTGCGCTGGTCGCGCCGTCTCGCCTACGCATTCGGCGCGCTGATGCTCCTGGCCACGCTGGTCATGGAGCACGCGCTGCTCCGTCACGACTTCAGTGTCTCGTACGTCGCGCACGTCGGCTCGCGCGACGTGCCGGTGTGGGTGACGATCGTCAGCCTCTGGTCGTCGCTCGAGGGCTCGATCCTCTTCTGGGGCCTCGTCCTCGGCCTCTACATCGCCGCGGCCACGCGTTTCACCAGTCGCGGCAATGAAGAGGCGATGCCGTATGCGATCGGCACATGGCTCGCGTGCGGCTCGTTCTTCAGCTTCCTCATCGCCGGTCCGGCCAATCCGTTCCTGACGATCTCGCCCGCGCCGCTCGACGGCCCCGGCCCGAATCCGCTCCTGCAGAACCACGTACTGATGGTCGCGCACCCGCCGCTGCTCTACCTCGGCTACGTCGGCATGACCATCCCGTTCGGCTTCGGCGTCGCCGCGCTGCTGCGCGGCAAGATCGGCCCGACGCTCGTGCGCGCCATGCGCAACTCGCTGCTGCTCTCGTGGATCTTCCTCTCCATCGCCATCATGCTCGGCGGCTGGTGGGCGTACGAGGTCCTCGGCTGGGGCGGTTACTGGGCCTGGGACCCGGTCGAGAACGCGTCGCTCCTGCCGTGGCTCACCGCGACGGCCGCGCTGCACAGCGCGATGGTGATGCAGCGGCGCGGCGTCCTCAAAGGATGGACGCTGACGCTCGTGCTGTCGTCCTTCCTCCTGACCGTCCTCGGCACCTTCATGACCCGCTCCGGCGTGTTCAACTCCGTGCACTCGTTCACGCAGAGCGCGATCGGCCCGACCATCCTCGTGTTCCTGGCGGCGGTGCTGATCGGCTCCGTGACGCTGCTCGCACTGCGCATCGACACGCTCGAAAGCGAAGGGCGCATCGACGCGCCGGTCAGCCGCGAAGGGACATTCCTCCTCAACAACCTCCTGCTCGTGCTGTTCACGTTCACGGTGCTCGTCGGCACGGTCTTCCCGCTCGTCGTCGAGGCGGTGAACGGAAAGCAGATGAGCGTCGGCCGGCCGTACTTCGACTCGATGGTCGTGCCGATGGGAGTTGCCCTGCTGTTCCTCCTCGGCATCGGGCCGGCGTTGCCGTGGGGACGCACGTCACATAACGAGATCCGCCGCGCGCTCCTGCCGCCGCTCATCGGCGGCATCGCGCTGTTGATCCTCGGCGTGATCTTCGGCGCCCGCAATCCGTGGACGATCGTCACGCTCTTCGCCGGCGGCTACGCGCTGCAGGTGACGCTCGTGCAGCTCGCGAAGCTGCGTCACAGCCGCCGCAGCGTGGGCGCCTACGTGATCCACCTGGGCGTGGCCATCGCCGTCGTGGCCATCGCCATCTCCAGCACCATGCGCACGCAGCGCGAAGTGGTGCTGCAGCAGGGGCAGTCCACAACCATCGGCGTGTACACCGTCACATTCACCGGAACCGAAGAGCGAAGCGAGCCGCATCGCACGTCGTCGATCGCCCGCATCGCGGTGACGAAGGACGGACGTACGGTGACGACGCTCGAGCCGCGCATGAACCAGTACGAAATGATGCGCGAGCCGATCGGCACCCCGGACGTGCACTCCACGATCGGCGGCGATCTCTACATCTCCATTGCCAGCCTTGAAGCGAACCGCGCCGGCCTGCTGCTCATCGTGACGCCACTGGTGTCGTGGATCTGGATCGCCGTGCTGCTGATGGCCGCGGGCGGGTTCATCGCGCTCGTGCCGCGCACTGTCATCCCGAGCGTAGCGAGGGACCTGGGTGGGCGGCGCGCCATGCACGTCCCTCGTACCCCGCCCGCCCAGGTCCCTCGCGCCGCTCGGGATGACATGGGGGTCGCATGAACCGCTTCGTCCTCTCCACCGGCGCCGTCATCACCGCCGCGCTCGTGGCCGTGCTGATGTCCGGCCTCGGCCGCGATCCGAAGCACATCGACTCGCCGCTCCTCGGCAACGCGGCACCGCACTTCGTCCTGAAGAGCATCGGCTCCGCCGAGAGCATCGACATCGCGAAGTTCCGCGGCAAGCCGGTGGTGCTCAACTTCTGGGCGACGTGGTGCGCCCCCTGCTGGGAAGAGCATCCCGTACTCAACGAAACCGCGCGCGCGCACCCCGAGGTGCAGTTCCTCGGCGTCGTCTTCCAGGATGAGGAAGCGAAGATCCAGGACTTCCTGCGCAGGCGCGGCTCGGCGTACCCGACCGTGATCGACGAGGGCGGCAGGACTGCCATCGCGTACGGCGTCGGCGGCGTCCCCGAGACTTTCATCCTCGACGCGAACGGCACCATCGTCGTGAAACACGACGGGCCGGTCTCGCAGCAACAACTGCAGGCGTATCTCGCCGAGGTGCGGAAATGATTCTCGCGCTGATCCTGCTGCTCCTCGATGCACCGCAGTCCACACCGCTGCAAGGCCCGGCACTCGACCAACGGACGCAGGAGGTCGCGTCCGGCCTGCGCTGTCCCGTGTGCCAGGGGCTCTCCATCGCCGACTCGCCGTCCGAGATGGCCGTCAACATGAAGGCCGAGGTGCGGTCGATGCTCGCGAAGGGCTACACGCGCGAGCAGATCGAGACCTACTTCATCCGTTCGTACGGTGAGTTCGTCCTGCTCGAGCCGAAGTTCGAGGGAGTGAACGCGCTCGTCTGGATCCTGCCGGTCGCAGCCCTCCTCCTCGGAGCATTCGCCGTCTGGAGAGTGCTCCGCAAACTCTCGGCAGCTCCGCAACCGAAACCGCGCGTCAGCGCAGACGACCCCGACCTCGCCCGCGTGCGCGAGCTCGTGAAAGGAGCCACATCATGAACGTCCCGACCGACTGGGGAAGCGCACTGGCGATTCTCGCCGCCGGCCTGATTCTCGGGTCGCTGGTCTTCTTCGGAGCGCGGCGCCGCAAAGCCTCCACGACCACCAAACGCGCCGAGCTGGAAGCGCGCCGCGACGCACTCGTGCAGCAGCTCCGCGACCTCGGCGACGACGTCGCCGGCGACGAACGCGCCTGGCTCGAGCGCGAGACCGCCGAAGTGCTGCGCGCGCTCGACCGCCTGCCCGCCGCGGCGAACACCGAAGCCGCGGCACCGCCTCCGCGTCGCACGTCCGCTACGTCGGGATTCGTCTACGGCGTGGTCTGCACGCTCCTCGCCGGCGGCATCGTCTACTACCTCTCCACCTTCGCCACCGATCGCACGCAGCCGGCCGACGTCGAGCAGCGCATCGCCGCCGCGAAGAATGCGTTCTCCCGCAATGACCTCGGCGCCGTGTTCGAGTTGACCAAAGGCGTCGACGAGCCGCGCGCCCTCACCTACAACGCCGTGGCCCGCATGGCCCGCGGAGAGCTCGACCAGGCGCGCGCGCAGCTCGAACAGGCCACGCAGCGCGATCCGAAACTTCTCGATGCCTGGGTCGCGCTCGCGTCCGTGCGGAACCAGACCGGCGACAAAGCAGCCGCCAGCGCCGCGATCGAAGCCGCCATCAAGGAGCGCCCCGAGGAGGAACAGCAGCTCCGCAGCGTCTTCGCCGAGATGCAGAAGCGTCCGGCGCAATTGCCGCCCGATCATCCGCCGCTGCCGACAGCCGGCACCGCCACACCGCCCGCCGGACAGCCGATCCATCTGACCCTCGACCTCGATCCCGCATCGCCCGTCAAAAGCGGCATCGTCTACATCATCGCCCGCGGCGGCGAGGCCGGCCATCCAGTGGCCGTGAAACGCATCGAGACGAACGCGTTCCCGCTCACGATCGACTTCGGCGCCGGAGACACGATGATGGGCGCGGCTCTGCCCGACAAGCTGCGCCTCGAGGCGCGCCTCGATACCGACGGCGACGCCGGCACGACCGACCCCGCCGACCCGCGCGCCGCCGCCGATGGTGTGACCGCGGGCGCTCGCGTGTCGATGACGCTGGCGCGGGTGAATTGACGGGGGACGACCGGGGGCCTCCGGCGGCCGGGGTCACGGACCCCGGACCCCGTTGGTTGGCCTAGCCTTCACTTCGACAGTCGCGCAAGTACCGCAGACCTCCCCGTGGAGGCTGGGCCAACCAAATGGGGTCTGGGGCCCTCGGCCCCAGCCGCCGGAGGCCTCTCGTCGTTTCCCTGTCGCCTCACGCCGCCGTGTGCGCCAGCGCACATGGGCTCGTGGCCGATGCCACCTCGGCGCCGCGAAGCCGCCGCTACATTCGCCGCATGAGCACCATCGCGCAACGACTCGAGCAGACCGGCAGCAGCCGGCGCGACTTCCTCACCTTCTGCGGAAAGCTGATGGTCACCGCGCCCTTCGGACTGGCAATCACCAGCTTCGTGACCCCCGAAGCCGTCGCGCAGGCGGTCGGCGCCGTGCGGAGACCCTCCGTCATCTGGCTGCACATGCAGGACTGCACCGGGTGCACCGAGACCCTCCTGCGCACCTCCCAGCCCGACCTCGCCACGCTCATCTTCGACGTCATCTCCCTCGACTATCACGAGACCGTGATGGCCGCATCCGGACATGACGCCGAGCTCGCGTTGAAGGACGCCATGGCGCAGAACGACGGCAAGTACATCCTCGTCGTCGAAGGTTCCATCCCCACCAAAGACGCCGGCGTCTACCTCAAGATCGCCGGACGCAAAGGCACCGAGCTCCTCGAGGACGTGGCGTCGCACGCGGCCGCCGTGATCGCGATCGGATCCTGCTCTTCGTGGGGCGGCGTCCCCTCGGCCGGCCCGAACCCGACTGGTGCGGTGAGTGTCGATGCCCTCATCAAAGACAAGCCGGTGATCAATCTCCCCGGCTGCCCACCGAACCCGTACATCCTCCTGGCCACCGTCCTCGAATACGCCGCCACCGGCAAGCTGCCCGCCGTCGATGCGTTCAAGCGGCCGAAGTTCGCCTTCGATCGCGTCATCCACGACCACTGTCCGCGCCGCCCACACTTTGACGCCGGCCGCTTCGCCAAAGAGTTCGGCGACGACGGCCATCGCCAGGGCTGGTGCCTCTATCGCCTCGGCTGCAAGGGCCCGGTCACGCACGCCTCGTGCTCGACGCGCCACTTCAACGAAGTCGTCGACGCCTGGCCGATCGGCATCGGCGCCCCCTGTTTCGGCTGCGCCGAGAAATCCGTCGGCTACTCGCTGCCGCTCTTCTCGCTCGCGCCGATCAACAAGGCCACGCCCTCCGCGATGTACCCGCCGATCGAGACCTCGCGCGGCATCGTCGAAGGTGCGGCCGCCGGAACGGCCGGCCTGATCGGCGGCGTGCTCCTCGGCGCGGGATACGTCGCCGCGCGCAAGCTCGATTCCGAGCCAACTGACCTCGACGACGCCGGAGGCGAGCCGTGACCGTCAGCCGCCGCGATCTCTTCCGCACGCTCGGCGCCGGCGCGGCGACCGCGGTCGTGTCGAGCGTTCCGGCAGCAGCGGAAACGCGCACCGCACCCGACAACGCCCTCGGCCTGCTCTACGACACCACCGTCTGCATCGGCTGCAAGGCCTGCGTTGCGGCCTGCACGGCGGCGAACAACCTCGAGCCCGACACCGAGATGTCCGGCGGCATCTGGCAGATGCCCACCGACCTCAACGCCCAGACCAAGAACATCATCCAGCTCTACCGCTCGCCAGACGGCGCGGAAGCGTCGTTCATGAAGCGGCAGTGCATGCAGTGCGTCGATCCCGCCTGCGCCTCGGCCTGCCCGTTCTCCGCACTGTCGAAAGGCGAGTTCGGGATCGTCGAGTGGGAGCCGAGCCGCTGCATCGGCTGCCGTTTCTGCGAGATCAGCTGTCCGTTCGACGTCCCCCGCTTCGAGTGGGCGAAGTTCAACCCGCGGATCGTCAAGTGCGAGCTTTGCCGGCATCGCCTGCCGGAAGGGCTGCAGCCCGCATGTACCGAGGTCTGTCCGGTGGGGGCGGTCGTCTTCGGGACGCGCGCCGATCTCCTGCGCGAGGCGCACCGCCGCATCGCCGCGAATCCCGGCAAGTACTACCAGGATCGCGTCTACGGGGAGCACGACCTCGGCGGCACGCAGGTCGTCTACCTCTCGCACGTTCCGTTCGCAAAGCTCGGATTACCCGAGGTCGGGAACGAGTCGCGCGCGCACTACGGGGAGAAGGTTCACGGCGTCCTTTACAAAGGAATGGTCGTCCCGACCGTCGTCTATGCCGGCCTGGCGTTCCTCATGCGCCGGCGCTTCAAAGTCCACGAAGACGAAGCCGCGCACCACAACCGTGAGGACCAGTTATGAAGACCGCCCGCTGGAACTACGCCGTGCCGGTGCGCGGGCCGCTCGTCACCGCACCGCTCGTCTTCTTCTCGATCCTCGCCGCCATCGCGCTGGCTCTGTCCGTCTGGCGTCTGTTCGGCGGACTCGCGTTCACCGGCATGAACGACGACTACGCGATCGGCGTCTGGAAGACCTTCAATGTCATGACCCTGACCGCCCTCGGCTCATCCGCGCTGGCGGTCGGCATGACCACCTGGATCTTCAATCAGCGCCAGCTGCACGTCGTCATGCGCGCCGCGCTGACGTCGAGCATCCTCTTCTACGGCACCGGCATGTTCGCCCTCGGCTTCGACGTCGGCCGGCCCTGGAACTTCTACCACGTGATCCTTCCGTGGAACTGGAACCTGCACAGCGCGCTGCTGGAAGTCTCGGTCTGCATGACCGCGTACGTCGCCATCTTCCTGCTGTACGAAAACCTCCCCGCCGTCCTGCCGAAGCGCTGGTTCGACCGCATCAAACCGCTCTATCCCTACATGGTCGCCGCGGCGTTCCTCCTGCCGGCCATGCACCAGTCGTCCCTCGGCTCGCTGATGGTCATCGCCGGGACGAAAGTGCATCCGCTCTGGCAGACCCAGATGCTGCCGGCGTTCTACCTGATGCAGGCCATCGTCTGCGGCTTCGCGTCGCTGATCATCATCCTGATCGTGGCGTGCCTCGCATGGAAGCGGCCGCTCGACGTACCGATCCTGGCGACGCTGGCGAAGTTCATGGCCTGGTCGTCGATCGTCTTCGTCGTCGCACGCTACGCCGACGTCGTCATCCGCGGCCGCCTCGGGCTCGCGTTCGCGCCCGACTGGTATTCGGTGCTGTTCCACGGCGAGAACCTCTTCGTACTCGTCCCGGCGCTCGTGCTGCTCAATGAACGTCTACGCCACATCCCGCGCATCCTCTTCCTCGGCGCGACGGCGACGGCGATCGGCGGCCTCGTCTACCGCTTCAGCCCGACCACGCTGGCGTTCCGCTACGGCCGCTCCTCGATCTACTTCCCCAGCACCGAAGAGCTGCTCATGTGCGTCGGCTACATCGGACTGGCCATCGCGCTGTTCATCCTCGTCGTCCGCCGTTTCGCGATTCTTCCGGATCGCGTCTCCGAGCCCGATCGCATCTCCGAGTGAGGCAAAACAATGTCGAAGCGAATCACCATCGATCCGATCACCCGCATTGAAGGACACCTTCGCATCGACGTGGAGGTCGATCAGGGCAAAGTGCAGAAGGCCTGGGCCTCCTCGACCATGTTCCGCGGCATCGAGCGCATCCTCCTCGGCCGCGATCCGCGCGAGGCCTGGCTCTTCACCCAGCGCTTCTGCGGCGTCTGCACCACCGTGCACGCCCTTGCCTCCGTGCGCGCCGTCGAAGACGCCCTCGACCTCGAGATCCCCCTCAATGCGCAATACATCCGCAATCTGATTCTCATTGCGCACGCATTACACGACCACGTCGTCCACTTCTATCAACTGTCCGCGCTCGATTGGGTCGACGTGACGCAGGTCCTCAAAGCCGATCCAAAGAAAGCATCATCCATCGCCGAGAGCCTTTCCGACTGGACCGACAATTCCGAGAAGCAGATGGCCGCCGTGAAGCAGCGCGTCGCGGGCCTGGTCGGCAGCGGCCAGCTCGGGCCGTTTGCGCACGGGTATTGGGGACATCCGGCCATGAAGCTTCCGCCGGAGATCAACCTCATCGCCGTCTCGCACTATCTGCAGGCGCTCGAATACCAGCGCTACTCCAACCAGGTCGTGGCCATGCTCGGCGGCAAGACCCCGCACATCCAGAACGTCGCCGTCGGCGGCGTCGCCAACGCCATCAACCTCGGCAGCGAGGCAGCATTGAACGTCGACCGCCTCTTCCAGATGAAATCGCTCCTCGAGAAGATCGTCTCCTTCGTCCAGAACGTCTACGTCCCCGACGTCTGCGCGATCGCCGGCCTCTATCCCGACTGGTTCTCTTATGGCGCTGGCGTGACGAACTACCTCTCCGTCCCCGACCTCCCGCTCGACGGCAAGAGCACCCAGTTCGAGCTCCCCGGCGGCTTCATCCCCAACGGCGATCTCGCGAAGCTCGTCCCCATCACCGGCCAGAAAGACGAGACCTGGCGCCGCGCCGTCACCGAGGACAGCGCGCATGCCTGGTACAAAGGCGGCGGCCCACTGCATCCGTGGAAAGGCGAGACCGATCCCGAGCCCACCGAGTGGGACGAAGAGAAGAAATACTCCTGGGTCAAAGCCCCGCGCTACAACGGCCAGCCCGCACAGGTCGGCCCGCTCGCCAACGTCCTCGTCGGCTACGCGCAGGGCAACCCGCTCATGAAGAAGTGGACCGACGCCGCGCTCGACAAGATCTCCGCGATCGCCCACGTCAAAGCCACCCCGGCCATGCTCCACTCCACCCTCGGCCGCCACGGCGCCCGCGCCATCCGCGCCGCCGTCCTCTCCGAGCTGGCCCTGAAGCAATGGCAGCTCCTCACCGACAACATCCTCAAAGGCGACACCACCATCTACAACAAGCCCGAGTTCCCCAAAGGCACCATCGAAGGCGTCGGCTTCCACGAAGCCCCCCGCGGCGTGCTCTCCCACTGGGTCGTCGTCGAAGACGGCACCATCAAGAACTACCAGGCCGTCGTCCCCACCACCTGGAACGCCAGCCCCCGCGACACCAGCGGCACCCTCGGCCCCTACGAATCCTCGCTCCTCCAGAACCCCGTCGCCGACCCCGAACACCCCCTCGAAGTCCTGCGCACCATCCACTCCTTCGACCCCTGCATGGCCTGCGCGGTCCACACCTTCGACCCCTCCGGCCGCAACATCGCAAAGGTGAAGGTCTTGTGAAGACCGCCATTTACGGCATCGGCAACATCCTCTTAGGCGATGACGGCGTCGGCCCCGCCGTCGTCCGCTATCTCTCCTCGAATTACACGCTCCCCCCCGACACCACCCTCGAAGACCTCGGCACCCCCTCCCTCGACCTCCCCGCCTACCTCGCCGGCTACGACCGCGTCATCTTCATCGACGCCGTCGCTTTGGATGCTCCCCCCGGAACCGTCCGCGTGTTCTCGCGCGACGAAATCACCTCCGTCCCCACCGGCATCCGCGTCAGCCCCCACGAGCCCACCATCAACGACGCCCTCATCGTCCTCGACTTCGCCGGCACCGCGCCGCGCGACGTGGTGCTGGTGGGGGTGGTGCCGGAGACGCTGGAGGGTGGGATGCGGCTGTCGGCGCGGGTGGCGGGGGCGGTGGAGGGGGCGGGGGAGGTGGTGCGCTCTGAAGTGGCGCGGCGGACGTGCGGCAACCGCATAAATCGGCCCACCACGGATCTCTGATGCTTCGCCCCTTTCCATCTGTCAGGCATCACGGTTGGCCTGCTCGAATCTGCGCGCTCACCGAGCCTCCGCCGTTACCGTTTTGGCGGGACGGGTAGGATTTCCGTCCGGAATGACACTCCTCCTATTGGACACAGCCTATGGCCGTGGGCGCATAGCTTCTGACGGAGGAGACTTATGGAAAGTACGTCTATCCAGCCCGGTCCAGATCAGACGACACTTTCAACTGAACCTGCGCTCGCCGATCTCCGCTTCATTTGGTTGGAAATCACCGAAAAATGTAACCTCACCTGTACGCACTGCTACGCAGATTCTGGTCCACGCGGTGAGCTCCAAGGCGCGATGAACCACTCCGATTGGCTCGGAGTCATCGATGAAGCTGCTGCACTCGGATGCCGACAGCTGCAATTCATCGGTGGGGAGCCAACCTTGCACCCGCATATTTCGTCGCTGCTTAACCATGCGTCGCGGGCGGGATTCGATCTCATCGAAGTGTTCACCAATGCCACGCACCTCAACGACGGCCTTATCGAGTGCATGCGCCGCTTGAGCGTGAGGGTGGCAGCTTCCTTCTACTCAGACGATCCGGCGGTACATGAACGCATCACAAACAAGCATGGAAGCTGGCGTCGAACCGTGACCGGTCTCGAATCCATTCTTACCGCTGGTATCCCACTACGCGTCGGCATCATCGAGATGGCAGAGAACGAAGGGCAACTAGAGCGTACGACCAGGTTCCTCGGTGGTCTGGGAGTTACAGACATCGGGGTCGATCACCTTCGCGGCGTAGGACGCGGGGCTCTGCGACAAGCGTCGTATGCCGGTGAAAAGACCGACCAGCTCTGTGGCCAGTGTTGGAAAGGAAAGCTCTGCGTCACCTCTTCCGGGAATGCGTTTCCCTGCGTGTTTGCACGGCAAACAATGCTCGGAAATGTGAAGCGGCAACCGCTGGCAGACCTCGTCACTGGCGCCATTCTTGGGGCGTTCAGGCGTGATCTGCGAGAGATTGAAATGCAGCGAGCGGAACGTAGCGGCATGCGCGCCAATTGCTACCCGAATGATCCCTGCAGACCTCAACTCTGCCAGCCGGACTTGCAGTGTAGCCCTCAGGGGCCGCACTGTGAACCTGATCGCTGCCAGCCAGGGCTTCGCTGCAGTCCTGATCTGTAGCGCTGGACGCGACTCCCTGGTTCATGCATGGAGACTGCACAGTTGCTGAGCGGGCGGCCGATGATCGCGAGCGCAAACGCGATACGTATCCCCACAAGCACACCGTTGCGATGCTCGATCCCGATGCCGATCAGGCGCTCGCCGAGGACACCATTTGCCAAATCAGCGGCCGTGCCGATTCGCCAGACGGCACCGCCGCTCATGCCTTGAGGAGCGGGCGCAGCGATGCTTGCGGTCCGCAGATCGCGCCACTCACTCTGTCCATATTCGATCGCGATGTGCTTCTCCGGCGCGATTCCAAGAGTGGCATATGCGGCTGGTGGTGCCGTCCGGCCGGTAATCAGTGTCGGCTCGTTGGTGACCTCTTTGGCTTTCAGGTTGGGCTTGTTCCGGCTCGCCGGATAGCCAGTGAACGCATAAAGCATCTGGGGTTCAGGAGTATCGTTGACATCGAGATGATCGAGGTCTACGCGTGCGACGTCAGCAAGCGCGCTGTGTAGGTCGGGAAGCACACGAACGACTGCTACGTCTACGTCATCGCTACGAAAGACCTCGCCGCCTTCCAGCGGATTTAGCGTCCGAATGCCGGCCAGTAAATTACTCGCTCGACTTGCGCGGAGCACATGAGCAGCGGTGACGATGAACTCCGCCTCGTGCACGCGCACGATGAACGCCGAACCAACGACTTGAGGCATGCGGTTGGGCCGTATTCCATACAGACCGAAAGTGCAGGGAAGAATGCGTTGCTCGAGACGCTCGGTTGCATAGCGTAAAGTCCATGTCTCTGACCTGTCGAGGGTTAGTTCGACTTTGTCAGATTCGAGTAGGCGTAGAGGATCTAAAATAGGCAGCGAGGAATGACCGATGGGCCACGGCCCGAAACGAAGGTAAATCGAAAGGAAGGGTTGCCCATGCCAAGCGCTCGTTACGAGCGATAAGT
>DASUSN010000043.1:0-98467 GCA_036375075.1 Thermoanaerobaculia bacterium | reverse complement strand
AGCGGCGGCTCGTCGCCGCCGCACTCCTAAACGCGCAACTTTTCGGCTTTTGCTACCAGTTCGCTGAACCACTCCGCGAAGTTCGACTCTCCCTTTTCGAGCGCGAGGTCGCGCACGGCGCCGGCCATGGCCACGAACTGGTCGATGAACTGGCGGAGGTCCTCCGACGCGCCCATGAGCAGGAGCGTGGCGGCCTGGTTCTCGATGGCGGTGTACGCCTGCAACGCCTGCGCGTACTCGTTGCTGAAGTACTCGAAGTTCGCCTTCGGATCGTCGCTCATGGTTGCGGGCTCGGCTGCGGATTCCGGGCCATGGCGCTCAGCTCGTCGACGCCGCGCATCACGCCGCCGCGCACGACGACGCGGAGCTCGCGGAAGTGCCTCACGTCCTTCGACGGATCGCCGCCGAGGAGCAGCAGGTCGGCGGATTTGCCCTTCTCGATCGTGCCCGTCACGTCGTCGAAGCGCGCCGCGCGCGCGGCGGTGGCGGTCGAGGCGACGATGACCTGCATCGGCGTCATGCCGGCGCTCTGCATCGCCTCCATCTCCGCGTAGATCGACGGGCCGTGCAGCGTGAGCGGATTGCCGGCGTCGGTGCCGGTGGCGATGGGGATGCCGGCCGCAACGAGGCGCTTCAGGTTCGCGGCGGCCAGAGTCTCACGCTGCCTGGTGCGCTCCGCGCGCGCGGCGACGTCGGCCTTGATGTCGATGGAGTGGATCGACGCGATCTTCGCGCGCGTGGCGTCGTCGACGCAGCGGTTCGGATCGTCGATGGCGGTCTTCTTCTCGAACATGCGCACGTAGCCGCCAGCGACGGTGAGCGTCGGGGTGAGGATCGTGCCGCGCTCTTTCAGCAGCGCGATGAATTCGTCGTCGACCGGCACGTCCCACACGCTGTGCACGAGCAGCTTCGCCCCCGCGCGCACGGCCGCCTTCGCGCCGGCCAGCTCGGTGGCGTGCACGATCAGCGGCAGCCCCGCCTGCGCCGCCGCCGCACCGGCGGCGTTGATCGCCGCCGCGTTGTCGTTGATGTACCAGACCTTCACCGCCCGCGAACCATGCGCGGCGAGATAGGACACACCGTCGCGCGCCGAGGCTTCATCTTTCAGGTGTATGAACTGGCGCTCGGCGGGGAGGTTCAGCCAGTGGTCGAGCGTCGACAGCAGCGGCCCCGCGGCGGCCACGTGCGGCGCGGCGGTGTCGTTCGTGAAGCGGCGCGCGAGCTCGGTGGTCCACATGTAGCCGCCGACGTCGAACACTCCCGTCACGCCGGAGCAGAGATACGACTTCGCGAACACCTCCGGATGCGCGCGCAGCCCGGCGATGGTCTTCTCATAAGGATGCGTGGCGCGCACGTCGAGCGCGTCCGGCCGCCCGTCCGCCCATCCGGTCTGCGAAAAGTGCACATGCGCGTCGACCAGTCCCGGTGTCGCGAACATCCCGCGTCCATCGACGACATTCACGCCCTCGGGCACGCTGCACGTCCCCGCGCACTCGATCTTCCCGTCGCGAATCACGATCGTCGCGTTCGAAACGGGCGCGCCGCCGCGGCCGTCGATCAGCGTCACGTTGGTGATGGCGCGCGGCGTCGGGGGCGTGCCCGGCGGCGTGTCGATGGCGCCGGTGAGCGCGATCTTCCACCCCTGCGGCGTCTCCACGAAGATGCGCTCCGAGATTCCGCTGTGCTCGTCCGCGCCGTAGCGCACGCGGTAGCGGTACGTGCCGTACACCATCCCCGGCCGCAGCGGCGTGAGGCGCATGTCCGTCGCCTCGATCGTGTCGGGCCACGCGCCTCCCGCGCCTTTGGCGAACTCTTCGTAGCCGGTGGCGAAGCCGGTCGGCCCGATGCGCACCAGCTTGTCGCTGTTGAGGTAGAGCGCGAGATAAGCCTCGCGGTCGCGATTGCGGATGGCGGCGATGTTCTGTTCGAACACCGCCCGCGCCGCGGCCACGTCGTCATGTGGGGCGGGCTTCAGCCCGCCGGTCTGCGCGAGGGCGGGCTGAAGCCCGCCCCACATCGCGGCCCCGAGCATGCAAAGAATGGCAATGACACGCATGGCGCAGATTCTACGCATCGGCATCATCTCGGACACGCACGGCGTCGTCCATCCGCGGGTCCCCGAGCTCTTCGCGCGCATGGACCACATCGTCCACGCGGGCGACGTCGGCGGCGCGCACGTGCTGCGCGAGCTCGAGGCGCTGGCGCCCCTCACGTACGTCGACGGCAACAACGACGACAACGACGGCGAGGACATCATCCGCTTCACCGTCGGTGGACTGCGCGTCCTGCTCACGCACATCCTCCCGCGCCCGCACAAGCCCGACTTGCGCGTGACGCAAAGCCTCGACGACGCGCCGGCCGACCTGGTCGTCTTCGGCCACAGCCATCTGCCGCATCACGAGGTGGTGAGTGGCGTCACGTACTTCAACCCCGCCAGCGCGGGTCCGCGGCGCTTCAACTATCCGGTCTCGGTGGGGATGATCGAGAAGCGCGGAACTGAGTGGAAAGCGATGCACGTCGCGCTCGACGAGCGTTCCGTTGCAGCGCTGGAAAAGTTCATGAATCAGATGTCGCGCTGACGCGTAGCTGTCATCCTGAGCCGCGTAGACGGCGAAGGACCCCCGGCGTACGGAGCAAGCACCGGGTTTCAGCAGGGGATCCTTCGCTGTCTGCGCAGCTCAGGATGACACGTACGTATAATCGCCACGGATGCCCTTCCTCGAAGGACAGCAGCTCTCCAGGACGTACCGCAACGCCGAGGTCCCGGTGGCCGTCTTCAGCGGCCTCGATCTGACGGTGGAGAAGGGAGAGATGCTGGCGGTGGTCGGTCCTTCCGGCATCGGCAAGTCCACTCTCCTGCATCTCCTGGGCGGACTCGATCGGCCGGACGGCGGCAAGGTGCGCGTGGGGGAGCACGACCTCACCACCATGTCCGCCGACGCGCTGGCGCGCTTCCGCAATCGCAACGTCGGCTTTGTGTTTCAGTTTCATCACCTGCTGCCCGAGTTCACGGCCGAGGAGAACGTGGCCATGCCGGGATGGATCGGAAGAGCGGATCGCAAAGAGACGTTATCTCGTGCGTCGCAGCTCCTCGGCGAGCTCGGCCTGGATCAGAGACGGCGTCACTTTCCGAATCAGCTTTCCGGTGGTGAGCAGCAGCGCGTGGCCATCGCGCGCGCGCTCCTGGCAGACCCCGTGCTCTTCCTGGCTGACGAGCCAACGGGCAACCTCGATCTCGAAACCAGTGAAAAAGTGTTTGATTTGATGCGTCAGTGCCACAATAAGCGCGGACTGACGTCCATCATTGTGACCCACAACCCCGATCTCGCGGCGCGCTGCGACCGCATCTTCGAGATGAAACAGCAGCAGCGGCACAACTGACCATGTTCGAGAAATACAACGAGAAAGCTCGCCGCGCACTCTTCTTCGCCCGCTACGAAGCGTCCAAGCTCGGGTCTCGCGTCATTGAGTCCGAGCACATCCTCCTCGGCGTGCTTCGCGAGGGGGAGGAGATCATCAAGGAGATCTTCTCCCGCTTCAACGTCAAACCGGAGCAGATCCGGAGGGAGGTGGAAGGCGACCGGCTCTTTGTCGACCGCATCTCCTCCTCCGCCGAGCTGCCCCTCAGCGAGGAATCCAAGAAGATCCTCGCCTACGCCGCGCACGAGGCGGAGTCCATGCTCCACCAGTACGTCGGCACCGAGCACCTGCTGATCGGCATCCTGCGCGTGGAGTCCTCCACCGCGGCCCGCATCCTCACGGCCAAGGGCCTCAACGTCTACGGCGTGCGCGAGGAGACCATCTCCATCCTCAAGGAGCGCGAGGCGGACAAGCAGAAGAAGGAGCTTCCCTTCCTGGCCGAGTACGCGCGCGACCTGACGGCCATGGCCCACGGCCAGCAGTTCGATCCGCTGATCGGCCGCGAGAAGGAAGTGGAGCGGATCATCCAGATCCTCTCCCGCCGCACGAAGAACAACCCGATCCTCCTCGGCGAGCCGGGCGTCGGCAAGACGGCCATCGTCGAGGGCCTGGCCCAGCGCATCGTGGACGGCAACGTGCCGCTGTTCATCGCCAACAAGCGCATCCTCTCGCTCGACCTGTCCCTCATCGTCGCCGGCACGAAGTACCGCGGCCAGTTCGAAGAGCGGCTCAAGGGCATCATCAAGGAGCTGAAGGAAAACCAGGACATCATCATCTTCATCGACGAGATCCACTCGCTCATCGGCGCGGGCTCGGCCGAGGGGTCGCTCGACGCGGCGAACATCCTCAAGCCGGCGCTGTCGCGGGGCGAGATCTCGTGCATCGGCGCGACCACGATCCGCGAGTATCGCCGCTACATCGAGAAAGACCGCTCACTGCTCC
Source organism: Thermoanaerobaculia bacterium (assembly GCA_036375075.1). GTDB lineage: Bacteria > Acidobacteriota > Thermoanaerobaculia > Gp7-AA8 > Gp7-AA8 > QHVT01. The sequence continues at coordinate 94,105 of DASUSN010000043.1, read as the reverse complement.
GCCGCTTCCAGGCCATCATCGTCAATCCGCCGACCGAGGACGAGACCCTGCAGATCCTCGAGGGCGTGAAGGAGCGGTACGAGTCCTTCCACAAGGTCAAATACAGCGACACCGCGATCAAGAGCGCGGTGTACCAGTCCAACCGCTACATCACCGACCGCTTCTTCCCGGACAAGGCCATCGACATCCTCGACGAGGCCGGCGCCAAGGTGAAGCTGCGCCGCGTCGCGGACACGCAGAACCTGCGCAGGCTCGAGGCCGAGACCCGCTCCATCGTCAAGGAGATGAAGAAAGCCATCTCGGACAAGGACTTCGAGAAGGCCGTCTTCCTCCGCGAGCGCGAGATCGAGCTCAAGGAAGAGATCGAGCGCTTCAAGGCCGAGCGGGAGATGGTCGGCGAGGAGGCGATGGAGGTCACCCAGAAAGACGTAGAAGAGATCATCAGCTCCTGGACCGACATCCCCGTGACGTCCATCGAGGCCGATGAGGCCGCGAAGCTGATCAACATGGAAGAGATCCTGATGCGGCGCATCGTCGGTCAGGACAAGGCCATCCGCGCGATCTCGCGCGCGATCCGGCGCTCCCGCCTGGGCGTGGCCTCGCCGAATCGTCCGATGGGGTCGTTCATCTTCCTCGGCTCGTCGGGCGTCGGAAAGACCGAAGTGGCGCGCCGCCTGGCGGAGTTCCTCTTCGGGTCGCAGAAGCACCTCATCCGCTTCGACATGTCCGAGTACATGGAGAAGCACGCCGTCTCGAAGCTCATCGGCTCGCCCCCGGGCTACGTGGGCCACGAGGAGGGCGGCCAGCTCACCGAGCGCGTGCGGCGCAATCCGTACTCGGTCGTCCTGCTGGACGAGATCGAGAAGGCGCATCCGGACATCGCCAACATCCTGCTGCAGATCCTCGAGGACGGCATCCTCACGGACTCGCTGGGCAATCAGGTCGACTTCCGCAACACGCTGATCATCATGACCAGCAACCTCGGCACGCGCCATCTCGCGACGAAGGGCCACATGGGCTTCCGCGAGAAGAGCGGCGAGGCCGACCAGAAGTCGGCCGAGCAGCTCATCCAGCTCGAGCTCAAGCGCGAGTTCAGCCCCGAGTTCATCAACCGCATCGACGAGGTGATCATCTTCAACCCGCTCACCGAGGCCGAGCTGCGGGCGATCTGTCAGCTCCTGATCGACGACGTCAACAACGCGCTCGTGCACAAGAACGTGCAGATCGCGGTGGACGACTCGGTCGTCCGCTGGCTCCTCGGCAAGGCGGGGGAGGAATCGAACTCCGGCGCCCGCCCGCTGCGCCGGGCCATCCAGCGCTACATCGAGGACGAGCTGTCCGAGTTCATGATCCGCCACAAGGACGCGGTCCCCGACCACATCGACTTCACCATGAACGGCGACGAGGTCGTCCTCGTCCCGCGCCCCGTGGAAGAGCCGATCGCGAACTGAATCATTCGCCTCTTCATCGAGCCCCTGCCGTTTCCCGCGGCAGGGGCTTTTGCTTTTTGCTCCTTTTTGGAGTGCGGAGGCATTCGGTCTCAATGTAGGGCGTGGCTTCAGCCCGCCTCCCGGACGGGGAGGGGGAACGCCGCCCATCCACGGGAGAGGCGGGCTAAAGCCACGCCCTACATCTGATGAAGCCAGTATCAGATTTGCCCGGAGGGCGATCGAAGTTGCGTGAGGCGCGTCCATTTCGGGAACGGGCGGTCAATAATACTGGCAACGGCGACACCGAGTTTGATGGGTGGGGTCATCAACACTGGCAACGGGGAGGTCGAATTTGACGGTGGGGACCGTCAACACTGACGACGGCGACCGCCAAATTTGCCCGGCGGGAGGCCAACACTGATGGAGGCGACCGCCAAATTTGCCCGGCGGGAGGTCAACACTGAGGGAGGCGACCGTCAAATTTGCTTGGCGGGAGGCCAACACTGATGGAGGTGACCGCCAAATTTGCCCGGCGGGAGGCCAACACTGATGGAGGCGGACGTCAAACTTGCCCGGTGGGAGGCCAACACTGATGGAGGCGACTGCCAAATTTGCCCGGCGGGCCGGCGCGAGTTCTGGTGGAGCTCGGCGACCAGCCTTCTTAGGGCCGCGCACACGAACATTCCATCCACCGCGCAATCCGCTGCTCGATTTCCTCGTCGGAGATGAAGTCGCCACGTTCCGAGGCTTCAAGACCTCGATCGATCTTTTGCTGAACGTAGACGTGATGCTGGTTGTCTTCGTACGACGCTTCATCGGGAAGCGTTTCGAGCAGGCGGCGAACTTCTTCTTTCGGCATTGATCGCGCCAAGGTCTCTTCACGATTCTATTGCATTCTTGCGGCGGCGGCTGCTGCTACGGAGGGCACTCGCCCCTGGCGAAACGGGTGGCGCGCGCCCTCGGTCTTGCATCTGCGGAGCGGCCGGCTGGGAAGCCGGCGCTCCGCGTCCGTGCGTCTCGTCCCTCGTTCCGCTTCCAGAACAGCCCACCGCGAACTGAGCCATTCGCTTCTTGAATCGAGCCCTGCCGCTTTGCGGCCGCGGGGTTTTCCTACAGCGGAAGGGGCTGACCCGAATGCTCGTTCGAGACAGCATGGTATCGTTTCCAGCCTTGACCACCGTTGAATCCGCTTCTCAACGCGTCACCGACACGCCCATCGTCTCAGGTCTCGGTCCCGAACCGTGGACCAGTCCATGGTGGAAGACCACGTCCGGCGACCGCGCTACTTTCTTCTACATCATCACCATCCACATCCTCGCGGCCATCGGTCTCGTATTTTTCGTCACGCCCGGCTGGCGTGTGATCGCCGCCACGGTGACGCTGGCGTGGCTCGGGGCCCTCGGCGTGACGGTGTGCTATCACCGCTCGCTGTCGCACACCGCGCTGCGGCTGCATCCGGTCGTCAAGCACTTCCTGATCTTCTTCGCGATGTTCAACGGCTCCGGCTCGCCGGATTCGTGGACCGCCAACCATCGCCAGCACCATTCGCGAGTGGAGACGCCGGAAGACATCTCCAGTCCGGCGATCGGCGGCTTCTGGTGGGCGCATCTGCGCTGGTTGTGGCAGGCCGGCAACGTGCCGCTCAGCCGCTGGTGCCCGGATCTCGACAAGCCCGAATACCGCTTCTGGCGCCGGATGCAGATCCCGCTGCTCGCGGTCTCGCTTTTCGGCGGGCTGGCGTTCGGGCTGGAGGCGTTCTTCTGGCTCGGCCCGATGCGGCTCGTCGCGTCGCTGCACGCGCAGTGCTTCGTGAACAGCATCGCCCACATGCGCGAGGGGCGGCAGCCGGGCGAGGACTCCTCGCAGAACATCGCCTGGCTCGCGCCGCTGCACTTCTTCCAGGGAGAGAACTGGCACCGCAACCATCATGCGAGTCCCTCGTCGGCGCGGTTCGGCTGGACGCGGTGGCAGCTCGACTTCGGCTGGTACGTGATCCTCGCCCTCGAAGCGGTGGGCCTGGCGAAGTCGGTCAAGCGCGCGTCGAACCGGTTGCATTCGTAAACGCGCCCCGCCCCTCCGTCCCACTCTGTGCCTCTGTGTCTCTGTGGTGAATACGAACGCGATCCCAGGCGAACAGTCGCGGACTTGCGGCGCGTGTGGATTCACCACAGAGACACAGAGGCACAGAGTGGGACGGAGGCGCCAAACGGCTCTGCGTCTCCCGCAACAGAACCGCACCCCAAACGTCACACCCCCCTGCTTCCGTGCTTGCTTTACACTCCTCGTAACACCCCAGTCAGTCCAATCAGGCGAGGAGAAGGAACCATGAGAGTGTTGAATCGATCAGCCATGCTGTTCGCTTTGCTGCTGTTGCTCTGCGGCACGGCGCTCGGCCAGGGCACCACGGGGAGTCTCATCGGGACGGTGAGCACGGAAGGCGCGGGCCTGCCGGGCGTCACCGTCACGGTCACGTCGCCGGCCCTGCAGGGCACGCGTACCGCCGTCACCGGCGACACGGGCGGCTACAGCTTCCCGGCGCTGCCTCCCGGCGACTACACCGTTTCGTTCGAGCTGTCCGGCCTGCAGACGATCACGCAGCGGCTGCGCGTGAACCTCGCGCAGACCAGCCGCGCCGACGCCGAGATGCGTCCGGCCACGGTGGCCGAGGCCATCACCGTCACCGCGGCGGCCCCGGCCGCGCTGGAGACGACGGAGGTCAGCACGAACTTCACCAGCGAGACCATCGCCGAGCTGCCGACCCTGAACCGCAACATCGCCACGGCCGCGCTCATCGCGCCGGGCGTGAACGACGCCGGTCCGAACAAGCAGATCGTCATCTCCGGCGCCCAGTCGTTCGACAACCTGTTCCTCGTGAACGGCGTCGTCGTCAACGAGAACCTCCGCGGCCAGCCGCACAACCTCTTCATCGAGGACGCCGTCCAGGAGACCACCGTCCTGAGCGGCGGCGCGATCTCGGCCGAGTACGGCCGCTTCACCGGCGGCGTGGTCAGCACGATCACCAAGTCGGGCGGCAACGAGTTCCACGGCTCGTTCCGCGACAGCTTCCGCAACGACAGCTGGCAGGCCAAGACCGACTTCCCCGGCGAAGCCGATCACCTCGACGACATCAACAGCGTCTATGAAGCGACCCTCGGCGGCCGCATCATCCGCGACCGCCTGTGGTTCTTCGCCGCCGGCCGTCAGGAGAAGACCGAGACCAGCGCCGAGACGGTCGTCTCGCGCATCCCCTTCACCCAGGGCGTCGACGAGACCCGCCTGGAAGGCAAGCTGACCGCGCAGGTCACGTCCCGCCACAGCCTGGTCGGCTCGTACCTCGACGTGAAGCGCAAGGAGACGAACAACCGCTTCGGCAACGTCGTCGACCTGGCCAGCCTCACCAACCGCGAGCTGCCCAACAGCCTCCGCGGCCTGCACTACAACGGCGTCTTCACCGACAGCCTCCTGGTCGAAGCCAGCTACAACGAGATGGACTTCGCGTTCGTCGGCGGCGGCGCTACGGAGCGCGACCGCATCTACGGCACGCTCCTGCGCGACACCGCCACCTCCAACCGCGCCTGGTCGCCGACCTTCTGCGGCGTCTGCAAGGACAAGGAGCGCAACAACCAGTCCGCGCAGGTGAAGGCCTCGTACTTCCTCAGCTCCGCGACCCTCGGCCAGCACAGCTTCGTCGCCGGCTGGGACGACTTCCATCAGCTCCGCACCGAAGACAACTACCAGTCCGGCAGCAACTACCGCCTCTGGGGTGACTTCTTCTTCGTCGGCGATCAGTTCTACATCCGCGCGAATCCGACGAACTCGCAGATCGGCCATCACCCGCTGCTCGAAGAGAGCAAGGGCTCGGACTTCGCCGTCACCTCGCTGTTCGTCAACGACAAGTGGGACCTGAACCAGAACTTCAGCTTCAACATCGGCGTCCGCTACGACAAGGCGGAAGGCAAGAACCAGTCGAAGATCACCACGGTCGACGACACGGCCATCAGCCCGCGCCTCGGCGTGATCTGGGATCCGAAGGGCACCGGCCAGCACCGCTTCAGCGCCAGCTACTCGAAGTTCGCGTCCAAGGTCGATCAGGGCGCCGGCGACGCCACGTCGCAGGGCGGCCGCTACAAGTCCACCTACTGGGATTACCGCGGACCGGCCATCAACCCGGTGGGCACGCCGGTCGACCAGCTCGTGCCGACGGAAGAAGTCATCCGCCGCATGTTCGAGTGGTTCGACGCGCAGGGCGGCATCAACAACACCGCCCTCATCAACTTCATCGCCATCCCGGGCTACACCACCCGCATCGGTGAGAACCTGACCGCGCCGAGCATGGACGAGTACTCGGTCGGCTACGGCGCGCAGATCGGGCCGCGCGCGTACTTCCGCGCCGACTTCATTCACCGCAAGTGGAACGACTTCTACGTCGTGCGCCGCGACCTGACCACCGGCCAGGTGGCGCTCCCGCCGCCGAGCACCGCCTTCGTCGACCAGGGCGTGATCGAGACCGGCAACAGCGATCTGGAGCGCGACTACAACGGCATCCAGACTCAGGGCCAGTACCGCATCACCGACGCGCTGACGTTCGGCGGCAACTACACCTGGTCCAGGCTCCGCGGCAACGTCGAGGGCGAGCAGTTCAACAACGCCACCGTGCTCGCCGGCTGCAACGGCACGGCCACGGTGCCGGGCACGGACAGCGGCGTCTGCCAGCCGGAGTACCAGGGCTTCGAGCAGAACCACCCGGTCGGCTACCTCTCGGGAGACATGCGCCACCGTGCCTCGCTGTGGCTGCAGTACAACCTGCCGACGCCGGTCGGCCGCTTCAACATCTCGCTGCTCGAGCGCTACCACAGCGGCCTGCCGTACTCCGCGGCCGCGTCGATCGACGTCCGCCAGAGCGCCGCGCTTCCGGACGGTGTCGTGAACCCGGGCTACCGGAACCCGCCGACGCGCGTGTGGTACTACTTCGGCGAGCGCGGTGAGTATCGCGCCGACGACATCACCTCCACCAACCTTGCCCTCAACTGGGAGTCGCCGTCGCTCCGCGGCGCGCGCCTCTTCGTCCAGGGCGACATCATCAACGTGTTCAACGAGCAGGGCGTCGAGTACCCGGCCACCGCGCGCGGCAACGTCATCGATCAGACGGTGTTCGTCCGCCGCACGCGCTCCTCGCTCACGGCGTTCAACCCGTTCACCACGACCCCGGTCGAAGGCACGCACTACCAGTTCAGCCCGACCTTCGGCCAGCCGACGAACCGCGAGGCCTATCAGGATCCTCGCGAGTACCGCGTCTCCGTCGGCGTCCGCTTCTAACCCTGGAATTCCTTCCGGGTGCGCGCGGCGAGAGCCCGCGCACCCGGATGCGGGTTGGCCTTCACCATCGCGTCGAGCGTCCGTTCCACCTCGCTCCGCTGCCCCTGCAGGAAGTAGATGATGGCCAGGTTGGCGTACGCCTGCGTGTTATGCGGGAAGTGCTCGATCTCGCGGCGATAGGCCGCGAGGGCGTCGCCGGGACGATCGAGGCGCGCGTAGACGTCGGCGCGGATGAAGTCGAGACGGTAGAGCGCCGGCACGTTCAGCTCCCGCGCGCGCCGCTCGGCGGCGTCGGCGGCCGCGAGCGCGCCCTGCAGGTCGCCGCTCTGCCGCTTCACGTCCGCGAGGATGAGCATCGTGGCCGGCTGCGGGTTCTGCGTCCCGATTGCGAGCCGGGCCTCCTGCTCCGCCTTCGCGAAGTCGCGCTGCCGCATCGCGATCCGCGCCCGCAGCGCATGCGCGTTGGACGGCGCGCTCTTCATCGCCAGGTCCGCGTGGCGCTCCGCCTCCGCGTACTGTCCCGTCTCGAGATAGGCGCTGCCGAGGGAGAGGGCCGTCTCCGGCAGGAAGCGCTGGCTGCGGCTCATGGCCTCGCGATACACCTTGATCGCTTCCTCGTACTCGCCGATCTCGAACAGCAGCTCCCCGAGCTCGTCCCACACGTCGGCCAGGCCCGGGTTCTCCCGCACCAGACCGCGCAGCGCGGTCACCGCCTCGTCGTACCGCCGCTCGTCCTTGAGCCGCACGGCCGCCTTGATGCGCTCGAGGTACGGCAGCATGTCCCGCGGATTCGGCAGCGCCGCGCCGGCGCCGGTCGCGCGCACGCTGCCGAGATAGCCGAGCGCCTCGAGCTTCGCGGCGTCCTCGGGGTCGATCTGCTGCAGCTCCTGGATGCCGGCCGGATACTTTGCCAGCTCCTCGCGCATCGATGCCGCGGTGCGCCGCTCCTCGGAGAGGATGTCCGTCGTCTCCGCCGGGTCGTTGAAGACGTCGTAGAGCTCCGGCTTCGGCCCCTGGATGTAGTGATTGCGATAGTCGATCAGCGACCGCAGCTCGCTCCAGCCGAGGTGGATGCGGGGGTAGAACGTCTCGCTGTAGATCCGGCGCTGGTGCGGCAGCTCGGCCGCCAGGATGTCCACGCCCTTGTCGATCTTCGCACCGGTGGCCTTCAGCAGCGTGGGCGGGAGGTCGGCCAGCGCCGCCTGCGCCTTCACGACGTCGCCGGCGCGCGCACGCCCCGGCAGCTTCACGATCAGCGGCACGTGCAGCACCTCGCGATAGAGCAGGATCCCGTGCTGGTCCTCGCCGTGCTGCATGAGGCCTTCGCCGTGGTCCGAGGTGAGGACGATGATCGCGCGGTCGTAGATGCCGGCCTGCTTCAGGAGCTGGAGAAACTCGCCGGTGATCTCGTCCGCGGTCGCCACTTCGCCGTCGTACGGATCGCTGTAGCGGCTCTTGAACGGCTCGGGCGGCGTGTACGGCGCGTGCGGCTCGTAGATGTGGAAGAGGAAGAAGAACGGCTGCGACTGCTGCCGCGAGAGCCACTCCCGCGCCGCGGCCAGCGTGGCCCGGCCGGAGCGCTGATGCTGGCTCGTCGCGCCGGTCGTCGAGACGGGGATGGCGTCCTCATAGAAATCGAACGCCGCGCCGAGGCCCGTCTCCGCGCGCAGCACGTACGACGATACCGCCGCACCGGTCGCGTAGCCGCGCTCCTTCAGCCGCTGCGGCAGCGTCGGATACTTCGCCGCGTCGAAGCGGTAGCCGAGGTTGTTGCGGACCTCGTGCTCCGTCGGCAGCAGCCCGGTGAGCATGGAGACGTGCGAGGGCAACGTCATCGGACAGTGCGAGTACGCGTTCTCGTAGAGGATGCCGTCCGCCCGCAGCGAGTCGATGTGGGGCGTGGCCACCTTCGGATAGCCGTACAACGGCAGCCGGTCGGCGCGCAGGGTGTCGACGGAAATGACGATGACCGGCGCGTTCTCAAAGGACGAAGAAGCAGCCTGTTCCTTCCGGCAGGCCCCCGGCAGAACGGCCAGAACGAGTAGCAATGGAAGGGCGCGACGCATCGCGGGGACTATAACCTTGCGCCCGCCGCGCATCGCGGGCATACTCTCGCCGGTCGCTTCAAATAACCCATGATTCCCCGACTTCTCCTCGCCCTTCTTCTCTCGCTGCCCGCGCTCGCCGCGACGATCGATCTTCCGCAGCGGGTCCCGGTCGGCCTGGGCGTCTCCGCGGACGGCGCGCTCTGGTACGCGGCGCAGTGGAACGAGGTGGGGCGCGTCGGGAGTGACGGAGCGGTGCGGAGCGTCGTCGTTGCGCAGCCGTTCGCGGTGGAGGGGCACGCGCCGATGTATGGGCTGCCCGGCGGCGGGATGCTCGTGGGCTCGGCGAACGGCACGATCGCCCGGTTCGAGGGGAACCTGGACGTGACGTTCGTCTGGACGGGCGACCGGTACGATGTGGTCCGTGATTTCGCGCCGGCGCCGGATGGCGCGGTGTGGGTCCTGCTCGACCGGTTCGGCGAGACCGCCCTCGGCAAGCTGCGCGCGAATGGGACGTTCTCGCGCGAGCGGCTGCCGTTCCGGACGTTCGAGCTGGCGGTGGCGCCGGACGGCACGTTGTATCTGCTCGCCTCCGACGGCGTCCGTCGCGCGACGGCGGATGGCTTCGCGCTGGTCGCGCCTTGCAACGGCTGCCTGATCGACTGGATCGAGGTCACGTCCGACGGCACGGTGTGGTTCAGCGGCGGGCGCATCGCGCCGGACGGCGTGTTTCATCCGCACTGGTACGACGGCTCGGCCGCGACGATCGGTCCCGACGGGAACGTCTGGCTGGCGAGCCGGCTGAACGCCGTGCACGCGGTGCACGGCGACGGCACGATCCGTACGCTGCCGTTCGCGGACACGGGCGACGTCCCGCAGGCCATCGTCTCGTTCGCGGGGGCGATCTGGTACGCGGTGCCCGGCGAGATCCGCAGTCTCGATCCCGCGACGACGGCCGACCTGCACCTCCGGCGCGGCGACGTCGTGGCGATCGAGCAGCAGCGGTTCTGTTGTTTCGAAGGCGAGTATCCCGTGCTGGCGTTCCATCGCCGCGGGCCCGCGCCGTTCGTGCGCCGCGTGCCCGAAACGGATCCCGACAGCATCGGCGGCCACAGCGTGTACGCGGTCGACGCGGACACGGTCCTCGTGGAGGAGTCCTCCTCCCTCGGCCTCCTCACGCTCGACGGGCGCGGCACGGCGCGCGGCGGTTTCCCGGCCGAGCCCAATACCGCGGGACGCGGCGTGGTGGTCGATCGCGAAGGCACGGCGTTCAATGTGCGCAAATACGACGACGGGTACCGGGTCGTGACGCGGGAGCGCACGCTGCCTCTTCCGATCGCGAGCGACCTGCGCGTCCGCGGCATCGATCTCGCGGCCGATCAGTGCACGTTGTTCTATGCCGCGGCGGGCCTCGTCGGGACGGTGAACGTGTGCACCGGTACCGCCGGCGCGACGTTCCCGGTCATCGGCACGCCGGAGGACCTGCGCATCCTGCCGAACGGCGACCTGCTCGTCGCATCGCAGTCCGCCCTGACGCGCTACGCCCCCTCGGGCGCGGTGGTGCAGCAGTTCGAGATGATGGCGCTGTCGGTCGCTCTCGACGTCGATCCGCGCTACGCGTGGGTGGGCGGCTGGGACCTGCGGCGCATCGACCTCGCCACGGGCGCGACCGTGGAAGTGCTGTCGACCTACGGCGCCGTGACCAGCATCTCCGTCGTCGGCGAGCCCCGCGCCGCGCGCACCACCCCCGCCCGCCGCCGCGCCGCCCGGCGGTGAGCCCCCAAATGTAGGGCGCGGCTTCAGCCCGCCCCTCTCGTGGGTGGGGGCGTTCCCCCTCCCCGTCCGAGGGGCGGGCTGAAGCCACGCCCTACATCACAGGGCGCGCTTCCGCCTACGGCAACTGCGCGGGGTAGGCGAGGGATGTCCAGCCGTCGCCGCTCACGTTGTCCACGCTCGAGCCGTACGCCACCCATGTCGTCTGCCCGCCGCCGTTGCCGAGGATGCGCACCAGGGGGACGGTCGTGTCGTTGTCGAACCGCGGGATCGACACCTGGTGCATCGAGAACGGCGGCACGGTGATGGGCGTCGTGGAGTTGTCCGACACGAGCTGCCAGGTGTGCGTCTCGTCCGCGTCGAGGTTCACGATCCCGACGTTCATGCGGTAGCGGAAGTCGTTGCGCTGGTTCGTGATCACGCGGTTCTCGCCGGCGATCTGGCTGATGCGGATGGCGTCGAACGACTGCGACGCATGGCCGCGGCTGTCCGCCTGGGGCGTGTAGATGCGCGACTGGATCGAAAGCCGCTGGTTCGGATCGAGCGTGCCGTCCGCGCGCACCGCCTGGAAGAAGATGGCGCCGAGGGTGCCCTGCTGGTGCATGACGTTCGCGGCGAAGTCCGGGTCCTGGATGCCGCTGTACGGCGGGATGGTGATCTCCACCGGCGGGATGCCCACGCCGGTCCTGCCCTGGGGCATCCAGCGCATCACGATCTTCTGCGGCTCCGGGCGGTAGTTCCAGATGGCGACGTCGGAGCGGAAGAACGTCCCGTTCGCGCCCTGGACGCTGCCGGCGGCGGGCAGAAGGAACTGCTGGGCCGAAGCGGCCGTGGAGATGGCGAGGAGGAGAATGAGAAGCAGGTGTCGCATGGGCGAAATCCTATGCCGGGAGGATGCCCACGAGGAGGACCTGGATCACGTTCCGCGGCGGCAGTCATGGGCCCGCCAGGCGCCGCTCGAACTCCTCGCGGCGGGCCCGGCTGAGGCGCAACTGGGTCCCGTCGGCGAGCACGAGCGCGCAATCGCCGCGGAAAAGCGGGTGCATCTCCTTCACACGGTCGAGGTTCACGATCGCCGAGCGGTGCACGCGGACGAACCGGGCCGGGTCGAGCTGGCGCTCGATCTCCGCCATGGTCTGCCGCAGCAGGTAGCTCTTCCCGCCCGCGTGCAGCGAGACGTAGTAGTCCGCCGCCTCCACCCATTCCAGGTCGTCGGCCTTGATGAACAGCACCTTGTCGCGCGCGCGCACCAGGAATCGGCGCGTGAACGACGACGCCGGTCTCGCCGATTGCCGGGCGGAGCGCACCTGCTCCTTCGCCCGCGACAGCGCCGCGAAGAAGCGGCGGTCGTCGAACGGCTTGAGGAGGTAGTCGAGCGCGTGGACTTCGAACGCGCGCAGCGCGTACTCGTCGTACGCCGTCACGAAGACCACCGCGGGCACCGTGTCCGCCCCGATGCGCTCCAGCACGTCGAAGCCGTCCACCTCCGGCATCTGGATGTCGAGGAAGAGGATGTCCGGACGCTCGCGCAGGATCACCTCCGCCGCGTCCACGCCGCTGCACTCCCCGGCCACGGTCAGCTCGCGGTCGTTCTCGAGCAGGATCCGCACGACCTGCCGCGCCAGCGGCTCGTCGTCGACGATGACCACTTTCACGTCACGACGCTCCACGGGATCGAGATGGCCGCCACGACGCCGCCGTCGCGCTCGCACAGCTCGAAACGGTGCGCGTCGCCGTAGAGCTGCCGCAGCCGCTCGATCGTGTTCGTCAGGCCGATCCCCCGGCGCTCGCCGTTCAGCGAGCCGGTGTTGAACATCTCGATCTCCAGGCTCTCGTCGCGGCGGAACGCGCGCACCTCCACCCGTCCCGCGCTCGCCACGCGGGCGATGCCGTGGCGGATGGCGTTCTCCGCGAGCGGCTGCAGGATCAGCGTCGGCACGGCCGCGCGGCGGGCCTCGTCCTCGACGTCGATGGACACGTCCAGCCGGTCCGGGAACCGCACGCGCTGGATGCCGAGGTAGCGCTGCAGCATCGCCGTTTCCTGTTCCAGCGGGACGCGCTGCGCGCCCGCGTGATCGAGCGTGTACCGCAGCAGGTCCGACAGGCCGGCGATCACTTCCACCGCCTCCGCGTTCTGCCGCGCGCGCACGAGCGAGCTGATGGCGTTGAGCGTGTTGAACAGGAAGTGCGGCTGGATCTGCAGCTCCAGCGCGTGCAGGCGGGCGGCGCCGAGGGTGCGCTCGAGCGTCATGGCGTGGGCGAAGACCATGGCCGCGATGTAGATCATCACCTCGAACGGCAGGCGCCCGACCGCCGCCCCGATGAAGGTCGAGCCGAACAGCGTCGGGCCCATGTCGTCGTACGGCTGCATGCCCACGCTCAGCCCGACCCAGTACGCCACGTGAGCCAGGGACAACACCAGCGCCGCCAGGACGTGCACGAGGAGGTTGCGGGTCTGCCGAGGGGGGAAGCGCGCGACCAGCCAGACCACCAGCGGGGTGAACGCCGCCCATGCCGCCCATACCAGGAGGTGGTACGCGACGATCTTGGGGAAGGAGTGTCCGTGCGTGAACACGGCCAGCCACGACTGAAGCGCCGAGAGAAGCGCGAACACGGTCCAGAACGCCGGAATCCACCACCGCCGCATGGCGACAGTGTGCCGCGAACCGCGCCGTTGCGCCACGTCATGCAGCGAGCTGTCGCGTCCGTGCAGCGAACGGGCGGCTGGTTGCGCGCTCCCATACAATGCGCGCCATGCCGCTCGTACGCATCACCCTCCGCAAAGGCAGGACGCCCGAGTTCCTCCGCGACGTGTCGAACGCGGTGCACGACGCGCTCGTGGCGACCGCGAACGTCCCGGCCGACGACAAGTTCCACATCCTCGAGGAGGTCGAGCACCAGCACCTGGTCGCCCATCCGACCTACGGAGGCGTGTCGCGGTCGGACGGGCTGATCGTCGTGCAGATCACCCTCAACGCCGGGCGGACCGTCGAGATCAAGCGCGCGTTGTACGCCGACATCGCCAGACGGCTGCAGGAAACCGTGGACGTCCGGCCGGACGACCTGCTGGTCAGCCTCGTCGAGGTGACCAAGGAGAACTGGTCTTTCGGCGGCGGTCGCGCGACTTACGCCTGAGGACGCGGGAACCGGCACCCACGGAACACGCCAAACCTGACGGGTCGATTCCGAGTCCGAATGCCGGGAGCAAATCTGACCCTCGGCTCTCCTGCTGACCCGCCATTCGCGGAAGCCCTTCAATGGAATCAACGACTTACGGCTGGCACCGCGCGTGCCTTAGGGTGGCCATCCCGGAAAACAATTGGTTCCCCAACCATCTTGAAGGAGAGCTTTGAATGCATCGTCGACTCACCCTGGTGGCCCTTTGTGTCCTGTTCCCGGTAACCCTCATGGCCCAGTTCCTCAACGACGACGTCGTCGGGCGGGAGCGGGCGGCGTTCGGTGAACCGCAGCGTTCGTGCGGTACGCCGATCCTTTCGGAAGAAGAGACGCTCGCGATCGAAGAGCACACCGAGATGCTCCTTTCGCAGAAGAGCCCGAGCGACCGTTTCCGCCTGCAGTCGAACGCGGTCACCGTCACCATCAACGTCTACTTCCACGTCATCACCACGACGGCTGGGGTGGGCAACGTCAGCGATCAGATGATCGCGGACCAGATCCGCGTGCTGAACGACGCGTACAGCGGCGTCACGGGCGGAGCGAACACGCGCTTCCGCTTCCAGCTCGCCGGCGTCACCCGCACGGCGAACAACACCTGGTTCGCCGCCGGCATCAACTCGACCGCGGAGACGCAGATGAAGAACGCCCTGCGCGTCGGCGGCGCGGCCGATCTCAACTTCTACACGAACAACGGCGGCGGCCTGCTCGGCTGGGCCACTTTCCCCAGCTCGTACGCCAGCGCGCCGAAGAAAGACGGCGTGGTCTGCCTCTACTCCTCGCTTCCGGGCGGCACCACCGTGCCCTACAACGAGGGCGACACCGGCACCCACGAAGTCGGCCACTGGCTCGGCCTCTACCACACGTTCCAGGGCGGCTGCTCGAAGAACAACGACTACGTCGCCGATACCCCGGCCGAGCGCAGCGAGGCGTACGGCTGCCCGAACGGCCGCGACACCTGCACCGGCAACAAGTGGCCGGGTGTCGATCCCATCGAGAACTTCATGGACTACACCGACGACTTCTGCATGTACAAGTTCTCGGAAGGCCAGTCCAGCCGCGCCAGCTCGCTCTCGGGCACGTACCGCGGTCTCTGAGATTCTGTAAGATTCACGGGGGCGGGCGCATGACGCCCGTCCCCGGTTTCTCCTCATGATCCTGCTCCTGCTGGCCATTCTCACGAAAGCCGATGTCCCGCGCGTGACCGCGGACGAACTGCGCGCGAAGCTCGCGAGCGGCGAGGCCGTCGCCGTCGACGTCCGCGGCAGCGTCCCCTACGAGCTCGGACATCTTCCCGGCGCCGTCTGGATGCCCCTCGGCGTGCTCCAGTCGCGCGCGGGCGAGCTGCCCGAGGACAAGCTCGTCGTCACGTATTGCACCTGCAAGGCGGAGGAGACCAGCCTCGAGGCCGCGATGCTCCTGGCGAAAGGCGGCTTTCCCCGCGTCGCCGTCCTCCATGGCGGCTACCCCGCCTGGACCGCCGCCGGATTCCCCACCGCGTCCCGCCGCGACAACGACCTCGCGCCGCCGGCCGCCGTCTCCTGCACGGCCGGGCTGAAAAGAATCGCGGGCCCCGTGACGCACTATCGCCGCCTGCGCGGCAAGACCGTCCTCACTGTCGCGGGGGAGACCATCACGCTCCGCCATAAAAACAGCGACGACCCCTCGCGCTTCTTCCTCGTGAACGGCACCCCCTTCGCGCACAACGACTGGAACCGCGTCGAAGTGCGCAAAGGCGAAGCGCGCGACGGGATGAAGGCCACGGCGTGGCTGTGCGCGGACGGAGAGACCATCGTCGACTGGCAGCCCGCGGCGCCCTGACTTCGAAGCCGGTATGCGCTAACGTCGAGCTTCCCGCAACCTCGGGGAGGGGTTCCCCGTCCAATCGCAGGGCAACAAAGAGGAGAACAAGTGCCCGGAGCCCACGCACGGCGCCGGATCCTCCCCGTCGCCGTGTAGAATGCGCCGCGTTTCCCGGCTGTTCAGGATCGGGCGTGACCTCTGTCCCTGGTCGCGCGTCTCACATCAAAACCGTGTCTCGGCAGAACTTATGACTCGAATTCTCGTCATGCTCGTGGTCCTGGCGGTCGCCGGCAGGGTCGTACGAGCGCAAACCGCGCCCGCGCAGGAGCGGCCGAAGCCCCGGCCGGGAGTCATCCTCGACGCACCTGCCCAGGGCCGCATCACCGACGCCCCGCAAGCGCCCGCCCGGGCCGTCACCGGCCAGACCGTGGAGCGGTTCGAAGTCACCGGCAACAGCTCCGTTGCCAGCGACACCATCCGCGTCTACCTGGGCGTCCTCCCCGGCGAGCCGTACGACCCGGCGGCCATCCAGCGCAACTTCGCCAACCTCTGGCAGACCGGCCTCTTCGACGACATCCGCGTCGAAGTCGAGCCCGGCGACGCCGGCGGCGTGGTCGTCAAGGCCATCGTGCGCGAGCGCCCGCGCATCGGCTCGGTCGAGTTCCGCGGCAACAAGGAACTGAACCAGAGCAAGATCAACGAGGTCCTCGAGCGCGACAAGATCGACCTCCACGTCGGCAGCACCGTCGAGCAGACGCTCGTCAAGCGCGCCGCCGAGGCGGTCAAGCGCGCGTACACCGAGGGCGGGTTCGAGGGCGTCACGGTCGACACCATCACCGAGGATCTCGGCGAGCCGGGTGAGAAGAAGATCGTCTTCATCATCAACGAAGGCGTGAAGGCCAAGGTCGCCCAGATCGACTTCATCGGCAACACGCGCTTCTCCGACGGGAAGCTCCGCAGCCAGATGAAAGAGGTCAAGAAGCACAACCTCATCACCTGGGTCCGGAAGAAGAACCTCTACATCCCGTCCAAGCTCGACGAGGATCTCGAGCACATCAAGAACTACTACCAGGACTACGGTTACCAGGACGTCTCCTTCGGCGACCCGCAGGTCGTCACGCAGGGCAAGCGCGTCAAGGTGACGATCCCGGTCAAGGAAGGCGAGATCCACACCTTCGGCGACGTCTCGGTCGAAGGCAACACCGTCTTCACGAACGAGCAGATCATCGGCAACTGGCCGCTGAAGACGGGCGACGTCCTCGCCCGCAAGCCGATGCAGACGCGCCTGGACGCCTTCGGCGAGGCGTACCGGATGCGCGGCTACATCTACGCGTACGTCGATCCGGAGTACACGGATCGCGGGAACAACGTCGTCGACGTGAAGGTGCGCGTGTTCGAAGGCGATCAGTTCCGCCTCGGCCGCCTCGAGTTCACCGGCAACTCCACGACCAAGGACAAGGTCCTCCGCCGCGAGATCTTCCTCGAGGAAGGCTCGATCATGGACATGGAGACCTTCAAGCAGTCGCTCTACAAGCTGGGGCAGCTCGGCTACTACAAGGTCACCGACAACCCCGACTTCAAGGTCAACCCCGACTCCAAGACCGTCGACATCACCGTCAAGGGCACCGAGGAAGGGAAGAACGACATCCAGTTCGGCGGAGGCTACTCCGAGGGCGGCGGTTTCTTCGTCCAGGCGCAGTTCGCGACGCGCAACTTCCTCGGCGAAGGCGAGAACTTCTCGCTCGGCTACCAGCGCGGCCGGCGCACGAACTTCTTCAGCATCTCGTACGCCGATCCCTGGTTCCTCGACACGCCGAACAGCCTCGGCGTCTCGGTCTACAACCGCTCGACGGTCTATCCCGCGTCGTTCGGCTACGAGCAGCGCGGCAAGGGCGGCACGGTGGCCTACGGCTATCGCCTCCGCCGGTTCGACAGCCTCTCGCTGCTGTACGGCTACGAGCGCTCGCGGACGGTGTACCAGACGCAGGAGGTCCTCGACCCGCAGGGCAACCTGCCGCAGCCGGTGATCTCGGACCTGCGCTTCGTCACGTCCTCGGTCGTGCCGTCATACCGTTACGACTCGCGCGACAACCCGTTCGACACGATGCGCGGCATGCGCCTGAACCTGAGCATGGCGTACGCCGGCGGTCCGCTGGGCGGCACGGTGGACATGTTCAAGCCGAGCCTCGGCCTGACGAAGTTCTTCCGCCTCTCGCGCAAGAGCTCGGTCAGCGCCAACGTGGAAGGCGGCTACATCTACTCGTTCGGCGACGACTGCGCCCACACGTACGAGGAGCTGTCCAACGACGTGCCGAACCTGTGCGTGTCGATCTCGGACCGCTTCCTGGTGGGCGGCGAGTTCTCGGTGCGCGGCTTCGAGTACGGCTCGCTCGGGCCGTACGAAGACTACGCCGGTCAGGGGCTGCGTCCGGTGGGCGGCTACAGCTACCACACCTACAATCTCGAGTACATCTACAAGGTCAACGACCCGATCCGCCTCGTGCTGTTCGCGGACGCTGGCCGCGCGTACGGGTATCAGGAGTCCTTCGACTTCAGCAAGCTGCGCTACAGCTTCGGCGCGGAGATGCGGTTGTTCCTGCCCGTGTTCCAGTTCCCTCTGCGGTTCATCTACGCGATCAACCCGAACGAGGAGCTGGGGGACGAGTTCGAAGGGTTCCAGTTCACGATTGGGAATACGTTCTAAACGGCGGCGGCTTTAGCCGTTGTCCGCCGGATCACAAAAGGAGACCTCATGAAGAAGTTCCTCGTTTCGATGGCAGTGGCCGCGCTTGCGGCGCCGATGTTCGCGCAGACCACGCCTGCGCGTGTTGCGGTGATCGACGTCAACAAAGTCCTGACCTCGTCGGCGGCCGGCAAGAGCGCCTACGACAAGCTCAAGAAGATGCAGGACGAGCGCATGGAGCGCGCCAAGGGCATGGACGAGGAGCTGAAGAAGCTCGCCTCGGACATCGAGACCAAGCGCCTCTCCCTCAGCGAAGACAAGCTCACCGAGATGCAGAAGCAGGTCGCCGACAAGCGCATCTCCATGCAGCGTTTCGCGCAGGACGCGGAGCGCGAGATCGGTGAGGCCCGCGACAAGGAGCTGATGGCCCTCGAAGCGAAGATCAAGCCGGTCATCGACACCATCGGCAAGGAGATGGGTCTGGCCGCGATCTTCAACAAGTTCGAGTCCGGCCTGGTCTACGCCTCGGACGCGATCGACATCACCGACACGGTCATCAAGCGCTTCAACGAAGCGCAGCCCGCCGCGTCGGCCGCGAAGAAGTAAGCTCGCACGCGCGGTGCTTCGGCAGAGCCTCCCGGGACCCGGGAGGCTTTTCCTTTTGGGCGCGAAATTGAAAATTGAAAATTGAAAATTGAAAAAAAGGCGGGCGCTGCGGCCGTGTACTTTTTTCAATTTTCAATTTTCAATTTTCAATTTTGTCGATCCGATACAATCCGCCCGCCATGCCGCCCGCCGCCGTCCCCCTCTCCGAGATCGTGAGCTTCGTCTCCGGCCGCTACAGCGGGCCGGATGCCGCGATCGCGGGCGTCGCTCCGCTGAGCGAGGCGACGGAGCGGCACATCAGCTTCCTTTCCAACCCGAAGTACGCCTCGCAGCTCGAGACCACCAACGCCGCTGCCGTCCTGGTGGCGAACGACCTGGAGGGCGACTCGCCGAAGTGGATCCGCGTGGCGAACCCGTACTACGCGATGGCCACCACCGTGGCGCGCTTCTTCGCCCAGCGCCCGCGGCCGATGGGGATCTCGCCGCAGGCGTCGATCGCCAAATCGGCGCAGCTCGGCAGCAACGTGGCCGTGGGCGCGTTCACGTCCATCGGCGACGACGCGGTCCTCGGCGATGACGTGGTGATCTACCCCAACGTCACCATCGAGCCGGGCGTGACCATCGGCGACGGGACGATCGTCTATCCGCAGGTCTCCATCTATTACGCCTGCAAGGTCGGCCGGCGCTGCGTCATCCACAGCGGGGTCGTCATCGGCGGCGACGGCTTCGGCTTTGCGACCGACGACGCGGGGACGCATCACAAGATCCCGCAGGTGGGGATCGTGCGCATCGAGGACGACGTCGAGATCGGCGCCGGCACCACCATCGACCGCGCCGCCCTCGGCGAGACGGTCGTCGGCGCGGGCACGAAGATCGACAACCTCGTGCAGATCGGACACAACGTGCGCATCGGCAAACGCTGCCTGCTCGTCGCCCAGGTCGGCATCGCCGGCTCCACGAGCCTCGGCGACGCGGTGCAGGTCGGCGGGCAGTCCGGCTTCGCCGGGCATCTGAAGATCGGGGACCGCGCCCGCGTCTATTCGAAGAGCGCCGTTTTCGAGGACGTGCCCGAGGGCGTGTGGGTGCGGGGCATTCCTGCAGTCAGCCAGCGCGAGTACGTGCGCCAGCAGCGAGGAAAGAAGAAATGAGTGCGATGAACATCAACGAGATCATGAAGCTCCTGCCGCATCGCTACCCGATGCTGCTGCTCGACCGCGTGCTCGAGATCGCCGAGGACGGCAAGCGCATCGTCGGTCTCAAGAACGTGACCGCCAACGAGCAGTTCTTCCAGGGGCACTTCCCCGGCGCGCCGGTCATGCCGGGCGTGCTGATCGTCGAGGCCATGGCCCAGTGCGCGGCGGTGCTCTTCCTGCGCGACCTGCAGGACCGCGAGAAGAAGCTCTTCCTCTTCGGCGGCGTCGACAAGGCCCGCTTCCGCAAGCCGGTGGTGCCGGGCGACCAGCTCGTGATGGAGTGCGAGGTCCTGCAGCGGCGGGCCAGCACCGTGAAGGTGCGCGGCGTCGCGAAGGTCGGGGACGCGGTCGTGGCGGAGGCCGAGCTGCTCAGCGTCATGATCGACCGTCCGGAGTAAGCCGATGCCCATCGCAGAGAGTGCAGTGATCAGCAGCGAAGCCGCGCTCGCGCCCGACGTCACCGTCGGGCCGTTCGCGATCATCGGTCCGCACGTCACCATCGGCGCCGGCACGATCGTCGGCCCGCACATGCGCATCGAGGGGCCGGCCACCATCGGCGAGCGCAATCGCTTCTTCGGGCAGGCGTCCGTCGGGACGGAGCCGCAGGACCTGAAGTTCAAGGGCGAGAAGACCGAGCTGCGGATCGGGAACGACAATACCTTC
This sequence comes from Thermoanaerobaculia bacterium, assembly GCA_036375075.1. Lineage (GTDB taxonomy): Bacteria > Acidobacteriota > Thermoanaerobaculia > Gp7-AA8 > Gp7-AA8 > QHVT01. Next base: position 73,419 of record DASUSN010000043.1, on the reverse strand, counting down.
CGCGAGTTCGTGACCATCAACCGCGGCACCGTCGGCGGCGGCGGCGTCACGTCCATCGGGTCGAACAACTTCTTCATGGCCTACGCGCACGTGGCGCACGACTGCCACGTCGGCGACTCGACGATCTTCGCGAACAACGCCACGCTCGCCGGCCACGTGGAAGTCGGCGACTTCACCACCGTGGGCGCGTTCTCCGCCGTCCATCAGTTCTGCCGCGTGGGCGATCACGCGTTCATCGGCGGCGGCTCGATCTGCACGCAGGACGTCCTGCCCTTCGTGAAGACCGTCGGCAACCGCCCGGCCAAGACGTACGGCGTGAACAACATCGGCCTGGAGCGGAAGGGCTTCACCAAAGAGACGATCGAGGCCCTCCAGCGCGCCTACCGCATCCTCACGCGCTCGAAGATGCTGCTCAGCGACGCCCTCGACAAGATCGAGGCGGAGCTCGGCTTCCACGCCGAGGTGCGGTATTTCGCGGAGTTCATCCGGGCGTCGAAGCGGGGCGTGATCCGATGAAACGGGTGGCGGGTGGCGGTTGGCGGTTGGCCGCCAACGGGAGCGCGGCGTGACCCGCGTCGGCGTCGTCGGCACCGGCTACCTCGGGCGCCTGCACGCGCGGGTGCTCACCGAGATTCCGGAGGCGGAGGTCGTCGGGTTCGTGGAGCCGAACGACGCGGTCGCCGCGGACGTCGAGTCGTCGTTGAAGATCAGGCGCTTCCCGAGCGTCGCCGCTCTTGCGGGCGAGATCGAGGGCGCGGTCGTGGCCACGCCGACGACGAGCCATCACGATGTCGCGCGGGAGCTCCTCGAGGCCGGCGTGGACGTGATGATCGAGAAGCCGATCGCGGCGACGGCGGCCGAGGCGCAGGCCCTCATCGAGCTGGCGGCGGCGAAGGGCCGCATCATCCAGGTCGGTCACGTCGAGCGCTACAACCCGGCCATCGTGGCCATCGCGGAGATGGTCCGTCCCACGCGCTACTTCGAGGCCGAGCGCCTGGGCGTCTTCGTCCCGCGCTCGCTGGACGTCGACGTGCTCCTCGATTTGATGATCCACGACCTCAACCTCGTGCTGTCGCTCTTCCGGCAGCCGGTGGTGGACGTGCGCGCGGTGGGCGTGCCCGTGCTGACGGACAAGGTCGACATGACCAACGTGCGGCTCGAGCTCGCGAACGGCGCGGTGGCGAACCTCACCGCCAGCCGCGTGTCGCAGGAGCGCGTCCGCAAGCAGCGCTTCTTCGGCGGCGACTACTACTTCTCCGTCGACACCCGGGAGCAGGAAGTGAAGGGCTTCCGCCTCATCGAAGAGGCAGGCCTGCGCGTGCTGCGTCCGTTCGACCAGGACGTCGTGAAGAAGGAGCCGCTGCGCGCCGAGAACGAGGCCTTCCTCGCATGCGTGCGCGACCGCACCCGCCCGGTCGTCTCGGGCGAGGACGGACTCGCGGCGGTGGAGCTCGCGGCGCGCGTGCGTGAGGCCATCGAGCAGTCGCTGAAGAAGTTCAAGGGACAGGCATGAACGTACAGATCGGAATCATCGGCGGCTCCGGCCTCTACGCGATGGATGGGCTCGAGGTGCAGTACGAGCGCACGGTGGAGACCCCGTTCGGCGCGCCGTCCGATCCGTACGTCATCGCCGAGGCGGACGGCGTCGGCGTCGCGTTCCTCGCCCGCCACGGGAAGGGACACCGGTACACGCCGTCCGAGGTGAACTACCGTGCGAACGTCTACGGCTTCAAGGTCCTCGGCGCGCACACCATCCTCTCCGCCAGCGCCGTCGGCTCCATGAAGGAAGCCTACAAGCCGACCGACATCGTCTTCCCGGATCAGTTCATCGACCGCACCCGCCATCGCGCGGACACGTTCTTCGGCAACGGCATCGTCGCGCACGTGGCGTTCGCCGACCCCATCTGCGCGGGCGTGTCGTCGCTGATGGGCGAGGCGGGACGGGAGGCCGGCGCGACCGTGCACATGGGCGGGACGTACGTGTGCATGGAAGGGCCGCAGTTCTCGACGCGCGCGGAGTCGAGCCTGTACCGCTCGTGGGGCGCGGACGTGATCGGCATGACCAACCTCACCGAGGCGAAGCTCGCGCGGGAGGCGGAGATCTGCTACGCGACCATGGCCCTGGTCACGGACTACGACTGCTGGCACCCCGATCACGACGACGTCGACATCGAGCAGATCCTCGGCTATCTGCGGGCGAACGCGGCGATGGCGCAGAAGATCCTGCGCACGTCGATCGCGCGCGCGGCGGGCCGTACGCGCGACTGCGGGTGCGCGAACGCGCTGCAGTTCGCGCTGCTGACGGACCGCGGCGCGATCCCGCCGAAGGTGAAAGACGATCTGGCCCCGCTCATCGGCAAATACATTCGATAAGGACTGAACTCACAATGCCCATCCTCGTAGTCGGCAGCGTCGCCTTCGATGCCCTCCAGACCCCGTTCGGAAAAGTGGACCGCTGCATCGGCGGGTCCGCCACGTACTTCTCCGTCGCCGCGTCGTTCTTCACCCAGGTCAGCCTCGTCGCGGTCGTCGGCGAGGACTTCACGGACGAAGACGCCGCCATCTTCCAGGGCCGCAACGTCGACACCTCGGGGCTGCAGCGGGTCGCCGGCGAGAAGACGTTCTTCTGGAGCGGCGAGTATGGCTACGACCTGAACGTGGCCAAGACGAAGGACACGCAGTTGAACGTGTTCGCGGACTTCGCCCCGCGGCTCAGCGAGACGCAGAAGCAGGCGGACGTGCTGTTCCTCGCGAACATCGACCCCGAGCTGCAGTACGACGTGCTGAAGCAGGCGGAAAGGCCGCGCCTCGTGGCGCTGGACACGATGAACTACTGGATCACCTCGAAGCACGAGGCGCTCGAGCGCGTGCTGCGCGAGGTCGACCTGGCGATCATCAACGAGGCCGAGGTGCGGCAGTTCACGGGGGAGGCGAACCTGGTGAAGGGCTGCCGCCAGATCCTCGACCTCGGCCCGTCGACGCTGGTGGTCAAGCGCGGCGAGTACGGCGTGCTGATGATCCGCCGCGACGCGATCTTCGCCGCGCCGGCGTACCCGCTGGAGAACGTGTTCGATCCCACCGGCGCGGGCGACACGTTCGCGGGCGGGTTCCTCGGATACCTGGCATCGCGCAGCGAGATCCACGACAAGGAGCTCCGCCGGGCCATCATCTTCGGCAGCGTGCTGGCGTCGTTCACGGTGGAGAAGTTCTCGCTGGACCGGCTGCGCGAGATCACGTTGAGGGATGTTTATGAGCGGTACGCGGATTTCCGGGCGCTCACGCACTTCGAGGACTTCGAGGGATAGGACGAATAGGACCTATAGGACGAATAGGACGGATAGGACAAACCAGGTCCTATGCGTCCTATAGGTCCTATTCGTCCTATTCGTCCTATGACGTCCTACTTCCCGTAAACCACCTCACCCCCCACCACCGTGTACCTCACCTTCGCCTTCCACAGCTCCGGCAGGGCGAACAGGTCCCCTTCCACGATCGTGAAGTCCGCGAGCTTGCCCACCTCGATCGTGCCGCGCGACTGCTCCTCGAACGCGGCGTAGGCCGCATCCTTCGTGAACCCCCGCAGCGCCTCGGCCACCGTGAGCCGCTCGGACGGGTACCAGCCGCCGGCCGGCCATGAGGCCTGGTCCTGCCGCGTCACGGCCGCGTAGAGGCCGAAGAACGGGTTCACGTCTTCGACGGGAAAGTCCGAGCCGAGCGCGAGGCGGCCGCCGGCGTTCAGCACCGTGCGCCACGCGTAGGCACCCTTCACGCGCTCGGGGCCGAGGCGGGCTTCCGCCCAGTACATGTCGGAGGTGGCGTGCGTCGGCTGCATCGAGGCGATGATGCCGCGCCCGACGAGCCGCGGGACGTCCGGCGGTGAGATGACCTGCAGGTGCTCGACGCGGAACCGGTCCTGCGCCGCCACGCCCGCTTTCTCGTACGCGTCGATCACGTTGCGCACGCCGCGGTCGCCGATGGCGTGCGTGTTGATCTGGAACCCGGCCGCGCGTCCGCGTTTGGCCACGTCCTCGATGTGTTCCGGCTTCGCCAGCATCAGGCCCGTGTTGCCCGGATCGTCGCTGTACGGCGCGAGCAACGCGGCGCCGCGGCTGCCGAGGGCGCCGTCCGCGTAAAGTTTGACCGACCGGACCGTGAGGCGGCCGCCGTAGTCGACCAGCGGCCCTTTCGCGAACCACGTGCGCAGCAGCTCGTCGTTGTCACCGAGCATGGCGTAGACGCGGATCGGGAAGCGCTTCTCGTCGATGAGCTCCTTCACCGCGGCGATCGTCGCCCCGTCGATGCCGGCGTCGTGCATCTCCGTCAGGCCGTTCGCGGCGATCGCGTTCGCCGCCGCCAGCACGCGCGCCTTGCGCTGCGCGGGCGTGGGCGCGGGCATGTGGTCCTCGATGAGGTCCATCGCCGCATCGACGAACGTTCCGGTCGGATTGCCGCTCGCGTCGCGGAGCACGCGCCCGCCCTCGGGGTCCCGCGTCGCCGCGGTGACCCCCGCGGCGCGAAGCCCGGCCGTGTTCGTCACGGCGGCGTGGCCGTCCACGCGGCGGAGGAAGACGGGATGATCGGGCACGGCCGCGTCGAGGGCGGCGGCGGTCGGGAACTCCTTCACCGGCCAGTCGTTCTGGTCCCAGCCGCGGCCGACGATCCACTGTCCCTTCGGCGTGGCGGCGGCGCGCTCCCGGACGCGCGCGACGACCTCGTCCAGCGACTTCGTGCCCGTGAGGTTCACGACGTCCAGCGCGAGTCCGAGGCCGTAGAGATGGCCGTGCGCGTCGGTGAGGCCGGGGAGGATCGTGCCGTTCAGGACGGCGATCACGTTCGTGCCCGGATGCGCGCGCTGGAGGTCCGCGGCGGGGCCGACTTCACGGATGACTCCGCCCGAGGTGTAGATCGCGTAGTTCTGCTGCGGCGTCTGGTCCGCGCCGGTGACGACGGTGCCGCCGACGTAAATGGTGCCGGTCTCGGTCATGGGAACGCTTTCTGCCTGTTGCTTCGCCCCGACGCAGGCAACCTGTGTGCAGGCGAGCAGGGCGGTGAAGAGAAATGCTGCGGCGAATCGCATGGGGCGGAATGCTACACGCGCGGAGGGGCGTTTGGTGATTGCCTCATGAAAACCGGAATGGTGATCGCGGTCACACTCTGCGTCGCGGCGGCAGCCGGCGCCGACGACCGCCGCTTCGTCGCGTCGTCCGTTCCGGGCGCCGGCCTCAAGAAGCCGGGCAAGGTCGTGATCTCGAACGACAGCCGCGCGATCACCGCGTACCGCTTCTTCGGCAACATCCGCGAGGCCCTGGTCTCGCTGCGCAGCGCGCGCGTGATCTCCACGCGTGCGTTCGGTACCGCGGTCTTCGACTCGCGCTCCAGCGCGAAAGTCCCGCTGCATCTCTCCTCCGCGATCCACGACGCGGCGCGCGCGCACGGCGTCGACCCCCGTCTCGTCGCGGCGGTCGCGCGGCGCGAGTCGGCCTTCGATTCGAGCGCCGTGTCGAACAAAGGCGCCTGCGGCATCATGCAGCTCATGCCCGCCACTGCCGAGTACCTCGGCGTGCGCGACGTGTTCGACGCGCGCGAGAACATCTTCGGCGGCACGCGCTACCTGCGCACGCTCCTCGACACCTTCCACGGCGACCTCGACCTCGCGCTGGCCGCGTACAACGCCGGCCCCGGCGCGGTGGCGAAGCATCGCGGCGTGCCGCCGTACCGCGAGACGCGAGCCTACGTGGCGGCCGTCCGCAGCACGTACGAAGCGTCGCTCCGCTGACAACGAGTCGACGAGTCAGCAAGTGTTCGAGTCGTCGAGAGGAACGGGTCGAGTCACCTCTGCGCTTCTTCTCGTCGACTTGACGACTCGAAGACTCTTCGACTCGCTAATCCGAGTACCAGTCCGAGATGGCTGAGACCAGCCCGTCGCGCACGAAGATACTCGTGTGCCGCGCGCATCCTTCGCTCACCCGGCAGATGTAGAAGTACTCCGTGTCGCCGAGGCGCTTGAGGGAGGGCTCGGGGGCGGCGGAGGCGTCGGGACGGCCCATGACGCGGAGCACGTCCACCGTGCGATGTCCGAGCTCCACCCCTTTGCGGTGGCGCACGTCGAGCGCGGCCGCGAGGTCCTCCGGCCGCTTGCACGGCGGTGCGTCCGTCAGCGCCACCCGCCACGGCTTGCCCTCTTTCTTCTGGATGTCGATCAACACGTAGCGCTCCGCCGCGACCCGGTAGCAGCCCTCTTTCCTCAGCCCGGGGAACTGCTGCTGCAGTGCCGCCAGCGGCGTCTCCATGAGCTGGTCGAGGTACACGGGGTCGGCGGCAGCGCCGGCCGCGAACAGCAAAGCGAAAACCGCGAATGGAAGTCTCATCCTTCGCCCCACTTCAGCTTGTTCCGCAGTACGTCGAAGTAATTCTTATCCGGTGATTGGACTAAGAGTACTCGCTCTTCGGACTTTCGTACGCATACACGATCGCGATCGCTGATCTCGAGGCCCTCCTGGCCGTCGAGAGTGAGGTAGATGTCCTTGGCGTCGGGAGTGATCAGGCCGATCTCGATGTCGAGCTCGTCCGGAAGGACGATCGGCCGGTTGGTGAGCATGTGCGGGCAGATCGGCGTGATCACCACCGCGCCCATGGTCGGGTAGATGATCGGCCCGCCGGCGGAGAGGTTGTAGGCCGTCGAGCCCGTCGGCGTGGCCACGATCAGGCCGTCGCCGCGGAAGCTGGAGACGAACAGCCCCGCGACGCTCACGCGCATCTCGATGATGCGCGCCACCGCGCTCTTGTTGATGGTCGCGTCGTTGAGGACGCGGTAGCGCTTGCTCTCGTCGTGGTTCGGGCCGTTCACGCTGACGGTGAACGTCACCCGCGGCTCGACGAAGTACTGCCCGTCCAGGACGCGCTCGAGGACTTCCGGGAACTCCTCGACGCGGATCTCGGTGAGGAACCCGAGCGTGCCCATGTTCACGCCGAGGATGGGGACGTGCTCGGGCGCGTGCCGGGCGACGGAGAGCAGCGTGCCGTCGCCGCCGAAGGTGATCAGGAGGTCGCAGTGGCGGCCCAGCTCGGCCTTCGGATGGTGCGCTACGTTCCCGTCGAGCTGCGCCGCGGTGTCTTCGTCGAAGAAGACCGTGAGGCCCCGGGCCTGGAGGTCGTTGGCGATCTGCTGCGCGTATGCGATGGCGGGCGGTGCGGTGACCTTCGCGGCGATTCCGATCGTGCGCATGGGCGCAGTCTATGACGTAACGCGCAGAACGTCCTCGGGTGTGACGACGATCCGCTCGCCGGCGCGCTCCGGTCCGACGAAGAGGATCGGGTGCAGGACCTTCTCGAGAATGGCCCGCAGAGCGCGGGCGCCGAGGCGCTGCTTGAGGGCGGCGTGGGCGATGGCGAACAGCGCCTCCCGGCTGAACTCGAGCTGGATCTGGTCGAGCGCGCAGAGGCGCTGGTACTCGGGGACCATCGCCTCGCGCGGCTCGGTGAGGATGGTGACGAGGTCGGCGGGCGAGAGCTCCTGCAGCTCGACGCGCACGGGCAGGCGTCCCAGCAGCTCCGGCAGAAAGCCGTACTTCACGAGGTCCTCGGACGAGACGCCCTGCCGCTGCGGCCCGGCGCTCTCCACGAAGCCGACGCTGCGGCCGTCGCTCCGGTCCTCCTCCATGTCCGAGAACGAGCCCGCGCAGATGAAGAGGATGTTGGCGATGTCGATCTCGACGTAGTCGTACTTGTTCCAGTGCGCGGTGACGTTCATCGGGACGAAGAGCTTCTCGCCCTCGAGGATCTTGAGGAGAGACTGCTGCACGCCCTCGCCGCCGATGTCGCGCTGGCTGGAGCCGGTCCGGTTGCCGCCGCCGCGCCGGGCGATCTTGTCGATCTCGTCGATGAAGACGATGCCGTTCTCGGCCGCGTCGACATTCTGGTTCGTCGCGTACAGCAGCCGCCCGATGGCCACTTCCACGTCCTCGCCGTAGTAGCCCGCCTCGGTGAACGCGGTGGCGTCGTTGTAGGCGAAGGGGACGTCCAGGATCTTCGCCAGCGTGCGGGCCAGATACGTCTTCCCGCTGCCGCTCGGCCCGATCATCAGGATGTTCGACTTGCGGATGGAGACGTCGCCGCCGAACTTCAGGTACTCGATACGCTTGAGGTGGTTGTACGCCGCGATGGCCAGGACTTCTTTCGCGTGGCGCTGCCCGACGACGTACTGATCGAGCTGCTCGAAAATGCGGCGGGGTGTGACGTGGAGGAAGCGATAGATCTCACGCTTTTCCTTCATTCGGCGCCTGCGAAAGTATAACCGCACTCCCCAAGGGCAAAATCTTTTGCCTCCTCCCTTTCTGCCGCTCGCGATTTAGACATCGCTCGAAGCGCCCGATTCCGCTAACCGGCTCCACTTCAACGACTTAGCTGCCGCGTGCCGGTGGCGGCCCGCTTGAACTCTGTGCCCCGCGAAAGGAGGTGGTGCCGAGGTAGAGCAATGACGAGAACCGGAAAAAGCAGGTCGTAAGGACCGGAATTCGTGTGGAACAAACAGCCAGAAGACGCAGCAAACCAACAACCCTCAAACACAAGGAAGGAGTACAGACATGATGCGGAAGTCCCTTCAGATCTTCACCCTCGCTCTGATTCTCGCGGCCATCGGCTCGGTCGCCCTGGCCGGTGACGCGCCTGCCTCCGCGGGCGTGGTCAACATCAACACGGCGGATGCCGCGCAGCTCGCGCTGCTGCCGCGCGTCGGCGAGAAGGCCGCCGAGCGGATCATCGAGTACCGCACCGAGCACGGGCCGTTCAAGAAGGCCGCGGACTTGATGCAGGTAAAGGGCATCGGCGCCAAGACCTTCGAGCTGATGTCGCCCTACATCGCCGTCTCCGGCAACACGACCCTCTCCACCAAAGTGAAGTCCCCGCGCAAGCCGCGCGCGAAGTAGCCCACCTCCCAGTCCCACCTGAAGTCCCACCAACCCATCCTCAACGGGGCCGCCGCGCGGCGCGGCGGCCCCCCTTCGAAGCGAGGGCGCAGGGCGCAGGGGACAGGGCGCAGTAGCCACCCCGGTCTCCTGCCCCCTGCGCCCTGTCCCCTGCCCCCTGAAAGGAGAACGTGTGTCCAGACGCAACGGCTACACCCTGATGGAGCTCCTCATCATCCTGGCGATCATCGGTCTGATCCTCGGCGTCACCTTCCCGAACTTCTTCAGGATCCAGCGGCGCATGGCCATGCGCGCGGCGGCGGCCGAGCTGCGCGGCGTGTTTCACCTGGTCCGCATGCGCGCCATCGCGAACGGCACGAACACGGGCGTGAAGTTCGTGCTGCTGAACGGCACGTGGCACTTCGCCACCTACGCGGACGGCGACCGGGACGGCGTCCGCAACGACGACATCAAGAAAGGCATCGACTGGATGGTGGCGAAGCCGCGCATCGTCTTCTCGCAGTCGCAGATCGTCACCATCGGCCTCCCCGGCTATCCGTTCAAGGATCCGGACGGCGACACGGTGAAGTCGCCCGTCACCTTCAATCAGACCGCGCTCTGCTCCTTCTCGCCCATCGGCGAGGCCACGCCCGGCACGATCTACATCACCGACAACGACGGGGAGCTCTGGTGCGTCCGCGTGTACGGGGCCACGGCGAAGATCCGCGCGCTGCGCTACGACCGCAACAAGAAGAGGTGGGTGTCGTGAGCCGCGCGTCAGGTGCCGGAGCGCCGCACCACCACGCGCTCGGCCTCGTACGTCTGGATCGCCGACAGCGACGAGGCCCGCAGCATTTCCTCGGAGAACGCATCGGTGATCACGCGCCCGTCCATGTCCCGTCCGACCGGCAGCCCCGCGGCGAAGAGCAGCGTCGGGACGATGTCGACGATGTACGCGGGCTTCGGGTTCTCGCGATGCGCGGCCGCGGGTCCGCTCACGAGCACGAAGCCGTCGTCCGCGCCGGGATCGCTCTGGGAGAGCTCGAGGCGGGCCAGGGCGAAGGCGTTCGCGGGGAGCTGCGGCGGCGTGACGGCGGACGGCGAGCAGATGACCAGCAGGTGCCCGGGGTGCGTGCGTGCGATCTCGCCCAGTGCACGGTCGAGCTGCTGCGCGTAGGCACGCAGGGCATCGCCCTTGACCGTGCCGCGCGGCGGCAGGTCGTTGAGATAGATGTGCAGCGCGCGCTGCGCGGCCGAGAAGCCTTCCACGGCCACGGCCGTGAGCGCGGACTCTCCGCGGATGTTCGTCAGGCCGGCCAGGTCGCTCGAGAGCGCGTCGACGATGGCGGGCTTCACGCTGCCCGTGGCGTCGAAGCGGCCGGCGACGCCGTCCAGCCGAGGGGCGGGGAGCTTCGGCGTTTCGACGGAGGGCCAGAGCAGGACGCGCGAGGAGAGCTGCAGGCGCTCGAACAGCGTCCACACCGGGAGGGCGACACCCGAGGGGAGGGGAGCGGAGATCCGCTCGACGGGCGGGATCAGGCCCCAGGCGCGGAAGCCCACCCCGTACGGCAGCAGCAGGAACGGCTCGTCGCGGTTCAGCGGCGTCCGGTACGAGAACCGGCCCGTGACCTGGTGCCGGTACGGCAGCTTCCCGGTCGCGAGCGACGCCCACAGCGAGTTTGGGTGGCTGGTGCGGAACGGCTCGAGGCGCGTGAAGTACGCCGACTCGGTGGCGTGCTCGAAGAACGGCAGGAGGCCTTCGCCCTTCATCGTCACGATCCAGTCGTGCGGCAGGTTGCGGACGGCGACCAGGATGACCGGACGGTGTCCCGCGACCGCGCCGATGGTCGCCACGACCACGCCCTTCTGTTCGCGCCGGTAGCTCTCGCGGCGCTGGTAGAGGAAGAACGACGAGATCGCGATCACGATCACGCCGCCGAGGAAGATCGCGCGCGAGGTGCGGCGATCGGCGTTGCGCTGCAGGATCCACAGCAGCAGCAGCACGAACGCGGTGAGGGTGATGGTGTTCGTCGCCTTCGACAGGATGCGCACCGCGCCGCGCGGCAGGTAGATCTGCACGAGCTGCAGGTGCATCCAGTAGATGAACGACGAGAAGAACGCGGCAAAGACCACGAAGCCGAAGCCGTGCGTCCGGTACGCCTCGGCGCGCCCGAACAGCCGCACGCGCAGCAGGCGCAGCCCGTAGAGGGCGCTGCCGAAGAGCAGGCCGCAGGTCAGCCCGTAGACCAGCGTGACCGTCGACAGGCGCAGCGGAGTGATGTCCACCTGCGGGTTCAGGAAATAGAGCAGGTGGGCCATGTACAGCCCGAAAATCGCACCGGCGAGGATGCGCTTGAGGTAGGCCCAGCGGATGTGCATTTCGTCTCGGGGCGCAGGGGACAGGGCACAGGGGGCAGGAGAGCGTTCTCCGGACTCGCGTCGTCCGTGCTCCTGCGCCCCGCGCCCTGCGCCCTGCGCCCTCACCCGGAGGCGTCATGCTGACCGCCGCCGCACTCCGACAATATACCGGCGAGGCGGGCGCGCTCGACCTTCTCCGCCGGCTCGGCTATCCCGTCGCGCCCATCGACGTCGACGCGCACGAGTGGCGGCGCGGCGGGGTGAACATCCCGTGGAACGGCGAAGGGCATCTCCGCCTGGTCTCCCGCCTGCGCCACTTCGACCTGTTCCTCCTGAACGGAAACGTGCGCGAAGAATGGATCGCCGAATTCATGCGCAGCTACCGCGAATACAATATCGTCACGAAATCAGCGCTGATTTATTGCGCGGATCAATCGCTGTCGATATTCGATCTCTCCCCGGACCGCGCGCTGCGCCGGCTGGACGTCGACCTGGCCCATCCGACGCCGCATTCCCTCGACCGCCTGAACCTGCTGGCCAGGGGCGACGAGGAGTCGCTGCCGCGCATCTTCGATCGCGCCCTCGACCGCGAGCAGGTCACGCGCGAGTTCTTCCAGCGCTTCCGCGCGGCCGTCCAGGACGTGTCCGCGGAGCTCGCGGAGCAGCTTCCGGGCGAGGAGCGGACCGCGGTCGACGGCGAAGCGCTGCTGATCCTGTCGCGGCTGCTCTTCCTCTCGTTCGTCCAGGAGAAAGGCTGGCTCGGCGGCGAGCGGCGCTTCCTCATCGACCGCCTCGAGCACGAGATCCGGCGGGAGCGGGAGTTCTTCTCCGGGGTCCTTCTCCCTCTCTTCTTCGGCTGCCTGAACACGCCGCTGCACGAGCGGACGCTGGCCGCGCGCAAGCTCGGGCGCGTGCCGTACCTGAACGGCGGTCTCTTCGAGCCGTCGCCGTTCGAGCAGCGGCATCCGGCGATGCACCTGTCGAACGCTCTGATGCAGCGCGTGCTGGAGGACGTGTTCGAGCGCTTCGACTTCCGGCTCAACGAGGTCAACGCCGGGAGCGGCGCCGCGGGGACGCACATCGACCCGGAGATGCTCGGCCGCGTCTTCGAGTCGCTGATGGCCGCCGACGAGCGCGCCGCGAGCGGCAGCTTCTACACGCCCCGGGAAGTGGTCGACGTGCTCACCGAGCGCGCCATTACCGAGTGGCTGGGCGACGCCGCCGACGAGACGGCCGTCGAGAAGCTGGCGCGCATCACCATCCTCGATCCCGCCTGCGGCTCCGGCGCGTTCCTCCTGTCCGCCCTGGGCGTGATCGAGCGGCTGTGGCGCGCGCGGACGAACGACGTCCCGCCCGACCTGCGCCGCCGCATCATCGCCAACTCCCTGTACGGCGTCGACCTGAAGCCGGAGGCCGTGCGCCTGTGCGAGCTGCGCCTGTGGCTGGCGATCGTCTCCGGCAGCGACGCGACCATCGATCGCGTGGAGCCGCTGCCGAACCTCGACCGCAACATCCTCCAGGGCAACTCGCTCCTCAGCCCGACGGACTTCCTCGGCGACGCGCGCATGGACATCTACGTCGACTGGGTGGCGGCGCTGCACGCGCAGCGCGACCTGCTCGAGCGCTACCGCAACGCGCCGTTCTCGCAGCGCCCCGCGCTCTACCGCATCATCCGCGGCAACGATCAGCGTCTGGCCTCCGAGCTGCTCGCGCGCACGATCGACGTCAGCGAGGCGGAGCTGCTGCGCGAGCTGACGCCGCAGGCGGACCTCTTCGGCCGCGCGGAGCCCGTCGACGAGCGGCGCTGCAACGAGCTCCAGCAGCGCATCGCCACCGCGCAGACGATGCTCGACCGCGTCGAGCAGGGGACGCTGGACTTCTTCTCCTTCGACGTGCACTTCGCGCCGGTGATGGCCCACGGCGGATTCGACGTCGTGGTCGGCAACCCGCCCTGGGTGCGCAACGCGCGCATCGAGCCCCGGGCGAAGAAGATGTTCGCCGAGCGCTACTCGCTCTTCCGGTCGCATCACGACGGCGTGGCCTTCCACCAGCCGGACCTCTCGGTGGCCTTCTTCGAGCGTGCCCTGCAGCTCGCCGCGCCCGATGGGGTCGTCTCGCTGCTCATGCCGGCAAAGATCCTCAACGCGGTGTACGCGGCCCCGCTCCGCCGCGCCGCGAACGGCCGGGTCATCGACGTCTACGACTGGAGCGACGATCCCCGCCGCCGGAAGTGGTTCGAAGCCGACACCTTCCCCCTCGGCATCATCCTGGGCGCCAACGGAGTCCAATCCCGATCCCAACTGACGGTCATCGGTTCGGAATGGGCGCTGCTGCCGCCGGAGGTCGCGGCCATCCTGAGGCGCGTCCGCGACACGCACCAGCCGCTCGCCAAGGCCCTTTGCCGCAAGCCGTTCATGGGCGTGAAGACGGGCGACAACCGCAACTTCTTTCTGGACGCCGGGACCATCCGCGCGCTGCGCATTCCCTGGACGGCGCTCTGCCGCTGCGTGCGCGGGCGCGACCTGCAGCGCTGGACCGTCGCCGAGTCGCAGTGGATGCTCTGGCCTCCGCGCGACGGCTGGCGCCAGCCGCCGAAGTGGCTGGAGAAGCTCGCCGCCGCGCGCGGGATGCAGCCGTCCGATTTCCGGCTGCGGTTCGTGCGGCCGGAGCACGTCGGGATCAAGGTCGCGTGGAAGGACCTGTCGCGCGGCGTGGCCGCGGCGGTGCTGCCGGACATCGTGCACGTGCGCGAGCGGCCGGTGCCGCTGATTCCGAACCAGACGCTGTACGCGATCGACGCGGTGTCGCTCGACGAGGCCTATCTCATCGCCGCGGTCCTCAACTCCACCGTCGCCGGCGCCCTGCTGGTCAGCGTCGCGGAGCGCGCCAAGGACGCGCACTTCCGCTACTTCGGCCGCACCGTGGCCGGGCTGCCGTGGCCGGAGACCGATCCCGAAGCGGAGAGGCTCGTGCGTCTCGCGAGGCGGGCGCATCGCGGCGCGGACGTCGAGAGCGAGCTCGACGCCGTCGTGTCGCGGCTGTACGGCGTCACGCCCGAGGAGCAGGCCACGCTGCGCGAGTACCTCGACCGGAGGCTCGGTGCTCGCCGCCCATCAGACTGACGCCGTCGCGCGCGTGCTCGAGCTGCTCGGCACGCGCCGCGGCGCGATCCTCGCGGACGAGGTGGGCCTGGGGAAGTCCTTCGTCGCCGCGGAGGTGATGCGGCGCTTTCGTCATGTCGATCTGATCGTGCCCGCGGCGCTCGTGACGCAATGGCGCGAGACGCTGCGCGACTTCGGCGTGCAGGCGAACGTCCTCACGCACGACGGCATCCTGCGCGATCCGTTCTTCGCCGAGCCCGCGGAGCGCGTCGTGGTGGTCGACGAGGCGCATGCGTTCCGCAACCCGCGCACGCGGCGTTACGCCGCGCTCGCGCGGCGCACGACCGGCGCGCGCGTCCTCCTCGTCACCGCCACCCCGATCTGCAACGGCCTCGGCGACCTGGAAGCGCTCGTGCGGCTCATCGCCAGAGACGACCTGCTGAGCGACGCCGGCGTACCGTCGATCGACGTCGCGTTCGCCGCGCGCGACCGCGAGCTGATCGCCACCATCGTCGCCACGCTCGCCATCCGCCGCGACCGCAGCGTCCTGCCGCCCGCGCTGCAGTTCGGCGATCTCGACCGCCGGGTCGTGCGGCATCCGGTGCTCCGCGCCACCGGCATCGACGACCTCCGCTTTCCGCTCGTCGGCGAGAGCGCGATCCTGCGGCGGTTCCTCTGGCGCCGGCTCGAGTCCAGCGAGGCCGCCCTCATCGAGTCCCTCCGCCGCCAGCGGCGCTTCTACGAGCGCGCGCTCGCGGCCATCGCCGCGGGCCGCACCCTCCCGAAGCGCGACTACCGCGCCGCGTTCGCGCACGAGGAGGACCGCGACGCCTTCCAGGAGATCCTCTTCTGGGACCTCTTCGCCCCGCCCGGCGACGCCGATCCACGAGCCATCCGCGAGGAGATCGCGCGCATCGACCTGCTCGCGCAGCACGCCCGCGACGCGCCGAATACGAAACGCGGCCTCCTGCTCGACCTGCTCGACGGCCAGCCGACGCTCATCTTCACCGGTTCCGCCGCCACGGCACGCGATCTCCACGCGGCGATCCGCGGCTCCGGCCTGGTCACCTCCCGCGAGCGGTCCCGCGACGCCGTCCTCGGCGCATTCCTCGCCGGCCGCATCGACGTCGTCGTCTCCACGGACCTGGCCGCCGAGGGGCTGAACCTGCAGCGGGCGGCGACGGTGATCCACTACGACATCCCCTGGAACCCCGTGAAGCTCGACCAGCGCAACGGCCGCGCGCACCGCATCGGCCAGCCGCGGGACACGGTCAAGGCGATCTACTTCCTCCCGGAAACCCGCGAGACCCGCATCGTCGAAACCGTCTCCAGAAAGAACCGCCTGCGCAGGCGAGCCCTCACGCCCGGGCAACGGGTCACGGCCAACGGGCAACCCACCCTCCGCCCGCGCGTCACAAGAGAGGCGGCCATCACGCGCCTCCGCGCCACCGTGCCGGACGCGCTCTTCCGCCGTCACAAGGCCGGACTGGAGTTGCTGATCGACGAAATGAGCCGTGAACACATCAATGACGTAAAGATCGCGTACCTCGTGGCGCTGGCGCAGGAGGAGGTCGAAGCGCTGTGCGAACCGGCGCTCCGGCCGTGCCGGTAGAATGCCGGTCGTGAATCTGCTCATCGTCGACGACGAGGCGTCCCTCCGCGACTTCCTCACCATCGTGTTCGAGGAAGAGGGCTGGCACGTCGACACCGCGGCGTCCCTCGGCGAAGCGCACGCGGCCATCCAGCGCCGCGAACCGGACGTCGTCCTCTGCGATCTCATGCTGCCCGACGGCTCGGGCATCGACCTCGTCCGCGAGATCAAGCAGCAGACGCCCTCGATGGTCTTCGTCATGATCACGGCGCACACCTCGACACGCTCGGCCGTCGAGGCCCTCAAGGCCGGCGCGATCGACTACATCGCCAAGCCCTTCGACATCGAAGAGCTGAAGATCATCGTCCGCAAGGCGGTCGAGCGGAAAGAACTGGAGGACGAGAACCTCCATCTCCGCACCGCTCTCGAAGAGCGCTTCACCTTCGCGAACATCCTCGGCAAGAGCGCGAAGATGCAGGAGATCTTCTCCATCGTCCAGCGCATCGCCAAGACGATGTCGACGGTGCTGATCTCCGGCGAGAGCGGCACGGGCAAGGAGCTCATTGCCCGGGCCATCCACTACAACTCCGACCGCCGCGGAAAGTTCGTCTCCATCAACTGCGGCGCGCTGCCGGAGACGCTCCTCGAGTCCGAGCTCTTCGGTCACGAGCGCGGGGCCTTCACCGGCGCCGTGCGGGACAAGCGCGGCCTCTTTCACGAAGCCGACCGCGGCACGATCTTCCTCGACGAGATCGGGGAAACGTCCACGGCCATGCAGATCAAGCTCCTGCGCGTCCTGCAGGACCGCGTCGTGCGCAAGGTCGGCTCGAACGTCGAGAGTCCCGTCGACGTGCGCGTGATCGCCGCCACGAACCGCGACCTGGCGGAGTCGATCCGCGAAGGCACGTTCCGCGAGGATCTCTTCTACCGGATCAACGTCATCCCCATCACGCTGCCCCCGCTGCGCCACCGCCGCGAGGACATCCCGCTGCTCGTCGAGCACTTCATCGAGAAGTTCTGCACGCGCATGGGCGTGCCCCGCAAGCGCATCTCCACCGACGCGATGCGCGCGATCGAGAAGTACCACTGGCCGGGCAACGTGCGCGAGCTGGAGAACGTCGTCGAGCGCATGATCGCGCTCGAGGCCTCGGAGGTCCTGACCACCAAGTCTCTCCCCGAGCACGTCCTCCTCGGCGGCCGCATCCCGGACGCGACGTTCGAGCTGCCGCCCGAAGGGATCTCGCTGCAGGACCACCTGGAGGCGATCGGGAAGATCTTCATGCTCAAGGCCCTGGAGCGCTCCGGCGGGGTCCAGACCGCGGCGGCCGAGCTCCTGCGGATGTCCTTCCGATCGTTCCGCTACTACGCGAAAAAGTACGGGCTCATCGCGCGCGATCGCGACAGCGAGCCCGAAGTGGTGGAGGTGGAGGAGAAATGAGGACTGCGCCGCTGCGCGTCGCCGCCATGCTGCTCGTCATGATCGGTTGTTCCAGCCCCACGCCCGTGCCGCCGCCTCCTCCGGTGAACGAGCCCGGCACCATCCCGCCGCCGGTGGCCGCCTCCGGTCCGCGCGTCGTCTTCCCGGACGGCTTCGTGGTCAGCGTCGAGATCGCGGCCGACGACGAGATGCGGGCCCAGGGACTCATGTATCGCGACCACCTCGATCCCGGCAAAGGGATGCTCTTCGTCTTTCCGCGAGACGACGTGTTCTCGTTCTGGATGAAGAACACGCGCATCCCGCTGGACATGATCTGGGTCGATTCGGCGAGGCGGGTGGTGGGGATCAAGGAGAACGTGCCGCCCTGCCATGTGGTCAATTGTCCCAGCTACGGGCCGGGCGTGATCGCGCGCTACGTGCTGGAAGTGGGCGGCGGCGAGGCGGCGAAGCACCAACTGAAGGTCGGCGACACGTTGCAATTCATCGACACCGGGGTGGAGGTGCGCTGAAATTTCAGCGCGGCCTTCCTTCTTCAACGTAGGGCGGGCTGCGGCCCGTCCAGAGTCAGAACCATGGCCCGTGTCCGACGCGAGAATCTGCGCAGTGTGTTCATCCTGCTGTTCCTGAACGTCGCGTTCTTTCTGCTCGAGCACCAGGACCCCGAAAAGTACGCCTCCCTGTTCCGCTTCGAGTGGGGCGCCGTGCTCCAGGGCGAAGTGTGGCGCGTCGTCACCTGGCAGTTCACGCAGGCGGGCGAGGGGTGGCTCGAGGCGATCTCGCTGTTCGTGACGCTGCTCCTCCTTTACATGATGGGCGCGGCCATCGAGGAGGAGTGGGGGACGCGGCATTTCGTCTCGCTGTTCGCGCTCTCGACGTTGACGTCCGCCGGCATCGCCGCCTGGCTCGGCATCCCGCTCCTCGGCACGTACTTCGTCTACTACACGCTGCTGTACGTCTACGCGGCGGCGTTTCCGCAGCACACGCTGTATCTGTTCGGCGTGATCCCGGTGCGGTTCCGCCTGATCGCGCTGATCTCGTTCGTGGCGCTCCTGTACGGGGTGTTCGCCGGCGGCGCGGCCAACGTCGCGGCGCTCGCCGGCTCGGCGGTCGCCTTCGTGTACTTCCTGATGCTGCGCATCCGCATCGTGATCGTCCGGGCCTCGCAGGTGCCGCCCGTGTCGCCGCCGGCGCCGGTCCCGCGGGTGGACACGATCGCGATGCACAACGCGGCGCGCTTCGCGGCGATGAAGCACGTGATCGCGTCCGGATCCGCGGCCGAGGCCGAGCGGCTCATCGGCCAGTGCGACCGCGACACCGTGCCGAACGTGAACATCTGCCCCCCGGCGGACTTCAAGCCGGACGCGACGGATGGCTACTGCGTTCGCTGCGAGGGATTCGCGGAGTGCTCCGCGCGGTACTTACGGGGCCGGTTCGCTGCCACCGCCGCCGCCGGCTCCACCGCCGCCGCTGCCGCCCCGGCGTCGCCGCCGGAACCTGCGCCGCTTGTTTGACGGCGGCCCTCCGGCCGCTCCCTCGCCTCCGGCCGCGCCGTCGCCGGCGCCAGCGCCCTCGGGCCGCGGCGGACGCTCCGGACGAGGCCCGCGCGGCTCTCGCGGCTCGCGGGGCTCGCGCGGCTCCCGGGGCGGACGCTCCGGCCGCGGCTGTTGCGGCTGCTGTTGCGGTTGTTGTTGCTGCGGTTGTTGTTGCTGCGGCGGACGCTCGCCCGGCTGTTGCGGCTGACCCGCACCGCCGCGTCCGCGACGGCGCCTGCGCTTGCGCGACGCCCCCGCCTCGCCGCCCGCTACGGCGGACGCAGGGCGGGCTTCCGCCCGCGCCTCCCGCGCCTCCTGCGGCGGACGTGGTGGCCGTCCTCCGTCCGGACGCGGCCCGCGCTGTTGCTGCTGCTGTTGCGGTTTCCCGCCCTGTTGCGCCTTCTGTCCCGGCCGCTGGCGGTCGCGCTGCCGCTGGCCGTCGCGTTGCGGTTGCTGCTGCGGCCGCTCGTCCTTCCGCGCCGGCTTCTTCCCGGTGCGCTGCTCGAACTCGCGCACCTTCTTCTCCATGTACCGCGCCGCCTGCCGGTCCTGTTTGAGGCGCATTTCGTCGTGCCCGCAATACGGGCAGCGCTTCCATCCCTCGGGATAGGTCTTCTTGCAGGCGGAGCAAAGGACGCTTTTCGGGAGCGGCATCGTGAAATCGGCGCGCATTGTACACTTCGCAACGTTGGCAAAAGCATGGACGAAAGCCGCCGCCGGACGCTGCTGACGCTGATCCATCTGGCCGAGGAAAACTCGCCCAGCGCGTGCTGGGACGACCGCCGGGCCATGGAGCTCCTGCGCAAGGAAGCGACCGCCGAGGAGCTGCGCGAGCTCGGAATGGACGAGCAACTCATCGCCCACGTTTTCGCGGAGGAGCATGCCCGGTAAGTACACCGTTCGCGTCGAGGCTCGTTTCGAGTCTGCCCATTACCTGCGCGAGTACCGCGGCATCTCCGAGCCGCTGCACGGCCATTCGTACAAGGTCGAAGCCGACCTCGCCGGCCGCGAAGGCGGCGTCGACTCCGACGCCATCGCCGTCGACTTCGTCAGCGCCAAGCGCAAGCTCGAGCTGCTCGCGAAGAAGCTCGACTACGCCTGCATCAACGACGTGCCCCCGTTCACGGAGATCAACCCCAGCGCGGAGAACATCGCCGAATGGTTCGCGCGCGAGCTCCAGGCAGCGGTCGAAGACGAAGACGCGGTGGTGGTCGGCGTGACCGTCTGGGAGGGCCCGGTGAACTCCGTGACGTACGTTCCGGCGTGAGGGGAGCCCCAGCCCGTTTGAAGCGCGGAGGCCCTCGCCCCCGCTCCAAAGGGTGGCAGAAACGCGATAATCCTCCCGGCATGAACAAGATCCCCAACCACACCGCGCTCAAGGAATGGTCGAACGTCGTCGCCGCCCTCGGGCGCGGCGAGCAGGTGATCCTGATCCGCAAGGGCGGCATCGCCGATCCCGCCTTCGGCGTCGAGGCCGAGCGCTTCTACCTCTACCCGACCTACTTCCATCAGGGCGAGACCGAGGCCCGGCCGAGCGTCACCATCACCCACTGGTGCGAGGTCGTCCAGACCTGGACCGTACGCGACCTCGACGTCCTGGAGCGCCTCCAGCCCCTCGTCGCCCTGCCGATGGAGACCCTCGAGGCCCGCTACCGCTTCCGTCCCGATCAGGCCCTCTACGTCATCGCCCTGCGCACGTGGACGCTCGCGGCCCCGGCCGAAATCCGCTACCGCGATGAGTACGGAGGCTGCAGGAGCTGGATCAGCGTCGACGACGAGATCGACATCGACGGCTCGACGCCCGTGCTCAGCGACGCCGGGCTGCGGGCGAAACTGGAGACCGTGGCGTCGCTCCTCACCGTCGCCGCGTGACCCATGATCGCGATTTTCTTCATCCTCATTGCGGGAGGCGGCCTGGCCGCTTTCGTCATCGGCGCGATGACGATGCTCACGCGCGAGCAGGAGCGGAGCGAGGTCACGATGCCGGCGCCGCAGCGCGACACCATCGCCGCGTCGCTGCTCTTCCACGTGGTGGCGGCGGGCGGGGGAGGAGAGGAAGACGCGCTGCGGCAGGTGCGCCGCGGCTCGGGGATCGCGGCGCCGGTCACGCGCGGGATCGACGCCGGCAACTGGGCGGAGAGCTACGCGCGCATCGCCACGCCGCAGCAGCGGCGCGAGCTGCTGGAAGTCGCCGTCCAGCTCGTTGCGGCGCGTAGCCCCGTGCCCGTCCGCCAGTACGCCGCCCTGCTCGACCTCAGCTTCGGGCTCGGCTTCCAGACCGACGCGCTCGCACGGCTGCGCGAGCTCTACGGGTTCGAATACGTCGACCACGCCCGGGACGGGCGTCCCCGCGGCGCCGACCGCGAGCCGCTCTTCGCCCGCAAGCCGCAGGCGACAGCCGACCTCCTCCGCGTCCTCGGCCTCGAGGCCACGCCGACGCGCGAGGAACTGAGTGCCGCCTACCGGCGTCTCGTCTCCCAGCACCACCCCGACCGTTTCCACGGCGCGACGTCCGAAGCGCAGAGCGAAGCCTCGGCGCGATTCATCGAAATCACCCGGGCTTACGAAGAGCTCTTGCGCACGTTCGTCTGACTGTGTACAATCCGCCGGTTTGCGGGAATACAGGTCGTTCACTGGATGTTCACAGCCGACCTACCAGCAGTTCCCTCAGTTGACCTAAAGTAATCACCGAGAGCCGCTTTTGCGGACGCACGTGTCCGTCTTTGAAGACGGACGTTGGCATTTCGACGCAAAGGGCGGGCCCGAACCGGCCGCGGCTCAGTCACGTAACCCGTAGTCAACACAACCGCTTCGGGAAACGTGTCGCGCTGGGAGTAACTATTTTATTTGCCCGTGCATCTAAGCTTGCATGCGGCACGAAGGTTGAAGTTTTCGGCGGTTGTGCCACGGGAGAGATCATGAAGAGCGCGGAAGTCTATACACACGAACAGGGATGGGATTTCGAACAGGCAGCGATGCCTTACGTCGACTCCCTGTACAACACCGCTTACCGCATGACGCGGAACTCGGAAGATGCCGAGGACCTCGTGCAGGAGACGTATCTCAAGGCCTACAAGTACTACGACAAATTCGAAGAGGGGACGAACTTCAAGGCGTGGCTCTTCAAGATCATGAAGAACACGTTCATCAACAACTACCGGAAGAAGAAGCTCACCCCTCACAAGATCGACTTCTCCGAGATCGAAGAGTCCTACGAGCGCGTCATCCAGAAGAACGCGCCCGACCTCATCCGTGACCCGGAGAGCGAGATCTTCCAGGACATGATGGATGCCGACGTCAAGCGTGCGCTCGACTCGCTCCCTCACGACTACAAGATGGTCGTGCTCCTGGCGGACATCGAGGGCTTCTCCTACAAGGAGATCGCCGAGATCCTCGACTGCCCGGTCGGTACCGTCATGTCGCGTCTCTACCGCGGCCGGAAGATGCTCGAGCGCACCCTGCTCGACTACGCCCGCAAGTACGGCTACATCCGTGGCGAGGCCGAGCCGGCCAAGATGCGCTCCCGCAAGGACGAGACGAAGGGCCGCAAGAAGAAGGACGACGCCAAGCCCGAGGAGGGCGAAGTCACCGAGCCGGAGGAGAACGAGGAAGAGATCCTGTTCGCCGGCGACGAGGAAGAAGACTTCGAGTTCGAAGTCGAAGAAGAAGAAGAAGAGCGTTTCGAAGTCGAATGACCAACGTAGAGGCGGGCTGCGGCCCACTCTGTTTCGCATCGAGGGCGGCCGCAAGGCCGCCCTCGCCGTTTTTGGCCGACCGGTTGCAGTAGGGCCTGATGACGTCTACCCATGATGGCCCCCACGGAATTCACAAAACTGCAACGTAGTTCCGAGTCAGTGCGAGTCGTCACCCCATGCCCAACGGAAGGAAACGCAGCGATGCTCTGTGACGATGTAAAACGTGTCATCTACTTCTTCCTCGATGGTTCCCTCGGCGATCAGAAGCGACAGAGTATCGAGATCCACCTCCACGATTGCCCCGACTGCGAGACTCGCGTCACCATCCACCGCCGCCTCCGCGGCTTCTTCCGCAGGCGACTCTCTCCCGTAGCAGCACCCGAGACCCTGCGGATCCGTGTCGTCCAGTCGTTGCGCGCGGCGCAGTAAGTAGTCGGCGTGCCGAAATCGCAGAAAAAGCAGGATGACGCGCCGGCGCCCGAGCCGATCATCCTCGTCTCCACCAATCCCAACAAAGGCATCGAAGCCGAGCGCATCCTCGGCATGCCGGTCCTCCGCGTCGCCCTGGCGCTGCCCGAGATCCAGGCCGCGACCGTCGAGGACATCACCCGCTACAAAGCCGAGGTCGCACGCAACAAGGGATACTCGCGGCTCGTCGTCGAGGACGTCTCGCTCGGCTTCGACGAGCTCGGCAACTTTCCCGGTCCCTACGTACGCTGGCTGCTCGAAGCCGCGGGCGGGAAGGGGCTCGCGGCGATCGCCTACGCGCTCAACAATCGCTCGGCGAAGGCGCAGTGCTGCGTCGGCTACTGGGACGGCCACAGCGTGAAGATCTTCCTCGGCGAAGTCGGCGGGGACATCCTCGTCCAGCCGCGCGGCGCCCGCCACTTCGGCTGGGACGCCTGGTTCCAGCCGCACGGCTCGCAGAAGACCTTCGCCGAGATGACGGACGACGAGAAGGACGCGCTCTCTCACCGCGGCCATGCGTACCGTCTCCTGGCCGAGCATCTCCGGAAAGAAGGACGGGACTGATCCAATCTCCGGACACGTCCTGTCACGAATTCGACACCGGACTCTGCAAACTCATCGCGTAAACCTCACGTATAACAGTGTGTTAGGGGCAGCGAGCGAATCGATGCCAACTGGCAGGGCCCTTGAAGTATCCCAGTGGCGGAAAGGACAGCCTATGTGGGTCTTCGACGGAGAGGAATGGACGCAGGACGACGGCAGCATCGGGGGCTCGAGCAAGCCCGACACGAAGCGGCCGCGGTACGAAGAGATGATGCCTGAGCTTCAGGTCATCGAAGTCGAGATCGTACCCGTGCCGACGCGGCAGACTCCCATTACGCCGTTCCCGCAGCCGTAAGCGACGCGCAATTGCACACCACCTCAGGCCGCACGTCTCGAGCGTGCGGCCTTCGCGTTTTCATGTAGGGCGTGGCTTCAGCCCGCCTCCCTCGTGGGCGGTGGTCCGCCCACCCCGTCCGGGAGGCGGGCTGAAGCCGCGCCCTACGTTTTCGCGCAATTGCGCGCGAGGAACTCGCGCACGATCGGCTCGATCGAATCCTCGGCCACGTTGAAGATCCGGTCGGCGTGGTAGTTCCCCTCGATCTCCAGCAGGTGCAGCTCCTTCGGCTCGTTTGCGGCCTCGTAGAGCGCGACGGAGTGGCGGTGGCCGATCAGCCAGTCGTTCTTCACGTGGATGAAGCAGAGCGGCACGCGGACGTCGCGGACGTCCTCCAGCGCGCTGAGCTTGGCGATCTTGCGGATGTTCCAGACGAACTTCGGCGTACGCAGGGCCTGGCTCAGCGCGATGTGCCGGTGCATCGTGAACGGATTCAGCCGCGGCGTGATCATCGAGAAGTCGGCGACCGAGGAGATCAGGAGGATGCCGGAGACCGGGAGCTCGCGGTGCCGCGCGACGGCCGAGATCGCGATCGCGCCGCCGTAGGAAAAGCCGATCAGCGTCACGGACCCGATGGTGGCGTTGTTCCGCAGTACGTCCCGGATCACGGCTGTGAGGTCGTGCTGCTCGTGCTGGTTGAAGCCGTACGTCCCCTCGCTGTCCCCGTGGCCGCGCGGGTCCATGACCACGGCCCGGTAGCCCTGTTCGACGAGGTAATGCGCCAGGCGAACCATGGAAGCGTGCCGGCGGTCGCGCCAGAAGCCGGGGACGACCACGACGACCGACGGGGAGGGTGCGTCGTACACGTCGTAGTGGATGCGCGTGCCGTCGAACGACACCGTTTCGAGGTGTGCCGGTTCCGGAGTTGAGTGTACCGCCCTCAAAGTGCCGCTTGACATTGTCGAGTCCGTCCCTATCATAGCGCCCGGTGAAGGTGCCGCTGTGCTCCTTCGATGCCCCCGGCCAATTTGTCCGATATTCGCGTCCAAGCGCGTCCAGGTTTCAAAACTAAACGCAAAGTGAGGTGAGTCGGGCACCCAAAGTACGATCCTCGTCTCCCCGGAAACTGACAACGGTAAACAGATCGCGAGATCTGAAAAAGTGAAGGAGAAATACTGTAATGAAGAAGTCTCTGGTTCTGACCCTGGTTGCTCTGCTCGTCGTCTCGATGCTCGCCGTCGGCTGCAAGAAGGAAGAGGCCGCGACGGACACCGCCGCTACTGACACCTCGATGACCAGCTCTGACACCGGCATGACCGACACGATGGCCACCGACACGACCACGATGTCGACCACCGACACGATGGCGACGGACACGACGATGACGGACACGGGCGCGACCTCCACGTCGGCCACGACCGAGACGTCGTCCACGACGGCCACGACCACGACCTAGTTTCTCAACTGCCCCAAGCAGCGAACGCCCCGCTTCGGCGGGGCGTTTTGCTTTCTGGCACCCGTTGTGCTCTTGTCCTCCTGACTTGGGCTTTTCCCGCGTGTGGGTTCCCTGAACGACAATCGGCAAGGAGGTGACGCCGGCACTCAGAGTGACGCATTCGACTGGAAACCGCCGAATACGAACACAATCAAAGGAAGAGAAAAACGTATGACCAAGAAACTCCTCGTTCTGCTCGCGGTCCTGACGCTCGTCGTCTTCGCCGCCTGTCAGAAGAATGAAGTGACCACGGACACGGCCGGCACCGACACCTCGGCCACCACCGAGACTTCGATGACGTCCTCGACGGACTACGGCAGCACCGACACCGCCATGTCGACCGACACCATGTCGACCGACACGAGCGGCACGGGCATGATGTCGACCGACACCATGGGCACGATGGGCACCGATACGTCGGGCACGTCGATGACCGGGACCGACACGTCCGGCACGTCCTCGACGACCACCACCTAGCGTGGCGTCCGCCGCTCTTTAGCACCTGCCCCGAGGCGTCACGCCTCGGGGCTTTTCTTTTGCTGTCATCCTGAGTCGCGTAGACGGCGAAGGATCCCCTGATTCAGGCGCAGGCGGCGCAAGTTGCACGGGATCCTTCGCCGTCTACGCGGTTCAGGATGACAGGGCGGCCAGGTCGGCGCGCAGCAGCTCGTACACCCGCCGCGTCTCCTGCTCGAGGTGCTCGCGGCCGCCGCTGTTGTCGATCACGTAGTCCGCGTGGCGCAGCCGTTCCTCGCGCGGGATCTGATTCGCGATCCTGCGCTCCACCTCGGCGCGCGTGAGTCCCCGCGCCACGCCGCGCTCCACCTGGATCTCGGGGTCGACGTCCACGACCACGATGCGGTCGTAGCGCTGGCGCCCGCCGGACTCGATCATCAGCGTGGCCTCCACGACCGCGATCCCGTTCCCGATCGCCGCGAGCCGGGCCTCGGTCTCCGCGATCACGATCGGGTGGATGAGCGCGTTCAGCTTCTTCGCCTCGGACGGATCGGAGAAGGCGATGTTCGCCAGCTTCGCCCGGTCGATGGTCCGGTCTTCGCGCAGGATCGCTTCGCCGTAGGTCTGCACGAGTGCCGCATGGCCCGCGCGGCCGGGCTCGTAGAGCTCCGCGACGAGCCGGTCCGCGTCGATGGTGTGGCAGCCGAGCTTTGCCAGCAGCTCGCGCACGGTCGATTTTCCGGACGCGATGCCGCCTGTCAGCCCGACGCGCAGCAGGGTCATCTCGGCCGGTCTCCGCGGCGCACGGCCGCGGCCGTGACCGTGTTCTTCATCAGCATGGCGATGGTCATCGGCCCCACGCCGCCCGGCACGGGACTGATCCATCCCGCCACTTCTTTCGCCGCGGCGAAATCGACGTCGCCGGCGAGCTTTCCGTCCACGCGGTTGATCCCGACGTCGATCACGATCGCGCCGGGCCGGATCATGTCCGCCGTCACGAACCGCGGCCTGCCGATCGCCGCGACGAGGATGTCCGCCTGCCGCGCGATGCCCGGCAGGTCGCGCGTGCGCGAGTGGCAGATCGTCACGGTCGCGTTCCGCTGCAGCAGCAGCGCGGCCATCGGCTTGCCGACGATGTCGCTGCGCCCGATGACTACCGCGTGCTTCCCTTCGATCGGCTCGCCCGTCGACTCGATCAGCCGGATCACGCCCGCCGGCGTGCACGGCGCGAGCGTCGGGCGGCCGAGGTGGAGCATCCCGACGGTGATCGGATGGAAGCCGTCGACGTCCTTCGCGGGACTGATCGCGTCGATCACCTTCTTCGGGTCGATCTGCGCGGGGAGGGGGAGCTGCACGAGGATGCCGTCGACGGAGTCGTCCCGGTTCAGCCGGTCCACTTCGGCGAGCAGCTCCGCTTCCGACAGGGTCTCCGGAAACACGAGCTCAGTGCCTTCCAGACCCAGCTCCCGGGCTTTCTTCGCCTTGTTGCGGACGTAGACCTCGGAAGCGGGATCGTTCCCCACGCGGACGGCCACGAGCCCCGGTTTGAAGCCGAGCCGGGAAATCCCCTCGACGACTTCCTGTTCCAACTGCTGGGCGACGGCCTTGCCGTCGATGAGGCGTGCGGTCACGAGCCGCTTGTACCACAGGCGAGTTCCTCGGGTTCCTCGGAGTTCCTCGGGTTCCTCGGAGTTCCTCGGAGTGGCTGAGCTCACTCCCCCGAGGAACTCCGAGGAACCGAGGAACTCCGAGGAACCGAGGAACCCGAGGAACCCGAGGAACCGGCCGGGCGGTGGAGGGAATGAACTCCTTGACGGTCTCTGTTCGGCAGTGTTACCGTTTTGGCCCTTTCCCCCTCAGGGAAGGTGTGTTTCGTCTTTGATTGATCCGGTCGGCGTTTGCGGTTCACACCTGCGCCGTCCGGTTTCATGCAGTGCCAGTCGCGTTGCTTGCTGTCCGCCCCGAGCCCCACGGACAACGGATGACCGACAACCGACAACAGTTTTTCAGGGAGAGTCATGCGTACCTATTTTCCCAAGCAGGGAGACATCGAGCCTCGCTGGTATGTGATCGATGCCGAAGGTCAGGTCCTCGGACGTCTGGCCACGACCATCGCCAACATCATCACCGGCAAGGCCAAGCCGACGTACACGCCGTTCCTCGACACGGGCGATCACGTCATCGTGATCAACGCCGAGAAGGTCCGCCTCACCGGTAAGAAGGAGACGGACAAGATCTACCGCAAGCACTCCCTCTACCCGGGCGGTCTGAAGGAGAAGGCGGCGCGGTTCGTGCGGGCCGAGAAGCCCGAGCACATGATCGA
Source organism: Thermoanaerobaculia bacterium (assembly GCA_036375075.1). Lineage (GTDB taxonomy): Bacteria > Acidobacteriota > Thermoanaerobaculia > Gp7-AA8 > Gp7-AA8 > QHVT01. The sequence continues at coordinate 45,182 of DASUSN010000043.1, read as the reverse complement.
GGAAGCCGTCTGGGGCATGCTGCCGAAGAACAAGATCGGCCGCAAGATGCTGAAGAAATTGAAGGTCTACCGCGGAACGCAGCACCGTCATCAGGCCCAGAAGCCCGAGACCCTGCAGGTCGGCGAGTAATTCACGGAGGATATCTTGGCTTTGGTCGAATACTACGGAACGGGAAGACGGAAGACCTCGACGGCGCGCGTGCACATTCGTCCGGGAGCGGGCGCGATCACGATCAACCGCCGCTCGATGGACGACTACTTCGGCAATGAAGTGCTGAAGATGATCATCAAGCAGCCGCTGTCGCTCACCGAGACGGTCGACAAGTTCGACATCGTCGTGACGGTCGACGGCGGCGGGCCCAGCGGCCAGGCCGGCGCCATCCGCCACGGCATCTCCCGCGCCCTGCAGGTCTACAACACCGAGCTCCGCAAGCGCCTCAAGAAGGCCGGCCTCCTCACGCGCGACCCGCGCATGAAGGAGCGCAAGAAGTACGGACAGAAGGGCGCCCGCGCCCGCTTCCAGTTCTCGAAGCGCTAGTTGGCTCTCATGTTCCGGTTTCTTTAGCGTGCAAGGAAAGACAGGAGCTTCGCCGGCTCCTGTCTTTTGTTTTTGTCTGGCAGATGTTTCACGTCGTTCGATTTTCAAATCTTCAATTTTCAATCTTTAAAGGAGGGTTCACTTGGCGGTCTCTATTACGATGAAAGAGCTTTTGGAGGCTGGCGTTCACTTCGGTCATCAGACCAAGCGCTGGAACCCGAAGATGAAGAAGTACATCTTCGGCAAGCGCAACGGGATCTACATCATTGACCTGCAGAAGACGCTCAAGCTCTTTAAGGAAGCTTCCGGTTTCATTGCGGACCTCGCGTCCCAGGGCAAACGCATCCTGTTCATCGGCACCAAGCGCCAGGCGCAGGATGCCATTCTCGAGGAGGCCAACCGCTGCGGCATGTTCTACGTGAACAACCGCTGGCTGGGCGGCACCCTCACCAACTTCTCGACGGTCCGCAAGTCGATCGAGCGCCTCAAGGAAATCGAGTCGCACCTCAACGACACGGAAAAGGAAATGTCGAAGAAGGAGCGCGCCGCTCTCGACAAGGAGCGCGACAAGCTGCAGAAGAACCTCATCGGAATCCGCGAGATGGACGGCCTTCCGGATGCGCTCTTCGTGATCGATCCGAAGAAGGAGTACATCGCGGTCCAGGAAGCCAAGAAGCTGGGCATTCCGGTGGTGGCGATCGTCGACACCAACTGCGACCCGGAGGACATCGACTACGTCATCCCGGGCAACGACGACGCGATCCGCGCGATCCGTCTGTTCACGCAGAAGATCGCCGATGCGGTCCTCGAAGGCTACAACCTGGCCGAGGAGCGCTACATCGGGGTCGAGGACAAGGGCGACCGCGCCGAGGTGGCACCCGCCCCGGCCGACATCCAGTCCGAGGCCGAGCAGTTCCAGGCCGCCGCTCCCGCGGTCTGAGCTCTCAACTTCACACTTCCTGACGTAGGGCGGGCTTCCGGCCCGCCCTCACACGTCCCGGGGACGGGCTGAGGCCCGTCCTACATCTTCCAGAGAGGTTACAAGTCATGACGATCACTCCAGCCATGATCAAGGAGCTGCGCGAGCAGACCGGCGCCGGATTCGGCGACGTCAAGAACGCGCTCACCGAGGCCGAGGGCAACATGGAGCAGGCGGTGGTGATCCTTCGCAAGAAGGGTCTGGCCGCCGCGGGCAAGAAAGCCGGCCGTGTCACGGCCGAGGGCACCATCGCCGCGCGCGTCGACGGCAACGTCGGCGTCCTCGTCGAGGTCAACTGCGAGACCGACTTCGTCGGCCGCAACGAAGTCTTCCAGAAGTTCGCCGGGGAAGTCGCCGGCGCCGTCGCCAGGAGCCAGGCCGCCGATGTCGACGCCCTCCTCGCGGAGAACTGGCCCGGCACGTCCGAGCCGGTCAGCCAGAAGGTCGCCGAGCAGATCGCCTCCATCAAGGAGAACATCTCCATCCGCCGCTTCGCCCGCTACGAGGCGCCGGCCAACGCCAAGATCGGCACCTACATCCACGGCGGCGGCAAGATCGGCGTCATGGTCGAAGTCGTGGCCGAGAACTGCACCGGCAACGCCGCCGACGAAGTGGCGAAAGACGTCGCCATGCACATCGCCGCGGCCGAGCCGCGCTTCCTCCGCCGCGAGGACGTGACCCAGAAGGACCTCGACACCGAGCGCGAGATCGCCCGCGACGCGGCCCTCAAGTCCGGCAAGCCGGAGAACATCGTCGAGAAGATGGTCTCGGGCAAGATGGAGAAGTTCTACGCCGAGAACTGCTGCCTCGAGCAGGCCTACATCCGCGACGACAAGCAGACCGTCGCCCAGTACCTGGCCAGCCGCGGCAAGGAGACGGGCTGCACGTTCAACGTGACCCGCTTCACCCGCTACAAGCTCGGCGAAGGCATCGAGAAGCGCTCCGAAGACTTCGCCGCGGAAGTGGCGAGCTACATGAAGCAGTAATTCAGGCCGGGCTTCCGCCCGCCTGACAGGGCGCAGGGCGCAGGGGGCAGGGCACAGGAGATCGAGACCGTTCTCCTGTGCCCCGCGCCCTGCCCCCTGCGCCCTTCACTTTCTGCTATAAACCGCCTCGCATGGCGGACCCCAGGTATCACCGCATCCTTCTCAAGCTCTCCGGCGAGGCCCTCATGGGCGGACGCCGCTCCGGCATCGACTCCGACGTTCTCGCGGCCATCGCGGACGAGATCCGGGAAGTCGCTGGCCTGGGCGTGCAGATCGCCATCGTCATCGGCGGCGGCAACATCTTCCGCGGCGTGACCGGCGCGACCCAGGGCATCGACCGCGTGGCCGGCGATCACATGGGCATGCTCGCCACCGTGATCAACGCGCTCGCGCTGCAGGACGCCCTCGAGCGCCGCGACGTCCCCACGCGCGTGACCACGGCCATCACCATGGCCGAAGTCGCCGAGCCGTTCCTGCGCCGGCGCGCCATCCGCCATCTCGAGAAAGGGCGCGTCGTCATCTGCGCCGCGGGCACCGGCAACCCGTTCTTCACCACCGACTCCGCCGCCGCGCTGCGCGCCGCGGAGCTCAAGTGCGACATCATCTTCAAGGCCACGAAGGTCGACGGCATCTACACCGCCGATCCGGAGAAGGACCCGAACGCGATCCGCCTCCCGCACGTCACCTATCAACGCGTGCTGGCCGAGCGCCTGCAGGTGATGGACGCCGCCGCGATCGATCTCGCGCGCGGCTCGTCGATCCCGATCTACATTTTTTCGCTGCGCGAGAAGGGCAACATCAAGAGAGCGCTGCTCGGCGAGGACGTCGGCTCGATCGTCTCCGACGAGATGCCCGCCGCGTAGCAGGAGTGACGAATCATGCCGATCAGTGACGTGATCAAAGACGTGCAGCACCGCATGGACAGCTCGATCCAGGCGCTCCATGCCCATTTCAAGACCCTGCGCACCGGACGCGCGAATGCCGCGATGCTCGACAGCATCCAGGTCGACTACTACGGCACGCCGACGCCCCTCGCGCAGGCCGCGAGCATCAAGGTGCCGGAGCCCGCGCTGCTCGTGGTCGAGCCGTGGGACAAGTCGATGGTCGCCCCGATCGAGAAGGCCATCCGCACCTCCGACCTCGGCTTCAACCCCGCCTCGGACGGCAAACTGATCCGCGTGCCCATCCCCGTGCTCACCGAGGAGCGCCGCAAGGAGCTCGTCAAGAAGGCGCACGGCATGGCCGAGGAGGCGCGCACCGCCATCCGCCAGGTCCGCCGCGACGGCAACGACAAGCTCAAGAAGATGCTCAAGAACCACGAGCTCTCCGAGGACGACGAGAAGCGCGGCCTCGACGAGATCCAGAAGCTCACCGACAAGCACATCGACGAGGTGGCCTCGGTCCTCAAGAGCAAAGAGCACGACATCATGGCGGTCTGATGGCCGCCACGCGGGATTGAGGATTGAGAATTGAGGATTGAGGATGCGACGCGATGAACCCTGTGCGTGATTTCCGGCTCCCAGTCCTCAATCCGCAATCCTCAATCCTCAATCCTCAATCCTCAATCCTCAATCCGGGCGGTGCCGCGTGAGCGCCGACATCGTCGTGATCATCCCCGCCGCCGGAACCGGCTCCCGTTTCGGCGGCCCTCTCCCCAAGCAGTTCCAGAGCCTCGCCGGCAAACCGCTCGTGCAGCACGTGATCGAGCGGTTCCTGCTCGACGAGAACGTCGCCCGCGTGGTCGTTCCCGTGGCCGAGGTGCTGCTCGCCAGCGTGAAGAACAGCGAGCGCGTGTCGTTCGTCGCGGGCGGCGAAACGCGCCAGCAGTCGGTGATCCGCGGTCTGGCGGAAGCCGACGAGGCGGAGCTGATCGCGGTACACGACGCGGCGCGGCCGCTGTTCAGCCCCGCGATCTTCCACGCGGTCATCGCCGCCGCGCGGGAAGTGGGCGCGGCGTTGCCGGTGATCCCCGTCTCCGACACGATCCACGTCATGAACGCCGACGCCACCGTCGCGCAGACGCTCGACCGGACGATGCTCGGCGCCGCGCAGACGCCGCAGTGCTTCCGCGCGGAGATCCTGCGCGACGTCCTCGAGCGCGCGCAGCGCGACGGTGCCGAGGGCACGGACGAGGCGGGGCTCGCGGTGCGCTACGGCTACACCGTGCGCGGCGTCCCCGGCGACCCGCGCAACCTGAAGATCACCGTTCCCGAGGACCTCGAGCTGGCGGAGTCGTACCTGCGCCAGTGGAGCGAGACGTGATCAGGGTCGGGCAGGGGATCGACGTCCATCCGTTCGACGCCGCCCGGCCCCTGATCCTCGGCGGCGTGCGCATCAGCGAGACGGGCGGGCTGTCCGGCCACTCGGACGCCGACGCCGTCCTGCACGCCATCACCGACGCCCTCCTCGGCGCCGCCGGTGCGGGGGACATCGGCCACTACTTCCCGTCGAGCGACGAGCGCTGGCGCAACGCCGACTCCTCGCGCTTCGTGCGCGAGGCCCTGCGCATCCTCGAAGACATGGACGCGCGGATCGCGAACGTCGACGTGACGATCATCGCCCAGCAGCCCAAGCTCGCTCCGCACCGCGAGGCGATGGTCGCGTCGATCGCGAGCCTGCTGCAGCTCCCCGAGGGCCACGTGAACGTGAAAGCCACCACGACGGACCACCTCGGCTTCATCGGCCGCGCGGAGGGGATCTGCGCGATGGCGATCGTGCTCGTGGTGAGCGACAAACCCTGAGCGGAGCGAAGGGTCAAGGGAGCCCTCACGGTTCGCGCTCCGAAGCACACGGCTCGTGAGGGCTCCATTGATCCTTCGTCGCTTCGCTCCTCAGGATAAACTCCGCGGCCGATGTCCGTCCGCGTTCGCTTCGCTCCTTCCCCCACCGGCCACCTCCACGTCGGAGGCGCGCGTACCGCGATCTTCAACTGGCTTTTCGCGAAGCATCACGGCGGCACGTTCATCATCCGCGTCGAGGACACGGACCAGGCGCGCTCGACGCGCGAGTCGGAGCAGATGGTCCTCGACGATTTGCGCTGGCTCGGGATCCTCTGGGACGAAGGTCCGGACACCGGAGGTCCCCACGCGCCGTACCGCCAGTCCGAGCGCCGCGATCAGTACAACGCCGCCGCGGCGGCGCTGGTGGAGAACGGCGTCGCCTACCGCTGCTACTGCAGCGAGGAGGAACTGGAGGCGAAGCGCAAACAGGCCGAGGCGGACGGGCGCCCGCCGCACTACGACCTCACGTGCTGGAAGGACCGGCGCAACGACGACGCCCCGCACGCGATCCGCTTCCACGTCCCCGAGGACGGTGACGTCACCATCGACGACCTCATTCGCGGCGAGGTCACGTGGCGCAAGGAGTCCCTCGGCGATTTCATCATCGTCCGGTCCGACGGCTCCCCGGTCTACAACTTCTGCGTCGTCGTCGACGACCACGACATGGAGATCACCCACGTCATCCGCGCCGAGGAGCACCTGACCAACACGCATCGCCAGGTGCTGATCTACCGCGCGATGGGGTGGGACGTCCCGCAGTTCGCCCACGTCTCGCTGATCCTCGGCCAGGACCGCACCAAGCTCTCGAAGCGCCACGGCGCGACGTCCGTGAGCGCGTACGCGGAAGAGGGCTACCTGCCCGACGCGATGCTCAACTACCTCACCCTTCTCGGCTGGTCATCGCCGGACGGCCTGGACGTCTTCTCGCGCCAGTACGCGATCGAGCACTTCTCGCTCGACCGCGTGAACTCCGCGCCCGCGGTCTTCGATCCGCAGAAGTTCGAGTGGCTGAACGGGCAGTACATCCACACGATGTCCGCCGCGGACCTCGCGGCGTTCGTGCGGCCGTCCTTCGACGTCCCGTGGCTGGAGGAAGGGATCGACGTCGTCAAGACGAGCGTCCACCGCCTGACCGAGTTTCCCGGGGCGCTGAAGTTCGTGCTCGAGTACGCGCCGCCGGACGTCGACCGCGCGTTCGCCGGGAAGCTCGCCGAGGACCTGCGCGCGAACGGTGCGCCTTCCGGCGAGGCGAGCTACAAGGCGATGGTCGAGCGGCTGAAGACGTCGACCGGCGCGAAAGGCAAAGCGCTCTTCATGCCCCTGCGCCTCGCCATCACGGGACTGGAGCACGGTCCCGAGCTCGTGCGCTCGATCCCGCTCATCGAGCACGCGAGCAAGGTCGACGGGCGCGTGCTCTCGCCGCTCGCGCGGGTCGAGCTGATCCTCGGCCGATGATCTACCCGCTGCTCCGCCGCGCCCTGTTCCACCTCGACGCCGAGGCGGCGCACGAGTGGACGAGCGAGCAGATGCAGCACCTGCAGCAGATCCCCATCCTCCTGCGCGCAATCGAGCGCATCTGCCGTCCGCCGGCGTCCGCGGCGCGCGAGCTTTTCGGGCTGAGGTTCGCCTCGCCGATCGGCATCGCCGGCGGCTTCGACAAGAACGCCACGATGATGCCCTTCCTCGCCGCCCTCGGCTTCGGCTTCATCGAAGTGGGGACGGTCACGCTGAAGCCGCAGCCCGGCAACCCGAAGCCGCGCCTCTTCCGCCGGCCGCAGGACAAGGCACTCGTGAATCGGATGGGCTTCAACAACGACGGCGCGGACGCCGTCGCCGCGCGGCTGCGCGCGTGGGAGCGCACGGTGCCGGTCTTCGTGAACGTCGGCAAGAACCGCGATGTGCCATTGGAAGGCGCGGTCGAGGCGTACGTCGAGTGCTACCGCCGTGTGGCCCCGCACGCCGATGCGGCGGTGCTCAACCTCTCGTCCCCCAACACGCCCGGGCTGCGCGACCTCCAGCGCCCCGAGCACCTCGAAGCGCTCCTGACCGCGGTCCGCTCCGTGAAAGCCGGCCCCGTCCTCATCAAGATCGCCCCCGACCTCGACGACGCCCAGATCGCCGGGATCTCGGACCTCTGCCGGCAGCTCGCGGACGGCATGATCTGCACGAACACCACCGCCGTCGAAGGCGGCGGCCTCTCCGGCGCCCCGCTCCTGGAGAGGTCCACGGCCGTCCTGCGCAAGGTCCGCGAGCGCGTCGGCCCCGGCTATCCGCTGATCGGCGTGGGCGGCGTCTTCACCGCCGAAGACGTGCGCGCGAAGCTCGCCGCCGGAGCCGACCTCGTGCAGCTCTACACCGCCTTCGTCTACGAGGGCCCCGGGATCGCCCGCCGCCTCGCGGGCGTATCCGCGTTTGTCTAAAATAATACTGTCTCCTCCTTCCCGTTTTTTGCATAATGACCGCGATCCGTTGCCGGTTTGTGTCTGGAAAGAAGTAGCCCTGTCACAGCTCCCAACTCATTGAAGGAGGCTTTTCATGATCGTCGGTCGTCATCGCTTCGTTCTTCTGCTCGTTGCACTCGTCCTTTTCCTCACCCCATTCGCGCAGGCGCAGGACGCTGCCTGTCCGCCGCCGTTCTCGGATGACGGCGAGACCCCCGCGTCGCTCATTCAGCCGCTGGCGGCGGAAGAGCGTCTCCTCTACGCCATCGACAGACTGCCGGGCGGGATGCTGGAGGTCCATTACCTCGTCAACGGCGCTCTCCACCTCAGCGAGGTCCTCGATCTCGACAGCCTCTCCCTGCCGCTCACCCGCGAGTCGCAGGCACCGAAAGGCCTGATGCGCCAGCGCACGGAGACCCCGGAAGCCGCGCCGGTGCCCCGCAAGCGGGAAGGGGCCGAGTTGACGCGCACGGTCGAGCTGCTGACGCTCCTGCCGGACAGCGTCCGCGAGCTGCATCGTCTCGCGCGCGAGGGCGCCGTCATCGAGATCACGCTGCGCCAGGGCGGCAGCATCGTCGAGACCCTGTCCTACGCCGAGCTGACCGCGCGCTCCGCGGCCCTGGCCGAGAAAGGATTCACCCCCGTCTTCGCGCCGGCCGAGGTGAGCGGCCCCGGTCTTGATCGCCCGGTGCGCACGGGACGCGTGCAGACCAACGAATACCTCGAGAGCTGCGGCGACTGCACCTACGATCACCCGTGCGACACCGAGTGCGGCTGGGACCCCGGCAAGGGCGGTCCGGTCACGTGCGGCGAGCAGGGCCAGCCCTGCGGCGGACAGCCCACCTGCGCCGGCTCGACGGTCATGGGCGAGTGGTGGGGCCCGTGGACGTACCACAGCACCAGCTACAGCGGATGGTACGTGTGCCTCAGGAACTCCTTCAGCGGCGGCTACCGCTACTACGAGAAGCTGACCACGTATCGCCGCGACCGCATCCGCCGGACGAGGACGTGCCCGAACGCCCCGAGCTGCGACGGGTGCTATGACACCGACGCGGTCGTCTCGGTGGGGTACTCCTACAGCGTGTGCTACGAGAATTCGTATAGCTTCTGCTCGTCCCCCCAGACCGCCTGCTGCAGCTCGCTGAGCTGCAACGGTTTCATCAACCCCTGCACGAACACCTTCCCCTGCTGGTAACCCGCGATTCCTGGAAGACGGCGGCGAGCTTCGGCTCGCCGCCGGTTGTATCCTGCCGCCTACCGATGATCGTGTATGGCGCCAACCCCGTCCTCGAAGCCGTCCGCTCGCACCCCAAGCGCGTGCGCTACGTCGCCATCGCCCGCGAGCACAGCGGGCGCATGCAGAAAGTCGTCGCGGAGACGAAGGAGGCCGGCGTCGCGCTGCGGATCCTCTCCGTCAACGAGATCAACCGGCTGGCCGGGCGCGGCAACGTGCACAACGGGGTCATCGCGGAAGTCGACGCGGGCGCGTACGCCGATTTCCACGACACCGTCGAGAACGAAGCCACGAAGTTCGTGCTCATCCTGGACGGCATCACTGACCCGCAGAACTTCGGCGCGATCCTGCGCGTGGCGGATGGCTTCGGCGTCGACCTCGTGGTGATCCCCGAGCACGAGAGCGTCGGCCTCACCCCCGCCGCCATCAAGGCCTCCGCCGGCGCCTCGGAATGGGTGCCCGTGGCGCAGGTGACGAACCTGGCGCGCTCGATCGAGACGCTCAAGGAGAAGGGCTACTGGGTCTACGCCGCGGCGGCCAACGGCGACCGGGCGGACAAGATCGACTTCACCGGCAAGGTGGCGATCGTCATGGGCAGCGAGGGCAAGGGCGTACGGCGGAACGTGGAGGAGCACTGCGACCGGACGGTGTCGATCCCGATGTTCGGCCACGTCGACTCGTTCAACGTCGCCTCGGCGGCAGCGGTTCTCTGCTACGAAGTCGTCCGCCAGACGCGCCCGTGATTTCTTGGAGTGGGGGAATCACATTACTCGGCGAGCAGCTCCTCGATCTGTGCCGACAGCGCCGCCTCGGACCACCGCGTCGCGCTGTACGACCGGACGACTCCCTTCTTGTCCACGAACGCGAAACTCGGCGTCGCCGACGCCCCGTAGCGCACCATCGCCTCCGTGTCGATCACGACCGGCACATCCGCCAGCCCGGGGTACAGCTCCGCCCACACCTTCCGCACCTTCTCCGTCTCCTCGGCCGGCGTCATCGGCTTCTCATCCGTCGGCGAGCTGTAGAGCCGGGTCACGGCGGCCATGGACAACCCGCGGGAGCGATACTTCTCCCAGACCCGCGTCAGCGAGGCGGCCTGCGCCTTACAGTCGCCGCACCATTCGGCGAAGAAGAACAGCAGCGTCGGCTTGCCGCCGTCGAGCTTCACGCCCGGGACCGGCGGGGCCGCATCCCCCTCCATGGCCAGGAAGTTGATGTTCTTCCGGATGCGCGACCGCAGCGACGTCGCCTTCGCGGCCGCGAGCTGCTGCTCGAAATAGCGGATCGCGGCCCCGCGCCCCTGCCGGCGGTGGATCAGCCGCCCTTCGGTCTCGATGGCCGCACCGTAGGGCGTGAGGAGCTTGCCGTCCTCCTTCGGGATCTCGCGACGGAGCTCGCGAATGGCCTCGTCCGCGATCTCCAGACGGCCGAGCATCTCCGCGCCGCGGGCGATCCAGCCGATGGCGTTCAGATACTCCGCGTCCACGCCGGTGGTCCGCTTGTAGTCCTCGGCCATCGCCTGGCCGGTGGCGAGATCACCCGCCGAGATCTTCAGGCGCACGCCGCGCACGAGCTCCGGGGCCGGCGGCTGCTGGGCCTGGAGGTGGATGCCGAGGACGAGGGTGAAGAGGAATCCGAGAGCGCGGATTTTCATGGACAACTCCTGCAATGTCGTGTTTGGTTGTGGGACGCCCCGCGCGGGGAATGGTTTCGGGCGGCGGCAAGAGCCGCATAAGAGCCTTAGATGCATCGGAATAGGGTTCCCTTGCGTCCCGTTAGGCACTCTGCTATAACCCGCAGTTCTTCGGCCGCCGCCGGGAAAGCTCACCTTGCGCAACCTCGGTAATGGCTGTCTGTGTCTTTGAAATCTGTGATTTAGGAATTGGTGCTGGCATAGCTCAGTTGGTAGAGCAGCTGATTTGTAATCAGCAGGTCGCGGGTTCGAGTCCCGTCGCCAGCTCCAGAAGCATCGAAGCAGCTCCACTCGTACGGAGAGTTGGCTGAGCGGTCAAAAGCAGCAGACTGTAAATCTGCCGGGCCACGCCCTACGGAGGTTCGAATCCTCCACTCTCCACCATCGAGCGGCTGTTTTGCGGGAGTAACTCAGGGGTAGAGTCACAGCCTTCCAAGCTGTTGGTCGCGGGTTCGAATCCCGTCTCCCGCTCCATCTGATCCGGTAACAAATGCCCTCGTAGCTCAGGGGTAGAGCACGTCCTTGGTAAGGACGGGGTCACGAGTTCAAATCTCGTCGAGGGCTCCACCAAATTTTCGGGGTAAGGCAATGGCGGCAACGCGCGAGATCATCACGCTTCAGTGCACCGAGTGCAAACGTCGGAACTACACGACGACGAAGAACAAGAAGACCACGACCGAGAAGCTCGAGCTGAAGAAATTCTGCCGGCACGATCGGAAGCGGACTGTGCACCGCGAGACGAAGTAATCCACGGGAATTAACAGGGAAAGCAATGCTTTCTCAGCAGTTTGCGGCAACTGTAGGCCAATAGCTCAATTGGCAGAGCAGCGGTCTCCAAAACCGCAGGTTGGGGGTTCGAGTCCCTCTTGGCCTGCCAAACTTCACATGCTCGCAGGCTGTCAGCGCTCAGCTCGCAGGGGGAGATGGAATCCCTCTGCGAGCTGAGTGCTGCCGGTTCGGAGCAGCAAGGTGTCCACACATGGCAGAAGTGAAAGCAGAGAACGCGGTCGTTGCGAAGCCGAAGCAGTGGTGGCTCTCGACGCGGGAGTTTTTCCGCGATACGACCGGCGAGATGAAGAAGGTCACCTGGCCGACCCGCAACGAGGTCGTCGGCACGACCGTGGTCGTCATCGTGTCCACCCTCGTATTCGCCCTCTTCCTGTGGGGCTGCGACGTGGTGTTCTACAAGGCGATCGACTTCCTCTTCACGAAGTTCGGCGCGAGCGTCTAAAGCACACTATGGAAGCGACCGGCCAGAAGCAGTGGTACATCGTCCACACCTACTCGGGTTTCGAGGATCGGGTGAAGGAGACGCTCGAACAGCGCGTCGAAGCCCTCGGCATGCGCGAGAAGTTCGGTGAGATCAAGATTCCCACCGAGACTCTCGTCGAGATGAAGGGCGGCAAGAAGCGCGAGGTCCAGCGCAAGTTCTTCCCCGGCTACATCCTCGTCGAGATGGAGATGTCGGACGACGCCTGGCATCTGGTCAAGAACACCCCCAAGGTGACGGGCTTCGTCGGCACCGGCAAGAAGCCGACGCCGCTGACGCAGGAAGAGGTCGAGCAGATCCTCACCCAGGTCGTCACCACCAAGGAAAAGCCGAAGCCCAAGCACGTCTACGAGCACGGCGAGCACGTGCGGATCATCGACGGTCCGTTCACGAACTTCACGGGCGTGGTCGAAGAGGTCAACCTCGATCGCAACACGCTCAAAGTCATGGTCACGATCTTCGGCCGCTCCACCCCGGTCGAGCTGGACTTCCTCCAGGTCGCCCGCTACGACGCGACCGAGGAAGCCGGCGGCGCCGGCGGTACGGCCGCCAAAGCCCGATAACGATTACAAGGATTTACGATGGCGAAAAAGGTTACCGGATACATCAAGCTCCAGATTCCCGCGGGCCAGGCCACCCCGGCTCCGCCGGTCGGCCCCGCGCTCGGCCAGCACGGCGTGAACATCATGGAGTTCTGCAAGACGTTCAACGCCCGTACGGCCAAGGACCAGGGGCTCATCATCCCGGTCGTGATCACGGTCTTCTCCGACCGCACGTTCACGTTCGTGACCAAGACCCCGCCGGCCTCCATCCTTCTGCTCCGCGCCGCGGGCATCCAGAAGGGCTCGGGCGTTCCGAACAAGACCAAAGTGGGCAAGGTCACCCGCAAGCAGGTCGAAGAGATCGCGCGTCTGAAGATGCCCGACCTCAACGCCGCGAGCGTGGAGGCCGCCATGAAGACCGTCGAGGGCACCGCCCGCTCGATGGGCATGGACGTGGTCGACTGACAGTCGGGATTGAGGATTGAGAATTGAGGATTGAGGATGCGCTCCGCCGGAGGCAATCCTCAATCCTCAATCCTCAATCCTCAATTCGAAAGAGGCGCGGCAGCGCGTAGCTGCCGCAATCAGTAGGAGGCTCTCCCAGGGAGCCGTTAACACTACAGGAGAAATATGGCCAGACACGGCAAGAAATATCGTGCTGCGGCCGGGAAGGTCGAAGAGCGGCCGTATCAGCTGGACGAGGCGTTCGGGCTGCTCAAGCAGCTCGCGTTCGCCAAGTTCAACGAGACGGTCGAGCTCTCGATGCTTCTCGGAGTCGATCCCAAGCACGCCGATCAGATGGTTCGTGGGACGACGCTGCTCCCCCACGGCACCGGACAGACCAAGCGTGTGCTCGTGATCGCCCAGGGCGACAAACAGAAGGAGGCCCAGGATGCTGGCGCCGACTTCGTAGGCGGCGACGACATGGTCGAGAAGATCCAGGGCGGCTGGACTGACTTCGACGCCGTCATCGCCACGCCGGACATGATGCGCTCCGTCGGTAAGCTCGGTAAGGTCCTCGGCCCTCGCGGCCTGATGCCCAACCCGAAGACCGGCACCGTCACGTTCGACGTCGCCAAGGCGATCCAGGAGATCAAGGCCGGCAAGGTGGAGTTCCGCGTCGACAAGACGTCGATCATCCACGTTCCGGTCGGAAAGATCTCCTTTTCCGCCGACCAGTTGAAGGACAACGCCTCGGCGGTCATCAACGCCGTCCGCAAGGCGAAGCCCTCGGCGGCGAAAGGCAAGTACGTCCGCTCGATCTACATCTCTTCGACCATGAGCCCGTCGGTCCAGATCGACACGGCCGTGGCCGAGGCCAAGGCGGAGTAAGGAGAAACCATGAAGAATCGCGAACAGAAAGCAGAAGCGATCTCCGAGTTCTCCGAAGGCATCGGCAGGGCGACGAACGCGTTCGTCCTCGACTTCAAGGGCATCACCGTTCCCCAGGTGACCGAGCTGCGCAAGCAGGTCCGTGAGTCGGGCTCCGAGTACGTCGTCATCAAGAACACCCTCGCCCTCATCGCCGTGAAGGACTCGCCGCTCCAGAAGCTCACCGGCACCTTCTCCGGGATGACCGCGATCGCGTACAACACCAGCGATCCGGTGGCGCTCGCCAAGGTCCTGACCAAGTTCGCCAAGGACGTCCCGACCGTGCAGTTCAAGGGCGCCCTCCTGGCCGGCCAGGTCGTCGCCGCGAACGAGATCCAGAACATCGCCAACCTTCCCTCGCGGGAAGAGCTGCTCGCGAAGCTGCTCTACCTGATGCAGCACCCGATCCGCGGACTGGCGGTCGTGCTCAACGGCACGATGCGCAACTTCGCGGTCGTGCTCGATCAGATCGCGAAGCAGAAGGGCGAAGCCGCGTAAGAAATGTAGCGCCGGGCTCGCCCGGCGATGGGATTGACATCAAACGGGTTTTGAATTTTGGAGGCTGAAATGGCTATTTCGACTGAAGATTTTGTGAAGCAGATTGAGACGATGACGGTCCTCGACCTCTCCAACCTGGTGAAGGCCCTCGAGGATCGCTTCGGTGTGTCGGCCGCGGCCGCCGCGGTTGCGGCGCCGGCGGCTGCCGGTCCGGCGGCTGCGGCCGCCCCTGTCGAGGAGCAGACCGAGTTCACGGTCGTCCTCACCGAGGTTGGCGACAAGAAGATCAACGTCATCAAGGCGGTCCGCGAGGTCACCTCGCTCGGCCTGAAGGAAGCGAAGGACCTCGTCGAGGGCGCTCCTCAGACCGTCAAGGAAGGCGTCTCGAAGGACGAGGCCGAGAAGATCAAGAAGGCCTTCGAAGAGGCCGGCGCCAAGGTCAGCATCAAGTAAGTTTTCCTGTCATCCTGAGCCGGCGAAGCGCGGCGAAGGACCCCCTGCCACCGGCGCCGCCCGCGCCTGAATCATGGGGTCTTCGCCGCCTACGCGGCTCAGGATGCCAGCAGCGTCTCTCCGGGCGGTGCAATTTGCGCCGCCCGGATCATCGTTTCAGGTAGTGCCCACAGTTCCGAGCCGGAGAAGGGGGGAGCGGCCTTCTCCACACGGCTCACCACATCGCGTACGCCTCTCTTCGTAGCCTGCTGAGAGGTCTCGCCTACACGCGACAGCATAGGAGTCCCATCGAATGAATGGAGCCATGCCGAAACAGGAGCCGGTTCGTCACGACTTCTCGAAGATTCGCAGCTATATGGCGCTGCCGAATCTCATCGACGTCCAGAGAAAGTCGTACGAGCGCTTCCTGCAGATGAACCTCCTTCCGGAGGAGCGTGAAGACACCGGCCTGCAGTCGGTCTTCACCAGCGTCTTCCCCTTCAGCGACTTCCGCGAAACGTGCTCCCTCGACTTCGTCCGATTCTCCATCGGCAACTGGGAGTGCAAGTGCGGGCAGCTCAAGGGCCTCGAGCACCTGCGCATGACCTGCGCGAACTGCGGCGCCAAGATCATCACCGATCACCCGCACGAAGAGACCGTCAACTGCGGCCAGTGCGGCGTCATCAACAAGAACCGCGTCGAGGTCTGCGACATCTGCGGCAACCCCGTCGACCTCCAGATGAAGTACTCCGTCGAGGAGTGCCAGGAGCGCGGCATGACCTACAGCGTCCCGCTGAAGGTCACCTTCCGCCTCTTCGTCTACGACAAGGATCCCGACACCGGCGTCAAGCACATGCGCGACGCCAAGGAAGAGGAAGTCTTCTTCGGAGACATTCCTCTCATGACCGACAACGGGACCTTCATCATCAACGGAACCGAGCGCGTCATCGTCTCCCAGCTCCACCGCTCGCCGGGCGTCTTCTTCACCAAGGAATCCGCCCACACGTTCCTCTCCAAGATCATCCCGTACCGCGGCTCCTGGGTGGAGTTCGAGTACGACCAGAAGAACATCCTCTACGTCCGCATCGACCGCAAGCGTAAGTTCCTCGGCTCGGTCTTCCTCCGCGCCCTGGGCCTGACCACGGACGAAGAGATCCTCCGCCAGTTCTACACGCCGATCAAAGTGAAGGTCACCGACAACGGTGCCGAGCTCACCTTCGATCGCCGCGTGCTGGACCAGGAGGAAGCGAAAGAGCGTCACTCCATCCGCGGCCGCCGCGCCGTCCGCACCGTCTTCGCGGGCATCAAGCTCGACCAGAAGATGGCGGACCAGCTCACGAAGAACAACGAGACCACCGTCAAGGTCGACTACACGGCCCTCGACAAGGCCGTGTTCCTCGGCGACGTCGTCGACTTCAACACCGGCGAGGTTCTCTTCGAGGCCAGCGAGAACGTCCCGGCCGACTGGGCCAGCGTTCTCCGCGACAAGGGCGTCAGCGAGATCGAAGTGATCTTCCCCGAGTGGGATCTCGTCAGCGACATCCTGCTCAACACCGTCCGCAAGGACACCTCCAAGTCGTTCGAGGCGGCGATCATCGAGATCTATCGCCGTATGAGACCGGGCGATCCCCCGACCCTCGAGTCGGCCAAGGCCCTGTTCGAAGGCATGTTCTTCGACTCGCGCAAGTACGACTTCTCGCGCGTCGGCCGCTTCAAGTTCAACATCAAGCTCGACCTCGAGTCGCCCGTCACGCAGAAGACGATGACGCCCGAGGACTTCTACGTCGTCATCAACTACCTGCTGCGCCTCCGCAAGGACGTCGGCCGCGTGGACGACATCGACAACCTCGGCAACCGCCGCGTGCGTGCGGTCGGCGAGCTGCTCGAGAACCAGTTCCGCATCGGCCTCGTGCGCATGGAGCGCGCCATCAAGGAGAAGATGTCGGTCCATCAGGACATCGACTCCGCGATGCCGCACGACCTGATCAACTCCAAGCCGGTCATCGCCGCGATCAAGGAGTTCTTCGGCTCCTCGCAGCTCTCGCAGTTCATGGACCAGACGAATCCGCTGTCCGAGGTCACGCACAAGCGCCGCCTCTCGGCCCTCGGACCGGGTGGTCTCAGCCGCGAGCGCGCCGGCTTCGAAGTCCGCGACGTCCATCCGACCCACTACGGCCGCATCTGCCCGATCGAGACGCCTGAAGGTCCGAACATCGGCCTGATCTCGTCCCTCGCGTGCTATGCCCGCATCAACGAGTACGGCTTCATCGAGTCGCCGTACAAGAAGGTGCAGGAAGGCCGCGTTCACGATCACTACCGCATCGTGAAGGCCGGAGACACGAGCTTCACCCTCGGCCAGATCGTCGAGAAGCGCGATCTCCAGAAGGAGAACAACCGCATCGCCAAGGAGAACGCTGCCGGCGGCAAGAGCCGCAAGCAGATGCTCCAGGCGGCCGAGGCCGAGCCGTATGCGTTCTATCTCTCCGCGTGGGACGAAGAGCGCTACACCATCGCCCAGGCCAACGTGATGCTCGACGACGAGGGCAACCTCGTGCACGACCGCGTCATCGCCCGCCAGTCCGGCGACTTCGTCTCCATCGAGAAGGAGAAGGTCGACTTCATCGACGTCTCTCCCAAGCAGCTCGTATCCGTGGCCGCCTCGCTCGTGCCGTTCCTCGAGAACGACGACGCGAACCGCGCGCTCATGGGCGCCAACATGCAGCGCCAGTCCGTGCCCCTGCTCCGCACCGAGTCGCCGCTCGTCGGCACCGGCATGGAGAACGTCGTGGCCAAGGACTCCGGCGCCGTCGTGCAGTGCAAGCGCGGCGGCGTGGTCGACCTCGTCGACTCGAACCGCATCATCGTTCGCGTCGAGGCGGAAGACCAGGAGACCGGCGAGACGAAGGAATTCGGCGCCGACATCTACCAGCTCATCAAGTTCAAGCGCTCCAACCAGAACACCTGCATCGCGCAGAAGCCGGTCGTTCGCGAAGGCCAGCGGGTCCGCAAGGGCCAGGTCCTCGCCGACGGTCCCTGCACCGACGCCGGCGAGCTCGCCCTCGGCCGCAACGTGCTCGTCGCGTTCATGCCGTGGCGCGGCAACAACTTCGAGGACGCCATCCTGGTCTCCGAGAAGCTGGTCAAGGACGACTACTACACCTCCATCCACATCGAAGAGTTCGAGATCGAAGCCCGCGACACGAAGCTCGGTCCCGAGGAGATCACGCGCGACATCCCGAACGTCAGCGAGTCCGCTCTGCGCGACCTCGACGAGTCCGGCATCGTCCGCATCGGCGCCACGGTCAAGCAGGGCGACATCCTGGTCGGCAAAGTCACGCCGAAGGGCGAGACCCAGCTCACGCCCGAAGAGAAGCTCCTCCGCGCCATCTTCGGTGAGAAGGCCGGCGACGTCCGCGACGCCTCGCTCAAGACGCCCCCGGGCATCGAGGGCACCGTCGTCGACGTGAAGATCTTCTCCCGCAAGGGCGTCGACAAGGACATGCGCGCCAAGTCGATCGAAGAGGGCGAGATCGAGCGGATGAACCGCAACATCCAGGACGAGATCCGCATCATCACCGATGCGCGCAACAAGAAGATCTCGGACGTCCTCGCCGAGAAGAAGCTCCAGCGCGACGTGGTCGACTTCAAGACCGGCGACGTGCTCGTCCGCAAGGGCGAGGCCGCCGACCGCGAGGTCGTCAACCGCCTCTCCCGCCGCGAGCTCCTCGCTCTGCCGGTCGAGGAAGAGACCCGCGAGACGGTGCGCATGTTCGTCGAGCGCGCAGAGAACCGCATCCGCGTTCTGGAGCAGAAGGCCGAAGAGCGCCGTGAAGACCTGCAGAAGGGTGACGAGCTTCCCCCGGGCGTCATCAAGATGATCAAGGTCTACGTCGCCATGAAGCGCAAGCTCTCCGTCGGCGACAAGATGGCCGGCCGCCACGGCAACAAGGGCGTCATCTCGCGCATCCTGCCCGAGGAAGACATGCCCTACATGCCGGACGGCACGCCGGTCGAGATCGTGCTCAACCCCCTCGGCGTTCCGTCGCGCATGAACGTCGGTCAGATCCTCGAGACGCACCTCGGCTGGGCCGCCAGAAGTCTGGGTCTCCACTTCTCGACGCCCGTTTTCGACGGCGCCACGGAAGGCGAGATCAAGGCGCAGCTCCGCGCCGCGGGCATGCCCGAGGACGGCAAGACCGATCTCTTCGACGGCATGACCGGCGAGAAGTTCGAGCAGAAGGTCTGCGTCGGCTTCATCTACATGCTGAAGCTCTCGCACCTGGTCGACGACAAGATCCACGCTCGTTCGATCGGACCCTATTCACTCATCACCCAGCAGCCCCTCGGCGGCAAGGCGCAGTTCGGCGGCCAGCGTTTCGGAGAGATGGAAGTGTGGGCTCTCGAGGCGTATGGTGCCGCTTACACGCTGCAGGAGCTGCTCACCGTCAAGTCCGACGACGTCGAAGGACGTTCGAAGATCTACGAGGCCATCGTCAAGGGCGAGGTTCCGGACGATCCGGGTCTGCCCGAGTCGTTCAACGTTCTCGTCCGCGAGCTGCAGTCTCTGTGTCTCGATGTCGAGTTGCTGAAGGAATAGAGCCATGGGACGCAAGACGATGACGTTGTCGCGTATGCCGAACAACTCATGCCGTGCCTGTCACGGCATGGGTTCCATCCGCATGACCGTGCACTTCCACAGCGGCGATACCGAATGGGAAGCGCCGTGCTGGGAGTGCTTCGGCACTGACGTCAAGCTGCAGTTCCCTCACCCGACGACGACGGACAATTGACCCTTAACTGGGGAGGCGCAAATTGGAAAGCTTCAACGCACTCTTTACACCGGCCAAGCAGCAGGCGATCAACGATTTCAACGCCATCAAGATCAGCCTCGCCAGCCCGGAGAAGATTCGGAGCTGGTCCTACGGCGAAGTCACCAAGCCGGAGACGATCAACTACCGCACCTTCAAGCCGGAGCGCGATGGTCTCTTCTGCGCGAAGATCTTCGGCCCGATCACCGACTGGGAATGCCTGTGCGGTAAGTACAAACGAATGAAGCACCGCGGCGTCATCTGCGACAAGTGCGGTGTCGAAGTCACCAAATCCAAGGTCCGCCGCGAGCGCATGGGCCACATCGAGCTGGCCTCGCCGGTCTCGCACGTCTGGTTCTTCAAGGGCCTGCCGTCGCGCATCGGCCACCTGCTCGACATCTCCCTGCGCGACCTCGAGCGGATCCTCTACTTCGAGTCCTACGTCGTCATCGACACGGGCGACCTCGAAGGCGTGATCCACGAGAAAGAGCTCCTGCCCGAGGAGCGCTACCGCGAGCTGCGCGGCCAGTACGGCGACGTGTTCGTGGCCAAGATGGGCGCCGAGGCCATCAAAGAGCTCCTTCGCCGCGTCAACGTCGAAGAGCTCAGCGACGAGCTGCGCCTCATCATGCGCACCGAGACCTCGCAGATCAAAAAGCTCAAGGCCGCCAAGCGCCTGAAGGTCGTCGACGCCTTCCGCAAGTCCGGCCATCGCCCCGACTGGATGATCCTCGACGTCATCCCGGTCATTCCGCCCGAGCTGCGCCCGCTGGTCCCCCTGGACGGCGGCCGCTTCGCCACGTCGGACCTCAATGACCTCTACCGGCGCGTCATCAACCGCAACAACCGCCTCAAGAAGCTGCTCGAGCTCCGCGCGCCCGACGTCATCGTGCGCAACGAGAAGCGCATGCTCCAGGAAGCGGTGGACGCGCTCTTCGACAACGGCCGCCGCGGCCGCGTGCTGAAGGGCTCGAACAACCGTCCCCTCAAGTCGCTCTCCGACACCCTCAAGGGCAAGCAGGGCCGCTTCCGCCAGAACCTGCTCGGCAAGCGCGTCGACTACTCCGGCCGCTCGGTCATCGTTGTCGGTCCGGAGCTCCGCCTGCACCAGTGCGGCCTCCCGAAGAAGATGGCCCTCGAGCTGTTCAAGCCGTTCATCTACCACAAGCTCGAGCAGCAGGGGCTGGTCGGTACGATCAAGGCCGCGAAGGAGCTCGTCGAGCTGCAGACCAACGAGGTGTGGGACGCGCTCGAAAGCGTCATCCGCGAGCACCCGGTCCTGCTCAACCGCGCGCCGACGCTCCACCGCCTCGGCATCCAGGCCTTCGAGCCGGTGCTCGTCGAGGGCAAGGCCATCAAGATCCACCCGCTCGTCTGCACGGCCTTCAACGCCGACTTCGACGGCGACCAGATGGCCGTGCACGTGCCGCTCTCGCCCAAGGCCCAGGTCGAGTCGCAGGTCCTCATGCTGGCCTCGAACAACATCCTGTCGCCGGCCCACGGCAAGCCGCTGGCCGTGCCGTCGCAGGACCTCGTCCTCGGCTGCTACTACCTGACCAAGGCCAAGCCGAACGCCAAGGGCCTCGGCAAGAGCTTCGGCTCGTTCGACGAAGTCATGATCGCGCTGCAGTCCGGCGAGCTCGAGCTGCTCACGCCCATCAAGTGCCGCGTCAGCGGCCGCTTCATGGACCTGACCAAGCAGTTCAACGACCAGGACATCGTCCACGCCGAGATCGAGGAGCTCGACAAGAAGCTCGTCGAGACCACCGTCGGCCGCGTCGTCTTCAACATGCACCTTCCGGAGGAGATCCCGTTCATCAACGGCCTGCTCAAGAAGAAGGGGCTGCAGGAGCTGGTCAACTACTGCTTCATCAACTTCGGCAACGCCAAGACCGTGGAGATGCTCGACGGCCTCAAGGACCTCGGCTTCCTCTACGCGACCAAGGCCGGCGTCTCCATCGGCGTCGACGACATGGTCATCCCGGCGCGCAAGCAGGAGATCGTCGAGAACGCCCGCAAGGCCGTCCTCGAGGTCGAGCGCCAGCGCCTCGACGGTGCCATCACCCACGGCGAGCGCCACAACAAGATCATCGACATCTGGCACCGCGCCACCGAAAACGTCTCGGACGAGATGTTCTCCGACATGAAGAAAGCCGAGGCCAAGAGCGGCGAGTTCAACCCCATCTTCATGATGGCCGACTCGGGCGCCCGCGGTTCGAAAGAGCAGGTCCGCCAGCTCGCCGGCATGCGCGGTCTCATGTCCAAGCCCTCGGGCGAGGTCATCGAGACGCCGATCACCGCGAACTTCCGCGAGGGTCTGTCGGTGCTGCAGTACTTCATCTCCACCCACGGCGCCCGTAAGGGTCTGGCCGACACGGCCCTCAAGACCGCGGACTCGGGCTACCTGACCCGCCGTCTCGTCGACGTGGCGCAGGACGTCATCATCACCGAGCAGGACTGCCAGACCTTCGACGGCATCATCGTCACCCCCATCATGGAAGGCGGCGACATCCTCGAGCCGCTGCGCGACCGCATCGTCGGCCGCGTCGCGCAGGAAGACGTCTACGATCCGCTCACCGGCGACCAGCTCGTGGCGCAGAACGAAGAGCTCACCGACGACCTGGCCAACAACATCCAGGAAGCCGGCATCGAGCAGGTCAAGATCCGTTCGGTGCTCACCTGCGAGACCCGCCGCGGCGTGTGCCGCCGCTGCTACGGCCGCAACCTCGCGAGCGGCAAGCTCGTCGAGATCGGCGAGGCCGTCGGCGTCATCGCCGCCGAGTCCATCGGCGAGCCGGGCACGCAGCTCACGATGCGTACCTTCCACGTCGGCGGTACCGCGTCCCGCGTGTCCGAGCAGTCCAAGCACGAAGCCACCTCGCCCGGCCGCGTCCAGCTCGTGAACGTCACCACGGTCACGAACAAGAACGGCGAGCTGGTGGTCATCAACCGTAACGGCAAGCTCCTCATCATGGAGGACATCCCGACCAAGAAGTCGAAGAAAGCCGGTCCGGCCGACGAAGCCGCCGGCGCCCGCGAGAAGGAGCGCTACGCGCTCGTCTACGGCTCGACCCTCAAGGTCACGGACGGCCAGCACGTCGAGGCCGGCCAGGCCCTGGTCGAATGGGATCCGTTCACCTCGGCCGTGCTCACGGAGCTCGGCGGCAAGGTGCAGTTCAAGGACATCGTCGAGGGCGAGAACGTCCGCGAAGAGACCGACAAAGTCACCGGCCTCACGCAGATGGTCATCGTCGAGTCGTCGACGGCCGAGAAGCGCACCCCCACTCTCATCATCAAGGCGGGCAAAGGCGACGAGCGCAAGTACCTGCTCCCGACCGGCGCCCACGTCATGGTCCACAACGGCCAGGACGTCCACCCCGGCGACATCCTCGCCAAGATCCCCCGTGCCACCACCAAGACCAAGGACATCACCGGCGGTCTGCCCCGCGTGGTCGAGCTCTTCGAAGCCCGTCACCCGCGCGACAAGGCCGTCATCACCGAGGTCGACGGAACGGTGCACCACGGCGCGATCGTCAAAGGCATGCGCCGCATCATCGTCGAGACCGACGAAGGCACCCGCCACGAGTACAGCGTTCCCCGCTCCGTGCACGTCAACGTGCAGGAAGGCGAGCGCGTGCGCGCCGGCGACCCGCTCATCGACGGTCCGATCGATCCGCACGACGTCCTGGCGGTCCTCGGCATCAAGGAGCTGCAGCGCTACCTGGTCGACAAGATCCAGGAGGTCTACCGCTCCCAGTCGGTGGCCATCAACGACAAGCACATCGAAGTGATCTGCCGTCAGATGCTGCGCAGCGTGCGCGTGACGCGCGTGGGCGATACGGACTTCCTCGTGGACGAGCAGGTCGATCGCTTCCGCTTCATGGAGGAGAACGAGAAGGTCATGAACCGCGGCGGCGAGCCCGCCGACGGCGTGCCTCTCCTCCTCGGCATCACCAAGGCGTCGCTCTCCACGGAGTCGTTCATCTCCGCAGCGTCGTTCCAGGAGACCACCCGCGTCCTCACCGAGGCCGCGATCGCCGGTCGCGTGGACTACCTGCGCGGCCTGAAGGAAAACGTCATCGTCGGCCGCCTCATCCCGGCCGGCACCGGCATGCCGACCTACCGCGACATCTACCTCGAGAAGGACGAAGCCCCGGCCCAGCCCTCCCTCGAGGAACTGCTGCAGCGTGAGTCGGAAGACGAGGACGCGCTGTCGCTGGCGGACTTCGACGACGAGCAGTAAACGCCTCTCATCGTTTCAACGACCTGAGGGCGGCCGAGAGGCCGCCCTCACTGTTTTTGATGACGTGCCTGCCACGATTGTGTCTTGTCGGGTTCCTCTGCACCGGCAAACTACAAACCTCCACCTGTGAGGAGGATCGTCATGCGTCGCTGGCAGGTCATCACTTTCGCTGCCTTCCTCGCGTCTGTCGTGCCGCTGAAGGGTGAATTGCAGCAGATCTACGCACCCCACTTTGCCGCCGATGCGGTTCATAGTTCCCGTCTGGTCATCCATAACAAGCGCGTGGACGCCGAAGTGACGCTGAAGGTGTATGCGTTACTGGAGAAGGGCGAGCGCGTCAGCCTTGCAACGGCCACACTGGCGCCGAAGCAATCGCGCGCGTTCAAGGTCACCGGCGCGTTGCTTCGGAACATCGGCCGGCGCGAAACGAGAGGCGGCCTGCTGATCGAGTACGACTTCCATGAGAAGCAGCCGCTCGACGCATCGTTGATGGTGCGGCATCGGAATGGTTCCGGTTACGTGGTTCCCTTGCTCCGGCGTGACCAGATTCGCGTGAGTGACGTCGCGCAGAACGCCGACGACGATCCGCCTCATCCGAAAGTCACGGTTTACATCCCGATTCATCGTCCTCCGAACGTTGGGGAGCTCATCGCACGTTTCTACGATCCCTGCGCAAACAACTATCTACTCACGTTCAAGCTGAGCTTCGGTCTCCCTGCGAGCGCATACGAGCCGTACAACACCTTCCACTACCCGATCTGTTATTGGGCGCCGACATGTCAGGGAAGATGTAGCGAGTTTCTGTATCGCTCGGTCGCTGCCACGCCGTCGTGCTACCCGGCGGGCCAGCCATACATTCAGTGCTTCGGTCTGTCGGTCAACGGCCAGTGAGTGCTGAAAACGGCAGTCTGTACACCGCAAGCGGGTCCTGGGTACTGTTCGTGACATTGCTGCCCGAAGCGGATACGGAGCACTTTGCCGGGCCGGTCGGTCGTGTGGAGACGGTGACCGACTCCGGCGGGCGTGTGTTTCACGATGTGTCGGCGGGGGATCGGCCGACGGTGCCATGCGATGCGGAGTGGCCCGCTGGGGCCATGGTGCAGATGCCTGGGTGCATGTTCCCCGTGCCGCCTCAAGTCACCCGCGTTCGATGGAACGCGAGCGGAGAGGCCGAATTCGTCGACGCGAGCGGTGCCGTTGTTTCTGAGATACGGATCCAACGCGATGCGCACGGGCGCGTGACCGACATCGTGCAGAGCACCCTCGGTACGGTGACGACATGGCTGCGGCATGTCTATCTCGACGACCAGCAACGCATCGAGACGGCACTCACCGCGCACGGAGTCGAGGTGCTGTCGAAAACACGCACTTACAACGAGCACGGCGATGTCATGTGGGAAGAGGACACCATGCTCGATGGCACGACCCGGGTGTTCCAGCGAACGTACCGGTACAACGATCGCGGCGATTGGGTCGAATGCGTCGTCTCCGCCGATGGCGACGGTTCGCCGACCACCATCATTCGGCGCGAGATTGAATACCGTTAGCGGAGCGTCTCCGCCGTGGGGCTACGTCGGCGGACGCAAGGAAGCGGCGTTACCGCGACTGCTCCACGATCACCGGTCGCAGGTCGTCCGTCCCCTGCTGCGTCATCAGCTCGATCTCGCGCGTGCAATTCACGAGGACGATCTCCGCGGCGGATTCGGTGCTGTCTGGATCCCGAAGCGATCGAGCGCAAGATTCCCACCGCGCCGAGAGCGTGGGGCTGGCAGTGGATCTTTCCGGCCAGCTCGCGCTGGAAAGAGCCGAGCGGCCTGGAGCGACGGCATCACCTCCCTGACGCATCTTGGCGACGTCTTCAGCATTGACGAATTTCACATCGAAACCGACCTCACGCGCTCTGGCTCGATCGCTTCCGAAATATCCGTGAAGTTGAAGGGCCGCAGCGGATTCCATCCGGACGACCGTCGCACGAGACGCCGAAAAAGAAATAACGCTCTCTCAGCGCGCCGCGGCCTTCCGCCGTATGGCCACCTCTTTCCACGCCCCCTCTCCCCGCACCACCTTTCCGTCGAACGTGAACCAGTTCGTGCCGCCGCTCGTAGTGACGACGATGTCGCGGCGGGAGTCGTGGTTGACGTCGGCGATGCGGAGGTCGCGGATGGTCTCGCCGGTGCGGAGGTGCCAGAGCGGAGTGCCGTTGGCCAGCTTGCGCGGGTGGAGCGCGAGGATGCCGTCGCGGGTCGTGACGACGATCTTGGGAGCGTGCATGTTCGTGGGGCGTCCGATGGCGACGTGGAGGAGCTCGCCGGGATACGAGAAGCTCGAGTGCTCGCGGCCGTAGCGGTCGAGGACTGTCAAACGTGACGAGTGGCCGTCGTACCAGACGGCGACGACGTTCGCGGTTTTCTTTTCAAAGAGATCGCCGGTGGTGAAGGTACGGAGCGTGGCGCCGTGGCCGGGGTGGGTCCAGCGGCGCTTGCCGTCGCGGTCGAGGACGACGAGCTGGTTGCGCAGGCCGGCCACCACTTCATAGAACGCGTCGGCATCGAGGTCCGCTGCCTCGGCGCTGGTGACCGATTCTCCGACGTCATGGCGCCAGAGCGGGGTCCCGGTCTCGCTGTAGGCGGAGACGACCGAATCATCGAAGGAAACGCGGATGCGCGGGCCGGGCGGAAGCCAGCACCTCGACAGCGTCATCTTCCGAGTCTCACCCTCCATGCTGATCTGCGTGGCGGGATTGACGGTCTTGTTCTGGTTCTTCTGAATCCAGCGCCGCACCTCGCGGTCGACGTACGGATGGAGCGTCTCGACGACTACCGCACCGTTCGGCGCGGACGCCTCGCAATCCAGCCCGTCGAGCACCGCTTTCGTGAAGACACCGTTCTGGCGTACCTCGTCGTCGTATGCGTACTGCCCGGGCGCGGCGGCGTAGAAGATGACCTGGCCCCGCACCCTGGCCATGCCCTTGATGTGCGGCGCCATGGCCGCAGGGTCGGGATTCGCGCCTCGTGACGGGATGATGCGCTCGCGGCACGCGTCGATGAAGAGCAGCGAGCGCGGCGCCTGCGCGGCGATGTCGATGAGCGCGGCCGTGCGCAGTGACGTCTCCGGTGCGCCGAAGGCGGACGTCGACCCGAGGACGTACGGGTCGCCGTCATGCTGGAATCCGTGCGTGGCCAGCGAGAGCACGAAGAGGCCGCGTTTGCCGGTCCGCGCCACCTGCTCGCGCAGCAGATTGAGGATGTCGCCGGACGTCGCGTTCTCGATGCGCACGCCGGCCTCTTTCAGTTCCTGCAATCGCCGCTTCGAATCGTCCTTCTGCGGTGAGCCCGACAGCGCCAGCACCACGCCCCGCGGCGGAATGAGTCCGACGCGCTGATCGAGCGCGAAGCGGTACGCCAGGTCGATGGCGTCGTCGACGGCGAAGGGGACGGTCAGCGCCTCGTCGTGCCGGAACGTCCGGACGCCGACGAAGAGCGCCGTCGACTCCTCCCGCAGAAACTTCGGCGGTTCCTGCGGCGTCAAGCTCGCGAGCTGCGCCGGTCCGACCGATCGCTCGACCCGCGGCTGAGTGCAGAGCAGTGCCGTCCCCGCCATGCCGGCGACCAGACCGAGACCGATTGCGACTGATTTCATGCCTCTGGAAAACCCGCTCTTCGAAAAGAAGTGGGAGCGCACGCCACTAAAGACACGGTTCCGGGTTCAGCCTCCTTTGAGTACCCCAAGGAGACCTGATGAAACGACTTCCGCTTGCGGTGGCAGTGCTCGTTTTTGCCGGCTTCGCGCGCGCGCAGACGCTGGGGCCGGTCGACTGGATCTTCCTCGTCGACACGTCACAGTCGATGCGCGGCGTCGGCGGCACGGAGAACGTTTTCCCCGAGGTGAAGGCCAGCATCGACTCGTTCATCCGCGAGGCGAGCGACGGCGACAGCGTGGCCATCTTCACGTTCGACAGGCACGCCAGCCTGCGCTCGGCCATGCGGGTCGACGCCGCGGCGCGCGCCGACCTGCACGCGATCGTGGCCGCGCTCGAGGCGGAAGGGAAACGCACGCACCTCGGCGACGCGATCGCAAAGGGGCTCGAGCGCGCGTCGTCGCTGCGGCAGTCCGCGGACCCGACGCGCTCCCGTGCCGTGGTCCTCTTCACCGACGGCCGCGAAGACGTGCGCGGCATCGACAAGCCGGTGCGCATCGATGCGAATGTGTCGCGCGCCGCCGACACCTTCATCTACTTCGTGTCGATGGGTGAGCACGAGCAGCAGCTCGATGCGTTCGCCGCGGCCACGGAGCGGACGACGGTGCTGAAGGCGCCGACGGCGGAGGCCATTCGAGCGGTCGCCAGGCAGATCCGCGCCACGATCCCGCCGCCGCCAGCTCCTGAGCCGCAACCAAAGCCGCAGCCGGTGGTACAAACACCGCCGCCCGAGCCGGAAGCATCGGCGCTTACGAAAGCCCTGCGCGCCATCTTCGCCCTCTCCCTCCTCGGTGCCATCGCCGCCGCGTTCGTCCACCAGCAGCGCAAAAAGAACCGCCTCGAAGGAGAGCTGGAAATCCTTCGCCCGCGCACCGCGCTCGATGCCGCGTACGTCGGCCTGCCGAAGCTGCAGACCACCGAGGTCGCGCTCAGCTCCATCCTGCCCGTCGACGCGCTCGCCGGCAGCGACGCGCGCCTTTTCGTCAAACGCAGATCGGGAAAGAAAAAAGTGTGGATCGCCGCGCGCGGAGGTTCGCTGCGCATCAACGACGTCGAGACCCCGATGACCGAGCTCTTCGACGCCGACACCATCGAGATCGGCGACGCGAAGCTTCGCTTCAACCGCGTCGGCGACGAACGTCCGCATCAGGAGGCTGACCTGTGAAGAACAACGTCGTCTTTCGCCCCACCGTCGTCATCGGACTCGGCGGCACCGGCTACAACACGCTGCTCGAGCTGAAGAAGCGCTTCGTCCAGGCGTACGGCTCGATCCCGCCGATCATCCGCTTCCTCTCCATCGACACGACCGAGAATGCCGAGGGCGCGTCGCGCGGTGAAGAGTCCGCGCACGAGACGCGGCTCGATCCGCACGAGCAGTACGTGCTGCAGGTCGGCAATCCGTCCGGACTCGTGAACGGCACCAACCCGCACATCGACGAGTGGTGGCCGCCGGAGATCCCGACGCAGGCCATCATCGCCGGCGCCGGACAGGTGCGCGGACGCGGACGGCTGGCGCTCTTCGCGCGCGCGTCCGAGGTCTACGCGCGTATCCGCCGCGCCGTTGACGACGTGCGGAACATCCGCAACCAGAAACAGATGTACGCGGAGCAGTTCCAGGTCTCCGAGCGCTCCGGAGTGGAAGTGCACCTCGTCGGCAGTCTCGCCGGCGGCACCGGCAGCGGCACGTTCCTCGATGTGGCCTTCATGGCCCGCGACGTGATCGGCGGTGATGAGAATTCGAACTTCACCGGCGTGCTGCTGCTCCCGGGCATCTTCACGCGCATGGCCGGCGTGGCCATGGTCAAACCGAACGCGTACGGCGCGCTGAAGGAGATCGAGTACCTCTCCACGATGAAAGGGAGCTTCACGGTCGACTACGGCTTCCGCCGCGTCGACGTCACGCGTCCGCCGTTCGACGTCGTGTATCTCATCGACAGCATCAACGAGCAGGGGCGCGTGGTGTCGGACCAGAAGGATCTGCACAGCCTCATCGCCGACGGCATGTACGTGCAGATCGGCTCCCAGCTCGGCACCGACGCCGCGAACGCCATCGACAACATCAAGACGCAGATCGCCACGGCCGGCCGGGTGAAGGGACGCTCGCCGCAGTACTGCAGCTTCGGCGTGGCCTCCCTGACCATGCCCACCTTCGACGCGCTGATGTACGAGGACGCGAAGCGCCTGGTCAACGACGATCTGCTGAACGGTGCCTTGGCCGACTCCGACATCGAGGAGGAGGTGCAGCGCTTCATCGACACGCAGCGCCTGCGCGAGGACGAGGCCGATCAGGTGATCGATTTCCTCGGCCAGCGTGAAGGCGGCGGCCAGCTGCGCATCCCGATGCCGCTCACGCAACTGACCTTCGACAACAAGGCCCTCGGCGCGATCAAGAGTCTGCACACCGTGCATCGCTCGCGAGCGGAGCGGCAGATCGCGCAAGCCATCGCCGCGAACTTCGAGAAGCTGCGCGACGAGTCGGTGGCGGCCATCAGCGCGCTCTGGGAGTCGATGGTCAACCGCAGCAACGGCTTCACGCGCGCGGAGCGCTTCTTCGAGAAGCTGCAGGCCAAGCTGGAGTGGTACCGCAACATGATGGACGGCGAGGCGAAGGAGGAGCGCACGCGCCTCAAGGCGGTCTCGTACAAGCCGGCCGAGGATGGGATCACCGACGCCGCGGGCGCGTTCCTGCGCCGCGAGGCGAAGGTGAAGACCGCGTGCGAGGTGTACGGCGGCCTCGTCGACCGCGAGACGGAGCTGACCATCCGGGTGGCGCGACTGGAGAAGGCGGCCGAGCTCTACTCGACGCTGCACGCGCACACACAGTCCATCCTCGACTGGTGCTACCGCATCCGCGAGAACCTGAGCGCCGCGCGCAAGCAGTTCGAGCAGCAGTATCTCGACGCCACCAATCCGCGCGGTGCCTCGCGTCTCTTCGAGCAGACCGTCGGCTTCGATGCCGCGCCGCATCGCCCGCGCGTGACGGGTGAAGACTTCGTGAAGTGGTACGCCGATCATCATCGCGCGTCGCTCTCGCAGTGGGCGGGCCTGCGCGCGTCGGAGGTCCACGCCGACGTCGAGCAGTTCGTGCGCAAGTGCTACGAGCCGCTCCTGTCGCTGACGATGGACGACATCCTGCGACGCACGTCGCCGGAGGTGGTGACGCAGCAGCTCAAGCGTCTGGACAACCTGGCCGTGCCGCTCTGGCGCTACGACCTCGGCAAGATCCCGGTCGTCAACCAGACGCTCCTCAACGAGGCCTACTACTACGGCGTGGCCGACGGCGAGGCCTCGGTGCTCAACGAGGCGCGTTACGCCGCGGGCGTGCCGACCGGGACGACGAAGCCGAGCACCGTCTCCACGCGTGACGCGAAGCGCATCGTGCTGTTCAAGGTGAAGACCGGCCTGCCGCTCTTCGCGCTCGCCGAGATGGAAGACATGGAGCGCGCCTACACCGACCCGAACAAGATCATCTCCAATCACGTCGACAAGCGCTGGCAGGAGCTGCCGAATCTCATCCCGCGCAGCGGCGACGGCGAGGCGTTGCGCTGGTTCGCGCTGGCGCAGGCTCCCGAGCCGTTCGCGCTCATTCGCCGTGACGGCGCCTGGTACTCGATGAAGTCGAAGAACGGCCGCCGCGTCGACAACAACCTGGTGCGCCTCGCGCAGGGCCGCGTCCCGGCGTTCACCGCGTTCGAGAAGAACCGCGACCTGGTGCAGGAGGCGGAGGAGACGATCGACGCCGTGGTCACGCGCGAGGGAGCGGTGCGGGTCGTCCAGATCCTCCGCGAGTACACCGACGCGCTGACGAAGCAGATGGCCAGCGCCGTCGAGCCGCAAGTGAAGGATCAGGTGGAGAACGAGATCCTGGCCATCGAGGATTACGTGCGGCGCATGGAGACGCTGAGCTGATGCTCAAGCCGGTCAGCATCCTCGCTCTCGATGACGTCGCGGCGCCGCTCGCGCGCGCGGTGCAGCAGCTCGTGGCCGCCCATCACGGCGTCGACGACCTGGTCTTGTGTGGTGACCTGGTCTCGTGTGGTGACCTGGTCTCGTGCGGTGACCTGGTCTTGTGTGGTGACGGGCTTCAGCCCGTCGAACAATCGATCCAGTCGATCCACGCGCGGCGGCAACGGCCCGACAGTCCGCTGCGCCTGCGCGAGGACCTCAGCACGCGCGAGCTCGTGCTGGTCGTGCTCTCTGCCTGCGGCCCGTCGCGCGGCACGCTGATCGAAACGGTGCGCCGCATCCGCGAGACCTACGAGACGCGCCGTTTCGCCTCGCTGGTCTCGATCGAGATTCTCGTCCTGCTGCCGGAAGCCGCCGGCGCGACGAAGCCGGAGGATTACGCCGCCGCGTATGCGCTGCTCAAGATGCTGACGGCCGAGGAGGCGAAGCCGTTCGATCAGGTGTGGCTGCTCGATGCCGTGAACGCGCAGCGCGTGCGCTTCGGCGCGCTGCAAGAGGCGCTGGACGTCTATGCCGCCGCGGTCGCCGGCGCGTTGACGTACGAGCCGGAGCTGAGCGGCGCACTGCCGGGCATTCACCCGCGCGGCATGCATCCGACGTTCAGCTCGTTCGGCTACGCGTCGCTCGTCTTCCCGCGCGAGGCGGCGCTGCAGCGCGTCGAATCGCGCTTCGCCGCGCAGCTCGTGCGGGAGCAGCTCCTGGCGGGCGCACAGACCACCCACGCGCAGCTCGCGGCGAAGCAGTTCGTGGCGGCGGAGGAGTTCGCGCTGCCGCTGTCGCGCATCGGCGTCGATGGCGGGCAGTCGCTCTTTCGCCGCTTCCAGCCGAAGACGCAGGTGAACGAGCGCACACGCAACGCGGAGGAGATCATCGCCGCGGTGCGCGGCGAGCTGCAGGCGTTCCGCGACTCCGCACAACTCCACAATCTCGAGACGCTGGCGAAGCAGGGCGACGAGACGGCGCGCGACTTCAGCGCGATGCTGGCGCGCACGCTCGACGAGACGCTCGACCGCGACGGCTACGGCGCGGCGATCGGATTTCTCGAGGCGCTGCTCGATCCGCTGCCGGAACTGCGGCCCGGCGCGGACCTCGCGCCACGGAACCTGGTCACGGAGATCCGCACCGCCACGGGCGCGCTCGACGCGCGGCTGCGCTTCACGCCGAATACCGCCGCCAGCGATGCTGCACGCAAACGGGTGCGCGAGCTGGAGTCGCTGATCCAGGATCAGAAAGTCGTCGCCGAGACGCTGGCAGTGGAGGACAGGCAATCCTCCCTGTCGGACGAAAAGGAAACACTGCTGCGCGACGTGCCAGGGATCATCCTGGCCGAGGAGCGCGAGAACAGCACGGCGCGCAGCGAGGCGCGCGAGGCCGAGGGAGCGCGGCTGGCCGCGGAGACGCAGGGGAAGGAACAGGAGCTGCGCGAGCTCTTCGTGCAGCTTCCGCGCGTCGAGCAGGCGCTGCGCGAGGCGCTGGAGGCGCGGCGGTCGTGGCTCTGGACACAACTCTGGATCGCCGCGGGCGGCGTGGCCGCGACGTACGTCGTGCCGTTCCTCTTCGGCGTGCTGCGTCCGCATCTCGAGCGGATCACGTGGGCGGCGGCCGCGGGGCTGGCCTTCTTCGGGCTGTTCACCGGCTTCCGCTACGTGACGCAGATCGCGCCGCTCGTGCGCGAGGCGCGGGAGCGGCTGGCCCGCGTGCGCGAGCGCATCGAGGCCACCGATCAGGCGAAGAACGCCGCGCACAACGCGGAGCTGCAGTTCGAGTACGACATGACCCACGGCCGTACGGCCCTGCGGGTGCTGCGCGCGACACGCGACGCGGCCGCCGAGGCGCTTCAGTTGCTGCGCGCGCGCCGTCGCGAGCTCGAGGAGCTGGCGTCAGAAACGATGTGGGGCGGGCTTCAGCCCGCCGGCGCGCGCGGACTGAAGCCCTCACCACATTTCGTCGTCGACGACACGGAGATCGATGCGTGGTACGAGCGCACCGCGGACGATCGCAAGCCGTTCCTGCGCGAGCTGCCGGTCGCGCGCGCGGAGTCGCGCCGCATTTCAATGGATGAAGTGCGCCGCCGCGTGATGGCGCATGCGTCCGCAGCCTTTGCCGCGTTCGGCAAGCTCACCCTCGCCGGCGCGGCCGCTTCACTGGCCGATCCGGCCAAGCTCGCGCAGCGGCTGAAACGCGTCGCCGATACGAGTGCGCCGCTGGTCGAGCTGCGCGACGACGATCTGCTGGCGCAGCAGTCGATGCAGCGCGACTGCACAATGTGGGTGGCCGCCGGCGATGCGACGTGGATCGCGCAACTGCAGCGGCGCTTCCCCGAGGCGCAGGTCAAAACCTCGAACGATTCGCTGTCGCTGCACGTGGTCACGCGCGTGCTGCATTACCCCGGCTACGTGCTCGGGCAGATCGACTACTACCGCGCGCAGTACGAGTCCGCGGCGAGCTCCGACGCCGCCGGCGTCGCCGACCTGCTCCCGGCGGAGCTGGTCGTCGGCGCCACGGTCTGCTCCGCGTACGAGCAACTGCTCCTCGGCCGCGCCCTCGGCGTGGTGGTGATGCGACGCGGACGCCTCGCGGTCAGCGACACGGTCCTCGGCGATTCGCATCTCGCGGCCGCGCAACTGCTGGCCGAGCGCACGGCGGTGCGCGAGCTGCTCGACGGTGCACTCCTGCCACGGCTCGAGATCACCGCCGACGTCTCCGGCGAGCTGCGCTCGCTGCGCGAGTCGGCCCCGCTCACGCCGCTCGACCGCAATGTGCTGGATGGACTGCTGCGGAAATACGTCTGAGGAGGATGCAATGGGCTGGTTCCTGCGCAAGAGCGTGTCGGTCGGACCGTTCCGCTTCAATCTCTCCGGCTCGGGCGTCGGCATGTCCGTGGGCGTCAAGGGATTCCGCGTCGGCGCCGGGCCGCGCGGCAACTACGTCCACCTCGGGCGCGGCGGCATTTACTACCGGCATACGTTCTCGTCGAGCGAACCGCAGGCGCGTTACGCGGCGCCGATGCTCCCCATCTCGGGGACGCACGAGCCGCTGCGGGAGCTCGAGTCGGCAGGCGTCGCGAACATCGTCGACTCGTCATCCGAGGAGTTGCTCGAGGAGATTCGCGCCAAGCGGCGCAAGCTTTCGCTGCGTCCGTTCGCCGTTTATCTGTCGATCTTGCTGCTGGTCACCGCGCTCGTTGCGGGAACGCCGATGTGGATGCTGGGCCTGCTCGCGCTCGTGTGTGCGATCGGCATCGCCGCCGCGGCGCGCCGCGACCGCATCGCCAAGACGGTGGTGATCCTCTACGACTTCGAGCCGCACGTGGAAGCCGCGTTCCGGCGCTTCATCGAGTGGGCGCAAGCGCTGGCCGGCTCCGCGCGCACCTGGCACGTTGCGGCCTCGGGACAGGTGTACGACCGCAAGTACCACGCGGGCGCGAGCGCGCTGGTGCAGCGCAACGTGACCACGGTGCGCACCGCCGAGCCGCCGTTCATCCGCACCAACGTTCCGGTGCTCAGCATCGGCGCGGGACGACAGACGCTGTACTTCCTCCCCGATCGCCTGCTCGTGTACGACTCCTCGGGCGTCGGAGCCATCACGTACCGCTCGCTCGAGATCTCGGCCTCGCGGCAGCGTTTCATCGAGAGCGGCGGCGTCCCGTCCGATGCCACGGTCGTGGACACGACATGGCAGTACGTGAACAAGAGCGGTGGTCCGGACCGCCGCTTCAGCGTCAATCCGCAGATCCCGATCTGCCTGTACGACGAGCTCGTGCTGCGTACCGCCTCGGGCCTGCACGAGGTCGTGCAGGTCTCGCGGTCGGGAATCGGCGACGGCTTCGTCGCGGCGGTGCGCCATCTCGGCAGCGTCGTCTAGGAGTGCGGTAGCGGCGAGCTACCGCTTTGGTAAGCGTGCTCACAACGCGCACGTCCCCTTCGCAAAGCGGCGGCTAGGGCCGCCGCACTCCTGAAACCCGGACGGTGTAGCGCGCGACGAGTTGATGGCCGGCGCGCACGCGCAGCGTGTAGGTGCCTGGCTCGAGGAACTGCCCCGGGACGTCGATGATGAACGCGTCATCGATCGGACGGACGCCGCGCGCGCGCCACAGCACGCGCGACCCGCGAGCGATCTCGACCTCGTGCTCTTCCTCGCCCGGCGTCTCCACCGGAACGAGCGTGAGGAGGTAATGCGCCTCTCCCGACGGCAGCTCGTACGTCGCATTCGCGCCGCTGCGCGTGAGAATCGGGCGGAGCTCGTGATGCGCGGAGAACGCGGCCGGCTGCACGTTGCGGCGCCGCTGCACGAACGTGTCGGCGGAGAGCAGCGCGATGATGAGTGTGGCCGCGACGGCGTAGAGCTGCAGCGCACGCGGCCTGGGACGTTTCTCGATGCGCTGCGTGAGCAGAGGCGTGAGCTCGGGGTAGTAGACGAGCAACGCACGCACGCGCGCGGCTTCATCCGGCGGCAGCTCGCCGCGCAGGCAGGCAACGATCTGTTCCTGCGTGGGCGGGCCGCCGAGGCGTTCGCATTCGGCGTCCACCCAGGCGTCGAGGGCGGCGTCCCAGTCAGTCTTTGTGATCATCGTCGTCTCCCAGAAGCTCGATCCAGTTCACGTCCGGCGGCGGAGTGAGGCGCTCGCGGAACACGGCCCTCATCCGCGAGAGCCGGCTGCGCACCGCCTGATCCGTCAGGCCGAGATGTCCGGCGATCTCTTTCGAGTTGTATCCGCGCTTCGCCAGCACGAGGCACTGCTGCGTGTCGGGGGTGAACTCGGCGAGCACGGCATTGAAGCTGGCGCGGAACGCGGCGATCTCCTGCTCTTCGATCAGATGCTGCTCGATCGTCGGTTCATCGTGTGTTCTGTCGTGCTTCTTCTCGTCGAGCGGCGTCAGCAGACCGCTACCGCGCCGCGGCACGTTGGCGCGCTCGTGGCGCCGGTTGATGACGCTGCGCGCCGAAGTGGCGATGTACGGCCAGTCGTGCTCGAGCGATGCGCCGCGCTCGAGCCGCTTCCACACGCGGATCAGCGCCTCCTGCGCGATATCCTCGACGTCGGGCTCGCGGCGGAACGTCCTCAGGAGACGGTCCAGGTACTTCGCGTACAGTTCTTCGATGCGGCTCATGGCTTCTGCTCAAGAGATCCGCGTTTCGCGCGTTTGTTGCGCGAGCCCCTCCATCGCCTCCCGCAAGCCGCGCATCTCCTCGCGCATCGCCGCGAGCTCCGCGTCCGTGGCCTCGTCCTCGGGGACGAGGAACCATGACGCCAGCGCCGCCGAGAACGCTCCGAAGAGGCCGACGCCCGCGACCATGAGGATCGCGGCGATGACGCGGCCCTCCGTCGTCACGGGATAGAACTCGCCGTAGCCGACGGTGGTGATGGTCGCGAAGGCCCACCAGACGGCGTTGTCCGCGGTGCGGATGTTGGCTCCTTCCGCCCCTTCGAAATGCAGGATGGCCGTGCTGCTGGCGATGATGAGCACGAGCGCGAGCAGCATCGCCGCGAGCAGCGTCGACTCGCGCCGCTTGCGGAGCAACATCGTCGACAGCACGCGCGCCGCACGGATCGAGCGCAGCAGGCGCGCGATCCGTGCAATGCGCGCCAGCCGTCCCCACCGTGCCGCGTCGAGCATCGGCATCGACGACATCAGGTCGAGCCAGCCCCAGGTGAGCAGGTAACGCCGGCGATCCTCCGCCGTCCACAGGCTGACCACGAAGTCGATCGCGAAGGCGATGCAGATCACCAGATCGGCGGCGTCGAGGATGGCGTCGATCTGCGCGTCGGGCCGCAGCGCGTGCTGCACCACGTTGACCGCCAGCGCGATGACGCAGAGCGCGAGCATGAACAACTGATAGAGCGGCATCACGCGCATGCCCTGTCTCAACACTCTGCACGCGAAGAAGTGGCGGGACGCCACTCATCGCGCGCAACGGGGTTCATGCCCGTGGAGGCCTTCCATGGACACGTTGCTGCTCGTCGTGGTCGCAGGCGCGATCGGGATTCTTGCGTTCCTGTTGTGGACGTCGCTGCGCCGCCTGTCCGAGGAGGTGGCGCGCACGCGCGCGGAGACGCACGCCGCCGCGGCCGCGTTGCGCCAGGAGGTGACGGGCACCGTCAGCGCACTCTCCGGCTCCCTCGGCTCCGCGGTCACCGCGCACGGCACGACGCAGCGGCAGGATCTCGAAGCGATCCGCGCGCAGGTCGAGAAACTCACCGAATCCAACGAGGCGCGCATCGACTCCGTGCGCCGCACCGTCGACGAGCGCCTGCGCGAGATTCAGGCCTCCAACACGCGAGAGCTGCAGGAGATGCGCGTCACGGTCGACGAGAAGCTGCAGGGCACGCTCACGCAGCGCCTCGGCGAGTCCTTCGCGCTCGTCACCGAGCGCCTCGAGCAGGTGCACAAGGGCCTCGGCGAGATGCAGTCGCTGGCGAACGGGGTCGGCGACCTGAAGAAGGTGCTCTCGAACGTGAAGGCACGCGGAGGGTGGGGCGAGGTGCAGCTGGAGACGCTGCTCGAGCAGATGCTCTCGCCCGAGCAGTACGAGCGGAACGTGGTCACGAAGGAGCTGAGCCGCGAGGCGGTCGAGTTCGCGGTGAAGTTCCCCGGCAAGGGCGACGTCCCGCTGCTGCTCCCGCTCGACGCGAAGTTCCCCGTCGAGGACTACCAGCACCTCCTCGACGCGCACGAGCGCGGCGACGCGGAGGCAGTCGATGCGGCGGGACGCAGACTCGATACCGCCGTGCGCAGTTCGGCAAAGACGATCCGAGAGAAGTACATCAATCCGCCCGTCACGACCGACTTCGCGATCATGTTCCTGCCCACCGAGGGGTTGTACGCCGAGGTGCTGCGCAGGCCGGGACTGGCGGAGCTGATCCAGCGCGAATGCGGCGTGCTGATCGCGGGCCCGACTACCCTCACCGCGATTCTGAGCAGCCTGCAGATGGGCTTCCGCACCCTGGCCATCGAGAAGCGCTCGAGCGAAGTGTGGCGCCTGCTCGAGGCGGTGAAGACGGAGTTCACGAAGTTCGGCGGCGTGATCGACAAGGTCAATCGCAACCTGGAGACCGCGCGCAATCAGATGGACGCGCTGGCCACCCGCACGCGCGTCGTGACCCGCAAGCTGCGCGACGTGGCCGAACTGCCCGAGGCCGACGCGAAGCTGCTGCTGAAGCTCGCGCCCGTGGGCGCCGTGGATGACGATGACGATGCCTGGGTCGAGGCGCAGCCGTGACGTCGATCGAAAGCGCGCTGGCCTCGGCGCGGCAGAGCCTCCTCGACCTCACGCTGCGCAACCGGCTGCTCAATTACCGTCCCAGCGCGGCGCGCAGCATCCGCGTCGTCGGCGAGCTGCCGGCGGAGATCTACGACGCATTGGTGCTGCGCGAGAAGGCGCTCGAGTTCCGCGCCGCGACGAAGTCATTCAGCGCGACGGTCGAGACGTGGTCCGCGCGCACGGAGCTCGAGGCGCGGCACACGGATCGTTTCCTCCAGACGCCGCACGACGACGAGACGCTGACGAAGAAGCTCTTCCGCGTCTATCACGAGGGGCGCAGCGCCGTGGAGGAGCAGGGCTACACCGTGGCCCATCTCGCGGTCGGCTTCCTGGAATGGTTCGAGAGCGAGAGCTCCGAACAGCCGCGCCGCGCGCCGCTGCTGCTCGTGCCGGCGGAGCTGGAACGCGTGCGCGCGGGTGACTTTTCGAAGGTGCGCTGGACCGGCGAAGACGTCTTCGCCAACATCTCGCTCGCGGCGAAGCTCGTCGAGCACGGCGTCGCCATGCCGCCGTTCGAGCCGCCGGAGGAGAAGGACGGCATCGACGCGTGGCTGCAGCGCGTGGTCGAGGCGGTGGCCCGCAAGCCCCGCTGGCGCGTCCTGTCCGAGCTCGTGCTCGACTTCTTCAGCTTCACGAAGTTCGTGATGTTCAAGGATCTCGATCCGGCCACGTGGCCGGACGGACGCAAGCCGCACGACCATCCGCTGCTGCGGACGCTCTTCCATCCGTCCGGCGATGTCAGGGACGCGCGCCTGGGCGTGGACGACGTCGACGCGAAGCAGACCTGGCACGTCATGGACGCCGACCCGTCGCAGATCGCCGTCGTCGAGGAGGTGAAAGCGGGCCGCAATCTCGTCGTCGAGGGGCCGCCCGGAACCGGCAAGTCGCAGACGATCACGAACCTCATCGCCGAGACGCTCGCCGCCGGAAAGACGGTGCTGTTCGTCAGCGAGAAGATGGCGGCGCTGGAGGTCGTGAAGTCGCGCCTCGACGACGCCGGACTCGACTCGTTCTGCCTCGAGCTGCACAGCCGCAAGTCCAACAAGAAAGCGGTGCTCGCCGAGCTGCAGCGGTCGCTGACCACGAAGCCTCGCGCCGCGCTCCGAGACGCGGAAGAGCACGAGCCGCTGAAACGCGACCTCAATGCGTACGCGCACGCCCTACGCGAGCCGGTCGGCAAATGGGGCAAGACCCCCTGGCAGTTGCTGAATGTGGGGCGGGCTTCAGCCCGTCCCGAGCGGGCTTCAGCCCGTCCCGGGCGGGCTTCAGTCCATCCCGGGCGGGCTGAAGCCCGTCCCGAGCGGGCTGAAGCCCGCTCCACATTGATCCCAAACGCGGAAGATGTCACCGAGGCCGACGTCGCCGCGGCGGAGAACGCACTGCGCGAGCTCGCCTACATCCTCCCCTCCGTCCATCCCGTGGCCGCCCACCCGTGGCGCGCGAGCACGCGCGCGGCGATGGTGCCGCAGGACGAGCAGGAGCTGCGCACCGCACTCACTCGCACCCTCGACATCGTGCGCGCGCTGATGAGCGAAGCCGCCGCGCTGGCCACGGAAACGGGCGTGCAGGAGCCGGCCAGCCTGGCCGCACTGCCGCGCGCGATGGAAGCAGCCGCGGTGCTCGCGCGCGCCGGTGCGCCGACCGAGACCGCGCTGCTGCTGAGCAGCGAATGGAATGCCGCCAATCCCGTGGCGGACGAACTGATCTCGCGCGCGGAGGCCGTGCAGCGCGAGCGCGCGGCGCTGCTGCGCACGTTCCGCGAGGATGCCCTCGAAGAGAACGTCGCGAACGATCTCGATGACTTCGGACGACTCGCGGCGAAGTTCTTCCGCCTCTTCAGCGGACGCTATCGCGCGCTGCGGCGCAGGCTGGCCGCACTCTACGGCGGTCCCGCGCCGGAGCCGCGGCAGATGATCGCGGACCTCAGCCGCCTCGCGGAGCATCAGAGTGCGCGCGATGCGCTGCGCGGCGATCCGCGCGGGCGGGGCTTCTTCGGCGCGCGATGGCTGGCCGACCGCAGCGACTGCGCCGCGCTGCGGCAGTTCAGCGAATGGATCGTCGTCTTCCGCCGCGAGCTGCTCGGCAACGCGCTCACGCGCAGGGCGGTGGAGATCGCCTCCACGCGCGCCGATGCACAGGCCGTACACGCGCGCATCGAGTCGCTCCGTGCCGCGGCGGAGCAGTGCCGAACGGGACTCCGCGCGATCTTCGAGGCGGTCTGCATCGCCATCCCCGACGACATCGAGGCGATCCCGCTCGCCAGGCACATCGCGCAGCTCGAAGAGTGGCAGCAGCAGACCCCCGCGCTCTTCCGCTGGACGCAGTTCCACGCCGCGCGGGAAAAAGTGCGCGCCACCGCCGCCGCGGCGCTCGTGCCGTACGTCGACGGCGACACACTCGAGGCGGCGCAACTGATCCCGTTCTTCAAGACCGCGCTCGCCGAGTCGCTGCTGCGCGTCGCGTTCGCGCAGCGGCCCGCTCTCGGTCATTTCATCGGCGAGCTGCACGAGCAGAAAATCGCGCGCTTCCGCGAGATCGACGGCGGCCTCGCGGCCATCCAGCGCGCGAAGCTCTCGCGCCTGCTGCATTCGAAACGCCCGCAGCTCTCCGGCGGCGCGTCGCCGAATTCCGAGGCCGGCATTCTCCTCGGCGAGATGCACCGCAGGCGCGGCCACATGCCCATCCGCAAGCTGCTCACGAGAGCGGGCGGGCTGATTCAACGCATCAAGCCGTGTTTCCTCATGAGTCCTCTCTCCATCGCGCAGTTCCTCGATCCGCGCACCGTACGCTTCGACCTGATCGTCTTCGACGAGGCCAGCCAGGTGCGTCCCGAGGATGCCGTCGGCGCGCTGCTGCGGGGCGCGCAGCTCGTGGTCATGGGCGACACGCAACAGCTCCCGCCGACGAGCTTCTTCGATCACCTCGCCGCGGGTGACGACGGGCAGGAGGAAGAGGAGGAGTCGGCGTCGATGAAGGACGTCGAGAGCATCCTCCATCAGTGTGCGCGCAGCTTTCCGTCGAGGACGCTGCAGTGGCATTACCACAGCCGGCACGAGTCGCTGATCGCGATCTCCAACCTGCATTTTTACGAAAACCAGTTGCGCATTTATCCGTCGGCCGTCGACTGGTCGGACGACCTCGGCCTGCACTTCGTCCCCGTCCCGCGGGGCGTCTACGACCGCGGCAAGAGCGGCACGAACCGCATCGAGGCGCAGACCGTCGCCGCGGCGGCGCTCGAGCATTTCCGCCGCCGTCCCGACAAGACCCTCGGCATCGGCACGTTCAACATCCAGCAGCAGCAGGCCATCCAGGAGGAGCTCGAGCTGTTGCTGCGCGCGCATCCGGAGCTGGAGACGGCGATCGGCCGCGCGCGCGAGCCGCTGTTCGTGAAGAACCTGGAGACGATCCAGGGCGACGAGCGCGACACGATCCTGATCTCCCTCGGCTTCGGCCGCGACGCCGCGGGAAAGCTGTCGCTGAACTTCGGCCCGATCAATCGCGAGGGTGGCGAGCGCCGGCTGAACGTGCTGATCTCGCGCGCCCGCGAAAAGTGCGTCGTCTTCTCGAACTTCACCGCGCAGGAGCTCGTCCTCGACGGAAGCAATTCGCGCGGCCTGTTCGCGCTGAAGGCGTTCCTCGAATATGCGCAGACGCGGCGGCTCGTGACCGCGGATGCGGCCGATGACGAAGACGACGCGGCGTTCGAGGATGCCCTCGCCGAGGTGCTCGAAGGACACGGACATACGGTGCGGCGGCGTGTCGGATGCGCGGGATTCCGCGTCGACCTCGCCGTCGTCGATCCGGAGGCGCCGGGACGCTATCTCCTCGGCATCGAGTGTGACGGCCCGAAGTACTACGACGCCGCGGTTGCGCGCGACCGCGACCGGCTGCGCGAGCAGATGCTGCAACGCCTCGGCTGGACGATCCATCGCGTCTGGTCGACGGACTGGTACCGCGATCCGGAGGCCGTGATCTCGCGCCTGCTGGAAGCCGCCCGTGGAGGACAGGCAATCCTGTCTGTCCCGGTGGCGGTGGACGAGGGGACAGGCAGGATTGCCTGTCCTCCACTTCCGGAGCCCGAGGTTGTTGTCGAAGTGCAACCCGAGGAAATCCCCTCGTACGAAGTCTGCCGTGACCTGCGCATTCCCGTCATCGGCGAGCTGCATCTCGTCGCGCCGGAAATGCTCGCCGCGGCGGTGGAAGACGTCGTGCGCGTGGAAGGGCCGGTGCACGTCGACGAGGTGGTGCGCCGCATCCGCACGCTCTGGGGCCTGCAACGCGCGGGCAATCGCATCCGCGAAGCCATCGAGCGCGGCGCGCAGATCGCGCTGCGCAGGCAGGCCGTCGCGCGCGACGGAGAGTTCCTGCGGCTCCCTGACGCGCCGGTGGTTCCGCGCCGGCGCAACGGCGACCCGCCGGCACGCGTGGAGCTGATCGCCGACGTGGAGCTCGCGGAGGCGGTGCAGCACGTGTTGCGCGTGGAGTTCGCCACGCCGCGTGCGGAGTTGATCGATGCCGCCGCGCGCCGCGTCGGCATCCAGGCCACGTCCGCATCCGTCGCCTCACGCCTCGGCACGGTCATCGACGCCGAGGTGCGGCGCGGGCGGCTGCTGCTCGACGGGGAGGTGGTGCGGCCGACGCGAGCATGAGCCGCTCGATCGACCAGCGACTGGTCAGAAGCATGCGGCGCCCGCGAATGCTGTCCCATTCGAGGATGGAGGGATTCGGCAGCGGCTCCTCGGTCGAGAGCATCACGAACATGTCGTCGCCGTACGGCGGCATGACGCTGAAGGCGCTCGGTGCGCCGAGGGCGATCTCGGGTGCGCTTCCGGAGAAGCGGTTTTCCACCGAGCCGCTCTTCGGGAAGACGAGATAGCTCTTGCCCTGATGGTCGATGGCGAAGACGTAGTAGTAGCGCGGCGCTGCTTCCGCGGGACGCACGGCGCGTAGCACGACGCTGTACGTTTCGCCGCCGCGGAGGGAACCGCCGCTCACGAGCGTGCCCGTGGCCTCGTGTCTCAGCGCGAGGCGATACGGCGCGGGCGTATCCGAGCGCAGCGTTTGCCACGCGTGGATGCGCCGCAGCTTCACGAGATCCTCGCGCAGGCGCGCGCCGTCGCGCGTCCACGCGGAGCGGCGGCCGGCGTCGGTGCGAAACCATGCGTACTCGAAGCGGTGGCCATCGTAGCGGCCGGTGAGGATGTAGTCGGCGGTGCCGGCATCGGAGGCGACGACGCCGGAAGCGAGCTGCTGCCGCGGCGCGGGAAACTGCACGAAGAGCGCGGCAGTGTGCGGCAATCGCGCGACGGCTTTCGTCGCGGCGTCGTCGCCCGCGAGCGGTAGCGCGCGTTCGCGGTCGAGCAACTCCCATCCGGTGGAGGACAGGCAATCCCGCCTGGTGGAGGACAGGCAATCCTGCCTGTCCGGACAGGCAATCCTGCCTGTCGTCCACCGGAGGATGTGTGTGGCTTCGGACGGCTCGGTGAGCCACTTTGCTTTCGTTGCTGCCTTGAATCGACGGGCGACAGTCCGCAGGTCGCGCGTGGACGAAGGAGCCCAGACGCGCAGCGGACGTCCTTCCGGCGCGGCCCAGCGCACGACTTCGAGCAACGTGCCGGAGCGGATCGACGCCGGCACGGCGCCGGACCTCATGCGCGCGACACTGCGGCCGAGGCCGAGCATGCGCACGACGCGCAAGACCGGGACGGGCTGTACGCGGGCCGCGGCTTCAGCCCGCCCATCGGCGGCGCGCAGCTCCGCGCTCACCGCCAGCCCATGCGCCCAGCCGCCCTGCAGCACGATCTCTCCATCCGGCTGCACTCGCTCCACCGCGACGACCGTGCGCGGACGGCTGGTATGCAGCCCGAGGAACGGCCGCATGCGCGCGGCGTGCGAGCCGAGCATCGCCGGCGCCTGGTCGGCCTTGTCGACGCGCAGCCGCGCCTGCGCCCGCAGGAACGTCTCCTGTGCCGGCTCGCCCGCGGCGGCATCGCGCATCGACGTGATCCACGCCCAGGTGAACGCGCCATGC
Organism: Thermoanaerobaculia bacterium; assembly: GCA_036375075.1. Classification (GTDB taxonomy): domain Bacteria; phylum Acidobacteriota; class Thermoanaerobaculia; order Gp7-AA8; family Gp7-AA8; genus QHVT01. Next base: position 410 of record DASUSN010000043.1, on the reverse strand, counting down.
TTGCGGCCGTCGTCGCCGTCGGTCTCCCACGCGATGTCTGCATCCTGTGCCGACACCAGCACGAGCGCGCCGCGCTCCTCGGGGCGCGGTCCGTACGCGCGCGCGTCGAGGATGGGCCGTGCGCGGCCGAGGCCGCGCGGACGCGCACCGCCGGGCAATCCCCGAAAACCCGACCCGCTGTGGCAGTGGTCGAGCAGCAGCGTGAGATGCGCGCCGCGGTCGAGGATGCGGTTGAACAGCGGCCGCAGCTCCTTGTCGCGGATGTCGTCCGCGCCACGCCGCGAGTCGGCCGGCACGATCGACTCGTCGAGGCGGTCGAGCTCATCGGACTGGGCGTTCGGCACCTGCGCTCCATGTCCCGCGAAGTAGTAGAAGAGCACGTCGCCCTTGCGCGCGGGACGCACGAGATG
>DASUSN010000042.1:0-25303 GCA_036375075.1 Thermoanaerobaculia bacterium | reverse complement strand
AGCGTCGAGCGAGGGACCTGGGCGGGCGGGGCGCGCGGGACGTGCTGCGCGCCCCGCCCGCCCAGGTCCCTCGCTCACGCTCGGGATGACAAGGGGCGCCGGCGGCGCCACGTAGAGCTCGAACGGGTTGGGCGTCTCCTGCTGCGCGAGGGCTTCGGCGGCCTTGCGGAGGTCGGCCTTGGTCACTTTGCGGATCTGGAAGCTGCCGCGGCCCTGGACTTCGCGCACGATGGGGCCGCGCGCGGAAGGCTCCTCCGGCGCGGAAGACACGAGACGGAGCTGCGGGGGCTCCGCTTTCTCGAGGTGCTTGCGGACGATCGCCTCTTTCATCCGCTCCTTGCGCCGGCGCTCGGAGAAGCGGGCCCAGTGCATGGAGATCGTGCGGCCGAGGGCGAGAGACTGCTGATGGATGGCGAGAAAGACCGCAGCGAGACTGATGCGCGTCGCCAGCAGGATGCCGACCAGCATCGCCGTCACCAGCGCGATGACCGCGCCGGACGTGTTGAGGTTCCCGCTGATGGCCCTGTTGATCTCCTGGCCGAGGTAGCCGCCGGCGGCGATGAGCGCGCCGCGCAGCCAGATCTTCCCGACCGCGAGGTCGAACAGCGGCGGCATGGCCAGCGCCAGGATCACGAAGCCGATCAGCTTCGTGTGGAAGTACTCGATGTCGCGGCCCCAGAAGCGATTCCAGCCCGCGGCGAGGAGCACGCCGGGAAACAGCAGGCTGGCGAAGCCGAAGAAGCTGACGAAGATCCAGGCCAGCGTCGCGCCGTAGTAGCCGATCGCGTTGCGGATCTCGACGTCGGTGGAGGTGTAGAACGCGGAGGAGTCGTTGGGGTGGTAGGTGACGAGGGCCGCGGCCGCGCTGATCCCCATCGCCAGAATGACGATTCCGACCAGCTCCCCGCCCCTGCGGCTGCGAAAGAATTCGGCTAGCTGCACCCTTCCCACACTCCCGACTCGCTCGCGCGATTTCCGACTCATCGCAAGTGTAGCAAAGAAGAGGCCGATGTAGGGCGGAGCGCCGGCCTCCCCTGCCGGCGCTCCGCGCGTGGCGGCGTCTCAGTGCGGCGCGCGGACGACGAGCACGCCGGTCATCTCGGTGTGGCCGGAGCTGCAGGTCGGGCGCGTGCAGATGTACTGATAAGACCCCGCCGCGCCGAGCGTGACGGTCTGCTGCGTCGGGTTGTTGCCCAGAGGATCGAGGCTGACGAGGATCTGGCCGCCGGGCGAGAACAGGCGGAAGCCGTGCACGCCGCCGTCGCCGGTCGCGACGAACTTGACCTCGTCGCCGGCGTGCAGGTCGCCCGCTCCGCTGACGGTGAAGCTGCCGTCTTCCGCGTGCACGGTCACGGTCTTGGTCTGCGGCGGAGGCGGCGGAGGCGGCGTGCCGCTGTCGTCGGCGGCGGCGATGAACGTCGGATCGACCGAGCCGTTGTCGACGCAGGAGCCATAAAGGAACACGGGATGGTTGGACGTGAAGCTGATCCACGCGTCGGACAGGTCGGCGTTCGTGTTGTTGAAGGTGCCGACGATACTGGCCGGTCCGAGGACGCCGAATGGCTGTAGCGTGATCTCCTTGGTGCCGACCAGGGCGTTGTTTTTGTCGTACAGCGACAGCATCACGACGGCGGCTTCGGCGTTCGGATTCACGCCGCCCCAGTTCGTGCGGAAGTTGCCGAGCGACGTGGGGCCGGCCTTGAGCTGAATGATCACGCCCTTCGTCTTGGCGGTGGCGGCGTCGAGGCCGACCACGAACTGGCCGAGGGTGCCGGCCTGCGGTCCCGTGCGGGCGTCCTGGTAGATGCGCTGCGTGGCCACGAAGTCGTCGTCCGACGTGAGCCGGATCGCGCCGAGCGCGGGGCCGCCCCCGAACATCGACGCGACCGCGTCGTCGTAGACCTTCATGGAGCGCTTCGGGATGGTGAGGGTCACCGGCTGCACGCCGCCGTTGTTGCCGTTGCCGGCGGGCAGATAGCGGGCCTGGATGGTGATGTCCTTGTCGAACGAGGGATTGAAGATCCGGGCGTCGGTGAAGAAACCGTTCGCCTTGCCGGTGACCGAGAGGTAGACGTCTTTGGCGAGAGCCGGGATCGCCAGGAGCAAAGTGAGCAGTACGGCCGTGAGGCGCATGGTTGTCGTGTTCCTCCGAGGGGGATGATAGGGGTTGGGCCCGGATCGGCGGTCAGGCGGGGTGAGAGGGCACGTGTAGGAATGCCGGAAGGGGTGTGTAGGACGAATAGGACCTATAGGACGAATAGGACCCATAGGACGAATAGGACCGATGGGAGTCCTATAGGTCCTATTCGTCCTATACGTCCTATACGTCCTATCCCATCATCGCGGCGGCTTCGCATCCTCCGCGAAGCGGTACGCCTCCACCTCCACCCACCGCTCCTCGTACGGCACGACCTGCGCGGAAACGTTATCCGCGAAGTTGAGCGCGCCGGCGCGCAGGTAGCGCACGCGGACCGGGCGGCGCTCGCGGTCGAGCGTGAGTAGCGGCGGCTCGACGGAGTCGAGCTGCAGCGCCTGCACGGCGTGGACGGCCTCGTGATTCCAGACGTGCTCCTGCGCGCCGGACCACGTCCCGGGGAAGAGTCCCCAGGTGTAGCCGTGCACGACGCGCCCCTCGCCGTCCACGTCGGGATCGTCGGTCTCATACCAGACCAGGCCGTCGCGGAAGTCGACGTCGTCGGCATCGAGGAACGCGCGGGTCATGTACCCGACCTCGACGGCCGAGACGTCGATGTCGACGAGTGACTCCCGCGCGCGGTCGAGCGGCGTCGCCACGCGCAGGCGCAGGGGACCGAAGCTGTAGCCGACGCGGCCCAGAGGATGCTCGCCGGCGGTCGTGTTCTCGACGACGGAGCCGGAGAGGTTCGCCAGCAGCCAGGCGGTGGTGATGTGGCCGTCGCCGGCGAGCCGCTTGGCCTGGTAGAAGCCCGCGCCGCCGATGGCGCCGGCGCCGAGGCAGGCCACGGGACGGGCGTGCTTCTGGATGACGCAGCTCAGGTAGGTGAAGAGCGACGTCGCGGCGACGTTTAGGACGGCGAACTTCTCGCGCTCCGCCGCGTGCAGCGGGAGCGCGAGAAAGAGCAGCAGTGCGATCGTGCGCAAATCAGAACAGGGCGGGTTCCTGATACGTGCCAAACACGTCGCGGAAGGCGTCCGAGATCTCGCCGACCGTCGCGTACACCTTCACCGCCTCGATGAGCGGCGGCATCGTGTTCGCGTTCTCGTCGGCGGCCGCGTTGCGGAGGGCCTGCAGCGCGTCCTGCACCTTCTGCTGGTCGCGGCTCGCGCGCACTTCGTTGAGGCTCGCGATCTGCTGTTCGGTCACCGACTCGTCGATGTAGAGGATGTCGTACTTGTCGCCGTTGCCGGTCTCGTAGGCGTTGACGCCGACGACGACCTTCTCGCCGGAGTCGACGGAGCGCTGGAACTGGTACGACGCGTCCCAGATCTCGCGCTGGGGGAAGCCGGCCTCGATGGCCTCGACCATGCCGCCGAACTGGTCGATCTTCTCGATGTACTCGAAGCAGCCGCGCTCCATCTTGTCGGTGAGCTCCTCGATGAAGTAGGAGCCGCCGAACGGGTCGACCGTGTTGATGACGCCGGATTCGTGGGCGATGATCTGCTGCGTGCGCAGGGCGATGCGCGCGGCCTGCTCGGTCGGCAGGGCGAGGGTCTCGTCGAGCGAATTGGTGTGCAGCGACTGCGTGCCGCCGAACACCGCGGCCAGCGCCTGGATGGTGACGCGGACGATGTTGTTGTACGGCTGCTGCGCGGTCAGCGAGCAGCCGGCGGTCTGGGTATGGAAGCGGAGCTGCCAGGAGCGCGGGTCTTTCGCGCCGTAGCGGTCGCGCATGACCTTCGCCCAGACGCGGCGCGCGGCGCGGAACTTCGCCACTTCCTCGAAGAGGTCGTTGTGCGAGTTGAAGAAGAAAGAGAGGCGCGGCGCGAACTCGTCGACGTCCATGCCGGCGCGCGTCGCGTACTCGACGTACTCCATGCCGTCGCGCAGGGTGAACGCGAGCTCCTGCAGCGCGGTCGATCCGGCCTCGCGGATGTGATAGCCGCTGATGGAGATGGTGTTGTATCTCGGCACGTGCTCCGTGCAGAACTTGATCGTGTCGGTGATCAGCCGCATCGAGGGACGCGGCGGGTAGATGTACTCCTTCTGGGCGATGTACTCCTTGAGGATGTCGTTCTGCAGCGTGCCCGAGATCTTCTTCCAGTCCGCGCCCTGCTTCTCCGCCACGGCCAGGTACATGGCCAGGGCGATGGGCGCGGTGGAGTTGATGGTCATCGAGACGGTGACGTCCTCGAGGTTGATGCCGTCGAAGAGCGCTTCCATGTCCTTGAGCGTGTCGACGGCGGTGCCGCACTTGCCGACCTCGCCGGCACTGTAGTGATGGTCGGAGTCGTAGCCGTAGAGCGTCGGCAGGTGGAAAGCGGTCGAAAGGCCGGTCTGTCCCTGCGACAGGAGGTACTTGAACCGCTCGTTCGTGTCGCGCGCCGTGCCGAACCCCGCGAACTGGCGCATGGTCCAGAGGCGTCCGCGGTAGCCGGTCGGATGGATGCCGCGGGTGTACGGGAACTGGCCCGGGTACGCGATCTCGTGGAAGTCGTCGGCGGCGACCGAGAGCGGCGTCGCCAGCGGATTCACTTCCATGCCGCTGACGGTCGTGTAATCGCTCTTCCAGTACGGCTTCTTGGCCAGCACGGGATCGAGGACCTCGCGCCGCCACTGGGTTTCTTCCTTCCGGATGGCGCCGAGGGCCTCGCGGGAGAAGAGCGGGAGCTGTTCTTCGCGGGCCTTGGGCAGTTGGGGCAGAGCGGGGCTGTTCGTGACGACGTCGGCTTCGTTGCGGCTCATGATGGTCTCCCGGATCTCAACTATACGTCGGTCTGGCCTTAGCGAAGAACACGCCGAAGCCCTCTGCGGCTTCCTCGCGGCCAAAGCCCGCAGCTCCGCGCGCTCGAGGCTGTCTCCGCCGCGCGCACACGGACGAGCGCGGCGGCGGAGACGAAGCGTCAGCGGAAGATGGAGAAAACGCGGTTCATGACGCCTTCCTCGTGTCTGGTGAGCTGGTCGATCTCACCCGCGTCGAGGAAGATGCCGCCGCAGTTCGCGCACTGATCGACCTTGACGCCGTGGAGGTCGATCTCCTGGAGGTCCATGCCGCACTTCGGGCACTTCATCCAGTGCGCCTTCTTCAGGTTCTCTCTGTCCTCCGCGGCCAGTTTGGCGGCCTGCTCCTGCGCCCACTTCTTGCGGCGCTCGAGCTCCTGCCGGACGAAATACTCGTCCTCGTTCCTGCTCGGCTTGTCGAAGCCATCACTCATCGGGAGAACCCTCCGTTCGAGGCGGATTCTAACGGAGAACGGCGAGACGGAGCGATGTGTGGGCGGCGATGAGGGCGAAGATGTGGTCGCGGGAGAGAAGGGTGGCGTCGAGGTCGAGTGCGCACTGGGCGACGTGGGCGTCCGGAATCGTCACATTGATCCCTTTGACGCGGAGGGAACGGCGCAGCTCGCCTACGAGCATCCAGTGTGCGAGTGGTGTCGGGTGATGCGGAAACTCCTGCAGCAGTTCACCGACCATCTCGCGCTGTCGCAGTGTGATGTCACCTGACAGCACTTCTGCAATCACGAGAGGCGCAAGAACGACCGCACCGTCAGCAATCGCGGCATCCACCTGCGCGACAGGGCGTCCGATCAGGAAATCGATCCACGCAGAGCTATCGACGATTACGTCCACGCAACTCGTCGACATCGATCTTCAGATCGATCGTTCCCTTCAGAGCCATGGCCTTCTCATAGGCCCGCTTCGCCCGGCGCTGTCTCACGTCCTCGGGAAGAGCGAAGTACTCCGATGCCGTGATCGGTCCGTACTCCCCTGGCGCCCCTGCCGGAGGCGCCTCTTCGACCGTTTTCGCTTTGCTCATGTTCTCAATCCTACCCCGGTAGAACGAAAAAACCCGCGCGAGCATTCGCGCGGGTTTCGAAGAGAACCGACAGGTGTCGCTATCGCGGTAATGCGTACGCCACGAGACTGTCGTACGTTCCGCAGGGATTCGTGACCCGCACCCAGTACGGCGTTCGGCCATTCACCGCGGGCGTCACGAACGTCGCACCGTTGGCGCCGGTCACGGGGCTGCTGGTCATACCGGGGTGGCCCCGGTACCACTGGTACGTGAACGGGCCGGAGCCGTGGGCCTGCACGGTGAACGTCGCGCTGGAGCCGGCGTTGACGGTCTGGGAAACAGGCTGGCCGATGCCGAGGATCTGTGGGGGCTGGCAGTCGACGACGATGAGGATCGTGGCGAAGCGCTCCGCGTCCGCGGTCTTCGAGTGGATCGTGAGCACGTGTCCGCCCGCGAGCGAGCCTTCGCCGAGGACGACCTTCATGTCGACGTACTGCAGGCCGTCTTTCGTGTAGACCGGCGAGAACGTCGTCGTCGCGCCCGGAACGCCGGAGGCGCTCAGGGTGTACGGGATCGTGTCGAAGGCGAAGTAGATCGGAATGGAGAGCTCGAGCGTGTCGCCGATGTTCGCCGCGAGGGACGAGACCGGCGGGATGAGGATCGGCGCGGTCGTGCCGCTGATGCCGCCCTGCTCGATGAACACCGCGGAGTCGTACGCCGAATCGGCGGCATCGGCGATGGCGATCTTGATGTGGTGCGTCACGTTCGGCGTGACGAACGCAACGGCGAGCATGGGGACGGTGAACCCGTCGAACTCGGTGGCGGTGCCGTCCTCGTTGTCGCGATAGAGGGTGGTGTTGCGCAGGTGGTTGATCGTGTTGATCGTCACCGGCTGGTCGGAGCCCGGCGTCAGGGCGATGTTGGCGCCGTCGACGTAGAACGCGAAGACGTCGTTGAACGCGTGATCGACGTACTCGCGATACTCCTCGGACGCGAAGACGTAGCTGATCGTGAAGACGGGCGTCGCGGTGACGACGTCGAACTCCAGGATCGCGGCGTCGAAGGTGGTGTTCGGCGCCACGATGGCGTCGAGCTGCGCGTCTCCCGGGGTGCCGAGCTCCTCGCCCGAGCCGCTCGCGTCGTTCGGACCGGCGGCATCCGCGATGTTGCCGCTGCTGAGGATGATGCCGCTGTTGATCCCGAGGCCGCCCTGGCTGAAGGTCCCGACGGCCCGTGACGAGCCGGTGATCTTCACGTTCGTGATCGTCGCACCCGGCCCCGTCACCGTTGCGGCGACATTGGACGCCGTGAGGCCGTCTTCAATGCTCTTCGTCGTCAGCGCGAACGCTGGCGCCGCGAACAGCGCCACGATGAAAACCCACGCCCCTAGCCGTTTCGGCATGACCCACCTCCCGGTTTTTCCTGGGGAAACTAACGGCCGCTACGATAGCCGAGGTGCGGGGAGAATTACAAATGGTCAGGGCTTCGGCTTCGGCGCCACGGGCTTCGCTTTCATGAGGGAGAGGCAGAGCTTGCGGAGCTGGGAGACCTGCCGGATGCGTTGCGTGATGGCCTTGTCGGAGTAATCGACATTCTTCATGGCGCGTTCTCCGTCAGAGCTGCGATGTCCGCCAGATCCTGCGCACTCGAGCGCAGTCTCTTCAACGCGATCAATCCCTCCCGTGAGACGACGCTGATGGGACGGCCGGACCACTCGCGTACTTCACGAGTGAGCCACACCTGTTCCGTCTGCGCGGTCACCACCAGCATGTCGAGCATCAGAGTATCGCCATCAGCGTCGATCTTCGTGACGCGATGAATCGGCACGGCCCCGTCGTGAAAAGTCATCGGACCAGCTTTGAACGTGAAGCCCAGCGTTCCCGCAAGATCCGTTGCGCGCGCAACGCCGTCCTCGCGTACGAGCAGATCGATGTCGATCGTCGCACGCGGATGGCCATGCACTGCCACCGCCAGGCCTCCGCACAGCGCGTAAGGGATCGCCGCTTCGTCCAAAACTCCGAGGACACAGCGAAGTTCCTCTTCCAGATCGAGCACGGGGCGTAGTTTACGCCCCGCGCTCCGTCACCCCAGCAGCTCCCGCAGCGCCGAGGGGGCGTGGTCGAGGGCTTCGTTCAGCTTGTCCGGGTCCTTGCCGCCGGCCTGGGCGAGGTCGGGTTTGCCGCCGCCTTTGCCGCCGACGATGGGGGCGAGCTTGCCGATCAGGGTGTTGGCCTGGACGCGGTCGAGGAGGTCCTTCGTGACCGCCGTCAGCAGCGTGACCTTGCCGTCGGAGGCGCTGCCGATGACGACCACGCCGCTCTTGATCTTCGAGCGCAGCTCGTCGGCGAAGTTGCGCAGGTCGCCGCCGGAAAGGTCGTCGACGCGACGCGCGACGAGCTTGACGCCGCCGATGTCCTGGGTGTCGTCAGCCGGTGCGGCCGAGGCACCGCCGCCGGTGGCGACACGCACCTTCAGGGCCTTCAGCTCCTTTTCGAGCTGCTTCTGCTTCTCCTGCAGCGAGCGGACGTAGACCGGCAGCTCGTCGAGCGACACGTTCGCCTGCGCGGCGAGGCCGTGCGCTGTCTCGTCGAGCTTCTGGAACAGCGCGAGCGCGCCGCGGCCGGTCACGGCTTCCATGCGGCGCACGCCGGCCGCGAGCGACCGGTCCGCGGTGATCTTGAACAGGCCGATGTCGCCGGTGCGGTTCACGTGGCAGCCGCCGCAGAACTCGCGCGAGTAGTCGCCCGCGGCGACGATGCGCACCTGCTCGCCGTACTTCTCGCCGAACATCGCCACCGCGCCGCTCTTCTTCGCGTCCTCGATGGCCATGACCGTCTTCGTCACTTCGAGATTCGCACGGATGCGGTCGTTCACCGCGTCCTCAACGGCCTTGATCTGCTCGTCGGTGAGCGGCGCGTGATGGGTGTAGTCGAAGCGCAGGCGGTCCGGCGCGACGAGCGAGCCGGCCTGCTGGACAGTGGGTCCGAGGATGTCCTTGAGCGCCTTGTGCAGGAGGTGCGTGGCGGTGTGGTTGGCGGTCGTGTCGAGGCGCACGGGCACCGGCACCGACGCGCGCACCGGCGCGTTCAGCGGCAGCGAGCCTTCGTCGACGCGCACGCGCGAGACGACCACCTCGCCGAACGGCTTCTGCGTGTCGAGCACCGTCGCGCGGCCGCCGTCCCACACCAGCGTGCCGGTGTCGCCGATCTGACCGCCCGACTCCGCGTAGAACGGCGTGGGATCGATGACCACGTCGCCTTCACTGCCGTGATGCAGCGCGTCGCGCTGCGCGCCGTCGACGACGATCGCCTTCACGGTCGTGGGCACTTCGAGGAGCTGCTCGTAGCCGACGAACTGCACCGAGCCGATCGCGGCAAACGTCTCCGGCGCGGCCGTCATCGAGAACTTCGACGCCGCCTTCGCCTTCGCGCGCGCGAGCTTCATGTTCTCCTCGAAGCCCTCGCGATCGAGCGTGACGCCCTCCTCTTCCGCCATCTCCGCGATCAGGTCGATGGGGATGCCGTAGGTGTCGTACAGGCGGAAGATCTCGGCGCCGCCGAGGGTGGTCTCGCCGCGGTGGCGGACGTCGTCGAGCACCTGGCCGACGCGCTCCATGCCCGTCGTCAGCGTCCGCGAGAAGCGCTCCTCTTCCGACTCCAGCGTCTTCAGCACCGCCTCGCGGCGGTCGCGCAGCTCGGGATAGGCGTCGCTCATCGCCTCGACGACGGAGTCGACGAGGTTCGTCAGCAGCACCGGCTTCGGCAGCTTGCGCCCGAAGCGGATCGCGCGGCGGATGATGCGGCGCAGCACGTAGCCGCGTCCTTCATTCGACGGGATGACGCCGTCGCCGATGAGGAACGCCGACGCGCGCGCATGGTCGGCGAGCACGCGCACGGCCGTGTCGAGATCGTCCTCCATGTCGCCGCGGTACGTATAGCCGGCGATCTCTTCGATCTTCCGGATGATCGGCGTGAAGATGTCCGTGTCGTAATTCGTCCCCGCCTTCTGCAGGACCAGGGCGATGCGCTCGAGGCCCATGCCCGTGTCGACCGACGGCGCCGGCAGCGGATGCAGCACGCCCTCCTCGTCGCGGTCGTACTGCATGAAGACCAGGTTCCAGACCTCCATCGTGTCGTCGCCCGGGCCGTTCACCAGCTCCGGCACGTTCTTCGACAGGTCGTCGCCGCGGAAGTAATGGATCTCCGAGCACGGTCCGCACGGACCGGTGTCGCCCATCTGCCAGAAGTTGTCCTTCTTGCCGAAGCGCAGCACGCGCTCCGGGCGCGCGCCCGCCTTGACCCACAGCGCCGCCGCTTCCTCGTCCGCCGGGACCTTGTCGTCGCCTTCGAAGACCGAGAACCAGAGGCGCTCGACGTCGAGGCCGTAGACGCCGACCAGCAGCTCCCACGCGAAGCGGATCGCGTCCTCTTTGAAGTAGTCGCCGAACGAGAAGTTGCCGAGCATCTCGAAGAACGTGTGATGGCGCGCGGTGCGGCCGACGTTCTCGAGGTCGTTGTGCTTGCCGCCGGCCCGGACGCATTTCTGCGACGTCGTCGCCCGCGCGTAGTCGCGCTGCTCGCGGCCGAGGAAGGTGTCCTTGAACTGATTCATGCCGGCGTTCGTGAAGAGCAGCGTCGGGTCGCCGGCCGGGACGAGCGACGAGCTGGCCACGCGGCGGTGGCCGTTTTTCTCGAAGTAGCTGAGGAAAGCCTCGCGGATCTGACTGGTGGTGAGCAAAAAGACTCCTTAAGGCTTAGCTAACACGGCTTCTTTGAGCTTCTTCCCGACGTCGGTGTTGTCCTGAATGCCGCCGAAGTAGATCGAGCCGGGGCCGTAGGCGAAGATCGGGATCATCGTGCCGGTGTGGTCGGTGGTCGACCACTCGACGCGCAGCTTGGCGAGCTGCTTCGTCTCGGTGACGCGCAGGCCCCCGGTCTCGTGGTCGGACGTGGCGATCACGAGCGTGTCGCCGCGCTTCTTCGCGAAATCGAGCGCCACGCCCACGGCCTCGTCGAACGACGTCAGCGCCTTGCGCAGGTCGCTGGTGTGGTTCTGGTGGCTCGAGGAGTCGGTGCCCTCCTGCTCGATCATCAGGAAGAAGCCGTCCGGATCGTCGTCGAGGTGGTCGATCGCCCATTTCGCCAGCACCGGCAGCGGCGCCTCGGGCTGGTCGAGATTGCGCTCCTGCCAGCGGAAGACGGCGAGGAGGCGCTTGCCGTGCGGCGCGGCGTCGAGCTGCGCGCGCGTGTTGACGACCGTCCAGCCCTGCTCCGCCGCGACCTTGGCCAGCTCCGGACTGAGCTCGTTGGTGTAGTCCTCGAGCTGCGTGCCGGCGATGAGGTCGGCGCCGCTGCGCAGCATCTGCTCGTCGACGCCTTTCTCGTAGCGATGCTTCGCGTGCGCCGCAAACGCCGCCGGCGTCGCGTCGAAGAACGCGGCGGTCGTGACGAGGCCCGTCTTCTTGCCCCGCTTGTGCGCGACTTCGAGGACCGTCTCCAGCGGCGCGAGCGTCTTCGGATCGACGCTCACCATCTCGTAGTTCGTCTTGTGCCCGGTCGCGAACGTCGTCGCCGCGGCGGCGGAGTCGGTGACCGCGCGGTTCGCGCACTCGGTCGAGAGGACCCCGACCACCGGCATCGTGCCGATGCGGTACGCCTCGCCGCGGATGTTGCGCGCGAGCGTGAAGTGCCCGAGGCCGGAGCCGTCGGCGATGAGGAGGATGATGTTCTTCGGCGCGGCGGGTGCCGTCGCGGCCAGCAGCATCGCTGCGAAGAGATGGATCATGGTCATTCCGCCAAACCGCGGGCGGCGTTCTTCACCACCTCGCGGACGAGCGCGGAATCATAGCCGTGGCCGATCAGATACGCCGTCAATTTCGCGTGCGCTTCCTCGGATTCGAGGTAGTCCGCGCCGTGGCGGCGGGCCAGGACGCGCACGCGGCTCGCGCAGAGCGCCTCCAGCGATTCGAGCTCCCGCTCGGGATCGACGTTCTCGGCGATGGCCTGCTCGGCCGTCGAGTCGCTCACGCCCGCGGCCTGGAGCTCGCGGCGGATGCGCAGCTTCCCGACCCGCTTGTTGGCCCGGGTGCGGACGAAGGCGCCGGCGAAGCGCTCGTCGTCCAGCCACTTCTCCCGGTGCAGGCGCGCGATGGCCGCGTCGATGTCGTCCTTCTCGAACTTCTTCCCGCGCAGCTTGCGCCTCAACTCCGCCTCGGAATTGAAGCGGTAGTTGAGGATGCGCAGCGCGGCGACGTACGCGTCGCTCACAACGTGTTGCTGAAGTCGAAGGGCGAGTCGTCTCCGAACGGATCCTCCGCCGCCTGCCCGGAGATGGTGAGCTTCCCTTCCATCTCCTCCTTGGACATGTCGGCGGTGGACTGGATGCCGCTGAGCTTGAGGCGGAACTCGTCGGGATTCGACGCGCGGCGGAGCGCTTCGTCGAGGGTGATCAGGCCGTTCTTGTAGAGCACGTAAAGCGACTGATCGAAGGTCTGCATGCCGTACTGCGACGTGCCCTGGGCGATGGCGTCCTTGATCAGCTTCGTCTTCTCTTTGTTCTCGATGCAGTCCCGGATGTACGCCGTCGAGATCAGCACCTCGGTCGCCGGCACGCGGCCCAGGCCGTCGGCGCGGGGCAGCAGGCGCAGCGAGATGACCGCCTTGAGCACCGCCGCGAGCTGCAGGCGGATCTGCTTCTGCTGGTGCGGCGGGAAGACCGAGATGATGCGGTTGACGGTCTCGGTCGCGTCCATCGTGTGCAGCGTGGAGAGCACGAGGTGGCCCGTCTCCGCGGCGGTGAGCGCGGTCTCGATGGTCTCGTAGTCGCGCATCTCGCCGACCAGGATCACGTCCGGGTCCTGACGGAGCGCGCTGCGCAGGGCCTGGGAGAAGGACTTGGTGTCGACTTCGACTTCGCGCTGGTTGACGATCGACTTCTTGTCGCGGTGGAGGAACTCGATCGGGTCCTCGACCGTCATGATGTGCTCCGTGCGGTGGGCGTTGATGTAGTCGATCATCGCGGCGAGCGTGGTCGACTTGCCGGAGCCGGTGGTGCCGGTGCAGAGGATCAGGCCGCGCCGCTCGTCGGCGATCTTCTCGAGCACCGTCGGGAGCATCAGCTCGCGGATGGACAGGATCTTCACCGGGATGACGCGGAGGACCAGGCCGACGGTGCCGCGCTGCTGGAAGATGTTGCAGCGGAAGCGGCCCAGGCCGGGCACCGAGTAGGCGATGTCGATCTCGTAGTTGTTCTTGAACTTCTCTTTCTGGCGGGAGGACATGATCGAGAAAGCCATCGCGATCGTGTCTTCCTGCATCAGGCGCTTCAGCTCGACGAGCGGCACGAGCTCGCCGTCGACGCGGATGACGGGATGCGAGCCGACCTTGATGTGGAGGTCGGAGGCTCTCCGCTCGGCGGCAATCTTCAGCAGATCATTGATATGCACGGTCTCACCTCGGGCTATCGGCGAAAGACGACGATTTTACTGGAAGTATGGTGCATCGACGTACTTCGCGTCGTACGTGCGCTGGGTCACGCCGAGACCGCTTGCGAGCATGAGGTTGATCAGGCCGTCGAGATCGAGCACCCACTGCGCCTCGGCCCCGATGTACGGCGCGACGTTCACGGCGCGGTCGGCGATGAAGGCGACGGCGACCTGCGAGACGTCGGCGACACGCATGGAGGCGGCGATCGCGTTGCCGTCCGCGGGGCCGAACGGTCCGCGGTGCACGCGGACCAGGATGGCCGGCAGCCCCGCCACCCGCGACCTCGCCACCGCCTCGCCGAAGTTCTCGCCCCGGTCGAACGGCTCGCCCGCGTACGAGGCGATGCGCAGCAGCGCGGGAACGATGTCGACGGCGATCTTCTGCAGGACCGGGGGCGAGGCGGTGCGCAGCAGCTCGCGCATCTCGGCCGCGGCCTTGTCGCGCAGGGCCGCGATCATGGCGATGAGCTGTTCCTCGTTCATGAGGAGGCCAGTATATGTGCAGGAGCGCCGGCGGCGCCGGCGCTCCCGATCCGGTATAAAGTCCCGCGCCGTGCACTCGGATCTCTCGCTGAACTACCTCCTCCACGTCCCCTCCCGCCGCGCCGATACGGAGCCGATGCCGATGGTCATCCTCATCCACGGCCGCGGGGCGGACGCGAACGATCTCGCCGACCTCGCGCCGCTGCTCGATCCCCCCTCCGGCGCGCGGTTCGTCTTCCCCAACGCCCCCAAACCGTTCGAGGCCTATCCGGGCATGACGTTCGGCTGGACCTGGTTCGAGGGCTGGCCGCCCACCCAGGTCTCCGTCGCGGCCTCGCGCGAAAAACTGCTGCAGTTCCTCGACGAGGTCACGGCCCGGTATCCCACCACCTCCCTCGTCATCGCCGGCTTCTCCCAGGGCGCGATGATGGCGCTCGACGTGGGCCTGCGCCGCGAGGTGCAGGGCATCGTGGCCATGAGCGGCGGTCTGTACGAGAACGATCTGCCCGACCTCCGCACCGCTCCCAAAGTCCCCATCCTCCTGGCCCACGGTGCAATGGATGAGGTCGTCCCCGTCACCTACGCCCGCCGCGCCCGCGCCCGCCTCGAAGAAGCGGGATTCGACGTCGACTTCCACGAGTACCCCATGGGCCATCAGGTGGTGATGGAGGAGATTACGGTGGTGAAGGAGTTTCTCGCGCGTCACCTGCAGTAATGGCCTACCGATTGCTTCGGAGGGTAGGCAAATGACCCGGAAAGTCTTCGCCCTCGCCGTCGTCTTCCTGCTCGTCCCTGTTGCAGCCGACGCGACGATCGCTCGCGCCATTGCCTTCGACGACAAGGTGGAGAACGCTGCCGCCATCGTCGTCGGCAAGTGCGTCGCGCAGAGATCGGAGTGGGACCCGGCCCGCAACTGGATCCTCACCTACTCGACGTTCCGCATCGAGAAGACGCTCAAGGGCAACCCGTCCCAGGAGATCACCATCGTCACGCCGGGCGGGACCGTGGACGGCATCACGCAGGAGATCATCGGCGTGCCGCAGTTCCGCGAGGGAGAAGACCACGCGCTGTTCGTCCGTCCCAGCCAGGCCGGACCGACGGTGCTCTATCTCGAGCAGGGTGACTACCGGGTGATCGAAGAGCGCGGCGAGCGCGTCGTGCAGCCGGTCGTCTCCTCGGCCGTGCTCATCGACACGGGCCGCGGCTCCGCCGTGCGTCCCGAGAGCCGGCGCTCGCTCCGCGAGTTCGAAGGCTCCATCCGCCAGACCGTCGACCGCCGTCAGAAGTTCAAGATGGAGATGATGAAGCAGCAGAAGGAGCAGCAGACGTCGCTGCGGAGTCAGATCCGCCGCAACCGTGAGCTCCTCGCGCTCGCGCTCATCGGCGCGCTCCTCGCGACCTGGCAGCTCGCCAAGCGCTGGTAAGCGACGCTGTGACGGATCCGACCGCGCAAGCGGCGCTCGACCGCGCCCTTCGGCAGAGCTCAGGGCAGGCCATCGACGGAGACCAGGACCTTCTCCTCGTCTATCAGCCCATCCACGACGCGCGCACTGGCGCGATCTGGGCGGCCGAGGCGCTCCTGCGGCAGCGGCGCGATTCGGGAGAGATCCGCGAGGCGTCGATCATCACCGAGGCGGCCGAGGAGAGCACCGGGCCGGAGCTGTTCATGCTCGACTCCATGCTCGTCAAGCGCGCCTACCTGGACGCCGCCGGCTGGGGCGGCGTGCGGCTGAACGTGAACCTCTCCCCGCGCGAGTTCCAGGAAGGCAACGTCCTCGACCGGCTCACCGCGCTGGTCACCTCCTGCGGCATCGACACCCACAAGGTCAATCTCGAGATCACCGAGACCAGCTACATCGAGCAGCCCGAGGAGACGATGGAGGTGCTGTACGCGCTCCGGAAGCTCGGCCTCCAGCTCTGGCTCGACGACTTCGGTACCGGGCACTCCTCCCTCACCCACCTCCAGCACTTCCCCGTCGACGGCATCAAGCTCCCCGGCGCCTTCGTGCGCCCGCTCCCGCACGACGAGCGCTGCACGGCCATCACCCGCGCCCTCATCGCCCTCGCCCACGACCTCGGCCTGCACGTCGTCGCCGAGGAGGTCGAAGAACAGGCGCAGCTCGACTTCCTCGTGGATCAGGGAGTCGAGTACATCCAGGGATTCCTGTTCAGCAAGCCGATGACGCTGGATCGGTTTCAGGCGACCTTGGCCGCTTCTTTGCCGTCTTCCGGCGCGTAGTTGTCGCGGCGCCAGTCGAGATCCTTCATCACGTTCTTCTTGAACTCGTCCGCGCCGCCGCGGCGGTTGATCTCGGCGATGTACTCAGCGATGTCGACGTTCTCCACGCGCAGGCGCACCGTCTTGAAGATGCGCGGAAATTTGCCGGGGATCTGCACGTGATGGAGCCCGCCGCTGTAGGCGATGAGCATCCGCCCTTCCTTGACCGCGTGCAGGATGTCCGCGATGCCGCCGCGGACGCTCATGGGGCGGCCGTGCAGGTCCAGCCCGTTCGCGCGCTTCATCCGCCCTTCCGGCGCGATGACGACCATCGAGTCGGGGTCGATCTTGCGGAGCACCTGGAACCACGAGTCGTCGCGCTGACGGGTGATGGCGATGACGTGGTGGGCGACGAACCGGAAGACGATCCCGACGAGAGGCCGGTCCGTGGTCTTGTCCGCCGCCGGGACGACGCCGTGGGCCGCGAGACGCCAGATGAACCGGGCCGGCACCGCCCCGAGGAACACCGGCTCGAAGAGGCTGGTGTGGTTGAGGAACGCAACCAGCCGGATGTCCGCCCAGGGATCGGGCGGGGTCGGACCGATGAACGCAAAGTCGTGACGGTAGAAGACCCTGCTGAGATACTTCAGCGTGGTCAGCATCGTGAACACGAGAAGGCTGCGGAAGATCCCCATCGCTACGGAATGTAACGTCGGAGAGGAATCCGCGTCAACGGAGCATTGCGCCGGTCCGGGCCGGACTCAGACGGTGATCAGACCGTTGCGGACTCCGTAGCGGAACAGGCCGAGGTTGTCTTCGATGCCGAGCTTGCGAAGCAGGCGCGAGCGATGCGTGGTCACGGTTTTCACGCTGATGTCCAGCGTAGCGGCGATCTCCTTGAGCCGGCGGCCCGACAGGATCATCCCCATGACTTCGCGCTCCCGCGGCGAGAGGCGCAGGTGGTGCGTTTCCCCGTGGCCGTTGCCATTTCCGTTGCCTGGATATGCGAGGGCCAGGGTGTCCACGAGCGACAGCAGCGCATCCTTCTGGTGCAGCAGGTCGTTGCCATTGAGGTTCTCGATCGAAGACTTCAATTGCTGAAGCGGGTTCACGGTTTCTTCCTCCGCTTGTCAGGATATGCACGTCAGATTACGCCTCGGTTACTAGGGGGCAGGAGGGCCCCACGTGTCCTCCCAGAAAGAAACGATGCCGCGACGGAGCGCCGGCGTCCCGCGAGAGGCTCCGTCCTCCCGAGTACCGGCCGGCGGGACGCCGCCCGGCCAGCCGGCGAGACGCCGGCGCTCCGGGAACGCTGCTAATGACACATGTCCCGGAGGGACCACAAGAAGGTAGCCGGTGGCAAGCCGCGAAGCGGCGCAGCCACTGGGTTCTGTCGCGCCTCCGGCGCAGAGGCGTGTCCTCTCCTCATCGCCGGCGCGCACCGCGCCGTTTTCCGGCTCGGGATGACAGCGCACTCCTGCCCACTACTTCTGCGCCCTGCGCCCTGCCCCCTGCGCCCTATCATGTCCCCGTGGCCTCCCTCGACGAGCTCCCGCTCTCGGCCCGCCTCTTCATGAAGACGTATCCGTGGAGGCGGATCGAGCCGGTGCCGTGGGCGCGGCTGGGGCGGCCGCTGGCGGAGGCGAAGATCGCGATCGTGTCGACGGCGGGGCTCGTGCCGCCGGACCAGGCGCCCTTCGACGGAGGCGTGCGCGGCGGGGACTGGAGCTATCGCGAGGTCGCGGATTCGGTCGACGTGACCGCGCTCGTGGATACCCAGCGCAGCCAGTCGTACGACCACAGCGGCGTCCGCGCCGACGCCAACCTCGCCTTCCCCATCGACCGGCTGCGCGAGCTGCACGGCAACGTGAGCCACCGCCACTTCTCCTTCATGGGCTCGATCACCGCGCCCGGGCGGCTGGCGACGATCAGCGCGCCGGAGGTGGCGGAGAAGCTCGTCGAGGACGGCGTCGACGCCGTACTGCTCGTGCCCATATGACCGATGTGCAATCAGGCCGTGTGTCTGATCGCCGCCGAGATCGAAAAGCGCGGGATTCCCACGACCTGCGTGATGCTGCTGCGCGAGGTCGCGGAGAAGGTGCGTCCGCCGCGCGCGCTCTGCGTCCCCTTCCCGTTCGGCTATCCGCTGGGAAAGCCGCACGACGCGGAGCTCCAGCGCGACGTGATCCGGGCGGCGCTGGCGCTGCTCGAGCGGGAAGGACCGCCGCCGGTCATCGCCGGCTACGCGTAGGCTTCGCCCGCCTCGAAGCCCGCCATCGCGAACGCCACCAGCGCCGCGAACGCGAGCGCGGTCTGCGCGTGGATGGCGGTGTAGAAATCGACTTCCGACTTGTCGAGGGTCATCACCCCCACGAGCTGCTCGCCGTGGATCAGCGGCACCCCGATCCAGGAGCGGATGGCCTCGCCCACGTGCAGCCCGCGGCGGAAGGCGCGGTACTGCTCCGTGTCCGCGACGATGAGCGGGCGGCGGCGGTACACCACCTCGCCGTTGGGGATGTCCACGTTGTCGATCGAGAACGACTCGCCCAGGACCACGTCGAGGTCCACGAAGCCGACGCCGGCGATGATCACCAGGCGCTGCTCGCGCAGCTCCTGCACCGAACAGCTGTCGTACGGCACCTCGCGGCGCAGCTCGCTGAGGATCAGGCGGATGGCCCGGTCGACGGGCGTGGCATTCGCGGTGACGACATTCGCCCCGTCCGCCCGCGCCGCCACGGCCACGTCCCCGCGCATGAGCTGCGCGACCTGATGCTGGAGCTCCGCCAGCCGCTGATGAATTGTCACCTCTCCGACACCTCTCCCAGGGGGAAACTGTGATTGTAACAACTTCAGCGCTGATGCTTCGCGCAGAAATACGTCGTCCTGCCGAAGACGACGGTCCGCTGGATGGTCCCGCCGCAGCGGGCCTGCCCTGAGCGGAGTCGTAGGGGACAACGCTCCCCCACCTCGCGGTGGTGGTACAGATACGTGCGCGGCAACTCCGCCTCGCGCGCGTGGCGGGCGATCGTCTCGCGCAGGATCCTCCGGATGGTCGCGTGGATCGCCCGCACCTCGGCGGCCTGCAGCCGGTCCACCGGACGGCGGGGATGAATGGACGTCTGGTACAGCGTCTCGTCCACGTACAGATTGCCCAGCCCGGCGATGATCTCCTGCGCCATCAGCAGCGACTTGATCGCGCCGCGGCGCTTCTCGAGGAGCGCCGCGAACTTTTTCGGCGTGAACGAGCGGTCGAGCGGATCGGCCCCCAGCCGCTTCTCGCGGATGAACGCGTCCGGATCGTCGAGCAGATCGACCACGCCGAACAGGCGCATGTCCTCGAACGCCAGCTTCGCGCCGTTGTCGAACCCGAACACCACGCGCGCGAACCGCGGCGGCTCCTTCCGCGTGTACGCGAGATCGCCCGTCATCCCGAAGTGCAGATGCAGCCACGCCGCGCCGGCATCGGCGAACAGATGCTTCCCGTGCCGCCGCACGCGGCTGAACTCGCGCCCCTTCAGCCTGCGGACGAACGCGTCCTTGCGGATCCCGCCGAGGATGCGCTCGTCCAGCACGTCGACCCGCGCGATGCGCTGATGCAGCGCATGCCGAGCGAAGTAGCGCGTGAAGGTCTCGACTTCGGGCAGTTCAGGCATGGCCGGTCATCAATAGGACCCATAGGACCTATAGGACGAATAGGACCATAGGACGTCCTATAGGTCCTATTGGTCCTATGGGTCCTATTAGTCCTATTTCTCCCGTGCGATCCACGCGTCGATCCGCTGCTCCAGTTGCGACATCGGCAGTGCGCCCGCGCTCAGCACCTCGTCGTGGAACCGGCGGACGTCGAACTTCGCGCCGAGCTCCCGCTGCGCGCGCTCGCGCAGCTCGACGATCTTGAGCTGCCCGATCTTGTACGCCAGCGCCTGGCCGGGCCACACGATGTAACGGTCGGTCTCCGCCTGGATCTCCACCTCGTCGATCGCCGAGTGGTCGCGGAAGTACTTCACCACGTCGTCGCGCGTCCACTTCTTCGCGTGCAGCCCCGTGTCCACCACCAGGCGGATGGCGCGCAGCATCTCGTCGTTCAGCCGCCCGTAGTCGTTGTACGGGTTCTGGTAGAAGCCCACTTCCTTGCCCAGGCGCTCGGAGTACAGCGCCCAGCCCTCCACGAACGCCGTCTCCCCGCCCTGCTGGCGGAACGGCGGCAGGTCCGTCAGCTCCTGTTGAATGGAGAGCTGCATGTGATGGCCCGGGACGCCCTCGTGGTACGCCGTCGACTCCTGCGACAGCGTCTTCCGCGTCTCCGCCTCGTACGTGTTCACGTAGACCCGGCCAGGACGCGAGCCGTCCGGCGAGCCGGTGTTGTACTCCGCGCTCGACGCGTTCTTCTCCCGGAACGCCGGCGTCGCCACCACCTCCATCTTCGCCTTCGGCAGGCGTCCGAAGAGCTCCGGCAGCTTCGCGTACATCTGGTCCGTGTACCGGCGATACGCTTCCAGGATCTGCTCGCCCGAGGACACCTTCACCGCCGGATTGGTCTCCAGCGACGCGTTGAACGACTTCAGGTCGTTGTAGCCGAGGGTCTTCGCGATGGCGAGCATCTCCCCCTCGATCCGCGCCACCTCGCGCAGGCCGATCTCGTGGATCTCCTCCGGCGTCAGGCTCGTCGTCGTCGAGCTCTTCGCGAGATACGCGTACCGCGCTTTGCCGTCCGGCACCGACCAGATGCCGACGTCCGTGCGTCCTTTCGGCGCGTACTCGTCGCGCACGAACGCCGCGAACTTCGCGTACGCCGGGAGGATGTGCCTGCGAATCCCGTCCAGCACCGCGGCGCGGATGCGCTCCTTGTCCGCGGCGGAGAACGACTCCGGCATCGACGCGAGCGGCTGCGCGAACGGCGACTCCTCGGCCGAGGTCGTGGCCATCCCGTTCGCCTGCTCGGCGACCTGCGCGAGCACGAACTTCGGCGGCATCAGCCGCGCGGCCATCCCCTTGCGCATGTTCGCCGTCGTGTCCTCGAAGATCTTCGGGAACCTGCCCAGGCGGACGACGTAGTCGTCGTAGTCCTTGACCGTCGCAAAGGGAAACAGCGTCACCAACTGCGCGGCGCTCAGGTGCGGGCCGGCCATCTGGTTGACCGGCATCTTCCAGCTCGTGAACTTCGCCCCCTCGAGCGAATCGCGCAGGTTCTTGATCATCAGGTCGCGGTTGAGCTTCTCCTGGTCGGAGAAGGCCACCGTGGAGACGGCCTCGAAGCGGCGGAGGAACCGCCGCGACATCTCCAGGTCCGCCCGGACTGCCGTCTCGGAGAAGTCGCTCAACTGATCGTTGTAGCGCCGGTCGCCGACGATGGACGCGAACTCGGGCGACGTGCGGAGCGTGTACTCCCACTGCTCGCTCAGCAGGTCCCGCAGCGCCATGCGGCGGCGGTCGAGGTCGGCTGCCGAGAGCTCCTGGCCGGATGCACTGAAACTGGTCAGCAAAGCCGCACAAAGCGCGAGCGCAAGCTTTTTCATGTGCGGAGTTTACGCGAGCTGCCGGAGTTGGGTTTCGATTTGCATCGCGGGCGGTCTCAGCAAAGGAGCGAGATAGACTGCACCGCGGGACTCGTTTCATGAACGCGCCATCCGACCGCTACCGAGCCCTGATCGTCGAAGACGATCCCGCCATCCGCCGGCTGGTCGAGAAGATCCTCACCCGCCGGAACGTGGAGATCGATACGGCCCACGACGGGCGGGAAGCGGTCGCGAAGCTCGGCTCGAAGCACTACTCCGTCCTGATCCTCGACCTGATGGTCCCGGAGCTGAACGGCTTCGAGGTGATCGAGTTCCTCAAGCGCGAGAACGTGCGCGTGCCGGTGGCGGTGGTCTCCGCGGTGTCCCAGCAGGCTCTCACGCAGCTCGACCTCGACGTCGTCAAGCTCGTGATCTCCAAGCCGTTCGACGTCGACGAATTCACCAAAGCAGTCCTCGGTTTGTGCGCCGAGGCGGAAGGACACGCATGAGGCGTGAGGTAGCACCGACCGGCATCCGCGGCCTGGACGATGTCCTGGGCGGCGGCCTGCCGAAACATCGAATCTATCTGATCATGGGGGACCCGGGCGTCGGGAAGACGACTCTCGGCCTCCATTTCCTGCGCGAGGGTCTCGCGCGCGGCGAGAAGGTCCTGTACATCGGTCTCTCGGAGACGCGCGACGAGATCGAGGACGTCGCCCGGTCGCACGGCTGGTCGCTCGACGGGATCGACATCTTCGAGTACTCGGCGGCATCGCGTCTCGACGACGACGACGAGACGACCCTCTTCCATCCCTCGGAGATCGAGCTCGGCGAAGCGACGCGCACCATGATCCGCGAGGTCGAGCGCGTCCAGCCGCAGCGCGTGGTCATCGATTCCCTGGCCGAGGTGCGGCTGCTCGCGCAGAGCCCGCTGCGCTACCGGCGGCAGATCCTGGCCCTGAAGGAGTACTTCACGGGGAAGAAGGCCACGGTCCTGCTGCTCGACGACAAGGACGTCGCCTCGGGCGACATGCAGCTCCTGACGCTCGCCCACGGCGTCCTGCTGCTCGAGCAGCTCTCGCCCCTGTACGGGTCGGAGCGCCGGCGCATCCGGGTATCCAAGCTGCGGGGCGTGAAGTACCGCGGCGGGTTCCACGACATGACCATCCGCACGGGCGGGATCGAGGTCTTCCCCCGCCTGGTCGCGGCGGAGCATCGCGCGGCATCGCAGATCTCCTGCCTCCCCAGCGGCATCGCCGCGGTGGACGCGCTCCTCGGAGGCGGCATCGATCGCGGCACGAGCACGCTGCTCATCGGGCCGGCCGGCTCGGGCAAGTCTTCGCTGGCGACGCAATACGCGGTGGCGGCAGCGGAGCGCGGCGAGAACGCGACGCTGTTCGTGTTCGACGAAAGCCGCACCACCCTGCTCGCGCGCTCGGACTCGATCAGCCTCAACCTCCGGAAGCACGTCGACAGCGGGCGCATCGTCATCCAGCAGATCGATCCGGCCGAGATCCCGCCGGGCGAGTTCGTCCAGCTCGTCCGCGAGCAGGTCGAGAAGCGGCAGATCACCGTCCTGGTAATCGACAGCCTGAACGGCTACGTGAATGCGATGCCCGAGGAGCGCTTCCTCACCATCCACATGCACGAGCTGCTCACCTACCTCGGCCAGCAGGGCGTGGCCACGCTGCTCGTCGTCGCGCAGCACGGACTGGTAGGGCAGACGATGATGAGCCCGGTCGACGTCAGCTATCTCGCCGACTGCGTCATCCTGCTGCGGTACTTCGAGCTCGCCGGGGAGATCCGGAAGGCGGTCTCGGTCGTGAAGAAACGCAGCGGCGCGCACGAGAAAGCCATCCGGCCGTTCGTGATCGCCGCGGAGGGGCTGACGGTCGGACCGCCGCTCACGGAGTTCCACGGGGTTCTCAGCGGAACGCCGCTCCTCGATACGAACGTTTCCGGTTTGACGGGGGAACGGGTTGGCAACAACGGAAGCTCGCAATGAACGGGTCCTGATCCTCGCCCCCATGGGGCGCGACGCGGAGCTTGCCGGCGTGGCGTTGGAGTCCGTGCGTCTCACAGCCGAGGCCGTTGCTGACGTCGACGCGCTCTGCCGCGGCATCGAGGAAGGCTGCGGCGCGGCGATCCTCACCGAGGAAGCGCTCGACCGCCGCGCGATGCAGGCCCTTCGCGCGGAGCTGGAAAAGCAGCCGCCGTGGTCGGACCTCCCGCTGCTGATCTTCACGTCGCGGCCGACGCCGGAGCTCGCGGTGCGCTCGTTCGAGCAGTTGGGCGCCCGCGCGAACATCACCCTCATCGAGCGTCCGATCCGCGTGAAGACCATGATCAGCGCGGTCAAGGCGGCGCTGCGCGCGCGGTACCGCCAGTACGAGGTGCGCGATCTCGTCGACGAGCTCGAACGGCGCGTCCAGGAGCGCGACCACTTCCTGGCCATGCTCAGTCACGAGCTGCGCAACCCGCTCACGG
This sequence comes from Thermoanaerobaculia bacterium, assembly GCA_036375075.1. Classification (GTDB taxonomy): domain Bacteria; phylum Acidobacteriota; class Thermoanaerobaculia; order Gp7-AA8; family Gp7-AA8; genus QHVT01. The sequence continues at coordinate 1,204 of DASUSN010000042.1, read as the reverse complement.
CGATCTCCCTGGCCGTGGACTCGCTCGACAGCAGTGCGGTGTCCAACGAGCACGCCATCCTCGCGCGCCAGACCCGGCATCTCGCGAAGCTCGTCGACGACCTGCTCGACATCGCCCGCGTGACGACCGGGAAGATCAGCCTGCACATGGCCCAGGTCGACCTGTCCGACATCGCGGAGCATTGCGTCGAGACGATGCGGCCGCGCGCCGAAACGCGCCGCCTGAAGCTCTCCCTGCACCTCCCCGCGCCGCGCGCCGTCGTCCGCGGCGATCCCGTCCGGCTCGAGCAGGTCCTCGACAACCTGCTGTCCAACGCCATCAAGTACACCCCGCCCGGCGGCGAGATCGAAGTCGGCATCGAGACCGATAGCGACGACGCCGTGCTCCGCGTCCGCGACAGCGGAAACGGCATCGCGCCGGAGATGCTCACGCGCATATTCGACCTGTTCATGCAGGGCGAGATCAGCATCGACCGCACCGCGGGCGGCATGGGCGTGGGACTGACGCTGGTCAAGAAGCTCGTCCACCTCCATCACGGCACCGTCCGCGCCTACAGCCGCGGCCGCGACAGCGGGAGCGAGTTCGTCGTCCGCCTCCCTCTCGCGCCCGGGGCGACGGCTGCTGTGCCCAAGCCGGTCTCTCGACCCGCGGCCCCCTCCGAGCCGCGGCGCATCCTCCTCATCGAGGACAACGCGGACATCCGCGACCTCCTGCGCATCAAGCTCCGCCAGCTCGGCCACAAGATCGAGGCGGCGGAGGACGGCACCACCGGCCTCGAGAAGCTCCTCGCCTCGCCGCCGGACATCGCGCTCGTCGACATCGGCCTGCCCGGCATCAGCGGCTACGAGATCGCCCGCCAGGCCCGCCAGACCCTCGGCTCCCAGGTCTACCTGGTCGCCCTCACCGGCTACGGCCAGGCCGAGGACAAGGAGCGCGCCCTGGCGGCGGGCTTCGACGTGCACCTCACCAAGCCCCCCGATTTCGTCGACCTGCAGAACGTGCTGGCGCGGGTACCGGCGTAATCTCGAGAACTCAGGACTTCCCGAGCGCGCCGGGCTGAAGCCGCGCCCTACATTTGCCTGTCATCCCGAGCGTCGAGCGAGGGACCTGGGTGGGTGGGGCGGCAGGCACGTGCTTCGCGCCCCACCCACCCAGGTCCCTCGCTCGACGCTCGGGATGACAGGCAAATGTAGGGCGTGGGGTG
>DASUSN010000041.1:0-2991 GCA_036375075.1 Thermoanaerobaculia bacterium | reverse complement strand
CAACTCCAGCTCGACCGAGCGCTCCCCCTTCGCGCCGACCAGCTCGAAGTCGACCGGATCGCTGTCGAGATACGAGGGAGCGCGCGCGGTCAGCGACAGATTCCCTTCGCGGACGCCGATGAACTCGAAGCGTCCGTCGGGTCCCGACTCCGTGCGCACGGTCAGCGTCGATTCCGGCGTCTCGGAGCGGAGCAGCAGAAACGCGCCCGCCAGCGGCTTCCCCTCAGCGAGGATGCGGCCGGTCACGTGGCGGTCGGGGACGTCGATCGTCACGGGCTTCGGCGACAGCCACACATCGGCGCTGTACGGCGCGGACGTGCGTCCGCGGCTGATGCTGGCGACGTAGACGCCCGGCTCCCACAGCTCGCCCGCGAACCGTCCGTCGTCGTTCGTCTCGACGGTCACCGGCCAGCGCAGCTCGCGATGCGTGAAGGTGATGCCGGCGTGGGCCAGCGGCCGGCCCGCCATCGTCACGCGCACGCCGGTCGTCGCCTTCGGGATGACCAGGCGCAGCGCGGCGCCGTCGGAATCGACGTTCGCCTTTGCGCTGAGACGCTGCAGCGGCTGCGGGCCGCTGGCCATGACCACGTACAGCCCCGGCTCGAGATCGGCGAAACGGACCGACGACCTGCCCGCGATGACCGTTCGCGTGGCGGACCATTGCGGCGCCTTGCCGCCGACGCGCGGAGCGATCGACAGTTGCAGCGGGCCGGTGAAGCCGCCGCGATCGATCGTCACGTCGAGCGTGGCCGCGAGCGCGGAGCCGTGGAACAGCACAACCAGTGCGATGACGAAGAGCGTGCGCATCGTTTTGATCTCCGGAAGAAAAAGTGGGCGACCTTCCCCGCGGTTCATTGGCGATCGAATTACTGCTTCGAGGCGGGCTCGGATTTCCGGACGTCCACCGCGGCCACGTCGGCCGGAGCCTCGGTGGTGATGGAGTCCAGCGAGGGACGGTGAATCTCGATCGAGGCGACCTGCCACTCAGAGGCCACCGAGGCGCCCCAGACGGGGCTGCAGCGCTTCCACGGATCGGTGTAGCAGGTGCCTTCCCAGTCGCTGCACCACTCGTAGTCGCCGGGGGACGACTCGCACCAGTTCCATTCGTTGCAATGCGCGCATTGAGGCAGCGCGAACGTCGGGACAGCGGCGAGGAGCAGCAGCGTACAGACGAGGATGATTCTGACTTTCATCGTTTTCTCCTTGCAGCAGGAAAGATCGCCCAGACGGCATCCTGCACGTGCGGCAAGGTGGAAACATAGAGACAAAATCTAAGGCGGGCGCGGGCGTTCTTCCGTACGCACGAGGGAACGACCGGAGGCCTCCGGCGGGCCTGCGCGGCCGGCAGCGCTTGTCGGCATAGCCGGGCCGCACGGTTGTCGCGTGAAGCGCGGGTCTCGGGGACGCACGTGCATGACAAGCGCTGCCGGCCGTGCCGGCCCGCCTATAGCTTGCCCTGCCGTTTCTCCGCTTCTCCCTCAGCCCCCAGAGAACTACCCGAGAGGGGCCGCTCGGGAGAACGGAGTTCAGGCGGCGCGATACTAAGAAGAAGGGTTCGTCCCGCTACGAATTTGGCCCGCATCCGCATCAACGGATCCCTCCGGACTTTCGAGCGGGACGAAGTGCTTTGGCCCGAAACGCATTCTCAGATGCTGTCGGAGCACGACTCGACTATAGGCCTTGCGCGCGGTCAAAGCCATCCCGAAGGGAGGGTGTGATGAGTGAGGTCGAGTTCGCGGCTCTGGTCGGACTGGATTGGGGGGACACATGGCACGAGGTGGCGGTCTGGGACGAGAAGCGGAAGGCCTGTACGAGCGAGCGCATCGAGCACACGCCGGCCGCTTTGCGCTCCTGGATCGAGACGCTGCATGCGCGCTTCGGCGGCGCGGCGGTCGCCGTGGCCATCGAGCAATCGCGGGGCGCGGTCTTCGATGCGCTCAGCGGCTATGCGTTCCTGACGCTGTATCCGATCAACCCGCGCAGTGCAGCCCGATATCGCGAGGCGTTCCATCCGAGCCACTCGAAGGATGATCGGACCGACGCGGCGTCGCTGCTCGACCTCGTGCGCAAGCACCGCGACGAGCTGCGCCCGTTCGTTGCGGATGACCCCACGACCCGCGTGCTGCAGCTTCTGACCGACGATCGCCGCGAGCTCGTCGACCAGAGAACGCAACACGTGCAACGCCTCACCGATCGCCTCAAGACGTACTACCCGCAGGCGCTCCGGTGGGCCGGTGCGCTCACCACCGGCCAGGCGTGTGACTTCCTCGAACGCTGGCCGACGCTGCAGGCCATTCAGAACGCGCGCTCCTCGGCCATACGCGAGTTCTACCGGCGTCACAGCCACCCCGCTGCATGGATCGAGCAGCGGCTCGCCGAGATCCGTGCCGAGGTCGCGCTCCACGACGACGCGGTCCTCACCGCTGCTGCCGTGCTGCTGATCCGAAGTGAAGTCGCGCAGATCCGCGCCTTGAACGCGAGCATCGCCACCTACGACGAGCAGATCGCGCTGGCGTTCGCTGCACACCCGGACCGGCAGATCTTCGCGAGCTTCCCCGGCGCCGGCGTTCAGCTCGCGCCGCGGCTCGCCGCCGCCTTCGGCACCGATCGCAGCCGATACGACAGCGCCGTCAGCATCGCCACTCGCAGCGGCATCGCCCCGGTGCTCCGCCGCAGCGGCAAGACCGCGGTCGTGCAGATGCGATGGGCCTGCCCGCGCTTCCTGCGACAGACCTTCCACGAGTTCGCGCGCGTCTCGATCGGCCAGTCGGCCTGGGCTCGGGCGTTCTACAAACAGCAGCGTGCGCGTGGACACGGCTACCACCAGGCCATCCGCACGCTTGCCTACCGCTGGATCCGCATCCTGTACGCCTGCTGGAAGAACCACGTCCCTTATGACGAAGCTCGCTATCTCCAGCAACTCGCCAGGCGAGGCTCTCCCCTCGCCACCGCCGCATGACTTGACACCGGAGGCTCAGATGTCCGGAGGCC
>DASUSN010000040.1:0-14245 GCA_036375075.1 Thermoanaerobaculia bacterium | reverse complement strand
CGCCGGCTGTGCGGCGGCGTCCCGCCGGCGCGTACTCGGGAGGACGGAGCCTCTCGCCACGTGGCACGCTCCACCTCCCACCCGGGGCGGCGAGACGCCGCCCCGGCAGCCGGCGGGACGCCGGCGGTCCCATGGGGTTTTGACTCCAAAAACGCTTCGGGTCACTCGTAGCGCAGCGCCTGGATCGGGTGCAGGGCCGCCGCTTTGCGGGCGGGGTAGTAGCCGAAGAACACGCCCACCGCGCCGGAGAACGCCACCGCGATCAGCATGATCGCCGGCGAGATCACGGTCTCCCAGCCGGTGAAGCGGCCGAGGATCTCGGAGCCGATCACGCCGACGGCGAGGCCGAGCAGGCCGCCCAGCACGCCGAGGACGATGCTCTCGACGAGGAACTGGGTCAGCACGTCCGAGCCGCGCGCGCCGATGGCCAGGCGGATGCCGATCTCGCGGGTCCGCTCGGTCACGCTGACGAGCATGATGTTCATGATGCCGATGCCGCCGACGAGCAGGGAGATGGACGCGATCGCCGCCATGAGCATGGTCATGACCTTCGTGCTCCCCTCCGCCGCCTCGGCCAGGTCGTTCTGGTTGCGCACGGTGAAGTCCTCGGCATCGCGCGACTCGCGCAGCAGCACGCGGATCTCCTCCTGCGCCGCCGGGATCTCGCTCTCGGATGCGGTCGAGGCGAGGATCTGCGGGATGAACGTCCGTCCCGACAGCGCGGTGCGCGCGGTGGTGTACGGGATGATCACGACGTCGTCGGAGTCGTTGCCGCTCGCGGTCTGTCCTTTCGGGGCGAGCACGCCCACGACGTCGAACGGCACGTTGCGGATCTGCACCTCCTGCCCCACCGGATCGGTACCCGGGAAGAGCTGGTCGGCGACGGTCTTGCCGAGGAGCACGACCTTGCGCATCGACTGCACGTCCTCTTCGGCGAACCAGTCGCCGGACGAGGTCTGCCAGTCGCGGATGGTCGCGTAGTCGACGTCCACGCCGTTCACCAGCGTGCGCCAGTTGCCGGCCTCGCCGATCACCTGGGTACGCGTCACCACGACGGGCGTCACCGCGCTCACGACCTGCGCCTCGCCGCGGATCTTCTCCACGTCCTCGAGCGAGAGGTTCGGGAACGCCTGCGCGCCCTGGCTCACGCCGGCCTGCTGCGCGGCGCCGGGCGTGATCACGATCATGTTCGTGCCGAGGTTGTTGATCTGCGCGCGGATGCGCGAGCGGGCGCCGTAGCCGACGGCGACCATCACGATCACCGCCGCGACGCCGATGATGATGCCGAGCATCGTCAGCGCGGCGCGCATCTTGTTCTTGCGGATGCTCTGCGTGGCCAGCTTGATCAGGACCATGCTCTTCATGCCGCCACCTCCTTGTCTTCCTGGCGCAGGTCGTCCGCGGCCAGGCGGCGGTTCTTCACCGGCTCGTCGCGGATGATGCGTCCATCGCGGACCTCGACCACGCGCTTCGCGTAGACCGCCACTTCCGGCTCGTGCGTGACGAGGACGATGGTGATGCCCTGGTCGTTCAGCTCCTGAAAGAGCGCCATCACTTCGATGGTCGTGTGCGTGTCGAGGTTGCCCGTCGGCTCGTCGGCCAGGACGAGCGCCGGCTCGGTCACCAGCGCGCGGGCGATGGCCACGCGCTGCTGCTGGCCGCCCGACAGCTCGCTCGGCTGGTGGTCGAGACGGCCGCCCAGGCCGACGCGCTCGAGGGCCCTGGTGGCCATGGCCCGGGTGTCGCGCCTCCTGCCGCTGCGGTCGTACAGCATCGGCAGCTCCACGTTCTCCAGCGCGGTCGTGCGCGGCAGGAGGTTGAAGCCCTGGAAGACGAACCCGATCTTCTGATTGCGGATCGCCGCGAGCTCGTTCTTGCCGAGGCTCTCGACGCGGACGCCGTCCAGCTCATACGCGCCGGACGTCGGCGAGTCGAGGCAGCCGAGGAGGTTCATGAGCGTGGACTTGCCGGAGCCGGACGTGCCCATGATCGCCACGAGCTCCCCCTGGCCGATCGCGAGATCGATGCCGCGCAGCGCGTGGACCTCGTTCGTGCCGCTGACGTACGTCTTCGTCAACTGCTCCGTGCGGATGACGTTCATCAGAAGCCTCCCGGACGCGGTCCGCGCTGCTGGCTGCCGTTGTTCTGCTGGAACGGGTTGGACGACGCCTCGCCGTCCGCGCTCTGCGGCTGGGCGGTGCCGGCGACGATCTTCATGCCTTCCGCGACCTCGCTGCCGCGGACTTCGGTGAACTTGCCGTCGGTGATGCCGGTGCGGACGCGGATGGCTTTCAGCTTGCCGTCCGGCGCTTCGACCCAGACCGTACCGCCTGTCGTCCTGAGCCGCGTAGACGGCGAAGGACCCCCTGCGGTTCGCGCTGCCCGCGCACTTGCACGTCCCCCGCTCGAGGCAGGGGCTCCTTCGCCGTCTTCGCGGCTCAGGATGACAGCAGGATCGGGCTTGAAGCGCAGGGCCGCGTTGGCGACTTTCAGGACGTCGCTCGCGGACTCGGTGAGGAACTCCACGCGCGCGGTCATGCCGGGGAGGAGCTTCTTCTCGGGGTTCTGGACCGCCACGACGACGGTGTAGTTCACGACGTTCTCGTTGGTCTTCGACTGCAGGCGGACCTGCTGCACGGTGCCCTCGAACGTCTCGCGGGCCAGGGCCTGGACGGTGAACTTCACCTTCTGGCCTTCCTTGATCCGGGCGATGTCGCTCTCGCCGACGCTGGCGAGGATCTGCATGTGCGTGAGGTCGTTGGCGATGAGGAAGAGCTGCGGCGCGGAGAGACTCGCGGCCACGGTCTGTCCGTCGTCGACGTTGCGCTCGACGACGACGCCGTCGATCGGGGCGTAGATGTTGGTGTACTCGAGGTTGCGCTTCGCGCGATCGAGGGCGACCTGCGCGGACTTCACGTTCGCGCGCGCCACGTCCATCGACGAGTCGGCGTTCTCGTATTCACTGCGGGCCACGAGGCCGGCGGACAGCAGCTCGCCGGAGCGGTTGGCGTCGCGCTGGGTCTGGAGGTACTGCGCGCGGGCGCGCTCGAGGGACGCCTGGGCGTCGGCGACGGCCTGCTCCTGCAGGGTCGGGTCGATGCGCGCGAGGAGCTGCCCCTTCTTCACGGTGTCGTTGAAATCGACGAGGAGCTCGGAAACCTGTCCCGAGACCTGCGTGCCGATCTGCACGGTCGTGACGGCGCTCAGCGTGCCGGTGGCGGAGACGGTCGACTCGACGTCGCCGCGCTCGACGGCGGTGAAACGGTATGCGGTGGTCTCTTTCGCGAAGGCCTGCCGGTGCACGAGCACCGCGACGACGGCCAGCACGACCACCAATGCTGTTGCGATGATCGTTTTCTTGTTCATGGTCTCTCCCGAAAAAAATGGGGCGGGTTTGCGCCCGCCCCGGTCAGTCGATGGAAACGGGATTACCGGCGGTTGCCGCGGTTGCCGCGATTGCCGCGCGGGCCACGCTCGCCGCGGCGCGCTTCACGCTCGGCCTTCATCGCTTCCCACTGCGTGCGCTGCTCCGGCGTGAGGACCGCGACGATCTGCGCCTGATGCGCCTGACGGAGCTGCTGCATCTGCGTGCGCTGCTGCTCGAGCTGCGGCTTGAGCGCCTCGAGCTTCGCCGTGTCGTTGGCCTCCTTCGCTGCGTGGAACTGCTCGCGAAGGGCGCGGGCGCTCTCGAACACCGCCTTGTTGTTGTCGCGGAAGCCGCGGTTGATCGCCTCGATCTGCTTCTTCTGCGCGTCGGTCAGGTTGAGCTTCTCGGCCATGCGCTGGCTGAGCTCGCCGTGACGGCCGCCGCGCTTGCCACCCTTGCCCTTGAAGCCGTCGTGCGGGGCCGCGAATGCGAGAGACGTCGAGAGCGTCATCACCGCTGCCATCGTCATCCACTTTGTCTTTTTCATCTGGGTTTCTCTCCTTGTGCCCAATAAGACAGCGCAGCCCCGGCGAGTGTTTCGCCCGAAACACGAACTGCACGGGCGTGTCATGAAGTGCACTGTGCGACAATGAATGCGCACGAACGGATATGAAAAAGACCCCCGTCCCTCTCGAATCGCTCTTCCAGGCCCTCGGCGACCGCACCCGCCTCCGGCTGCTGAATCTGGTTGCGGACACCGAGGTCTGCGTCTGCTTCTTCGTCGAAGTCCTGGGCGAGCCGCAGCCGAAGATCTCCCGCCACCTGAGCATCCTCCGGGCAGCCGGGCTCGTCGCCGCGCGCCGGGAGGGGAAGTGGATGCACTATCGGGCGACCTTCCCCGAACCGCTCGGCCCGCTGTTCGACAGCCTGGTGGCCGCCCTGCGCGCGGACCCGGAGATGGCGAAGGACCGCGTGGCACTGGCCCGCGCGTGCTGCTCGCCGCGCGTGCCGGAGCTGCTGAAGCGCGCCCCGAAACCGCAGATCGCCCCGGCCACGGTCGACGCGCGCGCCTGAGGATCGCGCCGTCACCGCGTTTCGAGTTTGTTTCTGCCCCCTGCGCCCTGCGCCCCGCGCCCTACGTATGATGGCTCCGTGAAATCGGACGGAAAGAAGCGTCTCCAGCTCGATGAAGTGTGGCGGGAGGCGCGCGAGCTGGTCTGGGCGCGGCGCGGGCGGCTGGGCGTCGGTCTCGTGCTGATGCTCGTCAGCCGGCTCGCGGGCTTCGTCCTCCCCGCCTCCTCGAAGTTCGTCATCGACGACGTCATCGGGAAGGGCCGGCACGAGCTGCTGCCGCTGCTCGCGGTCGCGGCCTTCGTCGCGACCCTCATCCAGGCCGCGACCTCCTTCGGTCTCTCCCAGATCCTCGGCGTCGCGGCACAGCGCGCCATCACGGAGATGCGGAAGCGGGTCGAGCAGCACGTCCTCCGCCTCCCGATCTCCTACTTCGACTCGACCAAGTCCGGCATCCTCATCTCCCGGATCATGACCGACGCGGAGGGCATCCGGAACATCGTCGGCACGGGTCTGGTGCAGCTCGTCGGCAGCCTCGTGACGGCGGCCCTCGCGCTGTTCGTGCTGTTCTACCTGAACTGGTCGCTGACGCTGATCACGCTGGCCACGGTCGGGGCCTTCGGCGGGATCCTGGCCTACACGTTCAAGAAGACCCGCCCCCTCTTCCGCCAGCGCGGCGAGATCAACGCGCAGGTCACCGGGCGGCTGGGCGAGAGTCTCGGCGGCATCCGTGTGGTGAAGGCGTACACGACGGAGAAGCGCGAGGACATCGTGTTCGCGAAGGGCGTCCACTCGCTCTTCCGCAACGTGGCCAAGACCATGACCGCGACGTCGGCCCTCATGTCGCTGTCGTCGGTCCTCTTCGGCGGCGTCGGCGTGATCATGATGCTCATCGGCGGCCGGGCCATCCTCGCCGGCACGATGACTCTCGGCGACTTCGTCATGTACATCTTCTTCACCGGCATGCTGGTGGCGCCGGTGGTATCCATCGCCGCGATCGGCACGCAGGTCACGGAGGCCTTCGCCGGTCTCGATCGCATCCGCGACGTGCTGAAGCAGACCACGGAGGTCGATCAGGACGCATCGCGGCTGCCGCTGGAGCACGTGCGCGGCCACGTGGCTTTCGAGAACGTGTCGTTCGAGTACGAGCCGGGCGTCCCGGTGCTGAAGAACGTGTCGTTCGTCTCGCCGGCGCAGACGACGACGGCGCTGGTCGGCTCGAGCGGCTCGGGCAAGAGCACGCTGATCAGCCTGGTGATGACCTTCAACCGGCCGAAGAGCGGGCGCGTGCTGATCGACGGTCGCGATCTCGACACGCTGCGCCTGCGCGACTACCGCTCCCACCTCGGCATCGTCCTGCAGGACAACTTCCTCTTCGACGGGACCGTCGCGGAGAACATCCTCTACGGGAAGCCCGACGCCACAGTCGAGGAGATGCTTGCCGTCGCGCGGCTGGCGCACGTGGACGAGTTCGTGGAGCCGCTGGAGAAGCAGTACGACACGATCATCGGCGAGCGCGGGATCAAGCTGTCCGGCGGGCAGCGGCAGCGCATCGCCATCGCGCGGGCGATCCTGGCCGATCCGACGATCCTGATCCTGGACGAGGCGACGTCGAGTCTCGACAGCGAGAGCGAGGCGAAGATCCAGGACGGCCTGCGCGCGCTGCGCCGCGGACGGACGACGTTCGTGATCGCGCACCGCCTCTCCACGATCCGCGGCGCGGACCAGATCCTCGTCCTCGAGGCGGGCGAGATCGTGGAGCGCGGCACGCACGCGGAGCTGCTCGCCGCGAACGGCCGCTATCGCCAGCTCTACGACCGCCAGTACAACTTCGAGACCGACCAGTTCGTGAACCCGGGTGAGGACTTCCTGCCGGTGGGGAGCGAGGTTTCTTGAGGAGACCGCTCGCCGCGGCGGCGATCGCGGTCGCGGCGGCGCTGTCGTTCGTCTGGTACTTCGGCTCCCCCCTGCAGACGACCCCGGGGTTCTTCATCGACGAGTCGTCGATCGCGTACAACGCGTGGTCGATCGCGCAGGGCGGCGTCGACGAGCACGGCGTACGGATGCCGGTGTATTTCGCGGCGTTCGGGGAGTACAAGAACCCGGTCTACATCTATCTGCTCGCGCTGGTGTTCAAGGGGTTTGGCCCCTCGATCCTCGCCGCGCGCGCGTTGAGCATCGTCCTCGGCTTCCTGGCCGCGGTGTGTTTAGCGTTGCTCGCGCGCGATGTTCCCGCGCGCGCGTTCACGTTCCTCGCGGCGATCGCCACGCCGTGGCTGTTCGAGACCAGCCGGCTGGTGTTCGAGGTCGCGGCGTTTCCGCTGGCACTGGCGCTGGCGTTGTTGTGCGTGCGGACGCAGAGGCATCCTGTTCTTTGTGCGCTCGGCTTCGCGCTCGTCACCTACACCTACACCGCCGGCCGTTTCCTCGGGCCGGCCATGGCCGTCGCGCTGTTGCTGGTGATGCCGTGGCGGCGCGCGCTCATCGCTTGGGGCGCGTACGCCGTGCTGCTGATCCCCGCGCTGCTGAACTTCCGCGCGCTCACCGCGCGGGTGGCCGAGGTGGGGCTGGCGAAGCCGAGCTACTTCGCCGCGTTCTCGCCGGGGTTCCTGTTCGTGACCGGCGACGCGAACCCGCGCCATCACATCGCCTTCGGCGGGATGCTGCTCGTCACCGTGGGGCTGGCCGCGCTCGTGGGCATCGGCGCGGCGATCCGCAGCCGCGATCCGTGGAGCCGTTACCTGCTGGCGATGCTCGTCCTCACACCCGTCCCCGGAGCGCTGGCGCCCGAGGCGCCGCATGCGTTGCGCCTCGTTGCGTTGGGGGTGGTGCTCGTCGTCTTCGCCGGCATCGGTGTCAGCACGCTCGCGACCATCCCGCGCGAAGCCCTCCGCGCCGCGCTGACCATCGCCCTGTTCCTCGCCCTGGCGGCCGAGGGCCTGGCGTTCCGGGCGCAGTACCGCGAGCTCGGGCCGTTGCGCGTCGACGACTTCGACGCCGCGTATCCGTACGCGTTCTCCGCCGCCCTGCGCATGCAGAAGCCGCCCTTGTGCGTGGAAGAGTCGCCGTACTACATCCACGCCTACTGGTACGGCGTCCTCCACGGCGTGGACCGCGCGCAGCTCCCCCGCGCCGACGAAGGCACCGAACCGCGCGGGCGTGTGTGTGTGGGGAGCGCGCCGGTATGCGCTTCCTGCCGCGTCCTCACCGACGCTCGCGGCTTCGTCGCCTACCGCAGGGAGTGATCGCCCGGTGCGCTCTCTCTCTGGGGCGCGATTACACGCTCGTCGCCTTCCGCCGTCCCCACAGGTTGTCCACCGCCCACGCCCCCGGGCCCGCCGCGGCGATGTACAGGAACAGCCAGCAGTACAGCACCGCCAGCTCGCCCTGGTTCACCTTCGGCCAGAACACGAACGAGCCGCTGCCGAACGCGTGGCCTTTGAAGTACGCCGCGGCCATGAGGCCACTGGAGAGGAAGGCCACCGGCCGCGTGAGCAGGCCGATGGCGATGAGGATGCCGCCGAAGAACTCGATCGGGGCGGCGAGGTAGGTGATGTACCAGGGGATGTCCATGCCCGCGGGCATGCCGCCGAACGCGCCGAACATCTTCTGCGCGCCGTGACAGGCGAACATCACGCCGGAGAGGAAACGGAGGATCGCCAGAATCCGAGGGGCCAGGGGAGTGAGCCAGTTGAACATCGTGCGCTCCTTCACTTCTTCGCGAGGTACTCGGTGAGCTGGTCGAACGTTCCGCCCCAGCCGCCGCGCATCGAGTCGTGGCCGGCATCGAAGGTCGCGCGCTCCAGGTCCGACGCATCGTACGGCGACCAGCGGACGGTGACCAGAGTCCCGCCATCCTGCTCGTCGAACGCAATCGTGGTCAGCAATTGCAAAGGCCACTCCGCGGCGCCCGGATGCCGCGTCAGCCCGCCCTCCGGATCGGAGAAGGAGTTGATGAACACGAGCCGCGCCGGCGCGGCGATCTCGCGGTACACCCAGCGTCCCCAGATCTCCTGGCCGTCCGGCGTGCGCATGCCGTAGTGCATCACGCCGCCCGGACGGAGATCGTTCTTGCAGGAGAAGACGGCGACTCCTTTCGGTCCCCACCAGTGCGAGAGGTGCTCGCATTCCGTCCACACGCGGAACACGACGTCCCGCGGTGCCGCGAACGCGCGGCTGATGACGAACGCGCCGTGCTTCCCCAGTTCCTCCGCGAGCCGGTCGAGCGTATCCCGCAGCCCCTCGACCGCTCCGAAGTCCTCGGCCACCTGATTGCGGATCTCCGCCGAGGCGAAGGTCGACCGCATGGTCATGCGGGTCTTGTTCGGCCCCAATTCCTCGAACGTCACGGTGACGTCGAAGATCGGACTCGGCCCGTGCGTGTACGCGATCCGCTCGGGGCGGACCACGTCGAGGTAGAGGACCTCGTTGTCATAGTCCGTCCCGTCCGGGCCGTGCATCACGAAGATCCACTTGCCGCCGGGGCGGACGTCCATCTCCTGAGTCGTGGTGGTGAACCCCCGCGGGCCCCACCAGTTGCTGATGTGCTTGGCGTCGGTCCAGGCGTCGAAGACCAGCTCCCGCGGCGCGTCGAACACACGGGTCCCGCTGATCGACCTGGCCTCATCCGGGTCATTCCTCATCGTGGGCATCATTCTTCTCCTTGCTTTGCAGTTCGCGCAGATACGCGTCGAGGCGATCGAGGCTTTCGTCCCAGAAGCGCCGGTAGTGCTCGACCCAGTCGGCCACCTCCTTGAGCGGCGCGGCGTCCAGGCGGCAGGGCCGCCACTGGGCCTCCCGGCCGCGGGCCACGAGCCCCGCTTTCTCCAGTACTTTCAGATGTTTGGAGACAGCGGGCATGCTCATGTCGAACGGCTCGGCGAGCTCGGTGACGGAGCACTGGCCGGAGGCGAGACGGGCGAGAATCGCCCGCCGGGTGGGATCGGCGAGGGCGGCGAAAGTGGCGCTGAGATGGTCCATTGTGTTCAACCAGGCAGTTAATTAACGCGTTGGTTAAATACACGAGCGCCAAGGCAGTGTCAATGGGGAGGCAGTTCCTCGGTTCCTCGGAGTTCCTCGGGTTCCTCGGGGGGGCTATGACCCGCCCTCCCTCCTCCTCTCCCCCCGAGGAACTCCGAGGAACCCCGAGGAACCGAGGAACTCCCCTGAGCGGCCCCGTCTGTTACCATCCCGCGACCGGTTCTCGTCGAATGTTCCAGCGGCCCTATCGCTCGCTCTACGCGGCGTTCGATCGATTTCCCTCGCGCAAGGGCGCGGCGATCCACATCGACCGCTTTGCCCGGACTCTCTTCGACGCTGCCGGCGGGGGCGTCCTGGCCGTCCTCGGCGGCCCTCGGCTGTCGGCTCACCAGGTCGAGGAGAGGTGCGAGATCGTGCGCTTTCCGCTGGAGGTGCCGAACTTCCTGGAGCGCGCGCTGGCGTTCGGGAGCTGGCTGGGGCGGCACGTGGACCGGCTGCACGACTCGCTGGAGCTCGCGCACTTTCGCGACCCCTGGAGCGGGGCGCCGATCGCTTTGCGTCCCACCCGCCGGTATGCGGCCGTCTACGAGGTCAACGCCCTGCCGTCCGTCGAGCTGCCGTCGCTCTTCCCCGGCCTCGGCCCTCGGACGCTGGACAAGATCCGGGCGACGGAGCTGGCCTGCTGCGCCGCGGCGGACGCGATCGTCACGCCGTCGCACACCACCGCCGGTTTCCTCGCGTCCCTCGGCGTCTCGCGCGCGAAGATCGAGGTGATCCCGAACGGCGCGGACCCGAGTGGTGACGTGCCGCGGCCCGAGGGGGCGCCGGAGACGTATCTCCTCTACTTCGGCGCCGCGCAGTCGTGGCAGGGCATCGACACGCTGCTGCGCGCGTTCGCGCGGCTCGCGGACTTCCCGTCGCTGAGACTGGCGATCTGCGCGTCGAACGAATCGAAGGCTTGGCGGACGTACACCCGGCTCGCGGAGAAGCTCGGCGTCGCGGACCGCATCGTCTGGCAGCACGCCCTCGGCGAAGCCGATCTGGCCCGCTGGCGCCGGCACGCCGCCATCTCCGTCGCGCCGCTCAGCGACTGTCCGCGCAACGTGGTGCAGGGCTGCGCGCCGCTGAAGATCCTGGAGTCGATGGCTTCCGGCACCGCGGTCGTCGCATCCGACGTCCCGCCGGTGCGGGAGCTGATCCGCGACCGCGAGAATGGCTGGCTCGTGCACCCCGAGCGCCCCGCGGAGCTCGCGCGCGCGCTGCGCATCCTGCTCGAACATCCGCAGCTCGCGCGGCAACTGGGAGAGAACGCCCGGCGCACGATCGCGGACGACTACACCTGGAAACGATCCACCGCCGCGTTACGCCGCCTCTATTCACAGGTCATGCGGAAAGGAGTCTTCGCCGATGGACGCATGGAAGACCTATCGCTCGCTCAATCCTGAACAGAAACAGATCCTCGCCCGGAAGCAGCTCGAGGTGGAGAAGCCGGTCGACGAGCTGCTCGCGCTGCTCAAGGGCCTCGCCGCGTGCGATTCGGTCGCGAACAAGTCGCAGACGCGCTTCGGCTGCACGTTCGGCATCCTGATCGTCGTCACCTTCGCGTCGCTGATCCTCTTCTCCAACATCGGCTGGGGCCCGCTGACGTTCGCCGCGCTGCTCCTGTTCGTCGCCGGCGCCGTCGCCTCCGGATGGTTCTGGATGTGGCTGCGCGGCCTGGACGTGTCGAACAACCTCCGCTCGTTCGTCCTCCCCGTGCTCGCCCTCTTCCGCGAAGACATCGACCCGAAGTCGCCCGTGCGGCTCCGCCTCGACCTGACCAAGCCGACGCTGGCGCCGAAGAAGACGGCCGAGAGCGACGCGTACAAGCACGGCGTCTACCACAAGGTCATCGACACGACGTACGTCGATCCGTGGATGGCCGCCGAGGCGGTGCTCGTCGACGGCACGAAGCTGCGCTGGTCCGTGACGGACCGCATCCGCGAGCGCAAGAAGACCAAGCGCAACCCGCGCGGCAAGTACAAGACCAAGACGAAGTACCGGAAGGTGACGGACATCGACGTGCAACTGGCGATGAAGACCAAGACCTACGCCGTCGGCCACGCCGTCGGCCAGGTCGCGGACGTCGCGGTGTCGGACGACGGCAAGCGCAGCAAGGTGGACCTGCAGCGCAGCGTGCGCTCCGCCTCGCTCGACCCGATCGATCCCCGCGCGCTCATCGACGCCATCACCGACGTCTACCGGGCCGCGCGTCCGGCGAAGAAGGAGGCCCACGCATGATCTGCGCGGCCGCGAAAGGATTCCTCACGCAGTCCGACTGCGGCTCTCCCGCCGCCACGGCCTGCTCGCACTGCGGACGGCCGATGTGCACCGCGCATCTGTCGCCCGCGAGCGGGTTCTCCATGTGCTACGACTGCGCCGCGACGCAAAAGCAGCAGCAGGGGGAGGAAGGCGAAGCGGTCGAGCCGGACTACGACGACACCTGGGCGCACGGCTACCGCGCGTCGTACTACAGCTCGTCCGGCTACCGTCCGCACGGCAGCACCTCGAGCACCTACGACAGCACGGACGCGCGCTCGTTCGACCAGCAGGGCGGCGAGGAATTCGACGAGGACGAGCGCGGCGGCGGCTTCGACGCGAGCTGACCCGATGCGCCTTCTCATCCTCACCGAAACACATCCTCCCGACCGCGGCGGGATGAGCGAGTCGTGCGACCGCATCTTGCGCGGCCTTGCACGCGAAGGCGTGGGCCTGGACGTCGTCCACTTCGATCGCCGGGCGTCGCGCTTCGACCGGCGCATGACCTCGAGCGGCTCGCTGCTGCGGGTGCCGCCCGAGGCGGATGCGGCGCATCTGATGAACCTCGTGTGGAACCGGATCGAGGGCATCGAGAGCACGCACGTCGTCGCCTTCGGCGGCACGCTTCCGCTCCTCGGCGCGCCGGTGTTCGCCGCATGGCTGCGGCGTCCCCTGGTGACGATGATCCGCGGCAACGAGCTGGATGCCGGTTTGTTCGATCCCCGGCGGCGCCCGATGCTGGACGACGCGCTGCGGCGCGCGTCCGCGGTGTGTACGGTGACGACGGCGCACGCGGAGAAGATCGCCGCGCTGCACGAGGGGATCGCGCCGCACGTCGTCTCGAACGGGATCGACTTCGACTTATGGCAGGCCGCGCCCGCGGACTTTGCGCGCGCGGAGTCGATCCGCGCGGTCGCGGGCGGCAAGCGCATCCTCGGCCTGTTCGGGCATCTCAAGAGCAAGAAGGGCCTGCCGTTCTTCGTCGACGCGCTCGTGCGCTCGGGGCTGGCCGAGGAGTTTCATCTGCTGCTGGCGGGCGAGCTGGATACGCCCATCGAAGGCGTCGCGCACACGCTGCTGCCGGTCATGGACCGCTACGAGCTGATCCCGTACTACCTCGCCTCGGATCTCATGGTTCTGCCGTCGCACTACGACGGCTTCCCGAACGTGCTGATCGAGGCCATGGCCCTCGCGCGGCCGCTGCTCGCGTCGACCGCGGGCGGCATGCGCGACGTGCTCGCGGACGGCGAAGAGGCGTTCCTCTTCGCGCCCGGCGACGCGCACGCGTGCCGTGAGGCGATCGTGCGCGCCGCGCGCGCGGGCGACGACGAGCTGCGGCGCATGGGCGCCGCGGCGGAAGCGGTGGCGCGCCGGCGCTGCGACGCCCGCGACGAGACCCGGCGCTATCTCGAAGTTCTGCACCACGCACAGGAGGCTTTCGATGCGAAGAGGGATTCCCGCCGCGACCCTGGTGTTGCTGCTCGCGAGCTGTGGCGGCGAGCGCGCTGAGCCCGTCCAGGCCGCGGAGCCGCCACCGGCCGCGACACCGGCTGCGGCCACCGCCGCCGCTGCACCCGCTCCGGCCTCCGCGTCCTCGCTCGGCAGCATCAGCGAGGAGAACGGCGCCGTCACGATCTCGTACATGGAGAACGGCGAGGTGCGCGAGCTGTACGGCGACCCGCGCACGACCGGCAAGCGCAAATACACCATCGGCGACGGCCCGGTGCTGTACGAGGTCAAGCCGGGCGACGACGGCGGCTTCAAGCTGCGCAACCCCGACGGCTCGCTGCGCTGGAAGGTGAAGATCTCCGACGACAAGATCAAGATCAGCGACAACGAGGAGAACCGGAACCCGTACGAGCTGAAGGTGAAGGACCTCAACCGCGTGAAGGTGCTCGGGCCCGGGGAGCGCGAGCTGGGCAACGTCCGCTACGCGGCGAACCGGGTCGAGGTGGAGAACGCCGGCGGCAGCGTGGTCTTCACGGCCGAGGCGAAGAAGGCGACCGGCGCGTACGGCGTGCTGCTCTGCGACGCCATCCCCGAGCGCGAGCGCTACATCCTCGCCGCCGAGATCCTCTCCCGCGGCCGATGATCCACTACTACGCCCTCGGCGGCGGCCTCGGCCACCTGACCCGCGGGCGGCGGGTGCTGGAGGCGTTGGGGGTGGAGGCCGTGTTCATCACGGCGTCCGCGTATGCCTCGGACCCGCGCGTCGTTGGCGGGTTTCCGGTGGTTCGTGTTCCTGCCGAGCTTTCGGGCGATGTCGACGCGCATCGCTCGTGGCTGCGTGGTGTGGTGGGCGAGCGATTGATCGTCGATACCTTCCCGGGCGGGATTCAGGGCGAGCTGTGCGGGCTGGACGTGCCGATGGACCTCGTCGCCCGGCGGTTGCGGTGGGCGGAGTACCGGCGGGTTGTTCCGGGGGCGTTACCCCGCTTCGAAACGATCTGGCAAGTCGAAGAGCTCGACCCCGAGCAGGACCTCGAAGCCAAATGTAGGGCGTGGCTTCAGCCCGCCCCCCCGGTGGGT
>DASUSN010000039.1:0-23804 GCA_036375075.1 Thermoanaerobaculia bacterium | reverse complement strand
CCTGACCACCGGTCAAGATCGCGATGTCCTTCAGCATCTCCTTGCGGCGGTCGCCGAAGCCCGGCGCCTTGACGGCAGCGGCCGAGAGCGTGCCGCGGAGCTTGTTGACGACGAGCGTGGCAAGGGCCTCACCTTCGACGTCTTCCGCGATGATGAGGAGCGGCTTCTGCTGGCGGGCAATCGCCTCGAGCACCGGCAGAAGATCCTTCATGTTGCTGATCTTCTTCTCGCTGAGAAGGATGTAGCAATCCTCGAGCGAGACCTCCATGCGCTCCGGATCGGTGACGAAGTAGGGCGAGAGGTAGCCGCGATCGAACTGCATGCCCTCGACGACTTCGAGGACCGTGTCCAGGCCGCGCGCTTCTTCGACGGTGATGACGCCGTCCTTGCCGACCTTCTCCATCGCCTGGGCGATGATGCCGCCGATCTCTTCGTCGTTGTTCGCGGAGATCGTGCCGATGTGCTGGATGTCCTTGCCCTCGACCGGACGGGACATCTTCTCGATGGCGTCGATCGCGGCGCGGACGCCGAGCTCGATGCCCTTCTTGATGTCCATCGGGTTGGCGCCGGCGGTGACGTTCTTGACGCCCTCGCGGAAGATGGCCTGGGCGAGAACGGTGGCCGTCGTGGTGCCGTCACCGGCGATGTCGGAGGTCTTGGAAGCAACCTCGCGGACCATCTGGGCGCCGGCGTTCTCGAGCTCGTCCTTGAGCTCGATCTCCTTGGCGACGGTCACGCCGTCCTTGGTGATCGTGGGCGAGCCGAACTTCTTCTCGATGACGACGTTGCGGCCTTTGGGACCGAGGGTGACCTTCACCGCGTCGGCGAGCTTGTTCACGCCGCGCAGGATGGCCTGCCGGGCGTCTTCACTGTAGGTAATGCGCTTAGCCATGGTGTGTGCTCTCCTTATCCTTCGACGATCGCGAGAACTTCGTCTTCGCGGAGGATCGTGTACTCGACGTCATCGATCTTGATCTCGGTGCCGGAGTACTTGCCGATGAGAACCGTGTCGCCCTTCTTGACGTCGAGCTTCATGCGGTTGCCCTGATCGTTGAACTTGCCCTCGCCGACGGCGACGACTTCCGCCTCCTGCGGCTTCTCCTTGGCGGTGTCGGGAATGTACAGCCCGCCGCGCATCTGCTCCTTGGCCTCCTTGCGCCGGACGACGATGCGGTCGTACAGCGGGCGGAGCTTCGTTTCGGTTGCTACTGCCATGTGCTGATCTCCTTTCGATTGAATGCTTTGCGGCCTGTAGACCGCGTGCTGGATGACTCTGAGGAAGACTTGAGTGTTTAGCACTCATGCCTTGTGAGTGCTAACAATATGATCGGTCGGAAATTCTGTCAAGCGGCTACGGAAGGAATCACAGCCGGTGGCGCCGGCGTACCCGGGGGACGGTGATCCAGCCCCTCCACCAGAACCAGCCGATCATCACCGCGGCCACGGTGAACATCAGGCCGAGGGCGAAGGGGTAGCCGTGCAGCCACTTGAGCTCGGGCATGTGCTCGAAGTTCATGCCGTAGATGCCGGCGATGAGCGACAGGGGCAGCATGATGGCCGAGAAGATGGTCAGCACCTTCATGGTCTCGTTGGTGCGGTTGGCGACGACGGACAGGTACGCGTCCATGGTGGCGGTCATCTGGTCGCGGTCGACGTCGATGGTCTCGCTGATGCGGAACATGTGGTCGTAGACGTCGCGGAAGTAGATGAGGTGCTGGCGCTGGACGAAGCGCGCGTCGCCGCGGGAGATCTGGTTGAGCAGCTCGCGCTGGGGGAGGGTGTGGCGGCGGAGGACGCCGAGGTCGCGCTTGAGGTGCAGGAGCTCGTCGAGGTGGAGGTTCTCGGCCTTCTCGAAGATCCGGTCCTGCAGGTCGTCGACGGCTTCCTCGATCTGTTCGACGAGCGGAAAGTGTGCGTCGACCATGTGGTCCACGATGGAGTAGAGCAGGAAGTCAGGGCCGCGCTCCATCATCCGGCGATCGCCCGCCAGCCGGTTGCAGACGTCGTCGATCGCGCGCAGGGAGGGGCGGTGGACGGTAAAGAGAAAGTTGGTTCCGAGGAACGCCGCGATCTTGTAGGTCTCCGACTTGTGCTCGGAGAGGTTGACGTCGACGGTGCGGAAGATGAAGAAGTCGTAGTTGGAGAACGAGTCGTACTTCGGCAGGGTGTTGGGCGACAGCGTGTCCTCGGCCGCCAGCTCGTGGAAGCCGAAGCGCTCTTCGAGCAGCGGCTCGATCACTTCCTGCACCGGCTCCTGGATGTCGACCCAGAGCCTGTCGTCCGAGTCGCGGCGCCACTCGTCGATGAGCGACTCGTTGCCCTGGCGGAGCCGGTCGCCTTGCAGGAGCGTGACGCGGATGGCGGTCATGGCGAGTTGACAGTTCGCAGTTGGCAGTTGACAGGAGAGCAGGACGGGGAGGGGCGGAGGCCTCCCGTCAACTGCCAACTGTCAACTGCCAACTCAGCTACAGCAGCTCCGCGAGCTTCGTGTATTTCCGGGACTGGCTCGTGGCCACGGCTTCGTAGGTGATCTCGCCCTGGTACACGTTCACCCCTTCCGCGAGGCCTTCGTTCTGGCTCACGGCTTTGTGGAAGCCGAGGTTGGCGAGCATGCGGGTGTAGGGGAGGGTGGCGTTGGTCAGCGCGATCGTGGAGGTGCGCGGCACGGCGCCGGGCATGTTGGCGACGCAGTAGTGCACGACGCCGTCGACCTCGTACACGGGGTCGGAGTGCGTGGTCGGGTGCGCGGTCTCGACGCAGCCGCCCTGGTCGATGGCCACGTCGACGATGACGGAGCCTTTCTTCATCGTGCCGACCATCGCGCGGGTGACGAGCTTCGGCGCCGCGGCGCCGGGGATCAGCACGCCGCCGATGAGCAGGTCGGCGCGGCGCACGGCGTCTTCGATGTGCGCGCGGCTGGAGGCGAGGGTCTGCACGTCGCCGCGGAAGATGTCATCGAGCTGGCGCAGGCGGTCGAGGCTGACGTCGAGGATGGTCACGCGCGCGCCGAGGCCCACGGCCATCTTCGCGGCGTTCGTGCCGACCACGCCGCCGCCGATGATGATCACGTCCGCGGGCAGTGTGCCCGGCACGCCGCCGAGGAGGACGCCGCGGCCTTTGTTCGGCTTGTGGAGGTAGTACGCGCCGACGTGCACGGACATGCGGCCGGCGACTTCGGACATCGGCGTGAGAAGCGGGAGCGAGCGTCTCCGCTCGTCGGTGATGGTCTCGTAGGCGACGCCGACGATCTTCTTCTTCAGCAGCGTCTCGGTAAGGTCGGGAACGGGCGCGAGGTGCAGGTAGGTGAAGAGGAGCTGGCCGTCTTTCATCCGCTGAAGGTCCGGACCGACCGGCTCCTTCACCTTCACGATCATCTCCGCTTCGTTGTAGACCGCGTCGGCGTCGGGCAGGATCTTCGCGCCGGCGGCGGCGTACTCTTCGTCGGCGAAGCCGCTGCCGGTGCCGGCGCCTTTCTGGATGAGGATCTGGTGTCCGTCGGCGGTGAGGTCGCGCGCGCCTGAGGGCGTCATGCCCACGCGGTATTCGTTGTCTTTGATCTCGGTCGGTACGCCGATCCGCATGTTCGAAATCTCCTCTCGAATTCGGCGCGGATTCTACGTCAAAGCCAAATGTAGGGCGCGGCTTCAGCCCGCCCCTCGGAGGGGAAGGGGGAACGCCACCACCCACGAGAGGGGCGGGCTGAAGCCACGCCCTACATTGGCTACGGCCGCGTGCTGCGGCGGCGGGGGGATGTGTAGTTCGTCGGCGGGAGGTTGAAGCGCGACGGCGCCACGAACTTGGCGGCGGCGAGCGCGTCGACGATGCCCCAGGCGGTCTTGTGGTCCCAGCCCGGCTTGGACGTGTCCCGTGCCGTGTGCTTGATGACGAACTGCACCTCGGACGGGTTCATGGTCGGATCGAGCGCGAGGAGCAGCGCGGCGGTCGAGGCGACGTGCGGCGCGGCCATCGACGTGCCGCTCAGGCGCCCGTAGCGCGCCTCGAGGAACGTGACCATGGCGGTCTGGCCGTTCTTCCCGACGAGCTCCAGCCCCTCGACGTTGGTCACGCCGACGGTGAGCGGGAAGACGTAGTCCTTCCACTCCGGCTCGCAGTTGTTCTCGCCGACGCCGCAGCCCTTGGGCGTGAGCGTCCAGAGCGGGACCTTCGGATCGGAGGCGTCGTGGTTCCAGATGACGACCGCGGACGCGCCGGCGTCCTTGGCGTTGCGCGCCTTCTCGCGGAACGAGAGCTCGCCGCCGCGCTGGATCAGCGCGATGTTGCCGGCGACGTTCGCGGGGAACTGTCCGAGCTCGCCGCGTCCGCAGGCGACGATCTTTCCGGTGAACTGCCCGAACGGCGAGCCGATCAGGCCGCGCGATTCGGTGAGGTCGGTGCCGACGGCGACTTCGCTGATCTCCTCCTGGCCCGCGAGGAAGGTCGACTGCACGGCCACGCCCGGAGCCACGACCAGCATGCCGCCGCCGTAGCTGGAGAACTCGGCTTTCTCGCCGTCCTCGCCGATGGCGCCGACCGCGAGCACGCCGGGGTAGGCGGCCGGATAGTCGAGCCAGTCCTGATCGCGGTTGCCGGCCGAGGCCACGAGCACGATGCCCGCGGCGTAGGCGCGCTGCACGGCGAGACCTTCCAGCTTGCCGCCGAGAGAGGCGGAGCCGAGGGACATGTTGATGACCCAGCGGCCGCCCCAGAGGCGCTGCTGCTCGACGACCCAGTCGATGCCGGCCGCGGTGTATTCGTCGTAGCCCTTGCCCTCACGGTCGAGGACCTTCACGTTCCACAGCTTCACGCCCGGCGCGCCGCCGACGACGCCGAAGTCGTTGTCGGTCGCGGCGATGATGCCGGCGACGTGCGTGCCGTGGAAGTTGTCGTCCATCGGCGGCTTGGTGTCGTCGAGGATGTTGATGCCGCCGGAGTACGCGGCGACGAGGTCGGGGTGAGTCCAGTCGATGCCCGTGTCGAGCACGGCGACGTTGATGCTCTCGCCGCGCGTGGCCGGCCAGACGTCCTTGATGTGCACGACGGGGAGGCCCCACGGCGTGATCTGCTGATCGTATTTCTCGTAGTGCGGCGCGACGCTGCCCAGGCTCGAGGCGTAGCGCTCGACGACCGGGTCGACCGACGCCACTCCCGCCGACTTGCGCAGCTCCTCGGCCTCGGAGGGCGTGAGGTCGGCGGCGTAAGCCGGGATGTTGTTGAACGTGCGCACACGCCGCGCGACCTTCTCCTCCGCGTTCGACGTCAGGCGGCGGAGGCGGGACGGGCGAGGCGCATCGGGATTGGTGACGATGGTGTAGCGCTGCCGCGTCTCTTCGGCGATGACGGGCATCGTCAGGAGGAGCACGGCAAAGACTGCGAGTTTACGAAGCATAGGTTGTTTTACTGTTCCAATCGGGTCCCGCGAAGGACGAAAGTGAAGTTATTGTACATTACTTTCGCGGGACGAACCGCCGTCCCGTCCGGTTGAGCGTCCAGCCGATGTCCAGGAGCTGGTACATCGAGAGGTCGATGCCGTCCGTCAGGTCGCCGTTGATGAACGGCTCCATGAGCAGGTTCGGCGACGCCACGACGTCCCAGTGGTGCTTGGACGAGCCCGGGTTGATCGTGCAGGGCGTGTAGAGGCGGACGTAGCCCTGGTCGGACGCGCCGGCCATGCGGCTGGGATCGACGTGGAGCATGCCGCGGATCTCCGCACTCTGCGAAAGCTGCGCGCCGAACGCGAGGCCCTGGTCCTGGGTGACGCTGATGACGGGGATGGTGATGTCCGTGGTGTCGCCGCTGGCCCCGATCCCTGGCGGGAGGCACGTGTCGCGGCGGTTGTCGGCAATGATCACGCCGATCGCACCGGCGCTCTGCGCGTAGCGCACCTTCACGATGAAGTCGCACGAGCCACGGTCGATGAGGGCGATGTTGCCGTTGATCTCACCGCCGTTGGAGAGCGCGCTGCAGCCGTCGGTCGTGGCCGGCCCGGCCGCGTCCCCTGCGTCCGTGGCCTGGACCACGCGGCCGCTCATCGACGCCGTGCTCACCGCCGGGCCGAACGAGGCCGTGCCGATGTCGTAATGGCGGGCGACCGGCGCGGGCTGCGTCACGGTGAAGACCGGCAGGGGCTGGAGATACGACGGAGCCATGCGCGTGACGGCGTCGCCGATCCAGACCACGCTGCTGGTGTTCTTGATCGACACGTCGCGCTGGGCCTTGGTCATCTGGTCGTACGTCAGACCGGCGACGAGGTCGAGGGTGTAGAGGTCGTACACGCTCGGCTGGTTCAGGATGCCGAAGTCCGTGGAGCTCCGGCTGGCCATGCCCAGGCCGTGGGCGATCTCGTGCAGGACGACGTGGTAGAGCGAGTCGTTGTCGCCCTCGTTGCCGTCGTAGCCGTAATACCAGGAGCGGTCGCCGAGACAGCCCGGCTCGTCGATCGACGAGTTGAACTGGATGAACATGTCATCGCCGGAGCCGAGGTCCGTCGCCGCGAACTGGTTGGCCAGCGCGGAGGGGTAGTAGACGTCCGGACGCGGTGCGTTCGCGAAGTTCGAGATCCACGAGTTGATGAACGTCTGGCCGAGGACGGCGGAATTGCCGGAGCAGTCGAGCGGCGCGAAACTGCCGCGCACGCGCACGTCGACGCTCATGTCGAGGTACGTGGTCCACTTCTCGGCGGCTTTCAGGTAGACGTTGTAGCGCTGGGCGCCGCGCGTCGTGCCGGGGTTGCCGCCCACCGGCTCGGCCGGAGTGGGGTCGTTGAAGCCGATGCCGGGCGCGTCGGCGTTGATGATCAGCATCTTGCCGGGACCGGCGAAAGCGCTGGCCGCGAGGAGGAGAGAGGTCGCGAGAAGGATTGTCCGTCGCATCGGCTTACTTCTCCTTCGCCTTCCGGCCTTCGACCTTCTCGATCGGCGCGTTGAGGAAGCGGCGCGCCGCTTCCTCGTTGTCGACGCACACCTTCACGAGCTTCCCGTCGGTGTCGATGCGCGCGAGGATGACGTCCGCGTGCGTCGGGCCGGAGACGAGCATGCCGTTCGCGTGCTGGACGACTCCCGGCGCGTGCTGGAACAGGGCGCGCAACTGAAGCGGGCGCTCCGCCTGCGGCAGCGCGGCGGCATCCTGCTGGCGTCCGCCCTCCGCGCCGTACGCGGATGCGGTCATGACTGCGACAACTGCGGCGACGGTGAACAGACGTCGATTCATCTCAGCTCTCCTCCTGGGATCAGGGATCACGTTTTTCCGTGGGATCAGTGGCGTTTCAGGAAACGGCGGCCGGTGCGTCCGAAGGCCGAGGGCGCGAGCAGACGGGCCGCGGCGGTGACGTCGATCAGGCCGTAGCCGGTCTCGTTGTCCTTGCCCACGGTGCCGAGGTCTCGCGCGGTGGCGATGAGCGCGCTCAGGATCTGGTTCGGCGTCGCGTTGGGCGCGAGCGCCCAGAGCTGCGCGATGGCGCCGGTCACGTGCGGCGAGGCCATCGACGTGCCGGTGCGCAGGGTGTAATCGTCGGGATCGAGCCCGATGGTGATGACGCCGCTGCCTTTGGCCACGAGCGCCTGGCCGTCGGCCATGGACATGCCCACCGCGACCGGCCACGGGTAGTTCTTCGCGTCCGGATCTTCCTCGGGGTGCAGCGTCCAGTAGTACGGGCCGTCGACGTTGTTGTAGAACACGACCGCGGCGGCGCCGGCTTCCTTGGCGCGCCGGGCCTTGTCCGCGAACGTGTCGCCGCCGCGCTGGATGAGCGCGATCTTGCCCTGCACGTGGGGACCGAAGTCGCTGGCGGTGCCGAGACCGCAGTTCACGTACTCGCCCCTGAAGGCTTCCTTCTTCGAGCCGACGAGCGGCCGGACGTCGATGATCTGGTTGTTCGCGGCACGGACGTAGGAGACGGTGTCGGTGCCGTGCAGGGAGAGGGAGAGGACGCGCACGCCGGGCGCGGCGAAGTCGAGCTCCGGTCCCTGGTTGGAGAACGTGGCGTAGGCGCTCTGCTCGTCGATGGCGCCGACGGCGACGACGTCCGGATAGGCCGCGGGGAAGTTGACCGCGACGGGCGCGCTGACCTTCGACTCGTTGCCGCTCGACGCCACGACCACCACGCCCTCGGCGTTGGCGCGCGCGAAGGCTTCGCCTTCGGCCGCGGAGCCGTTCGGCCCGCCGGCGGAGATGTTGACGATCCAGCGGCCGCCTTCGGCCTTCTTCTTCGCCACGACCCAGTCGAGGCCCTCGATGACGTTTTCCATCGAGCCGCGGCCGTCGTCGCCGAAGGCCTTGACGGCCCAGAGGCGGACGCTGGGGGCGACGCCGACGACGCCGAGGTTGTTGTACGCGGCGGCGACGGTGCCGGCTACGTGCGTGCCGTGGCCGATCCCGTCCATCGTGGATGCTGCGGGATCGATGGTGTTCACGCCGCCCTTGAAGGCGTCCTTCAGCTCGGCGTGGTTGTGGTCGAT
Source organism: Thermoanaerobaculia bacterium (assembly GCA_036375075.1). GTDB lineage: Bacteria > Acidobacteriota > Thermoanaerobaculia > Gp7-AA8 > Gp7-AA8 > QHVT01. The sequence continues at coordinate 15,351 of DASUSN010000039.1, read as the reverse complement.
GCCGGAGTCGACGATGACGACGTTGACTTCACCCGAGAGCCGTCCGAGCCACGCCTCGGGGGCGCGGACGAGGGAGATGCCGTACGGGACGAGCTGCTCGCCGGGCTTGGAGAGAGGGCCGCCGACGGCGTGGAGGTAGCGGTCCACGACGGGCTCGACGTAGCGGACGTCGGGGGAGGTCCGCAGGCTCGCGGCCTCAGCAGCCGTGAGGCTGGCGGTGAAGCCGTTCACGATGCCGAACGTCTGGATGCGGCGCTGGACGGCGTTGCCGAGGTCGCGGGTGACCGCGCTGGCGCGGACGTCGCGGACCGGACGGCGGGTGGCGACGAAATAGCGCTCCGTCTCCGCCGCGAAGGAGGCCGTGGTCAGGAAAAGAAAGAGTGCCCCGAGGGCAATACGCTTCATGAATTCTCCGGCTCCGTGATGGACGGTCGAAAGACTACTACTGAATAACAAATTCCGACAGGGGCGAAAACCTTTGGTAAGGTACGCGGCCATGACGGAAGCCTCGACTGACTGGAAAGCGAACCTGATCAACGACTCGCGCGGCATCGGCGAGATGCTCGCGGACACGAAAACCATCGCCGTTCTGGGCATCAAGCCGGAGTCGCATGCCGGGCAGGCGGCGTACTACGTCCCGGCGCACATGCTCGACGCGGGATACGACGTGATCCCGGTCCCGACGTACTACCCCGAGGTGACGCAGATCTTCGGGCGGCCGGTGTTCCGGACGCTGGCGGCGATCGGGCGTCCGATCGACATGGTGAACGTCTTCCGGCGGCCGCAGGACATCCCGCCGCACGTGGAGGACATCCTCGCGGCGAAGCCGAAGTACGTCTGGTTCCAACTCGGCATCCGCAACGACGAGGCGGCGCAGAAGCTGGCGGAGGCGGGGATCAAGGTGGTGCAGGACCGCTGTCTGATGGTGGAGGAGGGCCGCCACGGGCGGCGGCGCTGATTGGGCGGGCCTTCTTCAGGCTAGCCGCCTGCGAGGGCGGCCTGCGTGATTAGCCGGCGCCTCGAGTTTCCGCCTTACTCCCTCTGGGAGAAGCGCGCCGGCTCGGGCACGCCGGTGGTTCTGCTGCACGGGCTGAGCGGCTCGTCGCGCTGGTGGTCGCGGAACTTCGAAGCGCTGTCGTCGCGGTATCTGGTCGCGGCGGTCGACCTCGTCGGATTCGGGAAGAACCGGCGCTTCTTCGGCCTGCCGGCGTGGCTGCCTCCGTTCGCGGAAGTGACGTCGCTGCTCGCCCGCTGGCTCGAGACGTTCGGCGAGCCGGTGCACCTGGTCGGGCACTCGATGGGCGGGCAACTGGCCATCGAGCTGGCGGCGGAGCGCCCCGACCTGGTGCGGTCGCTGGTGCTGGTGAACGCGGCGGGGATGCCGTTCCGCCTCGACCCGCGGCCGCACGTGCGGGCGGTGGAGAAGCCCCCGTACGGCGGAGCGGGGATCGCGCGGGTGCTGGTGCCGGACTTCTTCCGCGCCGGCCCGACGTCGGTGGCTGTGGCTTCGGCGCGGGTGATGCGCGCGGACCTGCGGGAGATGATGCGGGCGATCCGCGTCCCGACGCTGCTGGTGTGGGGGGAGAACGACCCGCTGGTGCCGCTGGTATACGGGGAGGCGATGCAGCAGGAGATTCCGGGGTCGCGGCTGGTAGTGATCCCGAAGGCGGCGCACGTGGCGATGTGGGACGCGCCGGCGGAGTTCAACCGCGTCGTGCTGGAGTTTCTGGAGTCTGTTTCGTCGCCCGCGGAGGCGTTGCCGGGGTTCTCGTGGGGGATCTCGGGGTGGACCGACGGGATCGCGCATCGGCAGGCGGGGCGCAATCGCGACATCGTGCTGGTGCATGGGCTGGGGATGTCGAGCGCGTACTTCGTGCATCTCGCGGCGGAGTTGTTTGCGCGGGGGTGGAATCCGATCGCGCCGGATTTGCCGGGGTTTGGGGAGAGTGTGGATGCCGCTGCTGCCGGGCCTGTCGATCACGCGGCGATCCTCGGCCGTTGGGCGGATGCCGTTGGTGTCCGCGATGCGGTGTGGGTGGGGCATTCGGTGGGGTGCAACGCGGTGGGGCACTTGCGTGGGGACCTGGTGCGCGCGTCGGTGCATGTGGGGCCGTTGTGGACGCGCACGCGGCATCCGCACGTGCGGGTGTTCTCGATGCTGGTGTTGGACGCGTTCCGGGAGCCGCTGGCGTTGTTTCGCTACGTGATCCCGGCGTATTGGCGGGTCGGGTTTGCGCGTTGGTTGTCCACCTGGCGGCGCTACGCGCCCGATGTTGCGTGTGCTACTCCCGCGGGCCTTTTCCTCGCCGGCGACCGCGACCCCCTCCCCGACCGCACCTGCATCCCGGTCGTGACCGTCCCCGGCGCCCACGCCTGCGTCTTCTCCCACCCCGCCGCCGTGGCGGACGCGATCCAGAGCGCGGGCATCCTCCCGAGAGCCTTGTAGCCACCGCCTTCGACGGAGATGTTTGCGAGACCGCGAGCAATATCGTCATCGAATGCTTCCGGCGCTTTATCGCGGTGCGCGAGCCACCACTTCGACGCGGCGACGATTTGACGTCGCGCACGACGAGTAAAAGCAATTTCAGACATCAGCGGCGGCGAGCGATAGCTTCATCTCGCATCGCGCGGATCTCTCGCAGCACGTCTTCAGCCGGAATGAGCTCGCCACGATCGGCCTCCGCGATCGACGCGTTCAACTCCGCCAGCTCTTCGGCGCTGAGCTGCACCTCAGCCTCTTCGCTGGGGTAGTACACGGAGACTTCGAGCCCCTCGGGCAACTCGACATCTTCGACTTCGATCCGGCCGTTCACGACCTTGCCAGTCACGATCGTCACCCCACCATCGTACTCCGGTTCTCCGCGAGCGTCCGGGTCAGCCAGAGGTTGGTCAGCTTCTCCAGAACCGTGTTCTGCCGAAGGCGGGCGCGGAGGTTGGTGAAGTCGACGTGGTCGAGGGGCTGGTCCTGGTTGAAGCAGGAGAAGACGAAGGTCTCTTTGCCGGTTTTGGGGTCGACGTGGCGCTGGAGGCATTGCGCGCAGACCTGTTTCATCATGCACTGCATCGGGGAGTTGATGGAGCCGATGCCGACGTGCGCGGGGTCGAGGTAGGGGGCGAGGATGCCGTGGCGGGCGTCTTTGACGGCGCGCATCATGCCGTCGGAGCCGATGGCGATGATGCGCTGGACGGGTTTGAGGTCGTGGGTCTGGGCGTACCAGGCCATGGCCTGCACGATGTTGCCGACGAAGGCGAGGTCCTGCTCGCGGCGCGGGGGGATGGAGTCGCCGGCGTCGACGGACCACACCACCTGGTGCGTCCCGGCCTCGATCTCGTCGCGCTTGAAGACGTCCGCGGCTTTCTTGTAGCCGGCGAAGTAGATGACGCGGCAGCCGTTGTCCTTGAGCGCGCGGGCGATGGAGAAGAGCACGGCGTTGCCGAGGCCTCCGCCGGCGAGGAGCACGGTCTCGTCGCGCGGGATCTCCGTCGGCGCACCGGTCGGGCCCATGAGCACCACCGGCTCGTCTTTCTTCAGCATCGCGCAGAGACGCGATGAGCCTCCCATCTCGAGGACGATCACCGACATCAGTCCGCGGTCCGGATCGGTGGACGCGCCGGTGAGGGCGAGGCCCTCCATGGCCAATGTCGTTCCGTTCAGCGACGGCGCGTAGGCCTCGTAGTTCTGCAGGCGGAAGAACTGGCCGGGGAGGAAGTGACGCGCGGCGAACGGCGCGCGGACCACGACCTCCACGATGGTCGGCGTGAGGCGATTGACCTCGTGCACGCGTGCAATCAGTCCGTCGTCGAGCTTCGCGATCAGCGACTGCCACGCGTCGTCGTTCTGCGCCGACACACCGTCGAACAGCGACACCACCTGCGGGTAGCCGAACTTGGCCGAGGCCATGGCCTTGACGACGTTCCCGGCGTACTTCGGGTGGTTGTCGCCGTAGAACGAGATCAGCTTCTCCCGGCGCGACGGGTGTTGATACGACGTGAAGAAGCCGCGCGTGCGCGAGGCCTCGTCGTCTTCGATCAGCTCATTGCCGGGGCCGAGGGAGTAGGACTGGAAGAACTGGCCCCACTTGTCCAGCTTGAAGGTGCCGGGGTGCTCGCGCTCGTAGATCACGTTCGGGGCGGTGCCGGCGGCGATCATCACCGTGCGCGCGGCCAGCTCCACGATCTCGCCGGAGTCCTTCCAGCGCCCGTCCTCGACGACCTGCTTCTCGAACAGCAGCGCCTTCACGTGGCCGAACTCGTCGGCCACGGCCTCGACGGGCGAGAGCATCTCCGCGTACGCGATGCCCTCCTCGAACGCCTTCTCGATCTCCTCGAAGTTGAGGCGGTACGCGGGCGAGTCGAGCATCGACTTGCGATAGGCGATGGTCACGCCGCCCCACGAGCGCACGAGCGGGACGAAGTCCGGAGCCTCGCCGGCGGCCGCCGCGCGCGCACGCTCGGCGCGCACCGCCCGTCCATGCTCCAGGAGCTCGTCGAGGATCCGGATCTCTTCGGCGTCGTACCCCGCGCGGACCTGCGCTTCGGACAGCTCGGCGCCCATGGTCTCGTACCGCTCGAGCACCTTCTCGACCTGCACGGGGTAGTACGCGAACAGCTCGGTGGCCGTGTCGATGGCCGTGAGGCCGCCGCCGATGACGACCGCCGGCAGGCGCACCTGCAGGTTGGCGAGCGAGTTCTTCTTGAACGCGCCGGTGAGCTGCAGCGCCATGAGGAAGTCCGACGCCTGACGCATGCCGCGCACGAGGTTGTTCTTCATGCGCACGATCGTGGGCGTGCCGGCGCCGGCGGCGATGGCGATGTGGTCGAACCCGAGCTCGTCGAAGGCCTCTTCGATGGTGAGGGTCCCGCCGAAACGCACGCCGCCGTACACGCGCAGGTTCTTCTTCCGCTCCAGCGCGATGCGGATGACCTTGAGGAAGTTCTTGTCCCAGCGGACGGTGATGCCGTACTCGGACACGCCGCCGAAGCCGGCGAGCACGCGGTCGTCGAGGTCTTCCCAGAGCGAGCGCGCGTCGCGGATGGGCTCGCGGAGCCAGCTTTGCTCGATCGGCTCGATCTTCAGTCCGTCGATCGCCACGACGCCGAAGCCCTCGTTCGCGAGGTAGTGCGCGAGGGTGTAGCCCGCGGGGCCGAGGCCGACGACGAGGACGTTCTTGCCGTTGTACGGGAGGGCGACGGGGCGCCGCACGTTCAGCGGGTTCCACATCGTCAGCAGCGAGTAGATCTCGAAGCCCCACGGCAGGAACAGCACGTCCGTCAGCGTGCCGGTCTCGACCTGGGGGATGTTCACCGGGTCCTGCTTCTGGAAGATGCAGGCGCGCATGCAGTCGTTGCAGATGCGGTGGCCGGTGCCGGGGCACATCGGGTTGTCGATCATCACCACGGCCAGCGCGCCGATCGCTTCGCCGTCCTTGCGGAGGAAGTTCATCTCGCCGATGCGCTCGTCGAGCGGACAGCCCTCCAGGGCCATGCCCAGCGGGTTCGGCTTGTACGTGCCGTTCGGCTGCAGGAAGCCGCGCGAGCAGGAGTCTTTCTTCCGCTCGTGGCAGTAGATGCAGTAGTGCGCCTCGTCGGCGATCTCGCGCGGCGTCATGCGCGGGTCGGTGAGGTGGAACGCGTCGCGGCGGCGGAGCTCGTGATGCTCGCCGCCGAAGCGGAGGCCGTCGATGGGCTCCGTCGGCACGAGGCGGTCGAAGTGCAGCGGCTGCGGCAGGCGGAACGACGTCCACCCCTCGAAGCGCCCTTCCTTCCAGCGCGCCGCGGTCCAGTTCACGAGGATGTCGGTCAGCTCGTGCAGCGCCGCGGCCTCGCGCGCGATCGACTCGGTCGACGCCAGGCGCTCGCGCCGCGTGACGGTCTCGCTGAAGCCCGAGCCGAGGCGCTCGCGAAGCTGCGACAGCGCGTGGCGTGCGTCGGCCGAGGGGGTGAGCTCCTTCGCGCCGCGGGGATAGTCCTTCTCCAGATCGAGGAGCCGGTTCGCCGTGATGGCCAGCGCCAGCTCGGAATCCACCTCTCCCGGCGCAATCGTCGCGATCAGCACTTCAGCCGCCGGCGCGGGGACCGGCGTCTGGATCTTCGCGACGCGCTTGGCCACAAACTCTTTTTTGAACCGCGCGACCTCGGCGTCCCGCTCCGCCCGCGTGCGCTGCGCGTTCGCGCCCGGCTCGACGTGAAAGAGCCGCGTGACGAACATCGAGAGATGGCGCCCGACCGCGATCAGCAGCGCGGACTCCTCGGGCGCGGGCAGGTTCTGGTCGCGCCGGTAGGCCTCGAAACGCTTGAAGAGCTCGGCGTCGTGCTCTTCGACGTAGCGGTCGAAGGCATGGGCGAGGTCGTTCAGACGGGAGAGATCGTGGAGGTCCTGGTAGGTGAAGCCTTCGATGCCGAGGTTCATAGTCGTCTAGTCATCAAGTCGTCGAGTCTTCAAGTCGTCAAGTCGTGGAGGCTTGTCGACTCGACGGCTCGTCGACTCGTTTTCTCTTCACGTAAATCAGCTTCTCCACCGAGGCGTGCACCGTGCCCTCGGCGTCGAGGAGGTCGACATTGTAGGTGCGATCGATGGACGCGCCGCCGGCGGTGGCGGCGCGGATGGCGTCGAGCTCGGCGTCGTCGAGGAGGAAGGTGGCGAAGAGGGTGGAGCGGCCGGGCTTGCGGAAGCGGATGGACGCGGCCTTGTCCCAGACCATGTATTCACGGCCGAGGCACTGCATGAGCATGATCATGTACATGGGGTCGACGGCCGCGTACATCGAGCCGCCAAAGATCGTGCCCACGGCGTTGCGCGAGCGCCACGTCAGCGGCAGCCGCACCCGCATCTCGCGGAAGTCAGCCGCCACGTACGTCACTCGCGCTCCGCTCCCCCGGTAGGCCGGAAAGAGGTTGAACTTCCACCGGACCAGACGCGACGCGAACGATTCTGCCATTCCTTCTCCAATCGCTCATCAGGGCCCACACCGCGGCGGCGGCCGCGAACACCGTCAGCGCCAGGGCGTTCGCCAGCAGGTCCGGACGGCTGTTCCGCGCGAGCAGGGACGCCGTCTGCAGCGTCGACCCGATGAACACGAACAGCGGCCAGGCCAGCGGGTTCGCGCCGAGGATGTAGCGGGCCACGACCCAGATCACGACGGCGACGATGAGGCTGCGTAGCAGCATCACCGGCGCCTGGCGTGCCGTGGCCAGCGGGTCGAGCGTGGCCAGGAACACCGCGGCGATGGTGATCGGCGCGGCCCATTTCTTCAGCGCGAAGGCGTACAGGGCGATCGCGGCCGACACCGTGAGCGCCGCCATCAGCGCGCTCCCGCCCTCGGTCAGCGCGGGCAGCCACGTGGCGACCTCGGAGGGGGCGCCGATCGAGACTTCGCCGATCCACGGCATGGCGTGCGCGGCGAAGCGTGCGGCGACGTCGGCGATGGTGACCACGGCCAGCGCGGTCAGCGCCGCGACGACCGCGCTTTTGCCGAACCGCGCCCGTCCCTGCGCGGTGCCCGCGCTGAGCGCGTACGGGATCGCGGCTTCGAGTCCCGCCAGGGCGAGGAAGATCGCGCCGATCTGCATGCCCGCGGAGGTGATGAACTGCGTGATCAGGCTGACGCGGAACGTCTCCCAGGCGACGCTCGTGGAATAGCCGAACAGCAGCGACTCGTACTGCGCGGCGACGCTGGCGATGGGGATGATCGACAGCACCAGCGTCCAGCGCAGCGCGCGGCGCCACGGCAGGCCGTGGTTGCGGCTGGCCATGACCAGGCCGGCGATGACGATGGCCGCGAGCGAAACAATGCCGACGAGCATGAGCACGAAGAAGACGGTGTTCAGCAGCGTCTGCGTCATGGCCTCGCGATAGACGCTCTCCGGGATCTTGATGGTCTTGTTGAACTGCGTCACCTCGGCGCCCGCCACGCGCACCGTGACGCGGCGGTATGCGTTGGGTCCGAGGGGCGTCCGCTCGTCGAAGTGGAAGAGCCAGTCCAGGCGCCGCGGCTGCAGGTACGACAGCGACTCCTTCAGTTCGAACTGCCGCGGGTCGAGGCCGTAGGTCTGAAAGGCGCGGCTGGCGATGGCCAGCGCCGCCTGCTGCGGCAGCGACGGCCCGGGATGCTCCTCGTCCTGGTACTTGTGGTAGCCGACCATCCGCGACTTGCGCGGATCGACTTCGACGAAGACCTCTTCCTTCTTCATGGGCGTGAAGAAGCGGACCATCCACGTGCCGGCCTCGATCTTGTCGCGGAAGATCGTGGTGAGATCGGCGATGGAGACGCCCTGGTGCACGAGGTACGTCGCGGCGATGCCGTCGAAGTCGCCGGGCGAGCCGCCGTCCTCGCGTCCCGACTCGCGGTCCCACGAGCGGAATCCCTCGACCGGCAGCGCGATGATGCGTGCGAAGGGACGCTGCACGTGCCACGTGGCGACGGTCTTCGCCTGCTCTCTGGTGATGCGGTAGTCGATCGCGTCGGCGGGCGACGCCGGGCGGAAGAGCATCGCCGCCGCCGCGGCGAGCACCAGCGCGATGCAGACGACCACGCGCGTGCGGGTGAGCTGCATCGCGTGGGGGAACTGCGCCACCACGACCGCGGATTCGTCCTTCGCCGGCGGAGGAGACACGGGGATCGTGGCGTTGGTCAGGTCGTCGTCGGGGACGAACCCGCGGTTGCGGAGATACAGCACGATCGACGCGATCAGCGGCACCGCGAAGATCAGGCTGGCGACGGCCGCGGACACGACGTAGTACGTGTTCCCCGAGGCGAAGAGGATCGTGGCCGTGTAGACCGCGTCGATGGTGTAGTGCCAGATCAGCAGCGGCAGCAGGCCGAAGCGCTCCATCAGCACTCCCGCGAAGATGCCGGCCAGGCCGACCTCCACGCCGCGGATCCAGAAAGGCTGGTTCGGATACATCGAGTGCCCGAAGCCCCAGATGAAGCCGGCCAGGACGATGGCGAACCAGCGCGAGCGCAGGAACCGCTGCAGGAACGGGATGGCGAAGGCGCGGGAGAGGAACTCCTCGCTGAGGGCGGGGAAGAATCCGGCGAACAGCACGGCCGCCCACGGCAGCACCGTGTTCAGCATGTCGTCGTACGGCACCTCGGCCGGCGCCCACGCACCGAACTTCCGCGCGACGAGGTAGAAGGTGACCTGGTAGGCGATGAACAGCGGCACGAGCGCGTAGCCGAGGACGAGCGAGAGGAAGACGCGCTTCGACGCGAGGGCTTTGCGCGTCCACAGCCGCGGCATCGCGAGCTGCCGCGGCAGGCGCTCGCGGTACAGCACCTCGCCCGCGCCGCAGACGACGATGAGCATCATGGCCATGCCCGCCGACTGCACGGCGCCGCTGAAGATCAGTTGCCCGAGGAAGGCGGGGTAGGAGGTGGTCGTGTCGTACCACGCGAGCTGCGACGGCATGGAGTTCAGCGAGACCAGGCCGACGATGACGACCGTCACGGCGCCGATGGCGAGGAGGAACTTGACCGGGAGGTCGCCGCGGCGGAGCTTCACGATGAAGATCACCACCGCGCCGATCATCAGGACGACGTTCAGGATCATGTCCACCGAGCCGGCGGCAGCGTTCTTCGAGCGCAGCTCGCGGTACGAGCGCTGCCACGCGTCCGGCACCTTGAGCTGCTGCGAGTAGCCGGTGACGACGTCGCCGTCGATGGTGACCGTGTGGCGATACACCGCGCCGGCGGGACGCACGGTCTCGGACTCGAAGGTGTAGATGCGCTGGACGCGCTTCGGGAGCTTGCGCTCGCTGGTGGCGACCAGCGTCACGCGGTCGCGGACGCCGATGCTTTGGAGGAACTGCAGCGGGTTACCCTGTCCCGCCGCCGCCCGGTCCTCGGGGAGCTTGTGCGTGTAGCCGATGATCTCGCCGGTGGGCGCGACGTCGACGCTCAGCTCCTCCTCGACGAGCGGCTGGAACCAGCGGTGGTGCCAAGACCAGACGCGCACCTTGTCCTTGAGGACGCGCTGGGCCTGCTCCAGGCCGAGGGTGCGCTCGAGGAAGATGCGGGCCTGGGAGTCGGCGTCGAAGCGCACGGCGTGCTTCATGCCGCGGACGTCCACGCGCTGCGCCGCGAGGAGCTTCTCCGCGATCGGCCGCGACGAGTTGCGGTCGACCTTGAAGTCGATGCTCGCCTCGGGGAAGGCCGTCTGGAAGGAGCGGGCGACGATGGCGACGCAACCGGCGGCCACGGCCAGGCAGATCGCGATCAGGGTCCAGTCTTTGCGGGAAAGCCGTTGCATGTCTCCGGACATGCTGCCACGTCAGAGGAGGCCGGTGAGAATCAGATCGGCAACCTGTTCGCTCTGCGCGGCGAGGTCGTAGTCCTTCTCCGAAAGCATCCACGACGTCACCATCTCGTCGAGGACCCCGAAGATGGCCTTGGCCGCGAGCTGCGGGTGGACGTTGCGGCGGAACGCGCCGTTCTCCTGCCCGTGCTCGACGATCTTGCGGATGACGTTGAGGTAGTCGCGCACTTCCTGCTGGGAGAAGAGGCTGAGGAACTTGAGGCTGTGGCGGAGCTCGACCTGCGAGACGACCGCCAGGGCGCGGTCGCGGCCGAGGGTCTCCAGGTGGTGGCGGACGGCGACGCGCAGCCGGTCCTCGGCGCGGTTGATGTTCGCCATGGCCTGCTCGAGCGTGCGCAGGTAGCTGCGGGTGTGCTCGCGGAAGATCGTCATGAGGACGTCTTCCTTGCCGTCGAAGTAGAGATAGATCGTCCCGTCCGCCACACCGGCGGCCTTGGCGATCTGGGCGACCTTGGCGTTGAAATAGCCGTGCTCGGCAAAGACGTCGATGGCCGCGCGGAGGATCCGCTCCCGCTTGGACGTCCCGCGGAAGGCGTCGCTCTCGGTGGTGGTGGTCGGGGCGGTGGGAATCTGCTGGCGCGCCATTGGCGAATGAATGGTCATTCAGCGGCGGGGGAAGAGTCAAGCGTCCGTATAATCGGGTGTCATGCAGATCGCGTCGGGCAAAGTGGTGGGCGGACGGGTCGTCGTCGAGGCGGAATTGCCGGAGGGCGCGGACGTGACGTTGCTTGCCCTCGATGGCGAAGAGACCTTCGCAGCTGATGCCGAGCTGGAGGCCGTGCTCCTGGAGTCGATCGCTCAAGGTCAGCGAGGCGAGACGATCTCCGGCGAAGAGTTGCTCCGCGAGATGCGCAGTCGTGAATGAGTGAGCCGCTCGCGCTGCGGGTCACCGGGCTGGCCGCACAACACATTCGCGCAGCCGAACTGTGGTGGCGGATCAACCGGACTGCCGCGCCGAACGCCGTTCGTCAGGAGTTGGAACGTGCGTTTGCGCTCATCACGATCCAGCCAAGGATCGGCAGCATCGCCACGAATGTGAAGCTGGCGGGTGTCCGCCGGATTTTCATGCCGCTGATCACGTACTACCTGTACTACCACGTACCGTCTCCCGAAACGGTGGAAGTGGTCGCGCTGTGGCACGCGCGTCGCGGCGAGGGACCGCCCATCTGACGCAATCAGCGTCCCTCGAAGGCGGCGAAGACCTCCTCTCTCGTGACGGTGGCGTCGAAGGGAAAGAGGTGGATGTGCAGGTGGGGCGTCTGGAGGCCGAGTTTCATGACCATGACGCGCTCGGCGTTCAGGGTGCGCTCGGCGCGGTGCCAGACTCTGGCGAGGTGCAGCCATTCCTCCTCGTCGAGGTCGCCGACGTTCTGGACGTGGCGTTTGGCGACGATCATCGTCTGGCCCTGCGGGTGGCGGACGACCCAGGAGTGCTCGTCCTCGGCCAGCACTTCGCCGGCCTGGGTGACGTCGGTGCAGAAGACGCAGCTCATGGGGCCACTTTAGCGGAGCCGATTGCCTCCGCACTCTAAACCTATAATCCGCGGCCATGCGAAAGATCCGCTTCGGCCGGACGAATGTCGAGGTGCCCGCGATCAGCCTGGGCACGTGGGGGCACGGCGGGCCGAACGTCACGCCCACCGGCGCCTCGGTGGGCTGGAGCGGGCACGACGACGCGCAGGCGAAGGAGGCGCTGGCCGCCGCGTACCGCGCGGGGATCACGCATTGGGACACGGCTGACGCCTACGGCGACGGCCACGCGGAGGAGCTGATCGGCCAGGTGTGGGACGAGGTCCCGCGCGGCGAGATCTTCCTGGCCACGAAGTTCGGGTGGGTCACCGGACCGTCGGGCCGTTTTTACGACCCGCAGTTCATGCGCACGCAGGCGGAGCGGTCGCTGCGCAACATGCGCACGGACGCGATCGACCTCTACTACTTCCATCACTGCGATTTCGGGGAGCGCTTCGACGAGGTGCTCGAGGTCATGCACCGCCTGCGCGACGAGGGGAAGGTCCGTTTCGTCGGGCTGTCGGACTGGGACGCGTCGAAGATCATGCGGTACATCGAGCGGGTGGACCCGGACGTGGTGCAGCCGTACCGGAACCTCGTCGACGACGCCTACGAGTCCTCGGGGTTGAAAGCGTACGTCGACGCGCACGACCTCGGCGTCGCGTTCTTCTCGCCGCTCAAGCACGGGCTGCTCCTCGGCAAGTACGACGCTCCGGCGACATTCCCCGAGGGGGATTTCCGGAGCACGATCGCGGACTTTGGGGACGCCGAGGCGATCTCGCGGTACAAGCGAGCATCGCAGACGGTCGGCGCGCGGATGGACGTCCTCGCCGCGGTTACCGGCGCGTTGCTCACCGGGAACCCCACGGCGTGCGTCCTCCTCGGCCAGCGCAACGTGCGCCAGGTGGAAGCCGCGGCCAGGGCGGGGGAGGCGCTCAGCGAAGCGGACGCCGAGTGGGTGCGCGCGCAGTACAAGCGCGCGTAGGAATCGCGGATTTGGGCGTCCGTCAGTACGCCAGCAGCAGCCGCGCGGCCCGTTCCACCTGCTCCTCGCTGACGAGGAACACCTCTTCGAGCGGGGGCGAGTACGGCACGGGGGTGTCCAGCGCGCCGAGGATGCGGATGGGGGCGTCGAGGAACTCGAAGGCTTCTTCCTGGATGATCGCGGCGACCGACTCGCCGATCGCGCCCGTGCGGGTGTCTTCGTGGACGATCAGGACGCGGCTGCAGTGGCGGGCCACGGCCAGGATGGTCTCGCGGTCCAGCGGCGCGAGCGTGCGCAGGTCGAGGACGGCGCACTCCACGCCTTCGCGCGAGAGCTTCTCGGCCACGCGCATCGCCACGTGCACGTACGCGCCATACGAGACGATCGCCAGCGCGTTCCCCGCGCGACGCAGCGCGGCCTTGCCGATTGCCGTGGGGGTGGGCGGCTCGTCGTCGAGGAGCTGCTTGACCTTCGGATCGCGATAGAGGGCGATGTGCTCGAAGTACAGCACGGGATCGGGATCGGCGACCGCAGCGCTCATCAGCGCGCGCGCGTCGTGCGGCGTCGAGGGGACGACCAGCTTCAGGCCGGGCGTCCGATAGAACCAGGCCTCGGTGTTCTGCGAGTGATACGGGCCCGCGTGGCGCAGTCCGCCCCACGGCATGCGCAGCACGAACGGCAGCTCGGCGCCCCAGCGATACCGCATCTTCGCCGCGTTGTTCACGAGCTCGTTGAACCCCGTGGCGACGAAGTCGTTGAACTGCATCTCGCCGATCGGCCGCATACCAGCCAGTGCCGCGCCCACGCACACGCCGATCGTCGCCGCCTCGGACAGCACGGAGTTGATGATGCGGTCGCCGAAGTCGCGCAGCAGCGGGCGCAGGAGGAGGAACGCGTTGCCGTATTTGCCGCCGACGTCCTCGCCGTAGACGAACGTCCGTTCGTCCGCGCGTAGCACGTCGCCGACGCCGAGCATCACCGCCTCGAGGAGCGTCTTTCCCTTCGGATCGAAGGGCGGGGCGTTCTCGACCTCGGGGAGTCGCGCGTCCGTGTGCGCCTGACGCCACGCTTCGTCGAGCACCTCGACGTGCGCGCGGCGCGGCTCGTTCGCGAATACGCCGTCGCCCGCGCTCGCGCCGTCGGGCCACGGCGCCTCGATGACCTTCCGCGCCTCGGCCTCCACGAGCTCTTCGAGCTCGCGTTTCCACCGGTCGGGGTCGCCGGCCTGGATGATGCCGTCCGCGACGAGCTTCGCTGCGTACGTGACGAGCGGGTCGCGCTCGCGCCAGTATTCGTACAGCTCGCGGTCCGCGTACCCCGCCTCGGTCAGCGCCGGGTACGACCACGACGGCTGCGGGTCCTTGCCGAGGTAGAGCATGTCGTCGTGATGGGCGTGACCGCACATGCGCATGGCCACGAGCTCGATGAGCGCGGGACCGAGTCCGTTGCGCGCACGCTCCGCGGCCCACGCGAACGCCGCGGCGATGGCCTCGGGGTCGGTGCCGTCGATGGTGATCGACGGGATGCCGTAGGCCGGCCCCTTGTCCGCGAAGACCCGCACCGCGGCGTTGTCGCGGACGGGTGTCGACAGCGCGGTCTGATTGTTCTGCACGCAGAAGACCGCCGGGAGCTTTCGCGCGGCGCAGGCGTTGATGGCCTCGTGCCACTCGCCGAGGGAGGTCGTGCCTTCGCCGACGAGCGCCACCGCGACGCGCGGCTCCTTCCGCAACTGGAAGGCCATGGCGATGCCGGCGATCGTCAGAGCCGGACTGCCGAGGGGAGCCGTGGCGGGGAGCACACCGTGCGTCCAGTCGCCGACGTGCAGGTCGCGGCCGTTCATCGGCGGGCCGTCCTTGCCCATCTGCGCGTTGAGCACCATGCGCACGGTCTCGGGCGCGTTGTGCATGCCCAGCACGGCGCCGAGGTCGCGGATCATCGGGGAGACGACGTCGCCGAACGGCTCGCGCCGCAGACGGATCACCGCCGCGTAGATCGCCTCCTGCCCGAGGGAGCGGAAGCCTTTGCCCTGGAACGAGGTCTTGCCCCAGCGCACCTCGCCGCCGGTGAAGAACTGCTTGAGGCGGTTGTCGGTGGCGCGCGTGAGCATCATCCCGCGGAGCATCTCGCGCTTCTCGTCGGGCGTGAGCGAGGCGGCGATCTCCTCGCGGCGGAGGAAGCCTTCGCACGCATCGGCGATCTCGTCGATCGCCTGCCGGATGCGTGTCGAGGCCGGGACGCGGGGCGTCGTCTCCGGCAGATCTGCCGCGTCGACCTGGAGCGCGCTTTCCAGCGCCGCGCGGAGCCTGCCCACGTCGCCGTTCGCCTCCTCGAACGCACGCCTCGCGGCGTCGAGGGCGAAGGGGAACTTCTCAGCGACGAAGGCGCCGAACCGGGCGGCGGGGGTAGGGCTCATGCGGCGCGGATGCTAACAGAGCGCAGAGGGCAGAGCGCAGAGGGCAGAGCGCAGAGGGCAGAAGAAGCCCTCATGTCATCCCGAGCGTCGAGCGAGGGACCTGGGTGGGCGGGGCGACAGACACGAGCTT
>DASUSN010000038.1:0-37630 GCA_036375075.1 Thermoanaerobaculia bacterium | reverse complement strand
TCATCCCGAGCAGGTGACGGCACGCTGCGCCGCGCCTGAGAGAAAGAAACCTGCTTGAGTATGTCGGACTCATAGCAGATCGCAAGATGTTGATTGCAAGCAGCTTGCGGCTCGCGAACAACGAGTTTCTTGGAAGCGTCGCGCGAGGGACCTGGGCGGGCGGGGCGCAAGGCGTGTGTTTTCGCGCCCCGCCCGCCCAGGTCCCTCGCTACGCTCGGGATGACACATGGTCGTGGCTCTGCCGCGGTCTTGCTCCTGCCCCCCGCGCCCTGCGCCCTGCCCCCTGCTTCACTCCGCCCGCGCGTCGCCCGGCTCGTAGCGCCACTCGGTCTGGTACTTCGCGCCTTCCGCGAAGCGGGGATCGACGTACTCCTCGAAGGCGATGGCGCGGTCGAGCACGCCGGTCTCGCGCATGAGGCCCGTGATCAGGTCGAAGTCCTTGCGGAGCGGAGTGAGCGGCTGGTACTGCACGCGATCCAGGGGGTTGGTCAGCGCCCACTTCAGGAGGCGCGGGTCCTGGCGGAAGTAGAACCGTCCCACGAAGTCCGCGGCGTGCTCGCGGCGCGGCCGCTTCTTCTCCGGGTTCTCCAGCCAGAGGCCGGAGCGCGCGATTCCGTCCACGAGCACCTGCACCGCCTCCGGGCGTCTCTCGATCACGTCCTGGCGGACCACCAGCACGCAGGAGATGAAGTCGGGCCAGTACTCGCGCGCGTGGAACAGCACGCGGCCGAAGCCCGCCTGCTCGGCCTGCGAGGGATACGGTTCCCCCATCGAGAACGCGTCGATCGCGTTCGCGGCCAGCGCGCCGGCCACGTCCGGCGGCGCCATCTCCACCATGCGCAGGTCCGCGGCGCTCATGCCGTGGACCTTCATCGCGCGGAACAGGATCAGCCGCTCGTCGGAGAAGCGGCTGGGGATGGCCACAGTCCTCCCCTTCAGGTCGGCGAACGACTGCACCGGCCCGTCCTTGCGCACCACGACCGCGGACCCGTAGCGGTGCCCGAGGTAGACGATCTTCACCGGGACGCCCTGAGCACGCAGGGCGATGGCCATCGGCGCGACCATGAACGCCGCCTGCATCTGGTTCGAGATCAGCGCTTCCTTGATCTCGGGAAACCCCTGGAACATCCGCGGAATGAACAGATGTCCGGACTTCGAGTAGGCGGAGATGTAGTCGGTCACCGGGCACGCCAGGTGTCACGTCACCGGAATGTAGGCGACGTTGAGCTTCCGCTCGCTCTCCGGCAGGCGCTCATTGAGCAGCACCTTCCAGTCGACGTTCGCCGCCATGTGCGCGGCCGTGATCACGGCTACCCACGCGGCGACGGCGAGAGCGATCTTGCGCGCGTCGGACATTTCTCCACCTCCCTTCCGGAGGGCAGGGCCCTCTCATTCGGTAAACGCCCACTTCACGAACTTCATCCGCTCCGCGCGCCGGATCAGCGCGTCGAGCAGCAAGCCGATGACGCCGATCAGGAGCATGCCGCCGACCACCAGGTCGTAGCGCTTGCCCGCGTTGCGTGCGTCGATGATGAGGTATCCGAGGCCGGAGTCGACGGCGATCATCTCCGCGGCGACCAGGACCAGCCAGGCCACGCCGAACGCGATGCGCAGCCCCACCAGGATGCGCGGCAGGACCGCCGGGAAGATCACGCGCGTCATCAGCGCCGTCGTGCTCAGACCGAAATTGCGGCCCGCCTGCACGTACATCGGCGGCACGTTGCGCACGCCGTTCATCGCCGCCAGGACGACGGGAAAGAACGACGCCAGAAAGATCAGGAAGATCGGCGCGAGGTTGCTGACCCCGAACCAGATCACCGCCAGCGGCATCCACGCCAGCGGCGAGATCGGGCGCAGCATCTGGATCAGCGGGTTCGCCGCCTTCGCCAGCCACGACCACCAGCCCAGCGCGAGTCCCGCCGGGATACCGAGAATCACCGCGGCGACGTAGCCGCAGAACACGCGGAAGAGCGAGTCGCGCGTGTACGCGCCGAGGTGCGGGAGGTCGTTCAGGCCGCGGAGGACGTCGAGCGGCGACGGGAAGATCTTCGTGCCCGTCGCGACGACCGCGAAGTGCCAGGCCGCGAGGAGAGCAAGGATGAAGGATGAAGGATGAAGGACGACCCTCATCGCGAGACCGCCTTCATCCTTCATGCTTCCGGCCTTCATCCTCGTCATACCTGGTGCGCCAGTCCGATCTCGCCGAAGATCTCGTCCCGGAGGGCGATGTAGCGCGGATCGCTGAGATCGCGCGGGTGCGGGATGTCGATGTCTACGATCCGCCGCACGCGGCCCGGCCGCGCGGAGAGCACCACCACGCGGTCCGCGAGCTGCACCGACTCCTCGATGTCGTGCGTGACGAAGAGGATCGTCTTCCGCTCCGCCTGCCAGATCCGCAGCAGCTCGCGGCGCATCTGCAGGCGCGTGATCGAGTCCAGCGCGCCGAACGGCTCGTCCAGATAGAGCACGTCCGGATTCACGGCCAGCGCCCGCGCGACCTCGAGGCGCTGCTTCATCCCGCCGGACAGCTCGCGCGGATACGACTTCTCGAAGCCCTTCAGCCCCACGAGCTGGACATAGTGCGCCACCCGCTCCCGCTTCTCCGCCTCGGTCTTGTCGAACAGCCCGAACCCGATGTTCTGCTCGACCGTGAGCCACGGGAACACGCCGCGCTCCTGAAACACGAAGATGCGCCGCGGGTCCGGGCCGGTCACCGGCTCGCCGTCGATCGCCACCTCGCCCTCGACTTGTTGGATGAAACCGCCCGCGATGTTGAGCAGCGTCGACTTGCCGCACCCCGAGGGGCCGAGGAGGCAGACGAATTCCCCGGCGGCGACGGAGAGGCTGATGTCGTCGAGGACCCGGATGTGGTTGGCCTGCCCGGCGGCGCCGAAGCTCATCCCGATGTTGCGGAAAACGACCTTCACTCCGCCACGTACCCCCAGCGCACGCCCGGCAGCCGTTCCAGTCTCCGCATCATCGCGTCCAGGACCACTCCGATCACTCCGATGAGGATCATACCGGCTACGACGAGGTCATAGCGATTCCCCGCGTTGCGCGCGTCGATGATCAGGAAGCCGAGCCCCGAGCTCACCGCGATCATCTCCGCCGCCACCACCACCAGCCAGGCGATCCCCAGCGTGATCCGCATCCCCACGATGAGCTGCGGCAGGATCGCCGGCAGGATCACGCTCCGCACCAGCTCCCGCCCCGTCAGCCCGAAATTCCGCCCCGCGGCGAGATGCACGCCCTCGATGTTGTGCACCGCGTTGATGGTGGTCAGCGTCAGCGGCAGCAGCGACGCCAGAAAGATCAGGAACACCGCCGCCACGTCCCCCACCCCGAACCACAGGATGGCGATCGGAATCCACGCCAGCGGCGAGATCGGCCGCAGCAGTTGCAGCACCGGATTGACGGCCTTCTCTCCCCTCTGCCAAAGCCCCAGCAGCACACCCAGCGGCACCGCGATGATCAGTGCCGCCAGATACCCCCACGTGACCCGGAACAGACTGGCCACGACGTACTTTGCGAGCAACCCCTTCTGCGCCAGCTCGACGATCCCCAGGACCGCCGCCCACGGCGACGGCACGAGCGTGCCATCGTTCGTGGCGACCGCGAGGTGCCACGCGAGAACGAAGAGGAGGATGCCGGTGAGAGGAAGGAGCCGCCGCACAGGAGGGCGGAGGGTAGCACAGGGTCAGGAGTAGGCCTGGAAGGCGGCCCAGGTGCTCATCGGCTTACCGTCGCGAATGAACTGCAGTTGGACGGTCCGGAGTGCATCGTGAGGAGTCGCGCCACGCGCAAGCTCGCGGTGAAAGGCGACCGATAGATCCGCAGTATCGGCATCTTCCACCTTCCACAGCGACCCGATCACGGACGACGCACCTGCGCGCAAAAATGCGCTGGCCAGGCTCATGTTCAGGGGCCCACCGCTATCACTCGCGGTGTGGCACGCGGCGAGAACCACGATCGGAGCCCGACGGAGCCGCAGGCGATTCACGTCATACGCCCGAATGCGTCGCGCGCCGAATTCAATCGCATTCTGGTACGGAAGATCGCTCGCGTATCCATGGCTCGAAAGGTGGAGGATGTCGTACCGCGCTGCGCGCTCGAGAAAAGCCTCGGGCGTCGCCGCGGCGTCGGTCAGGACTGTGGCGCGAGCGCCGTAGATATCACCGACCGCGCGAACCTCGCGTCGCGCGCCCGGGAGGTCGCCGACCCCGGATGCGTGCGTCGGCAATAGGACGAAAGCCGATTCGGTGCTGGACAGCATACGCGGCAGCTCGAAGGAGGAGACCGACGCGGTCGTCATGATGCGGCGCCGCTGCACGAGAAAAGCGGTGCCGTCGTGGAGAGCAGTAACCGGAACGGCGCGGAGATTGGGAGACGGCGAATACACGAGGAGGTCGTTGCCGGCGATTTTGTGCTCGATAGGGCGGAGCAGGACGTCGTAAAGGTGCTGTGCGCTGCGCAGGTCTTTGGCTAAGGTTTCGATCTCGGCACGCAGGCGCAGCGCGGCCACAGGCATCGCGTGAAAGGAGATCAAACCGTCGCGGACGATCCAGGTGTTTAGGGCGTCGTCGTCGAGATCCTGATGAATGATGGTGACACCATCCGGCACGCAACGCGCGAGTTGGCGGGCGCGACTGGTCACGCTCCGACCGTGGTCACTGTTACCGCACCGGCCTGTGATGCGGATCGGCGCGATGCGCGCGCGATCCGACATCCAAAGTGCAGCCGCCGGTGAGCCGTTCGCAATGTGGATGGCGGCTTGGCGTCGGTAGAGGTGTTGCTGGGCCTCGATCAGGATCTCGAAGGCAGCATCGTCGTGCTGCGAGAAGCCGGAAGCGCCGATGAACTCGATCGAAAGATCCAGCTCGTCCGGATCGGACGTCGGTCTCACTGATGCGTATACCGCGCGCGGGCCGGGCGGAAGCGGCATCCCCCCGGGCGCGAGGGCGCGTGCCGCGTATCCATAGCCACGACGACGCGCAGCTAGGGCGAGCGCACCTACAACGCGGCGACCAACGAGCGTTCGGCTGGAAACCAGCTTTCGAGCTTTGACGAGATCGCTCAGGGCTTCGTCTGCGGCACGCATCTGATCGAGCGCTTCCGCGCGGTACGTCAGGATCGCCGCCGCGCGATCGAATTGGCTGTTGCGAAGGTATTCCGCCACCAGCTCGTCGTATCGCTCGATCAACGAGAAGCCCTCGTCCAGGGGACCAATCGTAGGCCGCGGTTCGCTGCTTACCATTCTCGCCCGGCGTAGGCGGAGCTGCGCTCGTCTGCGGATCGCCTCCTTCGCCCAGTCCGAGGCTTGGTCCAGTGCAAGAAATTCGTTCCAGGCGTTCTCCGCCGTCTCTTCCGCCGCCAGCGCCGACAGCCCCACCGCGCGGGTCCATGCGATCGACGGGGTGGGATGGAGCTCCCACGCTTTCTCCGCGGCATCAAGGCTGATGATGAGGCTCTTCACATCGCGGCGTGCGTATTCGAAATGTGCTACGGCAAAATCGTTCAATGCAGCCGCGCGACGTTCTGGCCCAACCGGCGATACCTCAGCCAGTCGAACGGCAGTCGCAAGGTCATGCACAGCTCCGGAGGCATCACCATGGAGGAGTCGCGAGACACCAAGTGCATGCGCCTGTTTGAGACGAATAGGGAGAGGCTGGGCCCTCAGACGCGCTTCGACTGCCAATACCTTCTCGAGATCACCGGCGCCCTGATACGGACGGTATCGGTCCTCGGTGCTCAGACGCGCAGCTGACGGCCGGTATGGCACATTGGCCAGTGCCGCAGCGGTCGGATCGGATTCGCGGTGGGCGGTCTCGAGGGACGTAACGGCAATGATCACGAGTACTGCCGCACCAGCGGTGCCGGCTGAGGCACTGAGAACGCTGGCTACGATCCTCGACATAAACAGTCGACGGATCAATACAGCTGATACGACTGAAGTCGCACGATCCGTGCTCTCGCCTCTGTTGTCCAATCCGAGTGTGGATCAATTTTCACATATTCCTGCCAGGCGCTAATGGCCTCATGATCGCGATGGAGCAGTTCGAGCGCTAGTGCACGATTCCACGCTGCTGCCGGCGTGCGTTCCATGGTCCAGGCCTTGGTCGCGGCAACGAGTGCGTGCTGCAAGTCGCGATCTCCACCGCGAGCAAGATAGGCAGCCGCAAGATCGATCAGAATCGCCGCTGAATGGGGATTCTTAGTCGCGACCTGTTCAAGTTGCTGAACCGCTTCATTGCGTTTTCCTCTGAGAATGCTCGCGACCCCGAGCGTGTGCAGATTGTCCTCAGTCGGAGCATCCTTGGCCCTTTCGGCGGCGCGGTTGGCGGCGACCAGAACCTCTAAATCGCTGTAATCCTCTGAATCGCTGTAATCCTCGGCTAGTGGTTCTTCCGAGCCGCCGCCGCGCTTCGCTGAGAATCCCTTGTACGAAAATTCACCGCTCAATCGTCCGGGCGTTTTCCGATGCGGCAGCGACTCAGCCGCCTCTGCCAGTAGTTGCATCTTGCCGATCACTCGCTCCTGGATAGGTACCGGGAACGAACCGACCAACACACGGCCGTATGTTCTCAGCGATTCCAAACGCGTTCCGGGCTCGAGCCGCGACGCCGCGATCAACCCAAACAACGGTACAACCATCGCCACCGCCGCGGCCAACGCGCCGATCCAGCGCTTCCCGAACCGGCCGCGTACGACCTCGCTGCCGGTCTGGGCTTCGTTCTCCATGTCGTATTCGTTCGCC
This sequence comes from Thermoanaerobaculia bacterium, assembly GCA_036375075.1. Lineage (GTDB taxonomy): Bacteria > Acidobacteriota > Thermoanaerobaculia > Gp7-AA8 > Gp7-AA8 > QHVT01. The sequence continues at coordinate 30,876 of DASUSN010000038.1, read as the reverse complement.
GCCACGACCATGTCCCGGCAGTCGCCGCACTCGACGAGGTGTGTCACCACTTCGAGGCGCGACTGCGGGTCCAGCTGCTGGTCGATGAACGCCGACAGGGTTTCGGGATCGGGACAGGACTGCATCTTCACCGCGGCGTTCATCGTACTCTCCGGTCGCCGCCTCTCATCTCCCCACCTGGAGGGTTGGAGGGACGGAAGGGCGTACTTTCCTCAGGGGGCAGGAGATTCAGCCGGATCTCCTGGTCTCCGCCGCACAGCCACTGCTCGACGTCGCTCTGGTGGACGCCCGCTTTCTCGAGGGCGACGCGCAGTTCGCGGAACAGTTTGTCGAGCCGCTTGTAGATCTTCTTCTGGTCGATGCCGACGATCCGGGCGATGTCCGGGACTTTCTTCGCGTCCCAGAAGCGCAGTTGGAGGATGAGCCGGTCCTCGGGGCCGTATCGGGCGAGGGCGTCGTCGAGGGCGGCGGCGCAGCGGCGGGCGGAGCACTCGCGGTCGCGCGACTCGGCACGGTGGCCGGTGTCGGCGTCGGGTGCGGCCACTTCGGGCGCGTCGTCGTCGGAGACGAGCACGGGCCGCGGGTTGCGGAGCGGGAGGCAGACGTACAGCGCCTCGAGCTCGGCGACGGTGTACACGCCGCCGGAGCGGGTGGTCAACGTCTTGACCGCTTCCGCGAAGGTGAAGCCGTCGCGGGTGATGAGGCGCTCGAGGTTGATGGCTTTGTCGCCGAGGCGCCTGGCTTCGGCGGAGGGGCGCCATTTGCCCCACATCTCCACGCGCCATTGGTTGCAGAGGTGGAGGATGACGGTGGTGAGGTAGGTCGTGATGCGGCTGCGGCCTTCGAACTTCCGGATGATCGCGTAGTCGTCCTCGAACAGCTTGACGCGGACGACCTGTGTGAACTCCTCGGTCTCGTCGGCGTTCAGATGCTTTCGCCGCGCCACGAACGCGGCGATGCGCTCGATGCTCTCCAGCTGCTGGAGATAGATGGTCTCGGGATTCATCGCTCGGACCGCTTTCGACACTTTCGTGTCTGCACTGCACGATTTAGGGAACGCGTGCAGTCTAGCAGGAAGGGCGATGAATCCGGAGGGTGACTCAGAGGGGCTTGGGACACCCTCCGCTTGCCCTCCGCACTCCCAACCGCCTCCGCTGGAATAGACTTCGACGGTCCGCACTTTTAGATCGCGTCTAATGTTGATGCAGATCGAGACAACCCTCCGCGAGAAAGGCATCCAGCCCTCCGCACAGCGCGTGGCGGTGGCTTCGTACGTCCTGCACACGCACGAGCACCCTTCCGCGGAGCTCGTGTTCCGGCGCGTGAAGGAGCACTTCCCGTGGATCTCCCGCGCCACGGTCTACAACACCCTCAACCTCTTCGTCGAGAAGGGTTTGCTCCAGCGGCTGACGATCGCCGAGGACAGCGTGGTCTTCGATCCCGTCACCGGGATGCACCATCACTTCATCGACGAGGACACCGGCGCGATCCATGACGTCCCGTGGGAGCGCGTGCAAGTCTGCAATATCGAAACGCTGCAGGACTACGACGTGAAGCAGTACGCCGTGGTCATGCGCGGAAAGCTCAAAAACACAAAAGGAGAGATGTAACTGATGTTGACTGTTGGAGAGAAGTTCCCCGAATTCACCGTCACCGCCAACGTGAGCCGCGAGAAGGGCAAGGAGTTCAAGACCCTCTCGAACAAGGACTTCGCGGGCAAGTGGCTGGTGTTTTACGCCTACCCGAAGGACTTCACCTTCATCTGCCCGACCGAGATCGTCGAGTTCGGCAAGCACACCGCCGATTTCGCCGACCGGGACGCGGTGGTCCTCGGCGGCTCGACCGACAACGAGTATTCGCACCTGGCGTGGCGCAACAACCACGCGGACCTGGCCGACCTCCCCACCCCGCTCGTGCACATCAACCCGACGCTGGCGAACGAGCTCGGCATCATCCACAAGGAAGGCGGCGTGGCCCTGCGCGTGACCTTCGTCGTCGACCCCGAGGGCGTGATCCGCTCGGTGAGCGCGTACGACCTCTCCGTCGGCCGCAACGTCGGCGAAGTGCTCCGCACCCTCGACGCCCTGCAGTCCGACGAGCTCTGCCCCTGCAACTGGCAGAAGGGCGAAGAGACGATCAAGGTGGCGTGATGAACAGCGTCGAGGGTCTCCGCAGCACGATTCCCGATGTCGCCAAGGACATCAAGCTGAACCTGCAGAGCGTTCTGCAGCCGGGAGCTCTCACGCCTGCGCAACGTTGGGGAGTGGCGATCGCTTCGGCGGTCGCCGCTCGCAACACCGCGCTGCGTGACGCGCTCATCGCCGACGCCGGCGCGGAAGTCGGCGCCGAGGTCATCGACGACGCGGTCGCCGCGGCGGCGCTGATGGCCATGAACAACGTCTACTACCGCTTCCGGCATCTGGTCGGAAAGCCGTCGTACTCGCAGATGCCCGCGCGCCTGCGCATGCAGCGCATCGTCAGGCCGATGACGAACAAGGCCGACTTCGAGCTCTTCTGCCTCGCCGTCAGCGCGATCAACGGCTGCGAGATGTGCATCCGCTCGCACGAGGAGGTCGTCCTGAAGGGCGGACTGTCCGAGGACCAGGTACACGACGCGGTGCGCATCGCGGCGACGATCAATGCGGCCGCGCTGTCGCTGGAGCTGCCGGTGCTGACGCCCGTGCCGGCGTAACGCGCGCTGTTCTTGCACGCCTCTTCCTCCCGTGCAGCGGCGGAGGAGCATCGGCGCGGAAGTCCAGCAGGACGGAGTGCACTTCCGGGTCTGGGCACCGGCGCATGCCAAGGTCGCGGTCGTCATCGACGGCCGCGACTTCCCTCTCGCCCCTGAGGAGCGCGGCTACTTCTCCGGCCTCGTCCGCGAGGCGCGCGCCGGCACGCTGTACAAGCTCCGGGTCGGCGACGGCGAGTATCCCGATCCCGCTTCGCGGTTTCAGCCCGAGGGCGTGCACGGGCCATCCGAAGTAATCGATCCCGCCTTCCGCTGGCGGCAGTGGCGCGGCGTGAAGCTGAAGGACGCCGTGCTCTATGAAATGCACATTGGGACGTTCACCGCCGAGGGAACGTATGCCGCCGCGATCGAGCACCTCGACGCCCTCGCCGCACTGGGCATCACCGGCCTCGAGCTGATGCCCGTCAACGACTTCCCCGGCCGCTTCGGCTGGGGCTACGACGGCGTCGACCTCTGGGCGCCGACGCGCCTGTACGGCCGTCCCGAGGAGCTGCGGCGGTTCGTCGACGAAGCGCACGCCCGCGGCCTCGCCGTGATCCACGACGTCGTCTACAACCACCTCGGCCCGGACGGCTGTTACCTGTCGAAGTTCACGCCGCACTACTTCACGAAAAAGTACGAGAACGAGTGGGGCGAGGCGATCAACTTCGACGGCGAGGATGCGCACGGCGTCCGCGAGTTCTTCGCGGAGAATGCCGCGTACTGGATCGACGAGTTCCACTTCGACGGGCTGCGCATCGACGCGACGCAGTCGATCTTCGACGAGAGCGGCACACACATCCTCCGGGAGATCCGCGACCGTGTGACGGGACTGCTCGTCGCCGAGAACGAGCCGCAGGATACGCGGCTGATCCGCGAGCTCGGCTTCGACGCGATGTGGAACGACGACTGGCATCACGCCGCGCGCGTGGCGGCGACGGGACGCAGCGAGGCGTACTACACCGACTACCGCGGGCGCGCGCAGGAATTCGTGTCGATGGCGAAGCGCGGATTCCTGTACCAGGGGCAGTACTACGGATGGCAGAAGAAGCGCCGCGGGACTCCGTCGTACGACCTCCCGCCGGAGCGCTTCGTCTGTTACCTGCAGAATCACGATCAGGTCGCGAACTCCGCGACCGGCGCGCGCCTGCACGAGCTGACTTCCCCGGGGCGGCTGCGTGCGCTGACCGCGCTGCTGCTGTTGCAGCCGCAGATTCCGATGCTCTTTCAGGGACAGGAATTCGGCGCGCGCTCGCCGTTCCTGTTCTTCGCCGATCACGTGCCGGAGCTGGCGAAGAAGGTGCGCAAAGGGCGGCGCGAGTTCCTCGAGCAGTTCCCGTCCAACAAGGGCGCGGAGCTCGACGCGCCGGACGATGAGGCGACGTTCCTCGCGTGCAAGCTCGATCGCTCGCAGCGGGACGAGGCCGTGCTCGCGCTCCACCGGGAGCTCCTGGCGCTGCGGCGGCAGATGCCGTTCGAGACGACGCTCGAAGGCACTACGCTGACAGACGACTGCCTCGCGCTGCGCTGGCTCGGCGACGAGCCGCGCCTGCTGATCGTCAACCTCGGCCGCGAGCTGCACTTCGATCCCGCGCCCGAGCCGCTGCTCGCGCCGGCGCCGGGCTTCTCGCGATGGCAGACGGCATGGTGCAGCGAGCCCTCGCCGGAGCCGGAGAGCGAGGACGGCACGTGGACGATCGCCGGCGAGACGGCGGTGCTGCTGAAGCCCGCTCAGACGGTTCCTCGGAGTTCCTCGGGTTCCTCGGAGTTCCTCGGGTGAAGGGCTCTGAGGCAGGACTTTCCACTCCGAGGAACTCCGAGGAACTCCGAGGAACTCCGAGGAACTCCGAGGAACCCCAGGAACCCGGGCAACCGTCACCGCGTGACGCGCAGGTTGTTCTGCACGTCCTTCACACCGCGGACCGACTCGCAGATGTCCTCCGCGATCCGTTTCGCCTGCCGCTCGCGCACCGTGCCTTCGAGCATCACTACGCCTTCGCGCACCGATACCTCCACGTCGCTCGCGTCGACGTCGTGGTCCATGGTCAGGCGCTCGCAGACGTCCTCGCGGATGCGCTCGTCCGAGCGCTGGTAGTTCTTCGGGCCGCGTCCGCGATACGACGGGCGATCCGAGCCGCTGCCGATGTTCCAGCCGCGGTTGGGGTGCTCATCGCGCTCCGAATAGCCGCGATCGAACCCCTCGCCTTCATAACCGAACATGCCGCGTGGTTCCATAGAGCCTCCCGCCATCCGGACGCAGCAACTAGCATTCCCGGGCACAGGGGGCAGGGCGCAGGGCGCAGGGGGCAGGAGGCCCGCGCCCACCCCACGGGCTTTTCTCCCCTGTCCCCTGCGCCCTGCCCCCTGCGCCCTTACAATAGATCCATGTGCCGGTGGTGCAAGGGGGCGGTGAGCGGGCGGAGGCGCACCTTCTGTTCGGACGCGTGCGTGCACGAGTGGCGGTTACGGTCGAGCACGTCTTACCTGCGCGACTGCGTCTTCGAGCGCGACAAAGGCATCTGCGCCCTCTGCGGCAACGACACCCACAGACAGCGCCGCCGCATCATGCGCCTCCCCTTCGCGCAGAGAATGCGCGAGCTCCGCGCACTCCAGGAGCAGGGCGCGATCCACAAAGGGCGCAAGACGTGGTGGGAAGCCGATCACATCCTTCCCGTCGTCGAAGGCGGCGACTCCAATCTCGAAAACATGAGGACGCTCTGCATCCCCTGCCACAAGGGCGTCACGCGGGCATTACGGGTACGTCGTTTGAACAGGTGAGATCCAAGAACAGGAGCTCACTATGATGCGTAAAGCGACACTCGCTTTCTCTCTGGTCCTGCTCGCGGCGTGCGCCACCAACCCCGCCACGGGCAAACGTCAATTCAACATCGTGTCCGAATCGCAGGAAGTGTCGATCGGGCAGCAATCCCATCCGGAGATCCTCCGGCAGTTCGGCGTCTATGACGAGAAGCCGGAGCTGACGCGGCTCGTCAACGACGTCGGCCGCCGCCTGGCCGCCGCCTCGGAGCGTCCGAACCTGCCGTGGACGTTCACGATCCTCGACACGCCGATGGTCAACGCCATGGCCCTGCCCGGCGGCTACATCTACATCACCCGGGGCATGCTGGAGCGGATCAACTCCCAGGACGAGCTGGCCGGCGTCCTCGGACACGAGATCGCGCACGTGACCGCGCGGCACTCCGCGCAGCAGATCTCGAAGCAGCAGCTCGCGCAGTTCGGCCTCGTCCTCGGCGCGGTCGTCGCGGGTCCCGAAGCCTTCCAGCAGTACGGACAGCTCGCGCAGCTCGGGCTGGGGCTGCTCTTCCAGCGCTACTCCCGCCAGCACGAGACCGAGGCGGACCTCCTCGGCACCGGCTACATGGCCGAGGCGCGGTACCACCCGGTCGGCGCGGAACGGATGCTGATGACCCTGCAGCGCCTCGACAAGAACCCGACCTCCGGCATCGACCGCTACTTCATGTCCCACCCCGATCCCGCGAAGCGCGTCCGTGACGTGCATCAGAAAGTCGCGGAGCTCGGCGGCATGGTCTCGGCGGGCGCGTTCGAGGCGCCGGACCGCAACGAGTTCGTGCGCATGCTCGACGGCATCGTGACCGCGAACAGCACCGAGCACGTGGTCATCCGCAACAACACGGTCTACGACCGCGGCCACGGCCTGGTCGTGCGCGCGCCGAACGGCTGGACGGCGACGACCGCGCCCGGCGTGGTGTTCGCCATGTCGCCCACGCGCGACGACGGCTCCAGCTACTTCGTCGTCCAGGAAGTCGACACCCGCCAGTTGCAGGGCCGCAACGTGCAGGACGCGGTCCGCATCCGCCTGCAGCAGATGGGACTGGCCCACGCCGGCACGCGCGAAGCGCGCATGGGCAGCGGCGAGCGCTTCCCGATCGACGTTTGGCAGGGACAGACGCAGGCCGGACGGGTGACCGTCGAGACCACGCAGTTCCCGCACGGCGATCACGTGGGGGTGATGATGTTCGTCTCGCCGCGGGGCGGCGGGCTCCCCTCGATCCTGCAGCAGATGGAAGTGCGTCCGTCCGAGGCGCGCTCGGTACAGCCGCCGCGGATGCGGGTCGGCGCCGTGCGTCGCGGTGAAGGATGGGCGGACCTCGCCCGCCGCGCGACCGGCAACTCCCGCGATGCGGAGGCCGTGGCGAACCTCAACGGGTTCGATCTCGATCAGGCACCGCAGGAAGGGATGATGGTGAAGCTGCCCGAGGAAGTGATCGCCGACTAGACAAACGTAGGGCGGGCTTCAGCCCGCCTCCCCCGGGGCGGGCGGGCTGAAGCCGCGCCCTACGTTGTCAGAAGCGCAGACGTAACCCGACGGACAGCAGCCGCGGCGACAGATCGAGGTCCTGTTCCACGCCCGTGGTCGTGGACCGAGAGCTCGGCTCGTACTGGATCTGGCGGCCGTCCACCGTGATGCCGAAGCCGCCGGCGATGCGGATCCCGACGCCGGCGTTGAGGTAGTACGTCGCCTGGTTCTCCAGCTCGATGCGGCCCAGGCCGAGCGTGTCGAGGTCACTGCTGGACAGATCGTCCGCCACGACATACGCCGCGCCCGCACCGATGTACGGATCGAAACGCGAGTCGCCCAGCAGATGCACCTGCGCGCCGAGGGTGAACGGCACCAGGTCGACCGAGCCGAGATCCAGCGAGGCGTCCTCGAAGCCCAGCGTGGCGTCCGAGCGGATCCCGAACACCGAGCCTTCCACCGAGAACCAGCGATTGATCCCGTAGTTCGCGCTCACGCCGAGCGCGTTGCCTTCATCGAAGTCCGCTTCGAAGTCGCCCAGATCCGTGTCCCCCTCCATGTCCACCTGGGAGGCCCAGATGGTCAGGTGGATGTTGCGGTCCTGGGCGAACAGCGGAGCGCTCACGAAGAGCAGCACAACCAACAGCTTTCTCATTGCACACCCCACGGCAGGATCACCCGCGAGCGCAGGTTGATCTCGAACGCTTCATTCGTGAGCCACGGCTTGAGGAGATTGATGTAGAGCGGATCGCCGAGACGTCCGCTGATGCCGCCCGGAAGACTGGTCACGGCCTTGATCCCCGCCGACGTCCCTTCGGACACCATGCGCCGGTTCGGGCCGCTGGAGAACATGAACCCGTTCAGCGTGTTCGCGCGCGAGTTGTGGCTCGACGCGTCGACCACCTCGAAGCCGCCGTCGACGGGCACGCCCGTCAGGCCCGGGAGCGGCGCCGGGAACGCGCCTCCCGCGGGCGGCACGTTGTACGGACCGCCGAGCGGATGGGTGAAGACGACGCGGTGCAGCTTGCCCCAGCGATAGTCGTTCTGGTTGGTCGACTTGGCGAACGCCGGCGCGAACGCGTCGCTGGCGAGGAGCTCCAGCGTGTCGGCCATGCTCTTGAGGATGAGGATGTCGCGGCGCGTGGGCGCGGTCGTGGCGTTGTTCGGAATGCCCGGGACGTTGAAGAACTGCACGCCCGAGGCGCCCGCGCCGTGGCGCGTGCCGAAGTTGTCGAGCAGGTTCTTCAGCGCCGTCAGGTACTGCGCGCTCGGCGGCCGCGGGAGACCGCTGCCGGAGCTCAGGACCGCGTCCACCGTGTTCTTGATGAACTGCCCGCGCCACACGCTGTACAGCGTCGCCGCGATGCTGGCGTCGATCTCCGCGCTGGACGGCGACGAGAGCACGCCGTTCACGTCGGCCGCGTCATAGCCCTCCGGGATGCCGGTCGGGGTCGAGAAGTCCCAGGTGCGCAGGCGGTTGATCGCCGCGACGACGCCCGGATGCTGCCCCAGTCCCGCCAGCGCCGGGTTGCTGCTGCCCGCGGCGTTGTCGAGCGCGCCGGTGATCCAGGGGACGAAATACTGCGCGTCGAGCAGCACCACGTCCGCCTGGATGCGCTGCATGTCCGCGACGGTGAACTTCTCGTTCGCGGCGAGCTTCTGGCGGATGAGCTGCGTGATGCGCCCCGCGCGGAAGCCGCTGTAGCCCGGCGAGAGGTAGTAGATGCCGCCGCCCGGACGGAGCTGGTTGAGAGGATTGTTGTCGAGCGTCGTGCCGGCCGGGTCGTTGTTCGCGTTGATGATCCAGCCGCCCGCGGGATTGACGATCTGCGGCATCTCCGCCTGCGGCAGGATGGCGTACGACGACGCCTGCGTGGGCGTACGGGTCGTGACGCGCACCCAGTCGTTGCCGCCCGCGGACCCGTTGCGGAGGAAGAACGGCGGCAGGCCGGTCACCGTGCCGGCCTGCAGGTCCTCGCGGATCGGCATCTCGCCGCTGGTGAAGTAGGCGATGTTCCCCGTGCGGTCGGTGTAGATCCAGTTCTGCGAGCCGACGTCGAAGTACTCGAGGCCGCGCTTGAAGTCGTCGAGGTTCTTGGCCTCGTTCCAGATCATGAACGTCTCGAGCTCGCGGGTCGGACCGTGGCCGACCCACTGGATGCTCACCGCGGCGCCGGTGGCCATGTCGAGCGACACGATCGGGGCGTTGCGGCGGGAGACGATCAGCGTGGCCGGTGGAATCGTGCCGCCGGTCACGACCGAGATGTCGTTCGGCGTGCCGTTGCCGACGTTGTTCGCGCGGAAGACCTGCGGCAGCGGCGCCAGCGGCTCCCTCGCGCCCTTGTAGATCGACGAGAAGCCGGACGGCGACGCCGAGTCGGGCACGACCTGCTCCTGATAGGCGTCCGTGACGTCCATCGGATTCACGGTGCTGCCCCAGGCGATGTTCTCGTTGTGGCCCTGCACGACGAGCGGCGCGCCGGGGAAGCCGACGCCGACCGCGTTCAGGCGCTGCCCGGTGATGCCGATCGGATAGAACGTCGACGGCATCCGCAGCGCGAGGTGCGGGTCGTTCGCGATCATCGGATTGCCGGTGGCGGACAGCTTGCCCGCGATGGCCCAGAGGTTCGACGCCCCCTCGGTCTCCGGATCGAGGATCTGCTGGAAGAACGGGATCTGTCTCAGATCCTCGACGTACTTCCGCGCCACCGCGACCGCGTTGGGATCGAGCTGCGCCTCGGCGATCGCCTTCCAGCGCGCGACGTCGCCGTTCTTGATGGCGATGGGAGCGCTCTTCACCGTACCCGCCGTCGCGTCGGGGACGGTGGACGCGTTGCTGAACGGCTGCGAGCGCCAGAGGTCTTCGAAGAAGAGCGCCGTGCCGTCGATGCCGAGGACCTGGCCGGCGCCGCGATACGTGAGCAGGGCGACGGTGGGGTCGACGTCGAGGTCGAACGACAGGCCGAACGCGAGGAGCTTCGCGACGGAGATGCTGTCGAGCGGCGTCCACGGCTCGAACTGCGTGATCTCGAGGGCGGCGTACTCGGGCGGCAGCGGATTCGCCGCGACCCAGGCGTTCACGCCCGCGGAGTACGCGGCCAGCAGCTCGGTCACCCGCGGCGAGTACTCGAGCTGCGAGAGCTGCGCGCCGCGGCGCAGGCCGAGCGTCCGGAGCTGGACGTCCGAGCCGAGCGCGGGCGGGCCGAGCAGCTCGGCCAGCGTGCCGCTTGCGGTGCGCCGGTTCTCGTCCATCTGGAAGAGCCGGTCCTGCGCGTGCACCCAGCCGTTGAGAAAGACCGCGTCGTAATCGGTGAAGGCGCGGATGTGCGCGATGCCGTTCGCGTCGCGCGTGATCTGACCGGGCAGACGCATACCCGGATGCCGGACCCAGTTCTGTGCGGCCAGCGGAAGAGAGAGAAGGAGAGCCAGAGAGAGAAGCAAGCTTCTACGCATGAAACCTCCTGCCAGGGATTCGGGGAGAGAAATGTGCTGATTCGAAGGGCGGAAGTGTACATCGATTCCATAGACATGCGCTTTTTAACGCGGCATTGACAATCGCGTTGCGCGGGCTTACGTTTTGTCTACCCCATCCGCTTCAATAACCAATGTAGGAGAGGTCCCAAGCCATGAAGATCTCGGCTCGCTCGATCCTTTGCACAGTCGTTTTCATGCTCGTCGCGGCACCGGTGTTCGCCCAGAACAGCGGACCTTCCGCGACCGGCAGCTTCGAGTTCTCCTCGGGCGGGCATCCGCTGGTGATCTCGTTCGACGCACGGACCAAGACGAACGGCTCGACGACCGGGCAGGTCGTGCTCACGGGCAGCGCGGCCATTCCGGACCAGGACGTCGACGGGGAAGGCTCGAGCGGCGGCACCTCGATCGTGACGGTGGCGCTGAACATCGCGGTCGACTGCCTGAAGGTGAGCGGCAAGGCGGCGGCGATGAGCGGCGAGATCACGGACTCGAACATCCCGGCGTACATCGGCCATCGCGCGCTACTCGCGGTCGTCGACAACGGGGAAGGCGTGAAAGCGCCGGCGCTCGACCAGTTCATGTGGGGCATCTACGGCACGCCCAATCTGACCTGGGTCCCCTCGGACGCGGAGCTGACGTTCGACCCGGGCGTCGGGCTGACGTGGCTGGCGACGGACTTCGAGCGGAACGACGACGTGGGCATCCCCTCCCACCCCAGCACGACCGTGGACTGCCAGACGTTCTCGACGGAGGCGTACTCGTTCCAGGACCTGCCGCACGGTGGCGGGAACATTCAGGTGCGGCCGTAGCGGGGTTGATAGGACGAATAGGACGAATAGGACGAATAGGACGGATAGGACGGATAGGACAGATAGGACGTCCTATTCGTCCTATCGGTCCTATTCGTCCTACGCTTTTGCCAGCACCTTGCCCGGCAAGAGCGTGCAGTCCCAGTTCGTCTGGAACGACATCACCGACTCTGCCACCCCGTTCGCGTCTACCTTGATTCCGAGGTCGCTGATCAGCGGGTAGCTGGCGTAATCGGTGAGCTGCACCGAGAACCCCTTGGGCAGGAACCACGCGGACGTCAGTCTGGTGATCTGCATGGGGGATTCGATGAGCGCCTGGTAGCCCGCCGACTCAGGGAACTCCACGTCGCGCAGCTCGAGCAGGTAGACCACCGGGAGGTTCATCGACTTGAAGTGCTCGATCAGGTGCATGACGGCGGTGCCGGCGTCGAGAATGAGGTCGCCGATCGCGAGCTCGGCGAGCTGCAGGAGATCTTCGAACTTCGCGTGGCGCGTCGCGGCTCCCCACCCCGGGGGCATGTTGATGCGCGAGACCTCCGCGAGCTCCAGCTCCTGATCGGGGCCCCACTTCTTGAACACCCACGTCGACGCGGCCGCGGGCTGGTACGTCCCGGCGAGGTACTCCATCGTCCCGTACGCCTTGCGGTAGCCGAACACCTCGCGGCCGGTGCTCGTGGTCAGCGGGTTGTCGACGATCAGGTACGCCTGGGCGACGGCGATGTGGTGAAACTCTTTGCCCTTGAAGCAGGCGACGTAGTAGCCGAAGTTGTAGTCGGACTCGCGCATCCACCCCTGCGCCCCTGCCTGGCCCTGGGGGGACGTCCACGTGATCCGGTCGATCCACACCGGGTTGCAGAAGACGTACGGAAGCAGCGGCACGTAGCGCCAGTCGCTGCCGGGGATGGAGTTCAGCCAGCGGTCGGTGGTCTTCACGAGCTGGTGGTAGTCCGCATGGAGGACGAACACCTGCGAGTTCATCCCCTTCAGCGGGAACGGATGGCGGTAGACGGAGGACCCGGGAAGCTCGATGAAAGGCGGCAGTGCCACGGTCATGCTCCTTTGAATTCGTTCCACTTGCGGAGATAGAGATCGCAGCCGATGGTCTCGAAGATCGTTCGCGCCCGCTCGCTCGGCACTCTGGTGTGCCGCATCAGCTCGTACTCGCCGATGCCTTCGTCGAGGGGCAGCCCGAGACGGACGGCGGCCGCGATGGACTTGCGCAGCAGCTTCTCGCCGCGGCGCGGGTTGCCGTCCACGAGCTCCAGCACGCCCTGCAGCCGCAGCGAGACCGGCAGCGCGAGGAGGATCCGCCGCGACACGCCTTCGAGGCGCTTCAGGAGCGTCTGCACCTGACGGCGCATGGCCTCGTCGTCACGCCGCCGCAGTGCCTCCAGATACACCTCGGCCGGCGCCGACAGTCCGCGGTATTTCTCCCAGATGATGGAGCCGATCTTCGCGACCATGTCCGCGGTGACGTCGGCCGCCTCGAGCGCCTCGTCGAGCTTCCCCTGGTGCAGCAGCGCGTGGCAGCGATGTGCGTGGGGCACGAGCTGTCCGGGCAGGAGCCTGAGCGCGAGGTCGAGCGCTTCGAGCGCCTCGGGGATGCGATCCTTGAGGATCAGGTTGATGGCGCGCCACGAATGGCCCCACGCCTCGTGCTGGCGGTTGGAGCGCTTGTGCGCGCGGTCGCGCATGCCGCTGAACGCCGCGACGGCCTCGCCGAGCCTCCCCTGGTACATCTCGAAGAGGCCGCGGGCCATCTCGTTCATCTCGATGATCTGATGGTCGCCGGTCTCTTTGGCGGCGGCGAGCGCGGCGTCGAAGTGCCGCTCGCAGCTCTTCCAGTCGCAGGTCGTGATGTAGAGGATGGCCGAGACGTAGCCGACGTGTCCGAGGCCGCTCAGGTCATTCGTCGCGATCGACAGCGCGCGGGCCTTGTCGAAGTAGTGTGCCGCCAGCCGGTGCATCCCGAGACCGCTGGTCACCGCGCCGCCCATCTGGGCGTAGGTGTGGATGAGACCCGGCGCGTCTCCGAGCCGCTCGGCCACGTTCATGGCCAGGAGCGCCGACGCCAGCATGAGCGTGTTGTCGTCGGCGTAGTACTTCCCCTCGGAGAACTTCTGCGCGGCCATGGCGATCTCGCGCAGCCTGGCCTGCTTCACCCCGGACGGCCGGAACAGCCGGGGCGGCACGAGGAAGTGCGCCGCCTGCCGCAGGGTCTCGGTGCCGAGGCGCATGCGCCAGCCGGGCCGCGAGTGCGGCACGCGGATGCCGACCTCGGCGAGACTCTGCTCCGCATGCTCGCCCGAGGCGCGCAGGTCGCCGAGGCCGAAATGCGCGAAGCTGAGAACGCGGTGCCAGCGCGCGTGCCGGTAGGCGCGCGGTCTGGCCGGTTCTTTCGCCGCGCGCGGCTCGTCGAGCGAGAGCGCGCGGTTCATCAGGTCGACGGCCTCGCGGCACGCGCCCGAGCCGACCGCGGACTCCGCGGCCTGCGCGTAGTAGCCGATGGCCTTCTCGTGCTGCCCGGCCATGTCGCAGTGATGCGCGAGCACCGCCGCGTGGCGCCGCAACCGTTCCTCGGACGCGCAGTCCGCCTCGATCAGCTCCGCCGCCCGGGCGTGCAGCGCGCGCCGCCGCTCCCCGGCGATCCGCGCGTATGAGCCTTCCCGCAGCTTGTCGTGCGCGAAGCGGACGCCGTCGCCGGCCTCCTCGAAGACGTGCCGCTCGATGAGCTCCGAGATCGCTTCCAGCGCCTCGATCTCGCTCTCCCCGCACGCGGCGATGAGCAGCGACTCGGGCACTTCGCGTCCGAGGACGGCCGCGGTCTCGGCGACGCGCTGGGCCAGCGGCGAGAGCGCGTCGATGCGCCGCGCGACGAGATCGCGCAGCGTGCCCGGCAGGCCGAGGCTCGCGTAACGCTCGTCCTCGGCCGTCACGCGCCAGCGCCCACGCTCGCGGACGAGCAGACGCTCGTCGACGGCGGCGCGCAGGTATTCGGCGACGAAGAACGGGTTCCCCTCGGTCTGTGCCGTCAGGAACTGCAGGAACTTCGGCGGCGCGTCGGGTGCGGCCAGCATGGAGCGGACGATGTCGCCGACGTTGTCGTCGTCGAGGCGGCTGAGGACGACGTTGTTCACGTGGCGGTTTGCGATCAGCGCGCGCAGCTCCGGCCCGGCCTCGTCGACGCGGTACGTGCCGACGATCATCAGCGGCACGCCCGCGAAATAGTCGGGGCCGAGAGAGGTCAGGAAACGGAGCGTGATCTCGTCCGCCCACTGCAGGTCGTCCAGCACGAGCAGCAGCGGCGTCTCGCGCGCGAACGCGGCCAGCGTCTCCGCGAGGTCGGTGAACAGACGGCGGCTGACGATCTCCGGCGCGAGGCGCGGCGTCGCGTCGCCGGCCAGGGCGGCGAGGGCCGGCTCCTGCTCGCGCAGCACGGCCAGGCGCGGGCCGAGGATGCGCTCCATGGCCACGGCGTTCCCGCGGCAGAAATCCGCGATGGCGCGCAGCAGCGGCCGCAGCGGGTGCAGCGGCTGTCCGCCGACCGGGTCACACTCGGCGGTGATGACCTCGAAACGCGCGATGGTGGCCGCGCGCGTGAACGCCGCGGCGACGGACGTCTTGCCGATGCCGCTCTCCCCTCCCAGCAGTACCAGCGTGCCCGCGCCGTCGCGGACTTCCGGGATGCGCGCGTGCAGCGCCTCCAGCGTCGCCTTGCGGCCCACGATCTCGGGGCGGTAGAGATACGCGGCCGTGTCCACCTTGAAGTCGGCGTCCGGCTCCGCCCCCGCCTCGACCAGCATTTCCGCGACGTCCTCGGCGTACCCGAGGCGCGCGGAGCGGCGCTTCTCGAGGAGGTTCAGGATCAGCTTCTCCAGCACCGGCGACACGCCCTCGATCAGCGAGGACGGCGGCACGGGCGGGACGGTGAGGTGCTGCCGCACGACGCTGTGCACCGAGCGGCCGATGAACGGCGGCTCGTTGCAGACGATCTGGTAGAGCATCACCCCGAAGGAGTAGAGATCGGCGCGGGCGTCGACGAGCTCTCCGTTGGCCTGCTCGGGCGCCGCGTAGATCGCGGTGCCCATCATCAGGCCGCCGACCTCCAGCACCTCGCGTCCCCCCTGCGCGCGGAACTGCCCCATCACGCCGAAGTCGACGAGCACCGGGCGGTCGCCGGCGCGGATGAGGATGTTCTGCGGCTTGAGGTCGCGATGGACGATGCCGTGGGCGTGCACGTAGGCCAGCACGCGCGCGAGGCGGTACATCAGCGTGAGCGCGCGGCCGAGGTCTCCGCGGACGGGCGCGCGCGCGGTCTTGCTGTGCCGTACCGCCACCGACTGCGCATACGACTCGAACGGCAGCACCTCGGTGTAGTCCGACTGCTGCTGCGGCAGGTTCAGGAGCATGTCGAGGGAGCGGGCCTCGAGCAGCTCCATGGCGTACCACGGCACGCCCTTCTCGACGCCTTCCTCGATGATGCGCACGATGCCGGGATGGCGCAGGCGGCCGAGCGCGTGGATCTCTCGCCGCATGCAGCCGAAGAGGTCCGCGAGGTCGCGCGACGGAACCTTGAGCGCGACCTGCGGGCCGCCGTCCACGTGTACGGCGCGATAGACGACGCCCATGCCGCCGCGGCCGATCTCGTACAGGACCTGGTACGGACCGATGCGGTGCGGCTCCACACCCGCCTCCGATGTTGCGATCGCGGTCATCCGAGAATCATTCGACGATCTGCATCCCTGGACAGAAACGCTGCACGCCTTTCATCGCGCCGAGGACTGCCGACTCGACGCAGCCGATGGCGAATCCGTTGTAGACCCAATCGCCCGCCAGCGAAAGGTTCGCGTAGCCGTTGTTTGCCGGATCGAGACGGTGTTTCGTGCTGCCCGACACGGAGAGGACGTACAGCTCCGTCGGCTCCGTGTTCACGCGGAAGTACTGGCCCCGGAAGCGCTCTTCGTCGGAGATCTCTCCTGCCCCCTGCGCCCTGCCCCCTGCGCCCTCCACCACGAGCCAGTCGTAGCGGAAGCCGCCCTGCTTCGCGGCATAGACCCACGGCAGGTACATGTGGTTCTCGAGCAGCGTGCGGGTGAGCTCCCGCGGGACGTCGGTGGTGACGGGATCGGAGTCGCGCATCGGCCCGCAGAAGTAGGCGACGTTGTTCACCGGCACGGACCAGTCCTCGAGCGGCAGGAGCTGGCTCATGTCCGCCCAGGTGTCCATCGGCTCGATGTAGGTGCCGAAGACGGCGCGCTCGCCGTAGCAGCGGCCGTTCAGGGCGGACGTCCATCCAAGGTCGGCGACGTTGCGGCTGAACCAGAGCTGTGCGGCCTGCGTGCGGACGACCTTCACCTTCTCCACCATCCTGCGCCACGGCTCCTTCTGCCCGAGGAGCCGCTGCGCGACGCGCGGCACGGCGCCGGCGGAGAGGCCGAAGACGACGTGGTCGAAGTCCGTGCCGCGGCGCAGGGTGAATTCCTCGACGTCCGGCGTGGCGTACGCTTCGAAGTCGACCTGCGCGGCGCGCAGCTTCTCCCCGTCTTCGAGCTGGTCCCATGACGGCTCCGACGGCCACGACGGGAGGCCCTTCACGTCGACGAGCGGCTGGTACTCCCCCTTCAGCTTCGCCTGCACGCCGATGCGCAGCGCGTCGATCTGCGTGCCGTCGTCCGAGGGGATGACTTCGTTCAGGCGATGGAAGAAGCGGAACTTCACGCCGCGCTTCTTCAGCACCTCGTAGATCGGGCCGAAGATCGTGTCCCCCATCCCTCCCTGCATCTTGAGGAAGATGGACTCGTAGTAGTCGAAGTAGATGCGCACCATCGCGCAGGTGGTGGTGCCGGCGGCGAGGTCGGCTTTCGACGGATCGGTGGCGTCGCCGTCGCGATAGGCGAAGACGATGTCGTACATGGCGCGGATGATCGACGACCAGGACGTCTGCGCGTGCATGCCGTGCCGCGTCAGCCAGGCGCGCCATTCCTCGTCGTCGATGGCGTCCCACGGCTTGCCGCAGAGGTCCTTGATCATGCCGCGCAGGGTGGCGACGGCGACGTCCGCGAGCATGAGCAGGCGGCGGAACTCGACGCACGTGCCGCTGATCAGGAAGCCGGCGCCGATCAGCTCGTGGATGGCGTCCAGCGCGAGCTGCAGGAGGAGGTGATGGTGGTGGCGCGGCCTGGCCGACCGGCGTCCCCGCTCGTGCGGCTCGCCCGCCTCCGCGGTCGCGGCGTGCAGCGAGGCGTGGAGCGTGTGCAGATGGGCCAGGTGGGTCGGGTGGTGCGGGTGCTGGCCGCTGGAGTGCTCGCGTCCCTCGATGAAGGCCTCGATGCGCGCCTTCACCCATTCGAGGATGTTGAAGTGGTAGTCGCAGGGGTCGCCGAAGCCGGTCTGGTCGCCCGGCTCGCCGGGCATCATGGGCGTGGCCACGACCCACTCGTTCTCGAGCCACTGGCCGTCGGCGTCGGTGTCCATCATGGAGATGACGGTCTGCGGCTTGAAGGCGTCCTTCCACGTCGCCAGCGGCGCACCGGGCGGGCGGTTCAGCTCTTCGTAGACGGCGCGCATCATGCGGAAGGCGTTCGCGTAGAAGCCCATCCAGATGTGCAGGCCGTGCTCCTCGATGCGCTGGCCGGCCGCCGCGTTGCGGCCGCTCGCGCCTTTGCCGCCGAGGCGCCAGCCCATCTGATAGACGGTGATGTCGTGGTCCGGGGTCGTGCCGTCCGGCAGCCGGTTGGTCAGCCAATACGCCGCGGTCATCGACCCCACGCCGCCACCCAGAATCGCGATGCGCATCGTGGTCCCTCCCTCTCCGAAGCCCGCCCCACAGCGCGCTCCGCGTCCACTCAGCTTTGTTGTCGGAAACCGTTGCGGATCCGAGGCGAACGGTACTCCGGTCGCGGAGTGCCGTCAACGGAGGGGCAGAGGCGATCGATTGCCTCCGCACTCCAAAACGGTCAGGGGGCGATGCAGAGGGAGCTGCCGCGGACGATCTGCAGCAGCGGCGCGGTCACGATCTTCGACGTCCAGATCTCTTCGTTGCCCGTGCGCCGGTCGGTCCAGGAGGGGAAGAACACGTTGGCGTGACCGGACAGGCCGTTGTAGTCGCCGAACTGGTGGGAGTCGGAGCCGGCCACGGTCTCGTCGGTCATCGCGGTCGTCACCTTCACCGCCCGCTGCCAGGTCGCGCCGCCGTCCGCGGAGACCTGCGAGTAGACGTCCACCTTCTTCCGGCTCCCGTCGGCGACGGTGTCGTAGTAGATGGCGACGAGGTTGCCGTTGGTCTCGTCGACGGTGAGCGCCGGGTTGAACTGGTCGTTCACTCCGCTCTGGTTGTTGATCTTCTCACGCGGGCTCCAGGTCGCGCCGCCGTTAGTGGAGCGGGAGAAAAACACCCGCGTCTTGCACGGCGAGGCGGCGTTCAGGCCCGGCTCGTTCGTGCGCGCCGTGCAGCCGCTGTCGCCGGAGAGGTCGGCCCAGAGCGCGTAGACGTGGTTCGTCGTGCCGTTGCGGTACGCCCCGGCGGAGACGTAGATCAGCATGCGGCGGCCGTTGAACGCGGGGATGCCGATGTCGAACGCGCCGTAGGTCTGGGCGATGCGCACGGGCACGCTGTATTTCGCGCCGCCGTCGGTGGACTTCACCGCGTAGATGCCGCGCGAGCCGGTGTCGGGATAGAGGCCGAAGACGTCCCCGCCGGCGTTGGTCTTCACGTCCCCACCGACCGGGCTGCCGCTCGTCTCCCTGCCGTTGATCTTGACGGGCATCTGCCAACCGGCCGAGGTGCGGCGGTTGATGTACGCCGCACTGCCGCCGCGCCAGATCACATAGTTGTGGTTGCGGTACGGCGACGACGGGCTATGGTCGATCCACTGCCGCTGTTTGTCGGCGTTGGAGTAGCGCCCGGAGACCGTGCCGTCGTAGCTCCACGTGGCGCCGCCGTCGCTGGAGCGGTACGAGCGGATCTGAAGCACGTTTCCGCTGATGCCGATCGTCGTGGACCAGGCGACGCCGTCCAGGGTCCAGTCGACGGTGGGGTCGGCGTGGAAGGAGTCGCCGGTGCGGATCGGCAGATGGGTCTGCCCCCAGGTGGCGCCGCCGTCGGAGGAGTAGTACATCCCCTGCGCGCCGGAGCCGCGGATGTTGTTGGACGCGGCGACGATCTGTTGGGGGTTGCGGTAGTTGACGCGGATGTCCGACTCGCTGCGGGAGGAGGTCTGCGGGCCGGACGTGCTCACATTCGCGCCGGGCGTGACCTCGAGCGTCGCGGCGAGCGACACGTTCGCCGATGCGGAAATGGTCGGGCGTCCGGGCTTCAGGTCCTGGTGGGTGGTCATCCACTCGAAGATCTCCTTGAGCACGAACGGATACCCGCCGGTCGGGTCGTTCGGATCGTCGTAGTCCTCCTCGGCGTGTTTTTTCCGCCAGTAGACCTTCAGCCACGGAGGGACGATCTTGTCGTCGGCATCGCGGTCTTTGAGGTTGGAGAAGTCCTGGTTCTCGCGAATCAGCTTTTCCAGCGCGCTGCCGGGCTTTGCCTTCGCGTGCCGGAGCTGCTCGTCGAGTTTGGGAAACTCTTTCTTCGCGGGGGCGGCCAGGAGGACGGTGCTGAGGAAGAGGAGGACGGCGAGGACGGACGTTCGCTTCATCGGCTGCGTTCCCTTCTGTTCCCATGGACGGACCGACGCAGCCGTTTCCCGGCCGACCCGAGCGGGGAAACGACGTGCTACGCAGCACCTGAGTAAAGAAACGATGCCGTGATGGAGCGCCGGCGTCCCGCCGGCTGGCGTGGCGGCGTCCCGCGCCGCCACTTGGGCGGGCGGGGGAAGCGTGACACCGGGCGAGAGGCTCCGGCCTCCCGAGTATCCGGCCGGCGGGACGCCGCCCGGCCAGCCGGCGGGACTGTACGTACCGGGGACATGGTGGACAGGTGGCCGGGGACATGGTGGACACCGCAAGGTGAACCAGCGCAGTCTCGGAGGAGGCTGCGATGGGGTGGAGGGAGGCGTCAATCATGTCGGTACGTCGAGAGTTCGTGAGGTTGGCCGGACAAGAGGGAGCGAACGTACGGGAGCTGTGTCGGCGGTACGGGATCTCGCCGACGACTGGCTACAAGTGGATCGACCGAGGAACGGACCCGGCCGAAACGTATCAGGATCGATCACGACGGCCAGCGCACTCGCCGAATCGGACGGACGAGGGGACCGAGCAGTTGATCCTGGCGATACGAGATGAACATCCGTTCTGGAACGCTCGGAAGATCCGGCATCTGCTGCGGCGTGAACTCGGTAGCGATCAACATGTGCCGGCGGCAAGCACGGTCGGGCAGATACTCAAACGCCAGGGCCGCATTCGAGAAGAAGCGAGTGCCGCGGTGCATCAGTGGCATCGCTTCGAGCATGCCGCTCCGAACGAGCTTTCCCAGATCGACTTCAAAGGGTCCTTCCAGACCGGTCAGGGGCGCTGTTACCCGTTGACGATGATCGACGACCACTCGCGCTTCTCGCAGATCCTGAAGGCCTGCACGAACGAGCAAACCGAAACGGTCAGAGCGCATCTGATCGACGCGTTCCGTCGGTTCGGACTGCCGAAACGAATGAACATGGACAACGGAAACCCGTGGGGCAACCCCACAGGGGACCGCTACACGAAGCTGACCGTGTGGCTGATCCGGCTGGGCGTGGGGATCAGCCATTCTCGTCCGCTGCATCCGCAGACCAACGGCAAGGACGAGCGGTTCCATCGAACCTTGAAGGTCGAACTCCTCGGCAACCGCTGGTTCTCGACCATTGCCGAGGTGCAGAAGGCATTCGATCGGTGGCGGGAGATCTACAACCAGCAACGGCCCCATGAAGCGCTCGGGCTGGAAGTACCGGCCTCACGCTATCGAGCCAGCGTGCGTTGCTATCCCGAGGAGCTTCCGCCGATCGACTATGACGCGGCGGACGTGATCCGAAGCGTGCGGCCCAACGGCCGGGTGAGCTTCGACGGTTCGCACTACTTCGTCGGACAGGCGTTTGCCGGTGAGAAGGTGGCCCTGCGGCCTACAGCCCACGACGGTGTTTGGGATGTGTTTTTCTGCCACGAACGGATCTCGACGGTGGACCTTCGCGCTTCACTGGCGGATGACGCCATCGGACAGTCCGCATGCCGCCGAGCACGACGCATCGTGACAGGAGGCTCTACGTGATCGAACGTCCATGGTCGCGGGACAAACTGCTGTCGTGCGACTTGAGTCCGTTGCTGACGCTCCGCAGGGTTGCACGATCAGCCGACGGAGGCCAGTTATCATAAGCACCCAGGTGTCCACCATGTCCCCGGCCACCTGTCCACCATGTCCCCGGTATCAACAGGGACGCCGGCGCTCCCGGAACCGGCGCGCCGCGCTCCGGGAACCGGCGCATGGTCGTCGCGAAGCGGTCGCCGTTCCGACCAACGGTTCCATGGAACAGGCTGCGCGATGCGCAGCCGGTGATCTTTTTTACCGCGGTGGAGCCAATCGCAGCTCTCCCCGAGGTTTGGATTGCTCCTTCCGGGCAATTCCCAGCCCGTTTCGCGCTGATTTTTGCCTGACCGGAGGTATTGCTTGCCTCGCCGGTGGTTTTGGTTGCCCGGTCGAGGCTTTTTTTTGCCCGAGCGGAGCGCGGATTTGCCCGGCCGGAGGAAATCCCAGCGTTTTCGCGGGAATCCTTGCTTCAGGCCAGCTGGCAAAACCTCGGCGCGAGCAAAAATGATCGCGGACGGCGCTTCGAAAACCTACGCGCCGGCGGATTTTTTCTCCGGCGAGGCTGGGAAAACCTACGAGCCGGCAAATAAAACCTCGGATGAGGCAAAACCGCGCTCCGAAGGGGTTGGGGCGAAGGCCCCAACCCCAAAGAAAAGCACGAAACTATGGCGTGGTCACGATCACGTCGTCGATGTACTCGTTGTTTCCGTAGGCGCTGATGCCGAGGAAGCCGAGTTGGACGGTCGTGCCTTTGTACGCCGTCAGGTCGATGGTGTGCTGCTTCCAGCCCGTCGTCCCGTCGTAGCGGTTGACGGCCGTGCCGACGTTCGCCCAGGTGGAGCCGGTGGAGACCTGCACCTGCACCCGGTCCGCGTACGTCGAGTAGCCGGTGTCGTGGTACATCCAGAACTTCAGGGTGGCGGTGGTGGCGGAGCTGGGGATGGCGAAGCCGGTGGTGCGGTAGACGCGGGTCTGCGAGCCGCTGGCCGCGTCGTAGGAGTTGAACTTGGCCATGCCGGTGCCGCCGTGCGGGCTGGTGGTGGGCAGCGTGCCGGAGGTGACGAAGGTCCAGTTGCCGGCGGTGCCGGAGACGTCGACGACCGCCCAGCCGGTGCTGCTGTCGAAGCCGTTGGTGAACAGCGTCGAGCTGCTGCAGGTGGCGGTGAAGTTCTGGCCGGTGACGTTCGCGCCGCTGACGCCCACGGAGAGACTCGCGGGCGCGAACGTGCAGCCGCTCTTGGTCGGGGTCACGGTGTACGTGCCGTTGGCCAGGCCGGAGATCGTGTAGTTGCCCGAGGCGTCGCTCGTCGCGCTCGCCGAGCCCGCGCTGACACTGGCGCTGGCGGTGCCGGCGTTGCCGGAGATGGAGTACGTCGGCGTCGGCACCGTGACGGTCGCGGTCACGGTATACGACCCCGCCGCGTAGCCGTACACGCCCAGCCACCAGGTGCCCGAGGACGGGCTCGTGGCCGAGCAGGTCTCATTGCCGGACGACGAATACGGACGGCAGATCCACGCGCCCGACGTCGGCTTCACGTTGTACTGCGTGTAGATGTCGACGTCGCCCGTGGCGGCGGTCGTGGCGAAGGTCAGGTTGGTCGCGCCCGCGGGAACGCTGATGTAGTAATACTTCCACGCTCCCTGGGCCACGCTCTGGCCGGTCACCGGGACGCCGCTGGTGAGCTGCGTGTCGCCGCTGCCGCAGGAGGCCGTGAAGTTCGCGGTCACGTTGGCGGAGGTGATGGTGACGGAGCTCGATGCGGGCGAGAACGTGCAGCCCGACTTGCTCGGCGTGACGGTGTACGTCCCCGCCGCGAACCCGGATAGCGAGTAGTTGCCCGAGCCGTCGCTCGTCGTCGAGCCGGAGCCTGCGGTGACCGTCGCGCCGGACGTGCCCGCGCTGCCGCTGATGGTGAAGGTCGGCGTCGTGCACGAGGCCGTGAAGTTCACGCCGGTCACGTTCGAGGCGGTGATCGTCACCGCGCTCGAGACGGGCGAGAACGTGCAGCCCGCCTTCGCCGGGGTCACGGTGTACGTCCCCGCGCCGAGGCCGGCCAGCGTGTAGTTGTTCGAGCCGTCGCTGGTCGTCGAGACCGTGCCCGTCGAGAGCGTGGCGCCCGAGGTGCCGGCGCTGCCGGAGATCGAATACGTCGGGGTGGACGTCGTCGTGATCTTCGCCGTCCAGATCTCTTCCTTCGCGTTGTTGCGGCGGTCCGTCCACGACGGGAAGAACGCGTTGCCGTAACCGGAGAGGCTGTTGTAGTCGCCGAACTGGTTGCCCGAGTCGGCGCCGGCGACGGTCTCGTCGGTCATCGCCGTGGTGACCTTCACCGGCGCCTGCCACGTCGTGCCGCCGTCGGTCGAGAGCTGGTAGTAGATGTCGACCTTCTTGCGGCCGGCATCGGACACCGTGTCGTAGTAGATCGCGCCCAGGTTGCCGTTGGTCTCGTCGACGGCCAGGAACGGGTTGAACTGGTCATTGAGCCCGCTCTGGTTGTTGACCTTCACGCGCGTGCTCCAGGTGGCGCCGCCGTCCGTGGAACGGGAGAAAAAGACGCGCGTCTTGCAGGTGGACGAGACGCTCGATCCCGGCTCGTTCGACGCGGCCGTGCAACCGGTGTCGCCGGAGAGATCGGCCCACAGCGCATACACGTGGTTGGTCGTGCCGTTGCGGTACGCGCCGCCGGAGACGTAGAGCAGGATGCGGCGGTTGTTGAACGACGGCACGCCGATGTCGTACGAGCCGTAGGTCGTGACGAGCTTCACGGGCGTGCTGTAGCTCGCGCCGCCGTTGGTGGACTTGACGACGTAGATGCCGCGCGAGCCGGTGTCGGGATAGAAGCCGAAGACGTCGCCCGCGGAGTTGGTCTTGACGTCCGAGCCGATGGCGGTGCCGGTGGTCTCCGTGCCGCTCACCTTGATGGGCGTGCCCCAGCCGGAGGACGTGCGGCGGTTCATGTACGCCGGAGGGCCGTTGTGCCAGATGACGTAGTTCTGGTCCTTGTACGGCGACGTGGCGCTGTGGTCGATCCACTGCATCTGCTTGTCAGTGCTGGTCTGCGTGCCGGAGACCGTGCCGTCGAACACCCAGGTCGCGCCGCCGTTGGTCGAGCGGTAGGACTGGACCTTGAGCGTGTTGCCGTTGATGCCCATGGTGGTCGACCAGGCCGTACCGTCCGAGCTCCAGTCCACGGTGGGATCGGAGTGGAACGAGTCGCCGCTGGCGATGGGCAGGTTGGTCTGACCCCAGGTCACGCCGCCGTCGGAGGAGTAGTACATCCCCTGCGCGCCGGAGCCGCCGATGTTGTTCGAGCCGGCGATGATCTTCTGCGGATCCCAGTAGTTGACGCGGATGTCGGACTCGCTGCGGGACGCGGTCTGCAGGCCGGACGTGCGGACGTTCGTGCCGGCGGTCGCGTCGTCGGCAGCCACGCGCGACTTCCCGCGCGCTCCCGTCAGCTCCGCCTCGTAGTCTTCGTCGTCGAGATCTCCGAACTGGCGCCCGGGCGACAGGGACGCGTCGGGGTTGCCTTTCTCGAGGTCCTGGTGGGATTCCATCCACTCGAGGATCTCTTTGAGCACGTGCGGATACCCGCCCGTCGGGTCGTTCGGGTTGTCGTAGCTCCCCTCGGGGTGCCCTTTCCGCCAGTAGACCTTCAGCCACGGCGGGACGATCTTGTCGTCGGCGTCGCGGTCTTTCAGCTTGCTGAAGTCTTGATTCGCGCGAATGAGCTTTTCGAACGCGGTGCCGGGCTTCGCCTTCGCCTTCTTCAACTGCTCGTCGAGGGTGGGGAACTTTTTCGCCGGCGCGCCGGCGCCGGGGAGGGCGGTCAAAAGAAACAGGAGTATGGCCAGGACGGACGTTTTCTTCACTTGCTGCGTTCCCTTCTGAATCGGTTGTTGGACCGACCGATGAAGGTTCCGTTACAGTCAAGTTTTATGCCGTACAAAAATCACTTGTTTTTGTTGTTTTTGGCTGCTTTATTGATCCACCGAAGCCCGGCGGTGGCTCATGAGTTGAGCACGGCGGTCGGATCCTGACCCGCCCAGCGGGCGTAGAGGACATCCGGAATGTCGAAGATGCCACTCTGCTCCTCGGACGATGCGGTCTTCTTGCGGATCAGCAGCGACACGACCAGCGCGACGGCCTGCTGCGAGAGGGGGACGTCTTCGAACAGGTGCGCGAAGACGCGGTCGCGCACTTTGAGGTAGCCGCGGACGCACTCCGCCGCGTGCGGTGAGAACGGCGGGAGGTCGCCGAGACCGTTGATCTTCGCGGTCTCCGGGGAGATCAGCGTGGACACGACGTACTGCATCAGCTCCACCGCCTCGGCCCGCACCATCTCGGGGAAGAGGCTCTCCCAGAAGCCGATCAGCGCGCGGCCGAGGCGCTCCCCTTCCGGCGTCGGCGCGGCATGGCGCTCCTTGATGGTCTCGAAGATCCGCGCCGCGTCCGCCGCGCTGCGCGGCAGGAGCTCGGGGCGGATGCCGAGGAGGAAGCCCGCGACGTTCCAGATGTGGATGTACGACTCGTGCTGGTAGGGCGTGAGGCCGCACTGCCAGACGTCGAACGAGCGCAGCACGACGTGCGAGAACGTCATGAGCGTGTGGAGCAGCTCGAGCTGGCTGATGGGCTGTCCGTTCTCGGTGTCCCACAGGCCGCCGCTGGAGAGCGCGGCGAGGCGATGCGGCGCCTCGAGGCGGCGCTGCACGAACAGGCGCACCATCGCGTGCAGAA
Organism: Thermoanaerobaculia bacterium; assembly: GCA_036375075.1. GTDB lineage: Bacteria > Acidobacteriota > Thermoanaerobaculia > Gp7-AA8 > Gp7-AA8 > QHVT01. The sequence continues at coordinate 4,623 of DASUSN010000038.1, read as the reverse complement.
GGCGCAGGCGCTGCAGGGCGACGATGCCGGAGCCTTTCGCGCCGAGGCCGTGCCCGTCGAGCCCATGTTCGTTGAGAACGTCGAAACACATGCGGACCGTGAACCACAGACGGCGGTCGGCATGGACAGGGTCTTTGTCGAGTTGCTGGGTGATGTCGAGGAGTTTGGCGATGCGCGGGATGACGTAGGTCTCGGGCAGGCTCGCGCAGAGGTGTGCGCCGACGGCGAGCACCCCCCAGTCGAGAAAGATCTTCGACGCGGCGTCGAGCATCGGCGCGCAGGCCCAGGGCGGCAGGAGGTCCGTCGACCCGAGGAAGCGCTGCATCGGCTCGGGCAGCCCTTCCAGGGGCGGCTCGCCGCGATAGAGGCCGCCGAGGAATTGCTCGAGCGGCGTGGTGTCGCCGGCGGGGGTGACCAGCGACGCGACGGCTTCGTCGGCGAGCGGATCGGCCTCGTGGAGGAAAGCGTCCGCGGTGTGATCGGGACGGGGGCCGTGCAGCAGGGGGTTCTCGAGCATCGAGACGATGGTCTGCTGCGCGACGTCCGCGGCGGCGTCGAACGCGCGCGCGAAGCCGAGCAGGTCTTCGAGGATGCGGACCGGGAGGGTGATGTCGCGCGTGAGGTGCGTCGCGTGCGCGTCGCCGTCGAGCGTGTACTCGATGCGCGCCTCGCCCGCTGTGAGCACGCAGGAGTACGGGCGCTCCACGGTCTCGACGGTCCAGTCGAACTGCTCGCGCCATTTGCGGACGCGGATCTGCTCCGAGACGCGCTCGCCCGCGCGCAAAGGACGATCCGGGCGGGCGGTGTCGATGGCCAGCGTGACCGGCGAGAAGCGCGGCCAGTGCGCGGGCGTGGTGATCCAGTCGAACACGTCCTCGATCGGACGGGCGATCGCGGCGGACGTGGTCTTGCGGTGGATCATTCGAACATCACGTTATCGACGTTGCACCAGAACCAGTCCTCGCCCCGCTCGGCGGAACGGAGGACGGGATGTTGCGTCTGGCGGAAATGCTTCGTGGCATGCCGGTTCCGCGAGGAGTCGCAGCAGCCGATGTGGCCGCAGGAGGTGCAGAGGCGGAGATGGACCCAGGAGTCTCCGGTCTTGAGGCACTCTTCACAGCCTTCGATCTTCGCGGGAAGGTCGTACTGGATGGTGTCGAGATGGGTGCACTGCATGCGCGGAAACTACCACGAACCGCCGGAACCGCCGCGTCCCCGCCCGCCCGGGTGGCGGCGCGGACGCCGCCACGACAGCCGGCGGGACGCCGGCGCTCCGTCACTCCACGCCTAGCGGAACGTGTCGCAGTCGCGGATACGCCCCGACTTCAATCCTCGCGTGAACCACTCCGCGCGCTGCGCCGCGGAACCGTGCGTGAACGCATCGGGATTCACGCCGCGTCCGGACATCTCCTGGATACGGTCGTCTCCGACCGCCGACGCCGCGCCGAGGCCTTCCTCGACGTCGCCGGTCTCGAGGACGCCGCGCTGCTGCGCCGATGCCGCCCACACGCCCGCGTAACAGTCCGCCTGCAGCTCCAGCCGCACGGAGTATTCGTTCGCGTTGCGCTGGTCGCGCTGCATGGCTTCCTGCACGCGGGTGGAGGTGCCGACGAGGTTCTGCACGTGATGGCCGATCTCGTGGGCGAGGACGTAGGCCTGGGCGAAGTCGCCGGGCGCGCCGAAGCGCCGGTCGAGCTCATCGAAGAACGAGAGGTCGAGGTACACCTTCCCGTCCGACGGGCAGTAGAACGGCCCGCTCGCGGCCTGGCCGGTGCCGCACGCGGAGGGCGTGAGGTCGCGGAACAGGACCAGCCTCGCGCGCTGGTATTGCATCCCCTCCTGCTGGAAGATCTTCTCCCACGTGTTCTGCGTGTCGTCGAGCGCATCGGAGATGAACTCGACCTTCTGCCGCTCCTCGGGACTCTCGTTGACCGGCGCGGCCGTCGTGGTCGGCCCGGTCTGCTGCACACCTCCCCCGGAGCCGTCGAAAAGGGCGAAGAAGTTCTTTCCCGTCAACAGGCTGAGGACGAGAAGGATGATCGCGCCGCCACAGCCGATCGTCGGTCCGCGCCCGAAGCCGAAACCGCCGCCGCCACTGCTGCCGCGGCGGTCTTCGATGTCAGTGCTGATTCCACCGGGTGTCCATCGCATGAGGGGGTGTTCTAGCAGAAGCGGGGCCAACCGGATGAGCGATCAGTTCCGCCGGACGATCTCCGCGTTCAGCGCGCCGGCAAAAGAAGCCCAGAGGAGATACGGCGCCATCATCCACGCAGCGGGTTTGTCGACTTTGCGCGCTGCATTCGTGTAGAGGGCGATGGCGACCGCTGAATCAAGCGAACAGCGTCAGACCGTCCGCGCGCAGATCGTTGAAGTCCGCGTCCGCGGTCCACAGGGCCGCACCGGACGTGATGGCAGTGGCCGCGATGATCGCGTCTCCGGCCCCCAGACGCGGATGGGCAGCGAGCAACTCGGCAGCGAGGTCGTATGCATCTCGCCCGGTCTCGACAAATGGAAACGCACGCAGCTTCTCGGAATACGAGGTTCGCGTGGCCCGGTCGCGAAACCCGCCCAGAAACTCGACCCAGATCTGGCCTGTCACCGCTGCCTCGTTGCGTGCGGTCAGCATCCAGAGCAGGTGGCCGATCTCAGCGCTCTTCTTGCGATAGAGCGAGATCCAGATGCTCGTATCTACGATGACCATCGGCGCTTCCGCCGCATGCTCTTCACGCGACGCGCGGAGTGCGGAGTCTTGTGCTCGAACAGATCCTCGAGCAGCGCGAGTCGCTTTCGTAGCGCGACATACTCCTCCAGCGAGGTAACGATCGCCTCGCTGAAGCCGCTCTTCCCACTGAGCTGCTGTGCCTCCGCGAGAAGCTCTTCCCTGATGGTGATGGTCGTGCGCATGGATGCAGAATCTGCCAGAAGGTGATGCAGCAGTCAACAATCGGTGCATCGCCGCAGGCGGCACAGCGTCAGATCGACTGGCCGCTTGCCGGGGGATAGTCGTCCGCGCGGACGAGGATCTCGCGGGGTTTGCTGCCCTGGGAGGGGCCGACCACGCCGTTCGCTTCCATGATCTCGATCAGGCGTGCGGCGCGGGAGTAGCCGAGCTTGAGGCGGCGCTGGAGGTAGGACGCGCTGGCCTGGCCGGTGGTGAGGACGACGCGCACGGCTTCGTCGTACTTCGGGTCCTCGAGGTACTCGATGCCGTCGGCGCCGCTCTTCTCGTCGGCGATCTTGGTGATCTCCTCGAGGAACTTCGGCTCGCCCTGGTTCTTCTTCACGAAGTCGACGATGTCGTTGATCTCCCCCTCGGACACGTACGCGCCGTGGAGACGGCGGATGCGGGCGGTGCCGGGCGGGAGGAAGAGCATGTCGCCGTTGCCGAGGAGCTTCTCGGCTCCCTGGGCGTCGAGGATGGTGCGGGAGTCGATCTTCGACGCGACCTGGAAGGAGATGCGCGACGGCAGGTTGGCCTTGATCACGCCGGTGATGACGTCGACGGACGGGCGCTGGGTGGCGATGATGAGATGGATGCCCACCGCGCGGGCCTTCTGCGCGAGGCGCGTCACCGAGTCCTCGACGTCTTTCGAGGCGACCATCATCAGGTCCGCGAACTCGTCGATGATGATGACGATGTACTGCATCGGCTCGTCGTGCGGCGTCGGCGCGTCCGGCGGGAGCTTCTTCGCGCGGCGATAGGCGTCCGGGTCCTTGAGCAGGGTATTGAACTGGTCGATGTTGCGCACGCCGCACTCGGCCAGGGAGCGATAGCGGTTCTCCATCTCGTTCACCGCCCAGATGAGCGCCTGGGAGGCGAACTTCGGGTCGGTGATGATCGGATGCAGCAGGTGCGGGATGTCCTCGTACACCTTCAGCTCGACCATCTTCGGGTCGATCATCAGCATCCGGAGCTGCGAGGGCAGCGCCTTGTAGAGCAGCGAGACGATCATCGAGTTGAGGCCGACGGACTTGCCCGCGCCGGTGGCGCCGGCGACGAGGAGGTGCGGCATCTTCGCGAGATCGGTGACGACCGCCTCGCCGTGGATGTCCTTCCCCAGGGCGAGCGAGAGCAGCGACGGGGACGACGCGAAGGCGTCGGTGTCGATGATGTCGCGCAGGGTGATGAGCTCGCGCTTGCGGTTCGGCACTTCGATGCCCACGGTGGACGAGCCGGAGATGCGCTCGATGCGGATGGACTCGGCTTTGAGCGCGAGGGCGAGGTCGTCGCCGAGGTTGACGACCTTGGCGTACTTCACGCCGGCGCTGGGCTTGAACTCGAACGTGGTGACGACCGGGCCGGGATGGTAGGCGGTGACTTCGCCTTCGACGGAGAACTCGCGGCAGCGGGCCTCGATGAGGTGACCGATCTCGAGGAACTTCTTGTGCACCTCGTCGTTGATCGCCCCCTGCTTCGGCCCCTCGGTCAGCAGGTTCATGGTGGGCAGCGCGTCGTGCGTGAGCTTGAGCTCGCGGCGGGCGGGCTTCTCCGGCTTGCGCATGGCAGGACGGGGGATCTGCGGTTTGGGCGTTCGGACGACCGGCGCGGGGATGTCTTCGAACTCGTCGACCTCCTCGATGTCCTCGATGTCATCCCGAGCGTCGAGCGAGGGACCTGGGCGG
>DASUSN010000037.1:0-8718 GCA_036375075.1 Thermoanaerobaculia bacterium | reverse complement strand
GCGTCGACGACGCTGCGGAAATCGGGGCGGTCGGCGATCACGCGTAGCCGCCCCTCGCTGTCGACGCGGAAGCGCTGCGGAAACTCACGCCGCATGAGGTGGAGCAAACCCGTCGAGAGGCGGTCGATGCAGGCGATGGCGGTGAAGGGATCGTTCACACCCGGCGACAACGCCCTCACCGCCACTTCGACGAGCTGGAGCAGCGCGAACTCGACGTCCTGGTTCGACGTACGGATGCGGCCGATCAGAAACGAGTCCCGCACCTTCGCGCGGATCCGGTCATCGACACCGCCCGCGGGCCAGATATCCGCTACCGCCACACCGTCGAGGACATAACGGCCGGGCCGGCTGCGAATGCGGATGAGGAGGTCGTGCTTCACGGCGAGATTCATCAGCGCATCGACGTCCAGCGCGTGGGCGTAGCCGGAGACATCCGGCGCCACCTGCGCGGCGTCGTCGTTCCGCAGCTCCTTCTCCCGCGCCTCCATTTCGGCAATGCGCTCCGGCGGGGGATCGTCACCCATGGTCTCGGGATAGAGGCTCTCGATCGAACGGTCGAGATCTCTCGCCACGATGCTGATCACGTAGTCGGCCTGCAGGGTCAGCGCGACGTGGTGGATGAAGTAGATGAGAACCGCCAGGCTGGCCAGCGCGAGCACGAGGGCGCCGGTGACGCCGATGTGCGGCACGAACTCGCGCGGCGACTCGCTGACGGTGCGCAGGACGAGCAGGCTGTAGACGAACGTGGCGATGAACGTACCGAGGACGATCTGGTTGCCGCGGTCCCGCATGAAATTCCGCAGCAGGCGCGGACCGAGCTGCGAGGAGGCGAACGAGAGTGCCACAATCGTGACCGAGAACGCCACGCCGGCGACAGTGATCATCGAGCCTGCGATGGTCGACAGGACCGAGCGCGCTCCTTCGGCGCCGCCCGAGTAGAGGAAGAACCAGTCCTCCAGGAGGTGCGTGAGCGAGCGGTCTGCCGCGATGGCAGCCACGGCCGCCGCGATCGCCGCAACCGTCATGGCGGTGGGCACGAACCACAGGCTGGAGCTCAGGAGATCCCATGCGTTGCGGACGCGGACGCTCGTCATGAAGACGATTCCTCTGCAGCGGCCGTACCGCTCAGCCGGCGGGGCGCGGGGTGGGGGATGTGGCCGCGGGGATGGTCTCGGCGCCGGACAACGTCTGATGGCGCAGGCAACGCTCGACCGCGCCTTGCACTTCGGCCGGGTCGCACGGCCGGAGCAGGATCTCGTGGACGTCCAACTCGCGCGCACGCCGGATTGCCTCGGTCTCGGACTCGTCGGTGATGACGACGATCCGCTCGGCGAGGTTCGGCGCGAGACGCTCGAGGAGCTCGATCAGCGTGAGCGGCTCGCCGCCGAACTCCACGGGAATCGGAGAGGCAATGACCATGCACGCGAAGTCGGTCATGCCGAGGCGCATCAATGCCGCTCGCCCGGAGCCGACGCTCTCGACGGCCCCGAAACCGCGAAGCACGTTCTCGAACGCCAGGCATTCCGTGCCGTCGCTGGCTACGATCAGAATCGACGGGTTCAGGATTTCCAGCCTCGCGAATGATGGTACACCAGCGATGCTTCGCCCGCCCGCCCATCGCCGGCACGACGTCCGCAGCGACGATGACGAAAGCACGCCGCTGGTTCGATGCACCGAGTCACTCACCATCCACTGCACGGGGATGCTCAATCGTTTTCTCTGATCCCGCCGACCGGTGGCCGTCGTCGTACTGACCGACGGCCGGACGAATCGCGAAGCTGATGGAGGGCGTTGCGACGATCGTCGTGAAGGGACGCGCTACGGCAGCGAGTTCACGTACTTGATGCAGTCTCCCTGGCTATTGAAGCTCGGGTTGGTGAACGTCTGCCACCCTCCGTTCTTGCACTGCTCCTTGCTGGTCGGCGACGGCGGCGTCGTCGTTGCGAACGCGATCTTTGTCGGGAAGACTCCCACCGGCACGGAGCCGGTGACGGTATTGGATGTGGTGTCGATGATGTCGACCCTGTTGTTCGGTGCATTCGCCACGTAGACCGAGGTCCCGTCCGGAGTCACCGCAAGCCCGAGGGGATTGCCGGAGATCGGCACGCTGGCGACGACCGTGTTCGTCGCCGTGGCGATGACCGACACCACGCCGTTGTCCAGGTGCGACACATAAACGAACGCACCGTTGGGAGTGACGGCCGCCTGTGCGGCCATTGGACTGGTCGGGATCGTGGCGACGACGGTATTGGTGGCCGTGGCGATCACGGAGACACTGTCGCTGAACTGATTCGGCACATAGACGAAAGACCCGTCCGGCGTGATGGCGGGATAGCCCGGGAAGTCGCCCACCGGAATGGTGGCGATGACCGTATTCGTGGTAGTGGCGATCACAGAAACGCTGCTGCCGAACGTATCGGTCACATAAGCAAACGCTCCGTTGGGCGTGATCACAACTCCCGACGCACTCAGTCCGGCGGGGACAACGGCGGTCGTGACCAGGGTGGCGGTATCGATCACCTGGACGGTGCCACCACCGAAGAGGGCGACATATGCGAAGGCGCCGTCCGGCGTGATCGCGATACCCACCGGACCGCCGGGGCCGACCGGCACCACCGCCACGACGGCATTGGTGGCCGTATCGATCACGGAGACCGAGGCGCCCGAGGTATTGCACACCCACACGAACGCACCATCCGGGGTCGCGGTGATCGCTCCGGGAAACGGTCCCACAGGGACCGTAGCGGTGACGGTGCTCGTGGCCGTGTCGATCACCGAGACCGTGTTGTCCTGCTGGTTCGACACATAGCCGGACACCTGTGCGAGCGCCCCCGCGGCGCCGAACACCACAAAGACCAATGCGAGCGCCACCGCCCGCGAGGCGAAAAACCACTTCCTGATCCTCATTGCTGATACTCCTCTATGCTTTCATCCGGCGGACCGATCCGGCGGGATGGCCGACCATGTTAGCGGAAGGAAATAAAGCAGGAATACGCGAAAGCGGAAACTGTCTGTAGGGATGCGCTGTACGTTGCGCCGCGAGCGAGGCAAGACCTCCGTGCGCAACCGAAATGTGAGAAGACGGGCTCGATGGTGTTGCATGAACGCGTCGGGCGGGAACCGCTCTCGAAGGGTCACGCTCGTCCGCAGGAGTAGCTTGCTCGCCGCCCGGCGCCTGCACGGATTGCCAGTCCCGCGCATGGGCGGCGTGGCGATCGCCTCCGATCGCGACGTGGAGCGGGCGAGCGTGCCCGGATGTGGGTCTGCAAGTCACGCGCCGGTCATTGGTCTACCATATGTTTCGCGGTGTTGTGTCCGCGCGGTCAGGTGTCGTATCGAGCCGCGTCGGGCCCGCTGCTGACGTTGCCGCGGACGTGCGAGCGCCGCCGGGCCACCGGACGGACGCACGTCCCCTTGTGCAAAGCGCTCTCGGGCCCGTGCGGGTCTCGACGTACGCCGGTTGCCACGCGTTTTTTGATCCGGTTTTCCACAGGCTTTGCGGAAAAGCGTATCGCTGTCGCTCTCTGCTTCGACCGGACCGCCGCGCACGGAGCCGGGGGGAACAGGAGGGAGCACATTGAACCGGCTGAACATCGATAACTGGAACCAGATCGATCCGATCATCGCTTCGGGAGCGTTTGTTCGCGTCTCGCTGGCTGACGGGTCCGTCGAGAAAGTGACGAGCGGGCGAGCCCGTGACCATACGTGGGCCGGGAGATCCCGCCGTCCTTGTTACGGTCATGGACGACACGCTCGCGGCGCCCTCCTGCTTCATTGCGCCGCTCGTGCGTCACGCGGGCACGGTCCGCTTCGGCCGCGCCAGCCACCCGACCAGCGTTCCGAACGCGAGATGCGCGGCGGCGAAGAGCAGCATGCCGGCGGGGCCTGCCGTGGCGTAGAAGAAGCCGGGGTGCGGCATGGGCGGGATGTGCGGATGCCACAGCGGCGCGGTACCGGCGGCGACGCCCGAGGCGATGAGGTGGACCAGAGAGAGGGCGAAGCCGGCGCCGGGGCTCTCGCCGCGGTGGAGGCCGCGGAAGGCCCAGCCGTAGGCGATCGCCAGGAGGCCCGCGACGGCGACGAAGACGGCGAAGGCGGCGAGGCGGCTGGCCGGCGGGAGCGGCGGCGAGAGGAGGCTGGCCAGCAGCCGCTCGGGCCGGATCGGGACGCCGAGGTCGCGCGCGATGGCGAATCCCGTGGCCACGACGCCGCCGGAGACGCAGCCGGCAAAGAACAGCCGGGCCGTGCGGAACAGCGGCGGCACGGGCGGCGTCACGTCGCGCTGCATGAGACCTCCCGGATCATGGCATCCGAGGCGCAGGATGGTATGCCATGCGTGACTGGTTGCGGCGCCTTGGACAGATCCTGAAGGAGACCTGGAAGGAACTGCGGCGCGACAACGCGCTGATGCTCGCCGCGGCCGTAGCCTTCTATGCGACGTTCTCGCTCGCGCCGCTGCTTCTGCTGCTGCTGCACGCGGGCGCGCTGTTTTTCGGCCGGGACGCGGCCCGGGCGCAGTTGCTCGAGTTCGTGCGGGACACGGCGGGGCCGAACGCTGCCCGCGCCGCTGGCCGCGTGCTCGCCTCCGCGTCCGATGCGGACGGCGGCGTGACCGCGGTCAGCGTGATCCTCCTGCTGCTGGCGTCGTCCGCGGTGTTTCGCCATCTGAAGGCGGCGCTCAATCTCGTCCTGGACGTGCCGACGAAGGATGACGGCGGCTTTCTGCGCTATCTGAAGAACCGGGCTTTCGCCGCGGTCATGGCGGTGACGGGCATCGTGGTGGTGGTCAGCGCGCTCGGCGCGACGGCCGTGCTGGCGTGGCTCCGTGCGAACGCTCCGGAGGCACTCGGACGCGCGGCGGTGCTGTGGCGCGGCGCGGAGCTGCTGATCTCGTTCGCTCTGATCGCGGCGGTGTTCGCGGCCGTGCTGAAGTTCGTGCCCGACATCCAGATGAAGTGGCGGTATGCCGGCGGCGGCGCGGCGCTGGCGGCGCTGGTCTTCACGGCCGGGCAATCGCTGATCAGCGTGTACGTGGCGCGGACCCGCTTCACCGCGGCCTACGGGGCGGCGGGATCGGTGGTGCTGCTGCTGTTGTACGTTTACTTCACCGTGGCCGTGATTCTCGCCGCCGCGGAGCTGACGGGCATCCTGGCCCGCCGCGACCGCGAGTTCCGCGACGAGCAGCGGCGCCTGCAGGATGATGAGCATTATCAGCCTCGGAAAACGAATCAGACCTCTGTGTGAGGGCCCACGTACGCGCATTCGACAGAAGGTGTGCGCCGCGGTGGTGGCGGCCCGGTGCTTTGGCCGCGGCGCTCGCAGAGCATCGCTCGCTTTGTTGTGGCACGGGCGTGAGCCCACACATCCGCTTCTGCAAGTCGCGTGCTAATCGTTGGTATACCACGCATGTGCACGTGGGTTGCACGGAGGGGCCGCGGGAGGAACTCCGATGCGCCTGTCGCTCGCTCTCTTCGTGTTACTCGCCGCCGCCGCGTGCCGGCGCGAGGAAGCGCCACCCATCGCACCGACGGCCGAGGCGCCGTCCACCACGGCTGCCGCCGACGTGTCGCCGGTCGCGGCGCAGTCGTGGGTCGACGACGTCCGCTTCGCGCCCGGCGTGCGCCGCGCCTCGACGACGCAGTTCGCGTACGACGCGAATACGTTTCTCGCCGGCGAGCCGGTCACGCTGGGGATGACGGTGAAGGACGCCCCGCCGGGAACGGCCGTCAAGGTGATCTGGTACGGCCCGAAGGGGCGCATGAACGCGGAGACGAAGCAGGTGCGCGCGCAAGGGGAACGGCTGGAGTTCGCGACGCGGGAGACGAGCGCGTGGGGAGTGGGTGACGGGCGCGCCGAAGTCTGGGTGGGCGACGAGAAAGTTGCCGACGTCGACTTCGAGCTGGTGCAGGAGCGCTGATCGGCTCACCACTCCTCGGGCACCGATTCCTCTTCGCAGATGCGCGTGACGACAGGCGGAGGGATGGCGTGGAACCGCGACGCCGGGCGCCTCCTCGCAGCGCAATCGGCGACGGTGCGGGCGAACACCGCTGTGTTGAACGGCTTGCCGAAGACGGCGAAGACCCGCATGCGGATGGCGCGGCGCAGGAGCGTGCGCCCGGTGACGTGCGAAGTGATCACGATGACGCGTGCGGCGAGCTCCGGAGCGAGCCGCTCGATCTGCTCGAGGACGGTGCTGCGCACGTCGCCGCTGCGCACCGGAGCCGGTGACCCGAGGACGATGCAGTCGAAGGCCGAGGCGCCCGCGTGCGTCAGCCCCGCGTTGCCATCCTCGGCGGTAGTGACCTCATATGCCGCTTCGCCGAGGATGGTCTCGAAGAACCGCCGCAACGGGCCGTTGCCTTCGATCAGGAGCACGCGCGGATGCGCCGCGCCGTCACCAGCGGTGTCCATCTCGTGCTCCCGCCGCGGAGGCGCGGCGCTGCTGCCGGAGCAGCCGGACGGCGCCCACGATCCCGATCACGACGGCGATCCAGCCGAGCGGCAGCCGTTGCCAGACGGCAAAGAGGCCGAGCAGGGCGACGGCCACGAGCGCGATCACGGCCGCGTAGCGGCTGCTGGCGGCATCGCCGGCGGTCATCGCCCCTTCTCCTTCCCGGACGCGGCGCTCGCCGGCGGAACGGAGCCGGGCTCCGGCTCCTGCGGCGGAACGACGCCAGTGACTTGCGCGTACGCCGCCCGCGCCTGGCGCAGGTTCGTCTCGAACATGGCGCGGGCGCGGACGGCGATCTGCTTGAGCTCCATGTCGGTGGCAGTCGTTGCGGCGGAACCATGAAGCTGGATCAGATCGGGGTATTTGTGCAGCATCTCGGCGAGCCATGAGGCGTCGAGGTTGCGTCCGTCGAGCGCGTCGAGACGGGCGATGGTCTGGCGGAGCTCGGGCCCCGCGTCGTTCGGCAGGGTGACAGAGCTGCGGAAGGCGATGCGCGTCAGCTCGGCGTTGATCTCGTTGTGCGCGGCGATGATCTCGCGGGCGAGGGAGTCGACGGCATCCGACTCGCTGCGGGTCGAGACGCTATGCGCGAGCTCGATCTGCCCCATCCCGCGCTGCAAGGCCTCGGTGAGATAGCGCGATTCGCCGGCCGTGACGGCGGGCGCCTGCGCGTCCGCGGGTGCGGGGCCGGCGGGAGAGGTCACGGTCGCCGGTGCGCCCGGCGATCCGCTCGTCTCCGCGACCGTAGTGGTGTTCCTGGACATCTCGCGGTCGCCGCATCCTGCGGCGGCGGCGACCGTGACGATCATCAGTACCGACATGGTGGACGCGCGCATCAACGGCTCCTTTCTTCCACAAGCGTCGAGAGCGAGGCGTCGCCGAACTGCTCGACCGGCGGCCCGCTCGCGCGACGCTCCTCGATCTGATTGCCAACGATGGCCAGGACGAGCAGCGCCAGAAGGATCCAGATCAGCGGCCCGGCCACGCGCGGCTCGGGCGTTCCGGCCACCGCGGCCACGCGCCAGTGGCGCACCGGCGGCGCCGCCGCGGCAACGAGCGCGATGACGCACGCGATCATCAGGAACGCCAGCCAGGGGACGCCGAACGCCGTCGGCCCGCGCGGGCTGACCCATGCGCCGACGGCCCACGTGGCAAGGAAGACGATGATGAAGAAGACCACCATCGCGGCCCACGGCACGCCGATTCCGCGGCGCCGTGCCATCCAGTACAGACCAGCGGTGAACAGCGCCGCGGCGATGAGCGCCATCAGCATCTCGGCGAGCATGCCGCTCCACCACCGCCGGCCCGCGGTGGGCAGCGCCGCGGAACGCGCGTCGGGAACGGCATCGACGAAGAGTTGATTGATGACGCGGGTCGCACCGGCCTCGAAGACTTCGCTTTCGGCTTCGAGCACGTCCGCAAACGACCCGACGGTTCCGGTCAGGGTTGCGACGCCGTTGTGCACCGTGACGTCGACGTCCGACCCGTTGACGAACGCGTTCCAGACGATGCCCGCCTCGGCGTCGCGCTCGATGGCCCAGTCCGACTTCACCGGCCACGTGGCCGGGAGGACGAGGTTGTTGATCACGCCGACGACGCCGGCGACACGCGCCGCGGCGTCGAATGCTTCCTGGCGCTCGAAGCGCGAATCGACGGTGCCGGAGAGGGTCACAACGCCCGAGCGGACGGCGACGATGACCTCGGCGGCATCGACGGCAGCGTTGCGACGCAACGCGTCCGTGACGTCGTCGGCGATCGCGAGATCGGAGCGCGCGACCGTCGGACGGACCTTGAGGTAGTTGTTCACGAACCGGACGCCGGTGACGTTGCGGGCGTCCTCCTCGGCGGCGTTGCGCGCCTGTAGGTCGTTGACCGCGCCGGTGAGCGTGACGACGCCGTTCCGCACGGTCACCACGGGATTGAAGGAACTGACGCGCGGGTCGAGCGCGAACGCCTGGGTGATCGCGCCGCGGATCTCGACGTCGGACGGCGCCGCGGCCGCGGAGCGGCGTTGCGCCGCGGCCGGCGTGGGCACGACCCGCAGCCGGTCGGTCACGATGCGCGCGCCGTTGACCCACGCGTCGTTCACGGCCCGCACGCGTTCGGAGACGCTGCCGACGTCGCCCGAGAGCACGACCGTGCCGTTGCGGACGCTCACCTGCACGTTCCGCGCGTCGATCCGCGCGTCCCAGCGCAGGCGGCTGCGGACGTCGGCCTCGATCTCGGCATCGGTCCGCGTCGTCGCGTACTGGACGGCCAGGTCGTTG
>DASUSN010000036.1:0-41416 GCA_036375075.1 Thermoanaerobaculia bacterium | reverse complement strand
CCGACGCCCCACCCGCCCAGGTCCCTCGCTCGACGCTCGGGATGACAGGAGGAGAGATTCCCTTGCGGCAGGGCGGTGGCTATCTGATCACCGGAGGCTGCGGCGCGCTGGGCCTCCGGTTCGCGCGGCATCTCGCCGAGCGGTACCAGGCCAGGCTGCTGCTGACCGGCAGGAGATCGCTCTCGGATGAGATGCGCCAGCAGCTCGATGCACTGCGTGCCGCGGGCGCGCGCGAAGTGCACTACGAGGCGGTGGACATCAGCGACCGCGAGGCGATGCAGGCATTCGCGCGAAACCTGCCGTTCGCGCTGTGCGGGGTGATCCACGCGGCCGGCGTCGAGCCGCACAAGGCCTTCTTCGAACAGTCCCGAGCGGAGATCGACGCGGTCCTGCATCCGAAGACCATCGGCACGCAACTGCTCGACGAAGTCCTCAGCGACCAGCCGCTGGACTTCGTCTGCTCCTTCTCGTCGTCGGCGGCAGTGCTGGGCGACTTCGGCGCGTGCGACTACGCCGTCGCCAACCGGTTCCAGATGGCCTACGGCCTCCATCGCCGGGGACGGACGGTGGTCATCAACTGGCCGCTGTGGCGGGACGGCGGGATGGGCAAGAACATCGGCCAGGAAGGCCTCGACACCGAGACCGGCATCCGCCTCTGGGAGGACCTGGTGCGGAGCGGGCGGCCGCAGACGCTCGTAATGACCGGCACACCGGCGCGCGTCGAAGAGACACTGCAGCGCGTCTATCGGCGCGCGGCACCAGCCGAAGACACGATCCTGCCGGACCTGCGAGCGCTGGTGGCGAAGTCGCTGCGCATCGCGCCGGAAGAGCTCAGCGACACGACCAACCTGGCCGACTACGGCTTCGACTCGCTGCAACTGACCCAGTTCGCCAAGAAGCTGACCGCGCACTTCGGCACCGAGATCACGGCGGTGGTCTTCTTCAACGCACCCACCATCCGCCAACTCGCCGACTACATCGCTGAACGGCGGTCCCTCGGGTCCCTCGGAGTTCCTCGGGGTTCCTCGGAGGGAGAGTCGTCAGCCCCTCCGAGGAACCCGAGGAACCCGAGGAACCCGAGGAACGGCGTAGCCATCATCGGCATGTCCGGCCGCTTCCCCGGCGCGCGTACGGTTGATGAGCTTTGGACCCTCTTGGCCGAAGGAAGGAGCGCGATCAGGGAGATCCCTCCGTCCCGCTGGATCGGCACGAACCGGGGCGGGTTCCTCGAAGGGATCGACGAGTTCGACCCGCTCTTCTTCGAGATCTCGCCGCGCGAAGCCGAGCAGATGGATCCCGGCGAGCGGCTCCTGCTCATGGAGGCCTACCGGGCCATCGAAGACGCGGGCATTGCGCCGTCGTCGCTGCGCGGATCGAGGACCGGCGTGTTCGCCGGGATGGAAGAGAGCCACTACGAGCGGATCACCGGACAGGCGGGGGTGACCACCAGCGGCAACGCGATGATCTCGTCGCGGCTGTCGTACTTTCTCGACCTGCGCGGGCCGGCCATCGCCACCAATACGGCCTGCTCGTCGGGCCTCGTGGCCCTGCATCAGGCGGTGTCGAGCCTGCGGCTGGGCGAGTGCGACGCGGCGCTGGTGGCGGGCGTGGCGCTGAGCCTCTCGCCGGAGAGCTACCGGGCGATGGGCGAGGCGGGGATGCTGTCGCCGGACGGCGAGTGCCGGAGCTTCGCGAAGGACGCCAACGGGATCGGTGTCGGCGAAGCGGTAGTCGTACTGATGCTCAAGCCGCTCGAAGCGGCCATCGCGGCGAGCGACCGGATCCACGGCGTGGTGCGGGCGAGCGGGGTGAACTTCGACGGCCGCACGAACGGCGTCACGGCGCCGAACGGGCGGATGCAGGCGGAGCTGATCGAGAGCCTCTACACGCGGGAAGGCGTGGACGCCCGCGAGATCACGCACATCGTCACGCACGGCACGGGCACTCCGCTGGGCGACCCGGTGGAGCTCGACGCGCTGAACACTGCCTTCCGCAACCTCGGCCATTCGACGCCCGGCCAGTGCGCAGTCACGAGCTGCAAGAGCAACGTCGGGCACACGATGGCCGCCTCGGGACTGGTGAGCGTGGTCAGTCTGCTGAAGGGCATGCAGCACCACGCCATCCCGGCCAGCCTGCATTGCGAAGAAGAAAACGAGCTGATCGCGCGGCAGGACAGCCCGTTCCGGATCAACAAGGTCACGCGGGCCTGGGAACGGGAAACGGACCAGCCGCATATGGGCGCGGTGAGCGCATTCGGCCGCAGCGGCACGAACGCGCACGTGGTGATCGAGGAGCATCGATCGCCGGCAGTGGCAGTCCCGGCGCAGACGCGCGTGCTCGTCCCGCTGTCCGCGAAGACCGCGGAGCAACTGCTGGAGAAGGCGCGCGAGCTGGTCGACTTTCTCCGCACTCCGCGGGACAGCGCGCTGGCGGAGATCGCGTACACGCTCCAGGTGGGGCGCGAAGCGATGACCGAGCGCGCCGCCTTCATCGCCAGCTCCATCGGCGAGCTGGCGGAGAAGCTGGACGCGTTCCTCCGCGGCGAAGAGCGGATCGCGGAGGTGTACCGCGGTCAGGTGAGGCGCAACCGCGAGCCACTGGCGTGGCCGGGCGACGACGCGGAGCTCTCCACGATCGCCGCCCTCTGGGTGCGCGGGCTGGAAGTGAACTGGAACCGCCTGCATCGCGACGGAAGGCCGCGTCGCGTCAGCCTGCCCGCGTACCCCTTCGCGCGGGACCGCTATTGGATCGACACGCGAGTTCCGGCGGTCCCGGTCCTCCATCCGTTGCTGCACGCGAAGACCTCGAATGCGGAGCGGCAGCACGGCGATGCGCTGGTCGTGGCAAAGGCTCGCGGCCGGCGGCTGCCTGGTCTTCCCGGGTATCCGTTCTCCAGGGAGCGGCACTGGATCGAGAGAGCGCCCGCGCCCGCGACGCTGCACCCGCTGCTGCATGCGAGCACGTCACCGCTGCTCGTGCAGAGCGACACCGCCCGCAGCCAGGGCCCGCGGCTCCTGCGCCTGCCGTCGTATCCGTTTTCCAGAGAGCGGCATTGGATCGCCGCCCGGCCGGCACCGGCGCAGACGCTTCATCCGTTGTTGCACGCGAAAACGGCGGAGCTGCCTGAGGCGAACGACACGCTGGGCGGGAAGGCGCCCAGGCTGCTGCCCCTGCCCACCTATCCCTTCGCGCGCGCGCGGCACTGGGGAGATCCTCCCGCGACGCCGCCGGCGGCGGAAGTCGCGCAGCCACTGCTCTTCGAGGAGTACTGGCGCGAGGAGCCGCTGCATGGCGAGCTTCCGCCGGACGATCGGCGGACGATCGTGTTCGCCGAGGGAGATGAGCGTCCGGATGTGCGCGCGGCCCTCGAGCGTGCCGTGGGACCGCTGTCGATCGTGTACGCGTGGTCGCGCGGAAAGGGTGAGGCGGGCGTTCACGCGCTGTTCGACCTCTTCGACGCCGTCCGCGAGTCTCGCGCTCCCGTGGCGCAGGTGACGCTGGTCGGCCGCTACGATGCGGCGTCGCCGGAGAGTTGCTGGGATTACGCATGGATCGGGTTCGAGCGCTCGTTGACGCTGCTCCTGCCCGACACGCAGGTCTCGGTGCTCTATACCGACAGGCACACGCCGCAACAGCTCGCGGACGCGGCACGCCACGGCGGCGTGATCCGGTACGACGGCGACCGCCGCCATGTGCTGGCCGTCCGTCCGGTCCCAGGAGCGGTCCAGCGCTCGCAGGAGATCCCGTTGAGGCAGGGCGGCGGCTACCTGATCACCGGAGGCGGCGGCGCGCTGGGACTCCGGTTCGCGCGGCATCTCGCCGAGCGGTACCAGGCCAGGTTGCTGCTGACCGGCAGGAGGCCGCTGTCCGATGACCTGCGCCAGCAACTCGATGCGCTCCACGCAGCAGGCGCGCGCGAAGTGCGCTACGAGCCGGTCGACATCAGCGACCGCGACGCGATGCAGGCATTCGCGCGGAACCTGCCGTTCGCGCTATGCGGGGTGATCCACGCGGCCGGCGTCGAGCCGCACAAGGCCTTCTTCGAACAGTCCCGAGCGGAGATCGACGCGGTCCTGCATCCGAAGACCATCGGCACGCAACTGCTCGACGAAGTCCTCAGCGATCAGCCGCTGGACTTCGTCTGCTCCTTCTCGTCGACGGCGGCAGTGCTGGGCGACTTCGGCGCGTGCGACTACGCCATCGCCAGCCGCTTCCAGATGGCTTACGGCCTCCATCGCCGAAACCGCACGGTGGTCATCAACTGGCCGCTGTGGCGGGACGGCGGGATGGGTAAGAACATCGGCAACCAGGAAGGCCTCGAGACCGAGACCGGCATCCGCCTTTGGGAGGACCTGGTGCGGAGCGGCCGGCCGCAGACGCTGGTGATGACCGGCACACCCGCGCGCGTCGAAGAGACGTTGCAGCGCGCGTATCGCCGAGCGGCGCCAGCCGAAGACACGATCCTGTCGGACCTGCGAGCGCTGGTAGCGAAGTCGCTGCGCATCACGCCCGAAGAGCTCAGCGACACGACCAACCTGGCCGACTACGGCTTCGACTCCCTGCAACTGACCCAGTTCGCCAAGAAGCTGACCGCGCACTTCGGCCTCGAGATCACGGCAGTGGTCTTCTTCAACGCACCCACCATCCGCCAACTCGCCGACTATCTCGCCGAACGGCGGTCCCTCGGGTTCCTCGGAGTTCCTCGGGGTTCCTCGGAGGGAGAGTCGTTGGCCCCTCCGAGGAACCCGAGGAACCCGAGGAACCCGAGGAACGGCGTAGCCATCATCGGTATGTCCGGCCGCTTTCCCGGCGCACGCACCGTGGACGAGCTCTGGACGCTGCTGGCCGAAGGAAGGAGCGCGATCGGGGAGATCCCGGTGTCGCGCTGGAACTGGCGCGACCACGCCACGATCGGCACGAACCGCGGCGGGTTCCTCGAAGGGATCGACGAGTTCGACCCGCTGTTCTTCGAGATCTCCCCGCGCGAAGCCGAGCAGATGGACCCCGGCGAACGGCTCCTGCTCATGGAGGCGTACCGGGCCATCGAAGACGCGGGCATTGCGCCGTCGTCGCTGCGAGGATCGAGGACCGGCGTCTTCGCCGGGATGGAAGAGAGCCACTACGAGCGCATCACCGGACGGGCAGGGGTGACCACCAGCGGCAACGCGATGATCTCGTCGCGGCTGTCGTACTTTCTCGACCTGCGCGGCCCGGCCATCGCCACGAACACGGCCTGCTCGTCGGGCTTGGTGGCCTTGCACCAGGCGGTGACGAGCCTACGGCTGGGCGAGTGCGATGCGGCCCTGGTGGCGGGCGTGGCGCTGAGCCTTTCGCCGGAGAGCTACCGGGTGATGGGCGAGGCCGGCATGCTGTCGCCGGACGGCGAGTGCCGGAGCTTCGCCAAAGGCGCCAACGGGATCGGCGTGGGCGAAGCGGTAGTCGTACTGATGCTCAAGCCGCTCGAAGCGGCCATCGCGGCGAGCGACCGGATCCACGGCGTGGTGCGGGCGAGCGGGGTGAACTTCGACGGCCGGACGAACGGCGTCACGGCGCCGAACGGGCGGATGCAGGCGGAGCTGATCGAGAGCCTCTACACGCGGGAAGGCGTGGATGCCCGCGAGATCACGCACATCGTCACGCACGGCACGGGGACTCCGCTGGGAGATCCGGTGGAGCTCGACGCGCTGAACACGGCCTTCCGAAAGCTGGGCGCTCCGCGGCTGTGTGCCATTACGAGCTGCAAGAGCAACGTCGGGCACACGATGGCCGCCTCGGGACTGGTGAGCGTGGTCAGTCTGCTGAAAGGAATGCAGCACCACGCGATCCCGGCCAGCCTGCACTGCGAAGAAGAAAATGAGCTGATCGCGCGGCAGGACAGCCCGTTCCGGATCAACAAGGTCACGCGCGCCTGGGAACGGGAAGCGGACCAGCCGCACGTGGGTGCCGTGAGCGCGTTCGGCCGCAGCGGCACGAACGCGCACGTGGTGATCGAGGAGTACCGCTCGCCGTCGGTCGAGCGCCGGGCCGATACGCGCGTGATCGTTCCGGTCTCCGCCCGGACGCCGGAGCAACTGCGGGAGAAGGCGCGCGCGCTGCTCTCCTTTATCCGCACACCGCAGGACGCCGCACTCGCGGAGATCGCGTACACGCTGCAGGTGGGGCGCGATGCGATGGCCGAGCGTGCCATCTTCATCGCCGGCTCCCTCGCGGAGCTGGCGGACAAGCTCGAAGCGTACGTTCGCGGCGAGGAGCCACCGCCGTGGCCCGGCGACGACGCGGAGCTCTCTGCGATCGCAGACCAGTGGATGCGAAAACTGGAGCCGGACTGGACCCGCCTGTACGGCGGCGTCAAGCCACGCCGCGTCAGCCTGCCCCTCTATCCCTTCGCCACAACGCGTTACTGGATCGAGTCCGAGACCGAGGGAGCCCGCCCAGGTCCCTCGCTCGACGCTCGGGATGACGGCAGGGCCGTCCTCGACTCCGGCCTTCTGGAGCATCTCAAACAACTTCTCGGCCGCACCCTGAAGATCGCCCCCGCGCAGATCGACGAGCACGAGCCGCTCTCCGCCTACGGCATCGACTCCCTCTCCATCAACGAGATGAACGCCGAGCTGGCGACCGTGTTCGGCGAGCTCTCGAAGACGCTGTTCTTCGAGTACCGCACCCTGTCGGAGCTCGCCGCCTATCTCCAGCGCGAGCACGCGCCGCGGGCAAGGTCCTTCCTCGTCTCCGCGCCCCGGGCGGACGGGCCGCAGCCCATCGCCATCATCGGCATCAGCGGGATGTATCCGCAGGCGGCGACCCTCGACGAGTACTGGCAGAACCTCCAATCCGGCCGAAACTGCGTCGGGGAGATCCCGACGGATCGCTGGCCGCTGGAAGGCTTCTACGAGCCCGATCCGCAGGAGGCCATCGACCAGGGAAAGAGCTACTCGCGGTGGGGCGGGTTCCTCGAGCGCTTCGCCGAGTTCGACGCGCTCTTCTTCGGCATCTCGCCGCGCGACGCGCTGAACATGGACCCGCAGGAGCGGCTCTTCCTGCAGGCCGCGTGGCAGGCCCTGGAGAACGCCGGCTATACGCGCCGCACCCTGCGGGAGCGCTACGCACAGAAGGTCGGCGTCTTCGCCGGGATCACCCGGCCGGGCTACAGCCTGTACGGATCGCTCGCCGCGATCCGCGACGCGAAGTTCTTCCCCAACACCTCCTTCAGCTCGGTCGCCAACCGGCTGTCGTACTTCCTCGATCTCACCGGCCCGAGCATGCCCATCGACACGATGTGCTCGTCCTCGCTGACCGCGATCCACGAAGCGTGCGAGCACATTCATCGCGGCGAGTGCCGGCTCGCGTTCGCGGGCGGCGTCAATCTCAACCTGCACCCGTCCAGCTACATCGCCCTCTGCGCGCAGCACATGCTCTCCACCGACGGCCTGTGCCGGAGCTTCGGCGCGGGCGGCAACGGCTTCGTGCCGGGCGAGGGCGTCGGCGTCGTGCTGCTGAAGCCTCTCGCCGCCGCCATCGAGGACGGCGACCTCGTTCACGGCGTGATCCTCTCCACGAGCGTCAATCACGGCGGCCGGACGAACGGCTACACGGTCCCCAATCCCGTGGCCCAGGCGGAGCTGATCCGCCACGCCCTGGACAAAGCGGGCCTCGACGCCCGCGCCGTCAGCTACGTCGAAGCCCACGGCACCGGCACCTCCCTCGGCGATCCCATCGAGATCACCGGCCTGCAGCAGGCGTTTCAGTCCGACACCGCCGACACCGGCTTCTGCAAGCTCGGCTCGGCGAAGTCGAACATCGGACACCTCGACTCCGCCGCCGGGATCGCCGGCCTGACCAAGGTGCTGCTGCAGATGCGGCACGGGAAGATCGTTCCTTCGCTCAACGCTGCCGAGCCGAACCCCAACATCGATTTCCGCAAAACTCCCTTCGCGCTGAATCGCTCGCTGACCGACTGGGACGCGCGCCCCCGCATCGCGGGGATCTCCTCCTTCGGCGCCGGCGGCGCGAACGCGCACGTGATCGTGCAGGAGGCTCCCGCACGGCCGGTTCCTCGGGTTCCTCGGAGTTCCTCGGAGTTCCTCGGAGGGGCTGGAGATCCCTTCCCTCCGAGGAACTCCGAGGAACCCGAGGAACCCCGAGGAACCGGCCGGGTGGTGGTGCCCTTGTCCGCGCGGACTGAGGAGCAGTTGCGGCGGAGGGCGGGCGACCTGCTGGAGGTGCTCCGGTCGCGCGAGCCGGACGTCACGTTGCCGCGGATCGCCTACACGCTGCAGGTGGGGCGCGAGGCGATGGAGGAGCGGCTGGGCCTCATCGTCGACTCCGTCGAGCAGCTCATTGTGAGACTGGAGGCGTTCCTCGATGGTGCGCGGGAACTCGGCGATACGTGGCGAGGGCAGGCCAGGCGCAGCAGGGAGAAAGTGGCCGGTGGGGACCTGCCGCAGCTCGCAGCGTCCTGGGTGCAGGGTGCGGACGTCGATTGGGACGCGCTGTGGGGCGAAGTCAGGCCCAGGCGCGTGGCGCTGCCGGCGTATCCGTTTGCCCGCGATCGCTACTGGATCGACACGCTTGCGGGTGCCGTCCTGCATCCGTTGCTGCACAGCGATACGTCCACTCCCGAGCGGCAGAGCTACAGCTCCACCTTCCGCGGCGACGAGTTCTTCCTGAACGACCACCGCGTGGGCGGGCAGAGAGTGCTCCCGGCGGTGGCCTATGTCGAAATGGTCCGCGCCGCGATGGAGCGTGCCGCTCCGGGAGGAGCCGACGCCGCGCCGCTGGAACTGCGCAATACGGTGTGGGCGCGGCCGGTCGTGGCTTCCGGAAGGACGCAGGTGAGCGTCGCCCTGTCTACGAATGAACGGGGCCAGGTCGGCTACGAGATCCGGAGTGACGAAGGCGTTCACTGTCAGGGGCAGGCCGTCTTCGGGGACCATCCACGACCCGAAAGGCTGGATGTCGCGCGCCTCCGTACGCAGATGCAGGGGCCGGTGGCGCCGGACAGCATCTACGAAACGTACCGGCAGATGGGGCTGGACTACGGCCCGGCGTTCCGCGGCATCGCGTCGATGCACAAAGGCAAGGACGAACTGCTCGCCGAACTGCGCCTGCCCGCTGTGGTGGACGCGAGCTGGAGCGACTATCGCCTGCACCCCAGTCTCCTCGACAGCGCTCTGCAATCGACGCTCGGTCTGATTGACGATCTCCGTCCAGCCGGCCCCTTGCTGCCCTTCGCCCTGACCTCACTGCGCGTGCTGGCGCCCTGCCAGAAGGAAATGTTCGCGTGGGTGCGCCGCGCGCCGCGTGGCCTGGATATCGATCTGTGCGACGGGCAGGGAAACGTCTGCGTGGAGTTGCGGGAGCTCTCCTCCCGCGTGGCGGCAACGGAGAGCGACGTTGTGCTCGCCGCTCCGGTATGGCAATCCGGTCCGCCAACGGCGGTGACGCGTTTCGAACAGGCGGAGCGGCAGATCATCGTGTGTGACTTGGCGCAGGTCGACACGGCGCGCCTCGAGTCGCTCGTGACGAACAGCCGCTGCGTGGCGCTTTCCTCCCCGCGGCTCGACCTCGCGGAGAGATACACCCACGCCGCTCTGGCGTCCTTCGAGTTGATCCGCGACCTGCTCGAGCGCAAATCGGCGACGCGCGTTCTCGTCCAGATCGTGGCTGCGAACGAGCCGGAGCCGATGCTGCTCTCCGGACTGGCTGGGCTGCTCCGGACGGCGACCCTGGAGAACCCGCGTCTGGCCGGCCAGGTCATCCTCACCGATCCGCACGTCACGGCCGAGCGTCTGGCGGAACAACTCGACGAGAACCGCACCGCCGCCTCGGATACGGTGATCCGCTATCAGGACGGGACGCGGCAGCTCCTGCAATGGCAGGAAGCCCGCGCAACGCAGGAGCCACAAACTGCGCTCAAAGAGCGCGGCGTCTACCTGATCACCGGCGGGATGGGTGGTCTGGGCCTCCTGTTCGCCCGGGAGATTCTCCAGCACGCGCCGGACAGCCGAGTCGTGCTGAGCGGCCGCTCTCCGTTGACGGCGGACGGGCACGACCTCCTCCTCGCACTGCCGGGCGACGCCGAGTATCGCCAGCTCGACGTCGCCGACGCGAACCAGGTCCGGCGCCTGCTGGAGCAGGAGCGCTTCGACGGAATCCTGCACGCCGCCGGGGTCCTCCGCGACGGCTTCCTCCTGAAGAAGACCTTCGACGATTTCCGCCACGTGCTGGCGCCGAAGGTCGCCGGAACCTTCCACCTCGACCAAGCCACCCGGGACATGAAGCTCGACTTCCTGGTCCTGTTCTCGTCGATCGCCGCGGCCCAGGGCAACGCGGGACAGGGCGATTACGCGGCCGCGAACGGCTTCATGGACTGGTTCGCCCGCTATCGCAACGGGCTGGTGGCCGCAGGACAGCGAACGGGACGAACCATCTCCATCAACTGGCCGCTGTGGGAGCACGGCGGCATGAGCATCGACCGCGCGAGCCTGGACCGTTTGCGGGAGGCCACGGGAATCCGGCCCCTGCAGACCGCGACCGGCATGCGCGCGTTCCACCAGTGTCTGGCGCTGGCGCACGACCGGATCCTGGTGGTGGAGGGCAATGTGACGAAGATCCGCAGCACGCCGCAGTTCCTCGGAGTTCCTCGGAGTTCCTCGGACGAGTTCCTCGGAGGAGAGGACGTGGTCGATTCTTCCACTCCGAGGAACCCGAGGAACCCGAGGAACCCGAGGAACTCCGTCCTGGAAACGTACGTCCGGGAGCAGCTCTCCGGCGAGCTCACGCTGCCCATCGCGCAGATCGATCCGCGGGCGCCGTTCGAGCGATACGGCATCGACTCGATCCGGGCCATGAATCTCACCAATCGGCTGGAGAAGACCTTCGGCTCGCTGCCCAAGACGCTCTTCTTCGAGTACCAGACCGTGCGCGAGCTGAGTGCGCATTTGGCGGATGCGTTCCCGGAAGTCGTGGCCTCGCGCTTCGGAGCGGCGGAAGCTCCGGCGCCGCCGGTCTCCGCGCGGCCGTCCCGCGAACCGTTCGCCGCGCGGCGCGGCACGACGGCCGCGGAGCCGATCGCCATCATCGGATTGAGCGGCCGGTATCCCGAAGCGGCCGACGTTGCGTCCTACTGGAACAACCTGCGCGAGGGGAAGAACTGCATCGTCGAGGTCCCGGCGGAGCGCTGGGACTGGCGGGAGTACTTCAGCGAGGAGCGCGGGAAGAGCGGCCACCACTCCAGCAAGTGGGGCGGCTTCATCCCGGGCGTGGACGAGTTCGATCCGCGCTTCTTCAACATCGCACCCGCGGACGCGCCGTTCCTCGATCCGCAGGAGCGGCTCTTCCTGCAGCACGCCTGGATGGCCGTCGAAGACGCCGGCTATACGCGCGCCAGCCTGCAGATCCCGCACGCGTTCGACCTCACCGGCCAGGTCGGCGTCTATGTGGGCGTGATGTACACCGAGTACCAGCTCTTCGGCGCCGAGGCGAGCCTGCAGGGGAGGCGCATGGCGTTTGCCGGGAACCCGGCGAACATCGCCAACCGCGTCTCGTACGTGCTGAACCTCCACGGCCCGAGCATGACGGTGGACAGCATGTGCTCCTCGTCGCTGACGGCCATTCATCTGGCCTGTCAGGACCTGAAGCAGGGGCGCACGGACCTGGCCATCGCGGGCGGGGTCAACGTCACCGTCCATCCCAACAAATACCTGATGCTCAGCGCCGGGCAGTTCATCTCCGGCGAGAACGAGTGCCGCAGCTTCGGCGAGGGCGGCGAGGGCTACATCCCCGGCGAAGGCGTGGGCGCGGTCGTCCTGAAGCGGCTGTCCGAGGCGGAGCGGGACGGGGACCACATCTACGGCGTGATCCGCGGGAGCGCGCTCAATCACGGCGGGCGGACGAATCGCTACACCGTGCCCAATCCCGTGGCCCAGGCGGGAGCGATCAGCCTCGCGCTGGCGGAAGCGGACGTCGACGCGCGCCACGTCAGCTACATCGAAGCGCACGGCACGGGCACCCGGCTCGGCGACCCGATCGAGGTGGCCGCGCTGACCCGGGCCTTCCAGCGCGACACCGCGGACACGGGCTTCTGCCTCCTCGGGTCCGCAAAGTCCAACATCGGCCACTGCGAGTCGGCCGCGGGCATCGCGGGGCTGACGAAGGTCCTGCTGCAGATGCGGCACGGGCAGATCGCGCCGTCGCTGCACGCGGAGCCGGCCAGCCGCTACATCGAGTTCGACAAGACGCCGTTCGTCGTCAATCACACCTTGAGAGCATGGGACCGGCCGGTGATCGACGGCCGTTCGCAGCCGCGCATCGCCGGTCTCTCCTCGTTCGGCGCGGGCGGGTCGAATGCGCACCTGCTCATCGAGGAGTACGTGGAATCCGACGCCCCCGCGGCAGCGACAGGGCCGGCCGCGATTCCGTTGTCTGCGCGCACGCCGGAACAACTGGCGCAGAAAGCGCGCGACCTCGTGGCGTTCCTGCGCAACGGGGAGTCGAACCTCGGCGCCGTCGCGTTCACGCTCCAGACCGGCCGCGAGGCGATGGAGGAGCGCCTCGGCATCCTGGCGGGCAGCGTCGACGAGCTGTGCGAGAAGCTCGAGGCCTGGCTCGCCGGTGTTGAGGTCGCGGGCGTCTACCGTCCGGGCGCGCGGAGCACGGACTCGCTCTTCGACGCGGACGATCTGCAGCACCTCGTCGCCCGCTGGATCGAGGAGCAGAAGCTCGCGAAGCTGCTGGAGCTGTGGGTCCGCGGACACGATGTGGACTGGAGCGGGCTTCATGGCCACGCTCGGCCGCGGCGGGTCAGCCTGCCGGTGTATCCCTTTGCCCGCGAGCGGTACTGGGTCGATGGCCGCGGCGAATGTAGGGCGTGGCTTCAGCCCGCCCCTCGGGCGGGGCGGGGGCTTTTCGAACATGCCGCGGTCGCACCGGGGCGGGCTGAAGCCACGCCCTACATTGGCGACGGAGCCCCCGCGTCGCCGGCCGCCAAGATGGAGCTCTTCCTGCGGCAGGAGCTCGCCCGGAAGCTCCAGCGACCCCTCGAGGACGTTGCACCCGACCAGAGCTTCTTCGAATCCGGGCTCACCTCTCTC
Organism: Thermoanaerobaculia bacterium; assembly: GCA_036375075.1. Taxonomy (GTDB): domain Bacteria; phylum Acidobacteriota; class Thermoanaerobaculia; order Gp7-AA8; family Gp7-AA8; genus QHVT01. Next base: position 28,325 of record DASUSN010000036.1, on the reverse strand, counting down.
GACGTCACGGACCTCATCGAGAAGACCAGTCACTTCCTGCGGGAGAACGTGTCGCCCGCCGCGGCGTTCGAGCATCCGAACGCCCGCGAGTTCGCCGCGTACCTCGCGGCCACGTATGCCGCGGAGATCGACGCGCTGTCGGTGGCGCGGCCCGCGAAAAGCCGCATCCCGCCCATCGAGCCGATCGACAGAACCGCACACGACCGGCTGCCCCTCAGCTTCGCCCAGGAGCGGCTCTGGTTCATCGACCAACTGGAGCCCGACAGCGCGATCTACAACATCGCCGGCGCCGTCACCATCAAGGGACCGCTGGACGCCGGGGAGCTCGAACGGGCTCTGAACGCCGTCATCGCGCGGCACGACAACCTGCGCACCGTGTTTCCGAGCGACGACGGAAAAGCGCGGCAGCAGATCCTCGACCGTCTCGTCTTCCGATTGGATCGCATCGATGCCGATGGGGATGTCGATTGGGCGCGGCAGCTCTGTCAGGCCGAGGCGGCGACGCCGTTCGACCTCGCGGCGGGACCGCTCGTCCGCGGACGCATCCTCAGGCTCGCGCCCGAAGAGCACGTGCTGATGCTCAACATGCATCACATCATCAGCGACGCCTGGTCCATGGCGGTGCTGACGAAGGAGCTGAGCCTGATCATGGACGGCAGGAGCGCCGCCCTGCCGGCTCTGCCGATCCAGTACGCCGACTACAGCGTCTGGCAGCGCACCTGGCTGGAAGAGAGCGGCGCGCTGGAGCGGCAGCTCGCGTACTGGCAGGAGAAGCTGGCCGGCGCGCCGGACGAGCTGGCCCTCGAGACCGACTACCCGCGGCCCGCCGTGCCGCGCTTCGCCGGAGCGATCGAGTCTTTCGCTCTGGACGCCGCGCTGACGCAACGACTCAGAGCTCTGGCGAAGCAACAGGACTGCAGCCTCTACACGGTGCTGCTGGCCGCGTTCAAGGTCATGCTCTACCGCTACAGCGGCCAGGCAGACCTCTGCATCGGCAGCCCCATCGCCAACCGCCAGTACGGCGGCACGGCCGCGCTGATCGGCATGTTCGCCAACACGGTGGTCCTGCGCAGCCGGATCGATCCCGAGATGCCGTTCACCCGCTTCCTGGCGGAGCTGAAGCAGACCGCCGCGGAGATCCACGCGAACCAGGACGCACCCTTCGACAAGGTCGTCGACCGCCTCGGCGTGAAGCGGGAGACGAATCGGAATCCGCTCATCCAGCACGCGTTCGTCCAGCAGCAGAATCCCGACTTCGGCACCTACAACGGACAGGCGATCGAGCCGTTCTCGTTCGACCGCCAGATCTCCGTCTTCGATCAGGTGGTCGAGGTCTACGACCGCAAAGACGACATCGCGGGAACCTGGACGTACTCGACGGAGCTCTATCGCCGCGACCGCATCCACGCCTTCATCGCCGCGTACACGCGCATCCTGCAATCGGTGGCGGAAGCGCCATCCCTGCGCATCGCCGAGACGCGGATCGTGGAGCGGAGCTCCTCGGGTTCCTCGGGGCTCCTCGGAGCTCCTCGGAGTGATGAACGAGGAGCTCTGCAATCACGACTGGAGCAAGTCTTCGAGCAGTACGCAAACGACGTTGCGTTGATCGACGGCGACCGGCAGCTCACGTTCGGCGAAGTCGCCGCGTCCTGCCGCCGGATCGCGGAACGTCTCGGCCCCGGCGGGCGCGTCGGCGTCTCTCTGCCCGAGGGTGCCGACAAGGTCCTGCTGTACCTCGGCGCGTTGATGGCGGGACGCAGCATCGTCCCGATCCCGTGCGACGAAGAGCCGGAGCACGTGTCGCGGCTGCTCGCGCACTGCGGTGTGGAGCGCGTGGTCGGACCGGAATGGTTGTCGGACGATGAGCAAACCGCGCTGGCTGCGCCCACGACCGGTGTCCCGGAGGGACCAGAAGAAGGTAGCCGGTGGCAAGCCGCGAAGCAGCGCAGCCACCGGGTCGGATCGGGAAAGGTCGTGCGCCCCGGAGGGGTGCCAGAGCGCCTTCTGCGACCCCTCCGGGGCCGTAATGGGGGCGACCGTGGTCCGGTGGCTGCGCGCTCCGCGCTTGCCACCGGCTACCTTCTGTCGCGCCTCCGGCGCAGAGACAATGAGGGTGCGCTCGACGACGAGGTCTTTGTCGAGGCGGCCTGGAGCCCCGCGGGCGAGCTCACGACGCTCGTCTCCACGCAGGCCGACGTGTGGGCGTGGGCGTCCCTCGATCCGGCTTCGAACATGTGGTGGCACCTCCTGCAGGGCAAGACGTTCCGGATCGAGGCGCGTCCGGAGAGCCGTCTGAACAGCCGGAGGGAACGGCTCTACCACCTCGCCGACCTCGGCGCCGCGACACGGGCGAGCTACAGCACCAGCTTCGCCACACTCGCAACAGAGCAGAAGACGTCCGCCGCGGAATCGGACGCACCGCTGGCCTACGCCAGCGGCGGACCGCTGGTCTTTCCGGACAACACCCCGGCCACCATCGCCGAGGCCATGCTGCGAGCGGGAGAGATCGAGTCGAAGGGGCTGCGGGTCGTCGACGAACGGGGCGGCGAAACGTACCTCAGCTACAAGCAGCTCTTCGGCATCGCCACACGCGTCACGCGCGGACTGCAGGAACGGGGACTGGCCCCGCGGACAGCGGTCATCCTGCAGTGTGAGAACCTCGCCGACTACTACACCGCGTTCTGGGGCTGCCTGCTGGGCGGCTACATCCCCGTCACCGTGGCCATTCCGCACGTCTACGCCGGGGATAACGCGGTGGTCCAGAAACTGGCCGCCGCGTGGGAGCTGCTCGACGCGCCGCTGGTGATCTGCAACCGGAGCAACCGCGCCGGCCTCGCCGCGCTCGACTCCGCGGGCGTCATGCCGGGGATCCAGGTCGCCGACGTGGAATCCCTCCAGGCCAGTGAGCGCAGCCGCCAGCTCCATACGCCGTCGCCGGATGACGTGGCGTTCTATCAACTCAGCTCCGGCAGCACCGGTATCTCGAAGTGCATTCAGATCGCGCACAAAGGGCTGATCTCCCACTTCGAGAGCGTGCGTCAGTTCGAAGGGCACGGCGCGGACGACGTCTGTCTGAACTGGATGCCGGTCGACCACGTCGCGGCGGTGCTGACCGCGCACCTGAAGAGCGTGTATCTGCAGTGCCAGGACATCCAGGTCAAGACCGAATTCATCATGGGCGAGCCGCTGAACCTCTTGCGGCTGCTCAGCGCGTTCCGCGTCACCTGGGCCTTCACGCCGAACTTCGGCTACAAGCTGGTGTCCGAGGCGCTGAAGAAGGACGGCGGGAGCGCGCGCTACGACCTGAGCGCGCTCCGGCATTTCATCAACGGCGGCGAACAGGTCAACCGCGGCGTCCTGGAAGAGTTCATCCGGAAAACCGCTCCCTACGGATTCGACAGCGCGGCCATGCAGCCGGCGTTCGGCATGGCCGAGTCGTGCACCGGCGTCACGTACAACAAGGCCTTCACCCTGGAGACCAGCTACCACAGCCTCGGCGGCACGGAGTTCATCGGCCTGGGGACGGTCGTTCCCGGAGTCGAGATCCGCATCGCGGACGCCGACGGCAACGTACTTCGCGAAGAACAGATCGGACGGTTCCAGATCCGCGGACGGGTCATCACGCCCGGCTATTACCGCGACGCCGACGCGACCGCGTCCGCATTCACCGCCGGCGGCTGGTTCAACACGGGCGACCTCGGGTTCCTCTACCAGGGACAGCTCTACATCACCGGTCGCGAGAAGGAGATGATCATCGTCCGCGGCGCGAACATCTATTGCCACGAGATCGAGGCCAAGGCCGGCGAGCTCGCGGCCGTGGAGCCCGGCTACGTCGGCGTCTTCCCCATCTCGAAGGGACCGGACGGCGCGGAAGGCTTCGGCATCGCCTACGTCGGCGATGCCGGCATCGAGACCATCCGGGAGCTGAAACGGGTCGTCACCGAGCGGCTCGGCGTCGACCCGGACGTGATCGTCCCCCTGGAGAAGGAGCAATTCCCCCGCACCACCAGCGGCAAGATCCAACGCTCCCAACTCGCAAAACAGCTCGTCCGCGGCGACTACGAGCGCCAGCTCCGGCAGGTCGACCTCGAAGAGGCCAACGCGAACACGCTGCCCGACTGGTTCTACGAAAGCGTCTGGGAACAGGCCCCCATCCACGACACGGACTTGGATCTGCCGCCGCTCCATTGGGCCTACACCAGTTCCTCGGGTTCCTCGGAGCTCCTCGGGTTCCTCGGAGGAGCACCGCTGGTCGACCTGAGTCAGTCCCTCCGAGGAACTCCGAGGAACCCCGAGGAACCCGAGGAACCGGCGGGGCGGAAGGTGCGGCCCCGCGAGCGCTTGGTCCTCGTCGATCGGGTGACCGGCAACGACGCCGATCCGGCGCGCACGCTGGCGACGATGCGGTTGCTGCTGGAGCCTGCCTGCCGGGATCTGGACGTGACGTGGATCGGCATCCAGGTGGGGAGAGACACGCGTCTCGTCCATGCAGAGCGGGCGCTGCTCCGGAGCTTCGCGCAGGAGCGTCCGCACACGCACGTGGTGCTGTGCGACGTCGACGATGCGACGCCGCTGCAGACCCTCCTCGCGGCCGAGGTCCGCGCGGGACTCGGACAGAACCGCGAGGTCCGCTGGCGCGGCGGCGAACGCTCCGTCCATCGGCTCCGGCACGTCGTCTTCGATCGCCCGGCGCAATCCCACGAGCCGGGTCTCAGCCTCGTCCTCGGCGGACTCGGAGGAATCGGCCGCGCCGTCTGCGAGCTGCTGTTGCGCCGCAAAGAGCAGCGCGTGATCGTCACGGGCAGAAGCGAGCCCGAAGCCCGGCAGGTGGTCCTGCGGGAGCTGGCCGGCATCGCCGCGGCGACGTCGGGCCAGGTGCTCTACATCGAGCACGACCTGATCAACGACGATCCGCAGGAGCTGTGCGAGCAGATCCGCGACGTCGAGCGGGAGAGCGGGCTGGCCCTGTCCACGATCGTCCAGGCGACCGGCATGGACGTGCGCGAAGCGCTGATCGAGGCCACGCAGGCTCGCGACTACACGCGGGCGATCCACGAGAGCGACCGCATCACGCGCGCGCTGGAAGCCCTCGGCCGCGGGCGTCCGGGCATGCACGTCGTCGAGATCGGCTCGGTCAACGGTACGTTCGGCGGCTTCCAGGTCTCCACGTACGCGTACCGCAAGGGCTACGAGCTCGGACGGCTCGAACGGCTCGCGGAACGGGGCATCCTCTATACGAACGTCCAGCAGACGATGTGGACGGGCACGGGGATGAGCGCCGGGAAGAAGAACCTGGGCGCGAGCCACGGCTACAGGAGCATCGACAAAGCGCAGGGGATGCAGTCGCTGGCGATGCTCATCGAGCGCCGGCAGCCGGGCGTGGTTTTCATGGGCCTCGACGGACGGCACCGGGACATCCACGACTCGCTGGCCATGCGTAGCCGGCGCCGCCTGGTGACGCCCGAGCGCCGCATCCCGGGCGTGGAAGAGCGGCTGCCGCTGCAGCTCACCGCGCCCCGGCAACTGGAGGACGAGCACGCGCAGGTGGTCGACCGCTACCGGCCCGGAAAGCTGGTCGTACGAAACGAGCGCACGGGGCTGACCGGAAAGTACGATGCGGACGGCTGCATCGACCTGGAGACCGTGAGCCCACGCTACAGCGGCTACCAGATCGACCTGGGCCAGATCGAAGCGATCGTCCGCCGTCACGCGCCGGTACGCGATTGCCGCGTCCTCCACCGCTGGGATGAGCACGGCCGCGAGCAGTTGATCGCGTTCGTCGCGCCTGCGGACGTCGACCCTCGCGCCGTCGAGACAGCCGTGCGGCGGCACCTGCCGCTCCACATGCAGCCCGGCCGTTTCGTCGCCGTGGAGGAGATCCCGCTCACCCGCGGCGGCCTGCTCGATCGCGCCGCGCTGGAGCGCATGGCCTGTGGTGCGGAATCCATCCAGGGACGCGTGGCGCCCCGCAATGAGGCGGAAAGCCGGCTGGCCGCGATCTGGGCGCAGGTGCTGGAAGTGGACCCCGACAAGATCGGCGTCGACGACAACTTCTTCGAGCTCGGCGGGAACTCGCTCCTGGCCACGCAGCTCGTCTCCCGGATCCGCGGCCAGTTCGCGATCGACCTGCAGGTGAAGGACCTCTTCGACTTCAACACCGTGGCCGGCATCGCCGCGGTCATGAACGCGATCGAAGAGCGGGCCGGGGCGCCGGCGGGCGCGGTCGTTCCGGACATCGCCGACGTCTCGGACGTCGAATTCGAGGACGTAACGCTATGACCATCGGGACACTCATCGAGGACGTGCAGGCTCGGGGAATCGAGCTGTGGGAAGAGAGCGGCCAGCTCCGGCTCCGGGCGCCGAAAGGGGCGTTGACCGAGGAGATCCGCGAGCAGCTCCTGACCAACAAGGCGGCCGTCGTCGCGTTGCTGAAGACACCCGCCGTTCCATCCGTGACTCCGGTCGATCGCAGCGCGGTCGCTCGGATCCCCCTCAGCTTCGCCCAGGAGCGGCTGTGGTTCATCCAGCAGCTCGATCCGGAGAGCGCCGCCTACAACGTGCCGGCCGCGGTCAGCATCCGCGGAGAGCTCGACGTCGATCTGCTGGAGCGCGCGTACAACGCGGTCATCGCGCGGCACGAGACGCTGCGCACCGTCTTTCCGGTGCGCGACGGCGTGGCCGGGCAGCGCATCCTCGACCGTCTCGACTTCCGGCTGGAGCGCATCGACGTCAGCGGCGAGCCGACGCGCCGCGCGCGCCGGGACAAGGCCCGGCTCGTGCTCCAGGCGGAAGCCCGGCGCCCCTTCGATCTCGCTGCCGGGCCGCTCGTGCGCGGCACGATCGTCGTGCTCTCGCCGGAAGAGCACATCCTCCTCCTCAACCTGCATCACATCATCAGCGACGCGTGGTCGATGGGCCTGCTGATCGGCGAAGTCACCGCGGCGATGAGCGGCGTGGCGCTGCCGGCCCTGCAGATCCAGTACGCCGACTACAGCGTGTGGCAGCGGCAGTGGCTGGAGACGAGCGAGCTCCTCGAGCGGCAGCTCGCGTACTGGCAGAAGAAGCTGGCCGGCGCACCCGAGACCCTCGACCTGGTCACCGACCATCCTCGGCCCGCAGGTCAGGACTCCGCCGGAGCCACGTACGCCTTCGGGCTGGACGCGCAGTTGACCGCCCAACTGAAGGACCTGGCCCTGCGCCACGACTGCAGCCTGTTCATGGTCCTGCTGGCCGCGTTCCAGACGCTGCTCCATCGCTACACGGGGCAGGACGACTTCTGCATCGGCACCCCGATCGCGAACCGGCACTATCGCGAGACCGAGGGGCTGATCGGGATGTTCGCCAACACGCTGGTCCTGCGCAGCCAGGTCGAAGCGGAAGACGACTTCGTCCGGCTGCTGGCGAAGGTGCGTGCCACCTGCCTGGAAGCCTACGAGCACCAGGACGCGCCGTTCGAGAAGATCGTCGACCGCGTGCAGTCCTCGCGCAGCATGGCCGTCAATCCTCTCTTCCAGATCATGATGATCCTGCAGAACGCTCCCATGGGAGCGCTCGACGACCGGATCCGCCCGTATGCACTCGATACCGGCGTGAGCAAGTTCGATCTCACGCTCGCGTTCATCGAGTCCGCCGAAGGGCTGGCGGGAACGCTCGAATACCGGACGTCCCTCTTCGAAGAGCCGACCGTCGCCCGGATGGCCGCGCACTTCACGTCCTTGTGCCGGGCCATCGTCGCCGCACCCGCCGTCGCCGTCGGCCGCCTGCCGTACCTGAGCGACCCGGAAAAGCAGCAGCTCCTGATCGACTTCAACCGCACCGCCGCCGGCTACGATCGGGACGAGTGCATCCACGAGCGATTCCTCGCGCAGGCGGCCGCGGGCCCGGACCGGACGGCCGTCGTCTGCGGCGGGACGTCACTGACGTATCGCGAGCTGCAGGAGAGAAGTGAAACGCTGGCGTCGCAGCTCCAGGCGCTCGGCGTAGTCCCCGAGACCCTGGTCGGCCTCGCCGCGCCCCGATCCATCGACGCCATCGTCGGTCTCCTCGGCATCCTCCAGGCCGGAGGGGCCTGCGTCCCCCTCGATCTGCGCTTCCCCGACGAGCGGCTCGCCGACATCCTCCGTGACAGTTGGCCGGCCGTGGTCCTGACGCAGCACGCGTTCGCGCCGAGGCTGCGCGCCCTGACTCCCGCGGAGAGTCCGATCGTGGCCATCGACCACCAGCAGCCTTCGGCGTGCGAAGGCAGCGGAGACGCGTCTTCGATGCCGGCAGCGCTGCGCGCGAAGGTGCGCGTTCCCGCTGGAGCTCCGGGCTCCGCGCGGGGAATGAGAGGCCACAGGAAATTGCGGACGCGGAGGCAGCCGCTCCAACGCGCGTTCGTAGCGGCCGCCTTCGCGGCCGCAAGATCGGTGTGCTCCGAGAAGCCCCGGCCACTGGCCCGAGGCCCCAATTGGAAAGCGCGCCTGCGCGCGCTGATGGAGCGCTCCCGTCGCGGCGCAGCCCCTCCACACCCCCTCCGAGGAACCCGAGGAACCCCGAGGAACCCGAGGAACTTGTGCTATGTGATCTACACCTCCGGCTCCACCGGCAAGCCCAAGGGCGTGTTGCTGCCGCACGCGACCCTCACCAACCTCGTCGCCTGGCAGGAGCGGGAGATCGGATTCGCCGCAGGCGAGAAGATCCTCAACTGCACCGAGCCGGTCTTCGACGTCTTCATGCAGGAGGTCTTCAGTTGCCTCTCGGCGGGGGCGACGTTCGTCATTCCGGACGCGGCGACGAAGAGGGACGTCGCGTTGCTGGCGCGGTTCATCGTCGAGCACGGGGTGCAGACGATCTTCATGACCTTCGCGGCCCTCAGCAGCCTGCTCGACGAGCTGCTGGCGTACGGCGAGGCCATGCCGCTGCGGAAAGTCATCACCGCCGGCGAGCAGCTCACGGTCAACGACACCCTTTCGCGGTTCTTCCGGACGTATCCGGAGGCCCGTCTCCACAACCACTACGGGCCGTCCGAGACCCACGTGGCGACGGCCTATACGCTGCCGGCGGACGTCGCGCGCTGGACCCGCTTCCCGCCGATCGGGAAGCCGATCGCCAACACGCGCGTCTACATCCTCGATCGCTACGGCAGCCCGCAGCCGGTCGGCGTGCCGGGCGAGCTGCACGTTGCCGGCGATGGTCTCGCGCGCGGCTATCTCGACCGGCCGGAGCTCGACCGCGCGCGCTTCGTTCCCGACCTCTTCGAGCGCCCCCCGTTCGATCAACGCCCCCGGATGTACAAGACAGGCGACCTGGCCCGCTGGCTGCCGGACGGCAACCTCGAGTTCCTCGGACGGATCGACACGCAGGTCAAGATCCGCGGCTTCCGCGTCGAGACCGGAGAGATCGAGGCGCGGCTCGGCCAATACCCGGAGCTCGAGGAGAGCGTCGTCGTCCCGCAGGGCGAAGGCGTGGAGAAGCGGCTGGTCGCGTTCTACCGCGCGCCGCGCCCGCTCGCTCCGGAAGAGCTGCGGGCGCATCTCCTGCGGACGCTGCCCGAGCACATGGTGCCGGCCGCGTTCGTGCGGCTCGACGCCATTCCCCGCACCGCTACCGGCAAGGTGGATCGCCGCGCCCTGCAGCGCATGGACGTGAGCCTGGAATCGCGCCACCCCTACGTGGCCCCGCGCAACGGCGCGGAACGGCAACTGGCGGAGATCTGGTCCGAGGTGTTGGGGCGGGCGCCCGGGAGCATCGGGGTGAACGACAACTTCTTCGAGCTCGGCGGGCACTCGCTGCTGGCCACCCAGCTCCTGTTCCGCATCCGGACGCGCATGGGCGCCGACGTCCCGCTGGCGGCGCTGTTCGAGTCCGGCAACATCGCCGGACTGGCCAAAGCGGTCGACGGCGCCGCCGTGGACGGGCCGGAGCCCATCCGCTGGAACGAGCCCTTCCGCCTGCTGAAAGTCCAGCGCGACAGCATCGTGGGCGACGCGTACCGGACCATGGTCATCCCGGTGACGCGGCTGATCGCGGAAGACGTCGACCCGGCCGACGTGAAACGCAACGTCGAGCTGCTGCTGGAGCACCCCAACTTCAAGCTCCGCCTGCAACGTAGGGCGTGGCTTCAGCCCGCCCCTCCCGGGGGCGGGGGAGCGCCGCCGCACGCCCACGAGGGGGGCGGGCTGAAGCCGCGCCCTACATGGGACGACCAGTGGCTCCAGTACTACGACGCCGGCGCCGCGAAGATCGCCGTGGAGCTCACGTCCGAGCCGCTGATGGTGCTCTACGACGAGTACGCGCCGACACTCGATCCGTGCACCGGCCCGGTCGCGAAGTGCTTTCTCGTCGACAACGGGGGCCAGCGGTACATCCTCCTGCTGGTCGAGCATTTCGTCAGCGATCCCGTGACGGTGATCCTCCTCATGGACCTGCTGGGCCTCTGTTGCCGCGGCGAGGAAGACCTCATCCGCTCCTACGTCTCCCGCCCCTCCCTCGGCCTGCAGCAGTGGGTGGAGGCGCTGGAGCGGCGGGCCCGTGACGAAGACGTGCTGCGCTTCCGCGGCTACTGGCGCAGCGTCCTCAAAGCCGCCCACGCCAGCGAGCGCCGCATGATCCCGGCGTCCGCGGCGGAGCCCGAGATTCGGGACGAGAAAATTCGCATTCCGCGCGCGCTCGTCGAAGCGGCGGACGCGCTCGTTCGCGAGGCGGGACTCGGCTCTCTCGAGAACGTAATCCTGGCGCTGTTCGCGAGAAGCTGTGCGGTGGCGTTCCGCGAAGACGCGCTGCACCTCACGCAGATCTACAACACGCGGCAGGACCCGCTGATCCGCCTCGAGAGCAGCCAGGCCCTGGGCTGGTTCTCGGAGAACTATCCGCTCGCCCTCCGGACGCCGCGGTCCGCGGACCTCCTGGAGTTCGTCGAGGACGTCTTCCGCCAGAAGAGAGAGATCGAGACGATGCGCCTCAGCTTCCCGCTGCTCGCGCACTACAACGACGCCACCCGCGCGGAGCTCGAAGGCCGCGCGCTTCCCGGCCTCTATTTCAACTATCAGGGCCGCGGCGATGCGCCCCAGGAGACGAAGGCGGCGCGCAGCGCGTTCTTCGAGGTCTTCAACGCGTCCAGCACCACCAGCCGCATCGCCGACGTGGAGCGCTTCCCGTACTGGCTCTCCTGCATGGCCCGCGTCGAAGACGACGACGACCTGCACGTCTACCTCATCTACCGCGCGGACAAAGTGAGCGCCGAACGGGTGCGGGAGATCGCCGGTCTGTTCCGCAATTCGTGGGCGGTGTTGCCCGCCCTTGCCGCCGGTTCCTCGGGTTCCTCGGGTTCCTCGGAGTTCCTCGGGCACCTGGGGTCCGGCCACTCCGAGGAACTCCGAGGAACGCCGAGGAACCCGAGGAACTCACCCCCATGAGCGTTCTCGAAATCCCTGAAGTGCGAGGCGCGGTGACGATTCGTCCCGGCCAACTGGGGGCGGAGAGCTTCCGCCGCCGCCATCGCATCCGCTACGCGTACCTCACCGGCGCCATGTATCGAGGCATCGCCTCGAAGGAGCTGGTCGTCGCCGTCGGCAAGGCCGGCCTATTGGGATTCCTCGGCACCGGCGGCCGCGACCTCGACGCGATCGAGCGCGACATCGTCTTCATCCGCGAGGCCCTCGGACCCGACGGCGTCTATGGCATGAACCTGATCTCCCATCCGCAGGAGCCGCAGTTGGAAGAGGCGACGGTCGAGCTCTATCAGAGGCACGGCATCGCGTGCGTCGAAGCGGCCGCGTTCACCCGGATGACGCCCGCGCTGGTGCTCTACCGCCTCCGCGGCGTCCGGAGGAACGGCGACGGCACGATCGAGTGCCGGCACAGGGTCATCGCGAAAGTCTCGCGCCCCGAGGTGGCCGAGGCGTTTCTCAGCCCGCCGCCGGCGGACCTCGTGCGGAAGCTGGTGGCCGAGGGGAGGATCACCCAGGAGCAGGCGGACCTGGCGCCGTACGTCGCCATGAGCTCCGACGTGTGCGTCGAGGCAGATTCCGGCGGACACACGGACCGCGGCAACGCCACGGTGCTTCTGCCGGCGATGCAGAGCGTGAAGAAAGAGCTCGAGGCCCGGCATCGCTACGGCGAACGGATCCACGTCGGCCTGGCCGGCGGCATCGGCACGCCGCAGGCCGCGGCCGCCGCTTTCATGATGGGCGCGGACTTCATCCTCACCGGCTCCATCAATCAATGCACGGTCGAAGCGGGCACCAGCGACGTCGTCAAGGACATGCTGCAGACCATCAACGTGCAGGACACCGACTATGCGCCGGCCGGCGACATGTTCGAGCAGGGCGCGCGGGTCCAGGTGCTGCGCAAGGGAGTGCTCTTCCCCGCGCGCGCCAACAAGCTGCACCTGCTCTACAGCCGTTACGACGGCTGGGAAGACATCCCGGAGAAGGTGCGGGCGCGCATCGAGACGGACTGCTTCCGGAAGCCGTTCGCCGAACTGTGGCGCGAGGTGCAGGAGCACCACCGGCGCAAGGGGCGGCAGGGCACGCTGGACAAGGCCGCCTCCGACCGGAAGCACAAGATGGCCCTCGTCTTCCGCTGGTACTTCGCCTGGAGCACGCGGCTGGCCATCGACGGCGACGAGGCCAACCAGGTCGATTTCCAGGTACACACCGGCCCCGCGCTCGGGGCCTTCAATCAATGGGTCAAAGGCTCGGAACTGGAACCGTGGCGCAACCGGCACGTCGCCCTGATCGCTGAAAAGCTGATGCAGGAAACGGCCGCGCTCCTCGATCGCCGGATCCGTCAACTCACAGGCAACCACTCGACAGCGGAGTCCGAACCATGAGCCACGCGGCATCGCAGACGGCAGTCAAAGACTATCCGACCGGCATCTTCACGTCCGCCCTGACCGGCCACGAGTCGTTCCTGGCCGACCACGTCATCCAGGGCCGGAAGATCCTGCCCGGCATGGCCTATCTGGAGATGGCCCGCGCGGCCGTGGCCCTGTCGGCCACCGTCGGCGGCGACCAGATGATCGTGCTGAGCGACAGCGTGTTCATCCAGCCGATGATCGTGCAGGGCGAGTGCGCGGTCGAGACGCGGGTCTATCCCGGCGCCCCGGGCGAGTTCGGCGTCGAGGTCGCGACCGGCCAGGGAGTGCATTTCCAGAGCAACGCGCACGTGCGGCCGCGGCAGACCGAAGGAAGCGCGGCGCGTCTCGACCTCGCCGCGCTCGAGGCGCGGTGCACGGGCGAGACGCTGCCCAGGGCGCGGATCTACTCCGACTTTCAGAAGCTCGGCGTCCACTACGGCCCCACGCACCGCGGCATCGAGAGCGTGAAGCTTGGCGAGGACTGCGCCGTGGCCACGCTCTTCCTGCAGGGCTGCGGAGGACAGGGGATGGACCTGCATCCCGGCATGCTCGACAGCGTCATTCAATGCGGCTCCGTGCTGGCGGGCGGCAGCGGCGGGATCCGCGTGCCCTTCATCGCCAAGACCACGCGCATCCTCGGTCCGCTGCCCGATAAGGCCCGGGTCTGGGTGACGAAGAACGGGCAGGACCTCGACTACACCGTCACCGACGAGCAGGGGGAGGTCCGGGTCGTCATCACCGGGTTCGTGGCGCGCGAGCTCGATCTGAACGCCGCGCAGGCGGAGCTCGTCTACCACCGCCCCGAGTGGGGGGAGCAGGACGTGCGCGCCGGCGGGGACGTCACCGTCGTCTCCGCGCAGGAGAGCTATGCGGACCTGGTCAAGGCGGTCATCGAGACCGCGCGGCGGCTCATGCAGAGCGGTGTGGCGCAGCACACGATCGAAGTCGAGGTGCCTGCCGGACAGCCGGCCTGGCTCGGCATCGTGGGACTGCTCAAGACCATCCACCGCGAGTACGCGAAGATCGGTTACCGGGTGCAGTCCGGCGGCAGCCATGTGGACGTCGCCTACAGCGCTCGGGAGATGCCAGCCGCGCCGTACGCATGGCCCGACGACCGGACCATCCTCATCACCGGCGGCACGGGCGGCCTCGGCACGCTCATCGCCGAGGACATCGCCGCGGCCAGCCGCGGGTGCACGCTCATCCTCACCGGCCGCGGCGAGCCGGATGCGAAAACGCACGGCGTCATCGAGCGCCTCGAATCCGCCGGCGCAAACGCGATCTACGCGCAATGCGACATCACCCGCGAATCCGACGTGGCAGCGCTGTTCGAGCGCTACCCGCACATCTCCGGCGTCATCCACGCCGCGGGCGTGCTGAAAGACGGCTTCATCGCCGACCAGACCCCCGACGCCGTCGATGCCGTGCTCGCCCCCAAGGTGCAGGGCCTGGAGTCCCTCGATCGCGCGACCGCCGGCCTTCCTCTCGACTACTTCGTCTGTCTCTCCTCGATCGCCGGCACCCTCGGCAACGCCGGGCAGGGCGGCTATGCCGCGGCCAACGGCTACATGGACGCCTACATGATGCACCGGGCCCGCGAGGCGGAGAGCGGCCGGCGTCACGGGAAGAGCATCAGCATCAACTGGCCGCTGTGGGAAAACGGCGGCATGCAGGTCGATGCCGCGACGAAGCTGAACCTCGAGCGGATCTTCAAGAGCAAGACCCTGCCGACGGCGTCGGGCCTCCACGCGTTGAAGCAGATCCTCGCCGGCGACGAGCCGCACGTCCTGGTCCTCCTCGGCGATCGGAAAGAGATCGCCGCGATGCTCGACAGGAAAGCCGACGCCGCGGAGGCGCCGCGCGCGGCAGCCGCGCCCATCGAGACCACGAAGCTCGTCCGCGAGATCCTGCAGGAAGTGAAAGTCCAGACCGCCGAGCATCTCAGCCTCCGGCTGCCGCCCGCGCAACTGGATGAAGAAGCCGACTGGGCGGACTTCGGCTTCGACTCCATCATCCTGTCCAGCTTCGTCAACAAGCTCAACGCGCGCTTCAACCTCGACCTCCTTCCGACGGCGCTCTTCGAAGCCACCAACATGCTCCGCTTCAGCGAGTACCTGGCGAAGAACTACCCGCGGCAGATGGCCGCGGCGCTCTCGCTGGCAGGAGGCGACGCGCCGGTCGCTGCGGATGTGCAGCCGGAGCGCGAAGCGGAGAAGATCACCACGTTCGCGCGCACGTTCCGCCGCGCGTACGAGGCGCGCGTGGCCTACCGGGAAGAGGACGTCGCCATCATCGGCATGAGCTGCAGGACGGCCGGCGCGCGCAACCTGGACGAGCTCTGGCGCTTGCTGGCCGGCGAGCAGGACATGATCACCGAGATCCCCCGCGACCGCTGGGACTGGAAGGCCTGGCCCGAGTCCGCGAAGTGGGGCTCCTTCATCGACGGCGTCGACGAGTTCGACTCCTTCTTCTTCGGCATCTCCCCGGCCGAGGCGACGTACATGGCGCCCGAGCAGCGTCTGATGATGCAGTCCGTGTGGGAGTGCCTGGAGAACGCCGGGTGCGGCGACGCCATCCGCGGGACGAACACCGGCATCTTCGTCGGCTGCGTCGCCAGCAGCTACACCTCGCTGCTCAGCAACATGCCCATCGAAGCGTATTCGTCGACCGGCGCCGTGCCGTCGGTCGGCCCGAACCGCATCAGCTACCTCATGGACTGGCACGGCCCGAGCGAGCCGATCGAGACCGCGTGCAGCAGCTCGCTCGTGGCCGTGCATCGCGCCGTCGAGGCCATCCGCTCCGGCCATTGCGACCAGGCCATCGCCGGCGGCGTGAACCTGCTCCTGGCCCCCGAGCCGTACGTCAGCTTCACCAAGGCCGGCATGCTCTCCGAGGACGGGCGGTGCAAGACGTTCTCCGATCGCGCCAACGGCTACGTGAGAGGCGAGGGCATCGGCATGATCATGCTCAAGCCCCTGCGCGCGGCCCTGGAAGACGGCAACATCATCCACGCCGTCGTCAAGGGCACCGCCGAGAACCACGGCGGCCGCACCAACTCCCTCACCGCGCCGAACCCGCGGGCCCAGGCGGCGGTCGTGGCCAGGGCCATCCAGGACGCCGGCGTGCCCTTCAGCCGCATCAGTTACATCGAATGCCACGGCACCGGCACCGCGCTGGGCGACCCGGTGGAGATCGAAGGGCTGAAGATGGTCGCCGCGCAGGGAGCCGGGGAGCGGGATGCCGCGCAGCCCTGCTGGCTGGGCAGCATCAAGTCCAACATCGGCCACCTGGAGATGGCCGCCGGCATCGCCGGCCTGATCAAAGTCGTCCTGCAGATGCAGCACCGCAAGATCGCCCGCAGCCTGCACAGCGACACCATCAACCGCTACATCGACCTCTCCGGCACGCCCTTCGTGATCGCACAGACCGCCAGCGACTGGGACGTCGCCCCGGGCCAGACCCGCGTGGCCGGCGTCAGCAGCTTCGGCTTCGGCGGCGTCAACGCGCACGTCGTCCTCGAGGAAGCCCCCGAGCTCCCGGCCGAGGAGGACGATCCCGCCGCCGAGGTCCCGCCCCAGCTCCTGGTCCTCTCCGCGCGCAACGAAGAAGCCCTCCTGCAGTACGTATCCCAGTACCCCGGCTTCCTCGGCACCCTCCCGCGCACCCCGGCCACCCTGAAGCGCCTGGCCTACACCCTCCAGACCGGCCGCGCCGAGATGCCCGAGCGCGTGGTCTTCATCGCCCGCTCCCTCGACGAATGGGCCGAGCAGCTCGACACCTTCCTCGCCGGCGAAGGAAAAGGCAGCCAACGCAACGTCCACCGCGGCACCGTGACCACCGGCAGCAACCTCGAGATCGGCGACACCCAGGCCGGCCGCGACTACCTCCGGCAACTGCTGCGCGACACCGAATGCGCGAAGCTGGCCGAGCTCTGGGTGAAGGGGACGAAGATCGACTGGGAGGCGCTGCACGGGTAGGGTCGTGGAACAGGTTGTCATCCCGAGGCACACGGCGCCGTGCACCGACAACGATGAAATGACATTGCTTCTGCGCCGGAGGCGCGACAGACGGTAGCCGGTGGTAAGCGCGGAGCGCGCAGCCACCGGACTACGGTTTACCTCGATTTTCGGCCCCGGAGGGGTCGCAGAAGGCGCTCTGGCGCCCTTCCCGGGCGCATAATCTTTTGCGATCCTGCCCGGTGGCTGCGCCGCTCCGCGGCTTGCCACCGGCTACCCTCTTTCGTCCCTCCGGGACACGCGCTAGGGATGACAGAGAGGGCGCCCCCAACCTCCATACGGCCATTCGTGCGAGAGGTGGGTCTTTACTTGTGTGGTTTCAAGTCACACCGGTATGAGGCGCGCTCACACTCATATGACGAGGAGTCATATTGGTGTGATTCATGGTGACGCCGGTAGCACTGCTTCGTCACAACTGTATGAACGCCGCTCATACCGATAAGATGTTGAGCTTTACTGGTGTGATCATTGGTCCTACTAGTATGAGTAGTCCTCACACATGTCACGGTTGGTCGTCGTGCGTGAATTGCCGTGCGTCATACCTGTGTGGCGAAGAGCTGTACTTGTGTGAGCGCGATTGCTCATGATGCCGTGGAGGTCGTCTCAGCGGCCGGTGGAGTCGTCTGTGTCGTTCCAGTAGCCGCCCTTTGCTTCACGAACCAGCGCTTCCCATCCTTGGTCACCGAGATCCCGGTCGCTCGGCCGGTCTTCCGGCGCAACATCACGCGGACGGTGTTCACCAGATTCTTCGAACGCGTCTTGAAGCCCCCGGCACGGAGCGCGGAGGCGATCTCCGTCGAATTCTTCGGCGTGTCCACGGTGGCGAGGTACGCGAACGTCGCCTCGTAGATGTCGAGCAGCGTATACGGCCCGATCCCCGGCGGCAGAGCCGTCGAGCCCCCGCGCGCCGTCACGAGCGAAATCCGCTCCTCCGCGTCGGCCGCGAGCGCCGACGCCTCTTCCAACGCCCCGATCACCCGATCCACCCGCTGCAGCTCCAACACCAGCCGCTCCCGCTCCTGCCGCATCTCCGCGAGGACCTCGTCGACTTTTCCCATGCGCCAAGTATGCACCGCCCGTGGCGGCGCTGACGTTCGCCGCTGCCGGCGAATGGGATCGTCGAGCTCACGCTGGTTTCGGAGCGCCGGCGTCCGGGAGACCGCTGCGACTCGCGTCACAAAACTCACAATAAAACAGATGATCCAAGGAATCGGGGCAGCCGGTCCGTCTCAGCAGGAGAAGGAGAGACTCATGCCTGACCCGATTCTGCTCTGGAACAAGATTGCCCTCGAGGCCAACCGCGTCAGCCACACCAACGGACAAGGCGAACAGACCGGCCCCACGCTGAGCGCCCGCGCGCTGGCGATCGTCCATCTGGCGATGTACGACGCGTTCGCCGGGATCACGAACAATCCGGCGCAGTTGCCGCGCTACATCAGCACTCCGGCGTCGCCGGGGGGCGGGACGCCGGAGGCGCTCAGCGCTGCCGTTGCGGCGGCGGCATACACGACGCTCGTGGCGCTCTTTCCGAGCCAGAAGCCGTTCTTCGACGGCATCTTCGAAGGCGAAGGCGATCCAGCCTCCGCCGCGCACGCGTTCGGCGTCGCGGTCGGGCAGGCGATCCTTGCCGACCGCGCGATGGATCCCGGCGCCGGCGGCGGCTACAAGCCTTCGCTTCTGCCGGGCAAACACCGTCCCGACCCCGACAACGCCGGACAGGGCTTCCACGCCCCGCTCTTCGGCGCGGCTTCGAAAGGATTCGGCATCACCGCGCGCCACGAGCTCGCGCCGCCGCCCTTCGGAGACAGCACGTATCTCGATGCGGTCAAAGAGGTCCGCGGCAAGGGCATCCTGCCCGAGCTCGCGGGGACGCTTCCCGGGAGTCTCGACAAGCGCACGCCCGACGAGACGGTCATCGGGATCTACTGGGGGTATGACGGCGCGTCGGAGATCGGCACGCCGCCGCGCCTCTACAACCAGATCGTCCGCAGAGTCGCGGTCGCGCGCAACAACACGCCCGCGGCCAACGCCCGGCTCTTCGCGTTCGTGAACGTCGCCATGGGCGACGCGGCCATCCTCGCGTGGGATCAGAAGTACATTCACAATTTCTGGCGCCCGGTCGTCGGCGTCCGGGAGCATGACGCCTCGTTCGGGCCCGCGGCGCCGGAGGCGGACAACGACATCACCAATGACGCAGACCCGCAGTGGCTCCCGCTCGGTGCGCCGAACACGAATCGCGTCGGGTCGAAGAACTTCACGCCGAACTTCCCGGCCTACCCGTCCGGTCACGCCACGTTCGGCGCCGCGGCGTTCCACATCACCCGTCTCTTCTACGGTCAGGGCGGCACGCTCGACGGCAGCGGTGCCAACGGGCTGAAAAAAGACTCGCTCTTCGACGGTCTGGACTTCGTCTCCGACGAATTCAACGGCATCAGCGTCGACATCCGAGGCACCGTCCGTCCGCGCCATCGCCGCAACTTTCCCGACGGTCTGTGGCAGATGATCCTCGAGAACGGCCGCAGCCGCGTGCTCCTCGGCGTGCACTGGGTGTTCGACGCGTTTCTCAAAGACACCGTTGCGGCCATCAGGAAAAAGACCGGCGGCAAGTACACCGGCGGCGTTCCGCTCGGCCTCCTGATCGCGGAAGACGTGTTCAACTTCGGCAACGGCAAGGCGCCGAAGAAGTCCACCGTTCCGCCGAGAACGCCGGCCGCGGCACCGGCCGCGATGCAGGGTGCGGAGACCTTCTCCAGCACGTTCCGCCCCGACACGCAGGCCCGGTAGCGCCAGGCTCGCGGTACGCCGGCCGTCCGGTTCCGGACGGCCGGCGTACTTTTCAACGCCGTCAGCGCGCCTGCGCGACCATCTCATCCGCGAAGCGCGTCACCCGCTCCGAAACGTTGCGCGCGACCTCGATGCGCGCCTGCCACGCCGCGGCGTCCGGAACGCCGAGCGCCGTCTTCAACCGGTCCATGCTCGCCTGATACCGCGCCTTCTCCGCTTCCGGCGCGTCGTTCTGGATGGCCATGTTGGCGATGGAGTGGAGCATGGAGATCCAGAACATCGCCTCGCGGTGGTCGCCGGCGTCGATCATCTCGTAGGCGCCGTCCACGAGGTACGGGCGCGTGCCGGCGTGGAGGTTCCAGGACGTGTAGAAGGGCGTGACCACGACCTCCACGGCCCGGTCGAAGGCCTCCACGCAGTCCTCCAGGTGGCTCACGACCTGGTCGCGGTCCATGTGCGCGGAGCCGAGCAGGCCGAGGAGGGCTTCGTGGAGGTCGTGCCGGCCGCGGGCTTCGAGCAGCTCGCGGGAGAGGGCCAGGTTGCGGCGGACGGTGGGCCTCCGTCCGCACGCCAGCGCGACCAGGTCGCCCAGGAAGAGCACGATGAAGCCGAGCGCGAACACGGGGTCCGGCGCGTACTCGATCTGGCTGAAGGTGTGGGCGAGCATCATCTTCTGCCGCTCGCAGCGCGCCGCGACCCACTTCGGGTCGGCGTAGTCCGCGGCCACCTTGGCCCGCAGGTCGTGCAGCACGCCGGTGGGATCGGAGAGGATCTCGCAGCGCGCCACGCTCCCCGCGTGGACCGACGAGAGGATGGCCTCGGGCGAGCGATGCTCCTCGAGACTCGCGCACACGCTCTCCAGCAGGATCCCGTGGTAGTCGAACTTCTTCTGCGGCTCCGCGATCCGGGAGAGGTCTTCGACGACGACGTACACGTCGACGTCCTTGAACGGCGGGAACGGGCCGTCCTTCTCCATCTCGGTGATCGAGCCGGCGAGGTACGCGCCGCTGAAGCCGGGGAAGGCGGACCCGGTCTCCTCGACCCATCTCGTGGCGAGAGCGATGACTTCCCTGACGTTCATGTGTAGCCGAAGTTCATACCACGTCCTCGCGCTCCGCGGCAGCCGATCCCACGCGAACGTAACAGGAGGTTCGGCGATCCGTCCCTGCGGCCGGGAGGATCGATGTCCCTCCCGACTTATAATCCCAGGCTCCGCACCATGAAGATCGGTCTGCAGACCTGGGGGAGCGAGGGCGACATCCGTCCCTTCCTCGCGCTCGCCGGCGGCCTCAGTGCCAAAGGCCACGACGTGACGCTCGCCGTCACGAGCGTCGACCTGAAGGACTACACGCCGTATGCGGAGTCGCTGAAGTTCCGCATCCTCCACGCGCACGAGACCTACACGCCGTGGGGCGTGGAGCGCCTGGCGCGGCTCAAGCACGACGTCATCAAGTCCAAGCAGCTCGAGCAGGTGCCGCGTCTCTTCGACGAGCTGCTCGAGCCCGCGGTGGACGAGATGTATGCCGTGGCCCGCCGCCTCGCCGAAGAGAACGACGCCATGCTGGGCTACTTCATCGCCCACCCGGTGCAGCTCGCGGCGGCGAAGAGCGGCCGGCCCTACGCGCCGCTGGTGTGGAGCCCGGACTTTTACCGCTCGCGCCACAAGCCCCCCAGCACGCTCCCCAACCTCGGGCCGTGGATCAATCCGCTGTGGTGGAAACTGGCGGCGGGGATCACGAACAAGATGCTCCTGAAGTACGTCAACCGTCTCCGCGAGCGGGAGGGCTACCCGGCCGCGCGCGACGTCTTCTCCGACGTATGGGAGTCCAAGGCCCTGACCCTGATCGCGGCCAGCCCCAGCCTCTACCAGCGGCCCGCGGACTGGGGCGACCACCTCCAGGTGTCCGGCTTCCTCGCCCTGCCGGACGACGCGCAGGACTGGGTCATGCTGGAGGACCTCCGCCGGTTCCTGGATGCGGGCGACCCGCCCGTCTTCATGACCTTCGGGAGCATGCCGCAGTCCCGGCCCGCCACCGAGCTGTTCGTCGAAGCCGCCAAAGCCGCCGGCTGCCGCGCCATCGTGCAGGCGCAAGGGGACGGAGTCGCGGGGAGCGATCCGGACATCCTGCACATCCAGTCGGCGCCGCACCACCGGATCTTTCCGCGCTGCTCCCTGGTTGTGCACCACGGCGGAGCCGGAACCACCCATTCTGCGTCCCTCGCGGGATGCCCCTCCATCATCGTCGAGCACTTCGGCGACCAGATCTTCTGGGGAGCGCAGTTGCAGCAGGCGGGCTTGACCACCCGCATGCTCCACGAGCGCTCCGTGACCCCGAAGATCCTGGCGGCGGAGATCCGCAAGGTCCTGCAGTCGCCGTCGATCCAGGAGCGCGCCCGCGCCGTCGCCGCGTCGATGCAGCAGGAAGACGGCGTGCAGCGCGCGGTCACCCTCATCGAACAGCGATTGGCGGGGTGAGCTGGCGCGGGGGGCCGTCGGAAGGTGTACCAGACCCAGGATAGAGATTGGGTGTTTTCAGCCCGCATTTCTCACGGACGAGCGCGGGACACGGGCGGGCGGGGCATGAAGCTCAAGCCGGTCGTGCCAACTGCCCAGGAAACTGTCTGGACGCTCGGGGTGGCAGGTTGCTCGTTCGAGCACTCTGCGCCTGAGAATGCAGGCTGGCATTGTGGCTCTCCTTTGAGACGCAGGTGATTTGCGAGCCCCCGGTCGGCTGGATGCAAGCCGCCGTGACACAGGCGATGCTGGAACGTCGTCGAGGAGCGGGACAAAGACCCTCGCGGATCCTTCGTAATCCACCAATAATGGGTGGCATTCGGTACGTATGCTACTCTACGCGCGTCGCTGGGTCCGACATACATTGCAACGATATTCAAGAGCGTATCGGTCTCGTGAGGAGACTTGTTGGTGCATTGGCCATCAATGCTGATTGCCGGGAGAGATCGGGACACCCCCCGCGCAATGAGCAAACCATCAACTCATTGAGGGAGGACGACAAATGTTCGGAAGACGTCGGATCTGGCTTGTTCTTGCGTTTGCAGTTCTTGTTACGTCGGCGGCAGCGATACCATTGTTCGCAGTACCGCAATCCGCTCCGGAACCGCCGCTGTCCAATGGCGACATCATCAAATTGTCCAAGTTGCAGCTCGGTGATGAAGTCATCCTCGCTAAGATCAAGCAAGCGAAAAGTGTCGCCTTTGATCTGACGACTGATGGTCTTATCCAGTTGAAGCAAGCGGCCGTCAGCGGAAAGGTGATTTCCGCCATGCTCGAGAGGGCAACTGTGAAACAGCCGTCGCTGAATACAGGCTCTGCTTCCGGCAATGCCAGCGAGGGCGACGGCCAGGTGCGCCTCGTCGCCGGCGATCAGGAGATAAGTCTGCCTTCAAATCGGGGAGATCTGTCCGCCACCGGTATGTGGCCAGTCGTATTCACGTTTCTC
This sequence comes from Thermoanaerobaculia bacterium, assembly GCA_036375075.1. Taxonomy (GTDB): domain Bacteria; phylum Acidobacteriota; class Thermoanaerobaculia; order Gp7-AA8; family Gp7-AA8; genus QHVT01. The sequence continues at coordinate 5,223 of DASUSN010000036.1, read as the reverse complement.
GATTATCCCGGCCGCAGTGCGCGGACACGGATTCAGAATCTTCGGCCCACGCTGCTCGTACGGTCGGAGCATGATCCAAAGGGTTACTACTATCTCGCCAAGCTCGACGTCAACGACGAAGAGGACAACAACCGCTCACTCAAGATCGAGCAGAAAGCGGCTGGGTTCACGGCGACGACCAGGGTGGTCCCGGCCGGTCGGTGGCATGTCGAGTACGACGCCTCGGAAACAACACCTGGTGTCTGGAGCATCACGCCGACGCGCGATCTGCAGCCGGGCGAGTACGGGGTAGTTGTTCCAGGCGGCATCCTGTACGAATTCGGAATCGACTGATACCTGAATGGCCGGACGGGCTGTACTCGAGCCCATGAGGTTACGCATCGCGGGATCACATTGAATCATTTGTTCTGATGGAGGCCGACCTCAAGAGCCCAAAGCGTGTCCATAAGGAATGCCATGAAGAAGCCGTTCTCGTTTTTCGCGTGGATCGTCGTGGTCAGTCTCGGCGGGGGCCACCTCATCGCTGATGCCGGCCGGCCTGGCTCGCGATTCATCTCCCGGCCGTCAGTCGTCGGTACCGTGGAGAAGGAGTCCAAGCTGTCCTCGGACTTACGCGAGCTGGCGAGACGGCACCGCTCGGGCGACGCGATTCGGACATTCACCGTAGACCGGGATCTTGCGCTTGCAGAAGACGACACGATTCAGGTTGTGGTGCAAACGACGGTGATGGACCTGGAGACGGTCAAGGAATATCTGCGGAAGGTGGGGGGGCATTTCCAGACGAGCGCCGGAAATCTCGTCCTCGCGAGAGTTCCGGTCGCCTCACTCGACGCACTCGCAAATGCCGGCCCCGCCGTGCAGATCATCCGAAGACCACGCCGACCGGTCCCATTTCGGACGACGAGCGAGGGCGTCGATGGCATTGGCGCCGCCGCGTGGCATGCGGCCGGACGTCGAGGCGGCGGTATCAAGGTCGCGATTCTTGACGTCGGTTTCGATGGCTATCGATCACTCATGGGCAGCGACCTCCCGCAGATTCCCGACGCGCGCGTCCGTTCGTTCAGCGGCGACATCACCGGGGACGGCTCGGAGCACGGTACCGGTGTCGCCGAGATCGTCTACGACGTCGCGCCGGATGCGATTCTGTACTTAGTCAACTTTTCCAACGAAGTCGAGCTTCAAAATGCGGTCGATTGGCTGATCCAGGAGGGTGTCGATGTGATCAACACCTCGTGGGGCTATCCGTGTGGTGGCCCTGCCGACGGGACCGGCTTTGTGAACGAGCTTGTCAAACGTGCCTCCGACGCAGGAATTGCCTGGGTCGCCTCGGCCGGGAACTTTGCGCAGCAGCACTGGATGGGCGATTTTCACGACAGCAATGGCGACACATGGCATAACTTCTCCTCGACGGAGGAGGGCAATACCGTCTACCTGGCGTCGGGCGATGAGCTACGGGTTTGCGTGGAATGGGACGATTGGACGAACAGGAACCAGGATCTCGATCTGTTCGTCTGGAATGGCTCCGGTTCCGTCGTCGCGTCGTCGGATGAAAACCAGAGCGGCCCGTCGACTCATGATCCGTGGGAGCGCCTGGAGTTCACGGCAAACACTGCGGGCGACTATTACATCGGCATCAAGCGGTACAGCGGCACACGGAACGTCCGGCTGCACCTCTATGCTTACGAGCCCGGCGACGAATGTGCGATCGAATCCGTGGCCGAGACCCAAGCGATGCCAAGGGGCATTCTGAAAGAATTACGCCGCTTTCGTGACGATGTTCTTGCGGAGTCGCCTGCCGGCCGAACGATGATTCGTTCGTACTACCGGCATTCCCGAGAGGTCCGCCGTATTCTTCTGCGGCACCCGGCGCTGGCCATCGAGGCGGCGCGTCTGTTGAGGGACCTGAGGCCGGCCGTGCGCTCACTGCTGGATGGTGGCACGGTCGATATTACAGAGGACCAGGCTACCCGTATCGACGCGTTCGTGGCGGAACTGACCGTGTTGGCCGGCCCGGAACTGCGTGACGCGTTGACGGAACTGCGCGGCCGCGCCGGGATCTCCGCAGCCGCCGGACAGACCGCAGTGCAGTATTGGCGCACATTCCTCAAGGAGGACAGGCTCTGGCCGGCGGTGAGCAACTACCCGGAAGCCGGTTACATGTATCACCGTGTCGAGCAGACGAGCCTCGCGCCACCCGCGGACTCGGCGCACGCTCTCACCATCGGTGCCGTGAATGTAGGCACCGGCACCGCGCGACAATTCAGTTCGCAGGGGCCGTCCGCGGATGGGAGACGGAAGCCCGATCTCGCGGCGCCGGACGGCGTGTGCACGACAACCTATGGGGACTGCGGAGCAGGGGGATTCGTCGGAACTTCCGCCGCCGCACCGCATGCCGCGGGTGCGGTAGCCCTGGTGTGGAGCGCGTACCCATCGCTGGGCGTTTCCGGAGTCCGGGATTTTCTGCTCAGCCGTGCCATGGATGTCGCGCCTGCAGGGCCGGACAACGTGACGGGCGCCGGACGGCTGGCACTCGAGGCGAGTGGACCGGACGTCTTCCCTGCGCCGGGGCTTTCCAGCCCCAAAGGCAACGGTGTCCCGCTCTCGCCGACCTACATCTGGTCCGAGATTGCCGGGGCGAGCTCCTATCGATTGATGATTGCCGCCTCTGTTGACCGGCTGCCGAAGGATCCGGCGTCACAGACGTGCAGCGGCTGCGTGGTCAATACGACGCGCACCGCACCCTACTTTGTGCCTCCGACGTGTCTGCTCCCCGACACGACCTACTACTGGCAGGTGCAGGCGACGGCGGGAAACAAGAACGGGCTATGGGCTCGGTCTTCGTTTCAAACGACGACGGCTCCGGAAAGGACACTGCCAACCCGAGGAGACTTGCACGAAAATCCCGGTCCCCCACCATTCGCCGCACGTGCCGTGGTCATTACCCACGGATATAACGCCGATGTCACATCCTGGGTCCAGAACATGGCGACCGGCATCTGCGTGAATCTCGGCGGCTCGGGAACGCTTCTTTCCCCGAATGCCAGGATGGCCGACTCTTTCACGAGGGTTTGTACGGCCGGCGGATGGGACGTGTGGGTCGTGGACTGGCGAGATGACGCCGCGCCATTTGACAGACTGACGCCGCAGACTCCGATCGATGTTCTCGCGAAGGCGGTCATCATCGGTGAACGACTGGCATCCCGGCTCACTACGAGGAACTATGAGCACGTGCACTTCATTGCTCATAGTGCCGGTTCCGCGCTGATCCAGTCAGCCACCACTCGACTCAAGCGAACGGTTCCCGGCGTGAAGATTCACGACACGTTCCTCGATGCGTTTGATCCCGTGCCGGTATCGAGGTACGGCAGCAAGGCCGACTGGGCCGACAATTACGTCGACACGCGTTCGCTGATCGGTTTGGTAGGCAATGACGGCACCAAGCTGTTTCTCAGCCACGCATTCAATGTGGACGTCACGTCGCCGGACAATGATGCCTGCGGAATGACTTGTCGTCACAACCGACCGTATCGGTTTTACGGCAAGTCCATCAACGACTCGTTTGCCGATCTGCCCGCTGATCGTATCCACGGCGTTGGTGGCACGGGATTCGACCTCTCGATCGAGAAAGGGAAAACGCTCTCCTGGCTGCAGACAAGCTATCCCAGGAACCTGACCTGCACCATGGCAGGGGAAACCTGCGATTACTCGGTAGCGCCGCCACGCGCTACAGCCCACAAGAAGGTGCAAGCCACGCGATCCGTGACCACGTTCGGTGGTCCGGTCACGTTTACGCTCGGGTCGGCGTCGCTCTTCGACTCGATCAAGCTGGGATCCGCGCCGTTGACGAGCGCTCTTCCCGCGGACACTTCTAGCGTTTCATCCGCCGGGCTCTCCCAGCCGCCAGCGTGGATCGTGGTGGACGTCTCCCCCGCCGAACCCGTGAGTACACTGCGGTTCCACTGGCGCTTCCGCGCCGCGGGCGAAGGTTTTTTGCGCGTTTTCGCCGACGGCCGCCTCGTACGCGAGATGGACCAACGGCATCTGTCCACGGCGTCCAATGAGGCAGAGGAGGTTTACATTGGCGGTCCGGAGGGCGCGCTGCCTGCGGGAACCCACACGATCGTGTTCCGCCTGGACGGCTTCGGGACGGCGGAGAGTACCGTCGAGCTCATGCAGGTGGAATTGATCGGGATTGGGCCCGCGAAGCGGCGCGTCGCGCGGCATTGATTAAGAGCTCTGACGCGCTGCCGCAGCGCCGGCTTCCAGCCGGCCGCTATGCCGCTTTCTGTCGGCCCAGCACTGGCGACGAACCATGCCGGCGCGAAGCCGGAGTAGCGGGCGGCAGGGACCCCGGCGCTTCGCGGCGCTGCCCGAAAGTGCCTGCACGCGTCCGCACGGTTCGTAGAGATTCTCTAGCCGCCAACGGTCCGGCCCGCTGCTAGTTGGCGCTCCTCACCCGAGGTTCTCGCTCGACGCTCGGATGACCACGAGAGAAGCATCCACCGTACTGCGGAGCCATGTTTACTCGCAGTGGGTGACTCAACCTCCTGCGACGTAGCCGAAGCGGAGCGTTGTCTGCGCTTTGCAGGACTGCGCGACCGCTGACGGCGTCCGTCGCAGCGCCTCGCACGGTGATCGGGAGTGCGGGGCCGCGAACCCTGCGAACGAGCTCGTACGGATGGCTCGAAAGCTTGCGTCCTCGATGGACAACTGCCGTTGTAACAATTGCGAAGGGGGTCGCGAAACGAGGCCTCAAAGCGCAGGATCGTGCGTCGGCGCACGACGCTATGTCCTGAAGCGAGTGATCTGAGGCGCGGCCTCAACCCTGTGCGCGCTCAGGTGGTCGCGAGAGCGCACCTCACCCTAACCCTCTCCCCACGCCCGCCGCCCGTCCGCCCGCGCGGGGAGAGGGGACTGGGAATTCGCACGTTCGCGCGCTGAGGCCACCGAATACGAAAGCGGAGGCGATTGGAGGGTGTCTCAAAACCCGGTTCGCGTCACACCTCGAATGAGGAGCACGTGAACGAATGAGTCGAGGGCTACGAGCCGACTACAGCAAACAGTTCTTGTTTCCGCCGTCGTTGGAGAATTGGGTCAAGCAGGACGATCCGGCCCGCTTCATCCGTACCTTCGTCGATGAGCTGGACTTGGAGGAGATCGCCGGTAAGGAATGGGCCGAAGCGACGGAAGATCCGAATGGGAGGCCGCACTACGCGTTCGACC
>DASUSN010000035.1:0-3196 GCA_036375075.1 Thermoanaerobaculia bacterium | reverse complement strand
GCCGGCGTAGCGGCCGGCTGGGAAGCCGGCGCTCCGCGCAGCGCCGGGCGCGCCGTCCGCTGACATTCGCGCGCCCGCCGGCGTGATCGATGAAGGCGGTCATCGACCGTGCGGAAGCGCGACCGTCAGCGTGCGATCCCGCGCGGTACGATCGATGGAGGCCTTCATCGATCTCACGGCACTGGCGTCCACGATCGATGACACGCGTCATCGATCGTGGCGCCGCTTCAGGCTCGATCGATGGCGGGCTCCATCGATCGCAGCGGCGCGGACGTGAGATCTGGTGGCGACCTCCATCAACATCGGCGACGACGTCGCCAATACTGACGCAGAAGTCGCCGATACTGACGAAGAAGCCGGCAATACTGCCGATTTTTTCGCGACGATCGATGGACGGGATCATCGAACCGCGGCTCGCGCGACCATGACGCCGCGCTCGCGCTTTCCACAATCGATGGCACCCTCCATCGATCGCAGGGTGCGGCTGGACTCGGCGCGATGACGCACCCCATCAACCGTCGCGCAGTTCGCGATGCGGTCGATGGCCGCCTCCATCGATCGCGGCGGTGCGGACCGGAAGATTTGATGACGGCCTCCATCAGCGTTGACGGCGGCCTCGCCAAACGAGACGGCGAGCGCGTTGACGATAGAATCCGCCGCCGTATGGCTTACAAGACCCTTCTCGTCGAGCACGACGACGGTGTGCTCACCGTCACGCTCAACCGTCCCGAAGTCCACAACGCGTTCAACGACGAGCTGATCGCCGAGGCGATCGACCTCTTCTCGAACATCGACGTCGACGCCGCGCGCGTCGTCGTGCTGAAAGGCACGGGCAAGAACTTCTGCGCCGGCGCGGACCTGAACTGGATGTCGCGCATGGTGTCGTACACACGCGACGAGAACGTCCGCGACTCGTCGCTGCTGGCGAAGATGTACGCGATCCTCAACGAATGTCCGCTGCCGATCGTCGGACGCATCCAGGGCGCGGCCATCGGCGGGGGAGTGGGACTCGTCTCCGTCTGCGACATCGCCATCGCCCAGACCCGGTCGCAGTTCGGCCTGTCCGAGGTGAAGCTGGGGATCCTGCCGGCGGTGATCTCGCCGTACGTGATCTCGAAGATCGGCGCCACGCACGCGCGGGCGCTGTTTCTCACCGGCGAGCGGTTCGACGCCGAGCGCGCGCTGCGGATCGGGCTCGTGCACCGCGTCGTGGAGAGCGACGCCGAGCTCGACGCCGCGGTCTACGAGACCGTCACGCAGCTCAAGACCTCCGGGCCGGAAGCGGTGCGCGAGTGCAAGAAGCTCATCGCGCACGTCGCCTCGCACGACCTCGCCGATTCCATCCCGTACACGATCGACGCGATCGCGACGCGGCGCGTGTCGGACGAGGGGCAGGAAGGGATGCGGGCATTCCTCGAGAAGGGGCTGGCGGCGTGGGTATCCAGAAACTGATCGTTCCGAACCGCGGCGAGATCGCGGTGCGCATCGCCCGGGCGTGCCGGGAGATGAACGTCCTCTCCGTGCTCGCGCACGCGGAGGAGGACGACGTCCGCTACGTCCGCCGTTTCTTCGACGAGGCCGTCTCCCTTGGCCCCGGCGACGCGCGGGCGACGTACCTGAACGTCGGCAAGGTGATCGACGCCGCGCGGGCCTCGGGCGCGGATGCGCTGCATCCCGGCTACGGGTTCCTCTCCGAGCGCGCGGAGCTGTCTGCCGCGTGCGAGGAGGCGGGCATCGCGTTCGTCGGGCCGAAGGCGTCGTCGATCGCGGCGATGGGCTCGAAGGCCGAGTCCCGCCATCTCATGCAGTCCCTCGGCGTCCCGGTCGTGCCGGGCTACGACGGGGAGGACCAGTCGCCCGGGACGCTCGCACGCGAGGCGGCGCGGATCGGCTTCCCGCTGCTCGTGAAGGCGTCCGCGGGTGGGGGCGGGAAGGGGATGAAGATCGTCCGTGCCGCGGACGAGCTGCAGCCCGCGATCGAGTCCGCGGCGCGCGAGGCGGCGAAGGCGTTCGGCGACGATCGCCTCCTGCTCGAGCGCTACATCGAGGAGCCGCGGCACGTCGAGTTCCAGATCTTCGGCGACGGGAACGGGAACCTCGTGCACCTCTTCGAGCGCGACTGCTCCATCCAGCGAAGGCACCAGAAAGTCATCGAAGAGAGTCCCGCGCCGCACTACTCCGAGGAGCTGCGCCAGCGGATGGCCGCGGCGGCCCTCGCGGCCGCGCGTGGTGTCGACTACCGCAACGCCGGGACGGTCGAGTTCATCGTCACGCCGGACGGGGAGTTCTACTTCCTCGAGATGAACACCCGTCTGCAGGTCGAGCACCCGGTGACGGAGCTCGTCACCGGCGTGGACCTCGTGCGCGCGCAGATCGACGTGGCCGCGGGCAAGCCGATGCCGTGGACGCAGGAGCAGCTCCGCCAGCGCGGGCACGCCATCCAGGTGCGCGTGTATGCCGAGGATCCCGACAACCGCTTCCTGCCGCAGAGCGGGACGATCGCGTTCTACCGCGAGCCGTCCGGGCCGGGCGTGCGGGTGGATGCCGGGGTGACGCAGGGAAGCGAGATCGGCGTGAAGTTCGACCCGATGCTGGCGAAACTGATCTGCTTCGCCGAGGACCGCAAGGCCGCCATCGACCGCGTGCAGCGCGCGCTGCGCGACTACGTCATCCTCGGCACCCGGACGAACGTGTCGTGGCTCCGCCGGGTCATCGCCCATCCCGCGTTTCGCGACGGCCTCGTGAGCACGCGCTTCCTCGCGGACCACGAGGCCGACCTGGCGCCGGTCATCCCCGAGGCCGCCCCCCAGATCGCCGCCGCCCTCGCCGCCGCCCCGCGCAAACGGGCGGGGGGTGGGGGTGGGGGTGAGCCGCGCGTGTCCTCCGTCTGGGACGCCCTCGGCCCCTGGGGCCGCTGAACGGGTTTGGAGTGCGGAGGCAGTCGGAGGGTGTCTCAAAACCCGGTTCGCGTCACACCTCGAATGAGGAGCACGTGAACGAATGAGTCGAGGGCTACGAGCCGACTACAGCACGCAGTTCTTGTTTCCGCCGGCGCTGGAGAATTGGGTCAAGCAGGACGATCCGGCCCGCTTCATCCGTACCTTCGTCGATGAGCTGGACTTGGAGGAGATCGCCGGTAAGGAATGGGCCGAAGCGACGGAAGATCCGAATGGGAGGCCGCACTACGCGTTCGACC
>DASUSN010000034.1:0-50937 GCA_036375075.1 Thermoanaerobaculia bacterium | reverse complement strand
CCACCCACCCAGGTCCCTCGCTCGACGCTCGGGATGACAGCGCTCGACGCGAGAGCGAAAGATCAGCGGATCCTCCATGCGCTCTGCGTGAGCCCGCTGCGCGCCACCACGCGCTCCACGTCGTCGAGCCGGCAGAGTTTGAGGAAGTCCTGATCGTTGAGGCGCTGGGCCCAGTCCAGCGGGCGTTGTGCCTCGGGGGGGAACCGCAGAGCCGGGTCGGGGGCCGTGCAGGCGTCGGCGATCATGCGCGCGGCCGGGGAGCCGTCGTCGAGCGTGCGGGTCATGACGCCGATCTGCGCGGCGGCCACGCGCTCCGCGACGGCGTACGGCGAGTCGTCGGAGCCGAAGCCGGCCGCGCGGGCGGCGATCGCGTCGTTGATCTTCGACGCGCCGCCCACTCCGCCCTCGACGAGCACCGCACGGATGCCGAGGGGCACGAGCTCCTTGTTGAGATCGAGCGTCAGGGTGTGCAGCGCCGCCTTCGACGCTGCGTAGAGGCTGAGCAGCCGCACGCCGGTCCGCGTCTGCGCCGATCCCGACGAGACGTTCACGATGCGGCCCCTCCCCTGCCGGCGCATGGCCGGCAGGACGGCGCGGATCAAACGGATCGGACCGACGACGTTCGTCGCGAAGGTGCTCTCGATCTCCTCGTCGGTGCTGAACTCGAGAGGCCCGATCGTACAGACCGCCGCGTTGTTGACGAGGACGTCGATGCGGCCGGCCTCCGTCAGCACGCGATCGACGGCCGCGGCGATCGACGCGGGCGAGGTGACGTCGAGCTCGATGATCTCGACGGCAAACCCCGCCGCCTCGGCCGCCGCCCGCAGGGCATCGGCGCGCGACAGGTCGCGCACCGATGCGAAGACGCGGAGGCCGCGCTGCGCCAGGAGGACGGACGCCTGCAGGCCGAGGCCCGAGCCGGCGCCGGTGATGAGGACAACGTCACTGGACATCGGCCACCCCCACGGCGTCGACCGCCTCGTCCTCCAGCGGGATCGCGTCGATCCGGCGGTCGGCGTCGCGCACCATCTGCCGGAGGACGTTCTGGAACCCGGCGATCCAGCGGTCGATCGTCGCGGCGTCGAACAGCGCGGTCGCGTACAGCAGCAGCCCGTCGATGACGTCGCCGCGCTCCTTGAGCGACAGCGACAGGTCGAGCTCCGCCGAGGCGAACGGCACCTCCTGCGGGGCGAAGCCGAGGTCCGGCATCCGCAACACGTTCGGCGGCGTGTTCTCCAGCATGACCGACACCTGGAACACGGGATGGAAGCGCGGATCCGGCACCGGCTGCGCCGCCTCGGCCACGTCGATGAACGGCACCCACTGGTGCGCGTACGCCTCCCTGGCCATCTGCTTGACGTCGTACAGCAGCTCGCTGACGCTCGGATCGTTGTAGAGCTGCACGCGCAGCGGCATGTAGTTGACGAACGAGCCGATCAGCGTCTCGACGTCCTTGGCCTCGCGATTGGCGTTCAGGGCGCCGACCACGACGTCCGGCTGGCCGCTGAGCTTCGACAACAGAACCGCCCAGCCGGCGAACAGGGTCATGAAGAGCGTGGCGTCGTGGCGCGCGGCGAGCGACCGCAGTCCGGCGGTGAGCTCCCGGTCGAGCACGAAACGCGTGCCGGCGCCGGCGTAGCTCTGCACTTCGGGACGCGGACGGTCGGTGGGCAGCTCGATCAACGGCGGCGCGCCCGCGAGCTGCTGCAGCCAGAAATCGAGGCCGTTGTCGATCACCTTGGACAGCCACTCGTTCTGCCACTGCGCAAAGTCGGCGTACTGGATCGGCAGCGGCGGCAGCGGGTTGGGCGCGCCCTCGCGATAGGCGGTGTAGAGCGTGCCGAGCTCGCGCAGCAGCACGCCGCGCGTCCAGCCGTCGAAGACGATGCTGTGGGCGGTGAAGAGGAAGACGTGCTCGTCGTGCGAGACGCGGATGAGCCGCCCGCGCATGACCGGCCCCACCGCGAGGTCGAACGGCGTATACGCCTCCTCGGTGGCCTCGCGGAGGACTTCCGCCTCGCGCTCGCTCTCCGGCAGCGCGCTGACGTCGCGGACGCGCAGCAGGAAGCGCCCTTCCGGCGCGATCTGCAGCACCGGGATGCCGTAGTCCTCGACGTAGGTCGTGCGCAGCACCTCGTGGCGCTCGACGATCGTGTCGAGGGCACGCTGCAGCGCGGGCACATCGAGCGGGCCGCGGAACCGCACGGCCTGCGGGACCTGGTACGCCGGCACGCCGGGCACCCGGCGGGCCAGCCACCAGAGGCGGCGCTGCGCCGGCGAGAGGGCGAGAGGCTGGCTGCGGTCGGCGATCTCGATCGGCGTGCGCGTCGCCGCGCCGCCGGTCTCGAGCTGCCGCGCCAGAGCGGCCAGGGTCGGGTGATCGAACAGCGTCGCCACCTCGACGTCCCAGCCGAGGAGCGCGTAGACGCGATACGTGACCTGCAGCGCGATCAGCGAGTGCCCGCCGAGGTCGAAGAAGTTGTCGTTGCGGCCGATGCGCTCGACGCCGAGCAGGTCGCGCCAGATGCCCGCCAGCGCGATCTCGATCGCGCCCTGCGGCTCGTCGCCGTCTGTCTGCTTCGACTCGGCGCGGCTGGCCTGTGACGCAGCGTCGATCGCCTCCAGCGCCTTCCGATCGAGCTTGCCGTTCGGGGTCAGCGGCAGCGCGTCGAGGACGACGTAGAAGCTCGGGTGCATGTGCTCCGGCAGCCGCTCGGCGACGTGCTCCTTGAGCGCCGCCGTCACCTGCGCGGTCAGCCGGTTGCGCAGCGGGCTGTTCGCCAGCGCGCGGAGCGCGGCCGGCGCGACGCGGCGCGGCTCGATCGGCGCGACGTACCGCGGCAGCCCCTGCCGCGTCAGCACGATGGCGTACTCGCCCGGCGCGCTCGCGCCGACGTAGCTGATGTCGAGGTCATAGCCGAGCCGGCTCGCGAGCGAGACCAGCTCGCGCGCCTCGGGCGGCGTGCGGCGGCCGGCGCGCTCGCGCTCGACCGCGTCGAGCACGTCGCCGACGCTCTCGAACGATGCCGACGGATCCAGCGCGAGGGCGCGCATCCGCAGCGTGGTGCCGAGGCGGTCGGACGGAATCGAGGCGACGCGGAGGTAATCGGGCCGCTCGCCCTCGATCCGCTGCGCGAGCGAGGCCAGCGTGAGGTCGTCCCGCTGCCAATCCAGCGACACCAGCGGCTGCGCCTCCACCGCGCGCTCGACGTGCAGCACGACGTCATAACGGAAATCGAACAGCTCGTTCGCATACGGCGCGGTGAGCTTCGGCAGGATCTCGATGTGCGTGACCCGCGGGAAACGCTCGGCGAGCGAGGCGAAGAAATCGGGCGCGACGAGCAGCTCGCCCTCGTTGTGCACGTGCGCGCGGATGCGCTGACGCGCCGCCGCGAGCGGCTCGCCCGGAGCCGCCTTGTGCAGCACCACGGACGTGGCGAACGCCTCCAGCAGGTCGTAGTTGCGGACGTCGCCGACGAATACCGCGCCTCCGGCGGCCGTACGCGCGATGGCGTCGTCGAGGACGCTCAGGAGGTAGTCGACGCTCGGGAAGTACTGGATGACGGAGTTGACGACGGTCGTGTCGAACTGCCGGTCGCCCAGCGCCGCCGTGTCGAGCGCGTCGCCGCAAAGGAGCTCCACGCGGGTGCGGTCGTCCGGCGGAAGCGACCGGGCGATGGTGTCGAGCGCCGCGTGCGAGAAGTCGGAGCCGACGTACCGCCCGCAGTCCGGCAGCAGGCGGAAGAGCAGCAGGCCGACGCCGCAGCCGATCTCGAGGACGCGATCGGTCGGCAACCGCAGGATGCGGCTGACGGCGAGGTCGGCCCAGGCCCGCATGGCGTCGAGACCGAGCGGCTGCCCGTCATAGCTGCTGATCCAGACCGAGAAGTTGTCCCGGGGATCGGCGCCGCCGGCCGGGGCGACGTACTCCTGCTCGAAGATGCGCTGCCAGGCGTCGACCTGGCCCCGCTCCTCCGGCGTGGCCAGCTCGCGCTCGTCGGCCGGAGAGACATAGGCGACGAGATGCTTGCCGAGCTGCTCGCTGTCGCGGGCCAGGACGACCGCCTCCTTGATCTGCGGATGCGCGCGCAGCTCGGTCTCGATCTCGCCGAGCTCGATGCGGAAGCCGCGGATCTTCACCTGGTGATCGTTGCGGCCGAGGTACTCGATGGTGCCGTCGGAGCGCCAGCGGCCGAGGTCCCCGGTGCGGTACATGCGCGCGCCGGGCTCGGTGCTGAACGGATCGGCGACGAACCGTTCCCGCGTCAGCTCCGGACGGTTGTGATAGCCGCGTGCGACGCCCGCGCCGCCGATGTAGATCTCGCCCGCCACGCCGTTCGGCACGAGGCCGCCGTGCTCGTCGAGCAGGCGGATGAACGTGTTCGCCACCGGGCGGCCGATGTGCGGCTCGGGCACGAAAGCGGCGCGGGGGAAGACGGCGTAGGTCGAGTAGGTCGTGGTCTCGGTCGGGCCGTAGAGGTTCGCCACGAGCTCCGCGCCGGTCTGAGCGAACACGCGCTCGACCAGCTCGCGGCCGAGCGGCTCGCCGGCGAGGTTGACCACGCGCACCGACGGGGGGACGCGTCCGGCGGCAAGCAGCGCGGCGAGCGCCGAAGGCACGGTGTTGATGAGCGTCGGGCCGCTCGTCCCATCGACGTGCAGCAGGTTCTCGACCAGGAAGACCGTACCGCCGCAGGAGAGCGTCACGAACAGCTCGAAGATCGAGAGGTCGAAGTTGATCGACGTCGAGAAGACCGTCTGCGCGAACTGCTCGGGCGAGAACGCGGTGCGGCCCCACTCGATGAAGTTCGCGGCGTTCCGGTGCTCGATCATGACGCCCTTCGGCCGGCCCGTCGAACCGGACGTGTAGATGACGTAGGCCACGTCCTCCGGCGCGACGGCGGCGGGCTCGATCGACGCGTCGAGCGTCTCGATCTCGCTCCACATCTCGTCGAGCGCGACGACCTCCGCCTGTCCGGCGGGGACGCGGGAGACGAACTTGCGCTCCGTCAGCACCACGCGCGGCGCGCTGTCGGTGAGGATCCACTGCAGCCGATCGGCCGGATACTCGGGATCGACCGGCACGTATGCGCCGCCCGCCTTCAGCGTGGCGAGCATGGCCACGACCATCGGCACCCCGCGCTCGAGGCTGATGGCAACGCGCGTGTCCGGACCGACGCCGTGCGCGCGAAGGTACCGCGCGAGCTGATTGGAGCGGCGATGCAGCTCCTCGTACGTCAGGCACTCTTCGCCGGCAATCAGCGCGACCGATGCCGGGGTCTTCCCGGCCTGTTCCTCGAACAGTTGATGCATGAGGCGCGGACCATTCCACGCGGCGACGGTGTCGTTCCACTGGCGCTGCTGCGCGAGCTCCACGTCCGTCAGCAGCGTGGCGCGGCTGTGGCGTCCTTCGAGATCGCCCGCGATGGCTTCGAGCGTGCGGCGGTAGTAGACCGACAGGCGCTCCACCTGCTCGTCGTCGAGCGCGGCCGGGTCATAGGCCAGCGACAGCGACAGCCCCTCGCCGTTCACGGCGTGGGAGAAGACGACCATGAGGTCGAAGTTCGTCTGCTCGAAGACGCGGCTGTTCGGCACGCTCACCATGCCGGCGTCGAACAGCCGCTGGTAGACGTGGAAGTGGACGTAGTTGAAGAGCGTATTGATCAGCGGCTCGCCGCCCACGAGCTGCTGCGCGGCCTGCATCGGATAGCGGCGGTACGGCATCGCCGCCTGCTCCAGCCGGTGCACGTCGGTGACGAGCGAGCGCCAGGAGCCGTCCTGCAGCTTCATGCGGAACGGCAGGCTGTTGAGATACAGGCCGAGGGCGCGCTCGCCGTCCTCCTCTTCGACGCGGCCGTTGGAGACCAGGCCGGTGAGGACGTCCGGCTGGCCGGACACGAGGGCCATCACTTTGAGATGGGCCGCGAAGAGCAGCGACTTGAACGGCACGTTGAGCTCGCGCGCCCGGGTCTTGAGCCGGCCGTACAGCTCCTCGTCGATCGTCGAGTCGCACGTCGCGACGCGGATGCCCTTCTGATGCGCCCGCGCGCTCTCCGGCAACCGCAGCCGCACGGCGTCGTCGAGCAGACCGCGCCAGAACTCCTGCGCTTCGCTCGACTGGAGGGCCTGCTGCTCGAGCGCGATGTAGTCGCGATAGAGCGACTTCGGCGCGGCGACGGCGACGTCCATCCCCGCCTGCAGGGCGAGGTAGTGCTCGAACAGCTCCGTCTGCAGCGAGGCCAGGCTCCAGCCGTCGAGGATGGCGTGGTGGAAGCTCAGCGTGTGCTGGAACGACTTCGCCGCGCGCCGGTGGATGACCACGCGGAACAGCGGCGCCTGCGCCCAGTTGAAGCGGCGCCACTTCTCTTCTTCCATCCAGCGCTCGACGAACCGCTCCTGCTCGGCCTCGCCGAGGTGGGAGATGTCGTGCACCTCGAGAGGGAGCTCGACGGACCGGTGGACCGCCTGCACGAGGCGATCGCCGCTCGTGTGGAAGCTGCTGCGGAGGATGGGGTGGCGCTCGACGAGGGCGCTCAGCGCCTGCGCGAACAGCTCCGCGTCGAACGTGTCGGCGATGGAGAGGCTGAAGATGTCGTGATAGACGCCGCTGTCGCGGTGCAGCTCGGAATGGAAGTACATGCCGGCCTGCAGGGCGCTGAGCGGATACGCGTCCTCGATCTCGGGACGGCTCTGGAACGCGGCGCGCTCCTGCGGCGCCAGCAGCGCGAACGCATCGCGCGGCAGCGGGGCCGGCGCGGCCACGGTGTGGCGGTCGTGGAGGACCTGCGCCAGCCGTGCGACGGTCGGGTACTGGAAGACGTCCTCGACCGTGATGGCCAGCCCGGCGTTGCGCGCCTTGTCGACGACGCGGATGCTGAGGATGGAGTCGCCGCCGGCGCCGAAGAACTCGTCGTCGATGCCGACCCGCGGCAGCCGCAGCACCTCGGCCCAGATGGCACAGAGGGTCTGCTCCACCGCGTTGCGCGGCGCGACGTACTGGCTCTCCAAGCGAGCCGAGAAGTCGGGGCGCGGCAGCGCGCTCCGATCGAGCTTGCCGTTCGGCATCAGCGGCAGCGCCTCGAGCATGACGAACGCGGACGGCACCATGTGCTCCGGCAGTTGCTGCGCGGCGAAGGCGCGCAGCGTCTCCGGCGACGGCGCGGCGCCGCGGGAGGTGATGTAGGCGACGAGCTGCTTCGCCGCCGCGCCGTCGTCGCGGACCACCACGGCGGCCTCGTTGACCGCGGCGTTGCGGCGCAGAACGGCCTCGATCTCGCCGAGCTCGATACGGAAACCGCGGACCTTCACCTGATGGTCGTTGCGGCCGAGGTACTCGATCGCGCCGTCGGCGCGCCAGCGGCCGAGGTCTCCGGTCTTGTAGAGACGCGCATCCGGATCGCTGCTGAACGGATCGGCGATGAAGCGCTCCGCCGTGAGGTCGGGGCGGTTCCAGTAGCCGCGGCCGACGGCGACGCCGCCGATGTGGATCTCGCCCGGCACGCCGACCGGGACCGGCTGGCGCAGGCCGTCGAGGACATACATGCGCGTGTTGGCGATCGGGTAGCCGATCGGCACGCGGCCGAGGTTCGCGTCCGCGCGGCAGTTCCAGTACGTGACGTCGACCGCCGCCTCCGTCGGTCCGTAGAGGTTGTGCAGCGCGGCCTGCGGCAGCACGGCCAGACACTGGTCCTGCAGCGCGACCGACAGCTCCTCGCCGCTGCACACCACGTGGCGGATGCTCGTGCACTCGGCGGCCGAGGCGTCGTCGACGAAGGCCTGGAGCATCGACGGGACGAAGTGCAGCGTGGTCACGCGCGCGTCGCGGATGACGCGGCTGAGATAGCGCGGATCGTGATGGCCGCCGGGCCGCGCCACGACCAGGCGGGCGCCGGTGAGCAGCGGCCAGAAGACTTCCCACACCGAGACGTCGAAACTGAGCGGCGTCTTCTGCAGCACGGCGTCGGCCGCACTGAGGCAGTAGGCGCTCTGCATCCACAGCAGCCGGTTGGCGACCGCGCGGTGCTCGTTCATGGCGCCTTTCGGCTTCCCGGTGGAGCCGGAGGTGTAGATGACGTACGCCAGGTTCCGCGGCGTCAGCGCGGCGTCGTCGAGATTGCCGTCGTCGTAGGCGGCGATCTCCGCCTGCCGCGCGTCGAGCGCGAAGACCTCGGCGCCGGTTGGAGGCAACTGCGAAATGAGGTGCTGCTGCGTGAGCAGGACGGGCATGGCCGCGTCGGCGAGCATGAACGCCAGCCGCTCCGCCGGGTAGGCGGGATCGAGCGGCACGTATGCGCCGCCGGCTTTGAGGATGCCGAGGAGCGCCACCACCATCTCGACGCTGCGCTCCACGCACACACCCACCAGGCGGTCCGGGCCGACGCCGCGCGCGATCAGGTGACGGGCGAGCTGATTCGCGCGCCGATTCAGCTCGGCGTACGTCAGTTGCCGCGCCTCGAACTCCACCGCCGGAGCGGAGGGCGTCGCCGCCACCTGCGCCTCGAACAACCGGTGCAGCAGCGCCTGCCGGCCGTAGTCGACGTTCGTGGCGTTGAATTCCTCCACCACCATCTGCCGCTCCCGCGCGTCGAGCAGAGGCAGCGCGCTGACCGTCGTGGACGGCGCGTTCACCATCGCCGCGAGCAGCGTCTTGAAGTGCTCGATCCAGCGGTCGACGGTGGCGCGGTCGAACAGGTCGCTGGCGTAGTTCAACGCACCCGCGATGGTGCTCCCGCTCTCCTCGAGCGACAGCGTGAGGTCGAAGCGCGCGGTGTCGATGCCGCCGGCGATGTACTCGCCGGTCGGCCGCACGGTCAGGCCGTCCTCCGCGGTGACGTCGCGCTGCGGCGCGTTCTGCAGCGCGAACATGGTCTGGAAGACCGGGCTGTAGCTGAGGCTCCGCACCGGACGCAGCGCCTCGACCACCTCGGCGAACGGGAGGTCCTGGTTCGCATGCGCGTCGAGCGTGGTCGCCTTCACGCGGCGCAGCACGTCCGCGACGGTCGGATCGTCGTCGAGCTGCGTGCGCAGCGCGAGCGTGTTGACGAACAGTCCGATCAAGCGCTCGAGGTCCGTGCGGGGCCGGTTCGCCACCGGCACGCCGACCACGACGTCGCTCTGCCGGCTGAGGCGTGAGAGGAGGATCGACCAGCCGGCGAAGAGGGTCATGAAGAGCGTCGCGCCATGATTCCGGCCGAGGGCCTTGAGTCCCGCCGTCAGCTCCGGCGACAGCGTCACCGGCACGCTCGCGCCGGTGTAGCTCTGCACGGCCGGGCGAGGCCGGTCGGTCGGCAGGTCGAGCAGCGCCGGCACGCCGGCGAGCTGGCGGGTCCAGTAGCTGCGCTGCTGCTGCAGCGCGCCGGCGGCGAGCCAGCGCCGCTGCCACTGCGCGTAATCGGCGTACTGCACCTCGAGCGGCGGGAGCCCGTCGACACCGCCGCGGCGTTGCGCGGCGTAGAGCGCGGCCAGTTCCTGCGCGAAGATGGCGAGCGACCAGCCGTCGGAGACGATGTGATGGATGGTGACGAGCAGGACGTGCTCGTCGGAGCCGAGGCGCACCAGGGCCAGGCGGAACAGCGGCGTCGCCGTCAGATCGAAGCGCGTGTGCGCCTCGCGGGAGGCATGCTCCTGCACCGCGCTGTTGCGCTCCGCCGCCGGCAGCCCGCTGACGTCCGCTTCGTGCAGCGACCACTCGACGCGGTCTTCGATGACCTGCACGGCGGCGCCGTCGGTGCTGCGGAACGCCGTGCGCAGCGCCTCGTGGCGGCGGACGATGGCGTCCAGCGCGGCGATGAGGGCGCCGCGATCGAGCTCGCCCGTCAGGCGGAACGCGCCCTGGATGTTGTACGCGGCCGCGGCTCCTTCCAGCCGGTCGATGAACCACAGGCGCTGCTGCGCGAGCGACAGCGGCAGCGGACCGCCGCGGTCGGCGCGCTCGATCGACGGCGCGACGAGCGTCGCGGCATCCGCCAGGAGCTTCAGGATCTCCGGCTTGTGCGCGCGAATCGCGGCCAGGTCCTCTTCGGTGAGCGCACCCGCGGGTGCGTCGTACGACAACTGATCGCCGTCGAGAAAGAGATCGACGTCCTTCGCTCGCAACGCATTCAACAGCTCGATGGCCACGGTCATAGCACTCCCCTTTGGCGTGTGTTCTGCGCGCCGGCAGCGCGCTTCGATGACAGATCCCGCGCCCGCATCCGGGCGCCCATGAACTCGGCCAGCGCCGCCACCGTCGGGTGGTCGAACAGCATGGCCGGCGACAGCTCGATCCCGAGGTCCTCGCGCAGCCGCGCAAGGACCTGCATGGCCAGCAGCGAGTGCCCGCCGAGGTCGAAGAAGTTGTCGTGGCGGCCGATGCGCCCGACGCCGAGCAGCGCCTGCCACACCGCCGCGAGCGACGACTCCAGCTCGCCCTCCGGCGCCTCGTACTTCCGCACCGCAAACGCACTCAGCTCCGGCGCCGGCAGGTTGCGCCGGTCCACTTTGCCGTTCGGCGTGAGCGGCAGCGTCTCGAGCGTGACGAACGCGCTCGGCACCATGTAGTCCGGCAGCGCCGCCTTGAGCGCCGCCCGCAACTCCTCCGGCGAGTCGTCGGCCGACCGCGTGATGTACGCGATCAGGCGCTTGCTGCCGCCCGGCTCCTCGCGGGCCACGACGACCGCCTCCTTCACCGCCGGGTGGCGGCGCAACTGCGATTCGATCTCGCCCAGCTCCACGCGGAAGCCGCGGATCTTCACCTGATCGTCGTTGCGCCCGGCGTACTCGATCTCGCCGTCCGACCGGAGCCGCGCGAGATCGCCCGTCCGGTAGAGGCGCGCCTGCGGATCGGTGGAGAACGGGTCCGCGACGAAGCGCTCCGCGGTCAGCTCCGGACGATTGAGGTAGCCGCGGGCGACGGCGACACCGCCGATGTAGATCTCGCCGAGCGTGCCGATCGGCACGGGGCGGCGGCGCTCGTCGAGGACGTGGATGCGCGCGTTCGCGATCGGGCGTCCGATCGGCGGAAACTCCTCCCAGCCGTCAGGATCGCCCGAGAGCACCGCCGCGGTGACGACGTGGCTCTCGGTGGGGCCGTAGTGGTTGTGCAGCCGCGCGCCGCGATGGGACGCGAAGAAGCCCGCGATCTCCGGCGTGATCCGGAGCCGCTCGCCGGCCGTGATCACGTCTTCGAGCGCGGTCAGTGCCGCTCCCGTGCGCGTGGCCGCCTCGGCGAATCCCTGCAGCGCGCTGAACGGCAGGAACAGCCGCTGGATGGCGTGCTCGCGCAGCACCGCGACGAGCGCGGACGGATCGCTGCGCACCGCCTCCGCGATCAGCACCAGCGTGCCGCCGGTGGCGAGCGTCGTGAAGATCTCCTGGAAGGCGACGTCGAAGCCGAGGGCCGCGAACTGGAGGGTCCGCGGCGCGTGCTTCGCCGGCCAGGTGCGCCGATGCCACTCGATCAGGTTGACCAGCGCGCGGTGCGGCATGGCCGTCCCCTTCGGCTGGCCGGTCGAGCCGGAGGTGAAGATGACGTACGCGAGGTCGGCCGGCGTCGCGTTCGCGTCGTGAACGTTCGCCGCATCGTGGCGCGCGATCTCCGGCCAGTCGCCGTCGAGCGTCACGATGTAGGGCGCGGCTTCAGCCCGCCCGGTCTCCGGCAGGTCCTCACGGAGCGCCGCGTCCGTGAGGACGAGCGCCGCGCTCTCGAGCATGTACGCGCGCCGGTCGCGCGGATAGCGCGGGTCGACCGGAAGGTACGCCGCGCCGGCCTTGAGCACGCCGAGGATGCCGACGACCATCTCGATGGTGCGATCGACGCAGACCGCCACGACGCCGTCGCGCCCGATGCCGCGCGCACGGAGATACGCCGCCACCTGATTCGCGCGGCGATTCAGCTCGTCGTACGTGATCGATTGCCCGCCGCCGAGGACCGCGACCGCGGACGGAGTGGCCGCCGCCTGCTCCTCCACCAGTTGATGGACGAGCAGCCGGTCCGGGTAATCGGCGGCGGTGTCGTTCCAGGCGTCGAGCTGCCGCGCTTCTTCCTCCGACAGCAGCGCGGGATCGGCGACCGGCACCTCCGGATCGCGGAGCACCGCGTCGAGGAGATGCAGGTAGTGGCTCATCCACCGCTCGACCGTGGCCCGCTCGAAGCGGCGGCTGTCGTACTTGAACGCCAGCTCGATCTCGTCGCCGACCTCGCGGGCCTCGAGCGCGAGCTCGTACTCGCCGAACGCGCCGGCGCGGTTGATCGACTCCAGCACCTCGATCGAGAGCCCGCGCGCGTAGCGCTCGCGGGCGGCGCGCCCGCCGAACAGCGCCGCGCTCTCGTAGGAGTAGCCGACCTGGAAGACCGGTGCGTGCTCCCGCTGCACGTCGAGGTCGCGCACCACCGCGGGGAACGGATAGGCGGCGTGGGCGACGCCGGCCGCGACCGTGTCGCGCACGCCGCGCAGGAAGTCGCGGAACGGCTGGCGTCCGTCGACCGCGCTGCGGATCGCGACCATGTTGACGAAGTAGCCGACGGTCTCGCGGAAGCGCGCGTCGGAGCGGCCCATGGTGGGCACGCCGACGATGACGTCGTCCGCGCCGCCGTAGCGGTGCAGCAGCAGCTTGTAGACCGCGAGCAAGTAGGTCGCGGCGCTGGCGTGCTGCGCGCGGCACTGTGCGCGCACGCGCGCGCTGAGCTCCGCGCCGAGCGGCTGCGCGACGGTGTCGGCGGCCATCGGTCCGGAAGCGCCCCGGCGATCCGCCGGCAGCGCGAGCACCGGCAGCGGGCCGGCGAGCTGCTGCCGCCAGTACGCGCGATGCGCCTCCGCCTCGGGGCTGGCCAGGAACGCTTCCTCCCACTCGGCGAAGTCGCGGTACGGCGTCGGGAGCGGCGCCGGCGCAGGCGTGCGTCCGTTCTGGATGTCGTCGTAGGCGCCGAGGAGTGTGGAGACGATGACCGGCCAGGACGCTCCGTCGCAGACGATGTGATGGACCGCCAGCAGCATCACGTGCTCCGCCGGCGAGAGCGTCAGGAGACGCAGGCGCACCAGTGGTCCCTCGTCGAGCGCGAACGGCGTCCGGGCGATCTCGTTGAGATGCGTCACCGCCTCGTCGAGCCCGCGGCCGAGCCAGTACTCGTGCGAGAACGGCGGCTGCTCGAGCGTCGTGTGCCGCTGCATGGGGATGCCGCCGTCGTCTTCGATGACGCCGGTCAGCACCGGCTGCCGGGACAGCAGGTGCTCGAACGCCTGGCGGAACGTGTCGACGTCGAGCATGTCGCGGATGAGCAGGCCCAGGGCGAGGTTGTAGCTGCTCGACTCGGGGCTCTTCCGCCACTCGACCCACAGTCCCTTCTGTCCCTCGGACAGCGGAAACGGCGTCGACGGGATGCGCGGCGGCACCGGCCGCGCGGGCTCGCGCTCCGCGCGCTGCACGAGCGCGGGCAGGCGGCCGGCGCAGTGCGAGGTCAGCCAGGCCGCGAGCTGGTCGACGGTCTGACACTCGAACAGCAGCGAGGCCGGAAGCGCGCCCACACCCTGCTCCAGCGCTTTCGTGATCTGCATGCCGAGGATCGAGTCCATGCCGAACTGATCGAAGGTGGCGGTGGGCACGATCGCCGACGCCGGGATGCCGAGCGTTCCGGCGAACAACGCCGTCAGATGTTGGACCGTCGCGGAGTGCAGGTCGCCGGAAGAAGGTACGGGAGGGTCGGCCGCCGGCGCTTGCGGCTGGATCTGCCGCAACTGCGTCCGGAGCTCGT
Source organism: Thermoanaerobaculia bacterium (assembly GCA_036375075.1). Lineage (GTDB taxonomy): Bacteria > Acidobacteriota > Thermoanaerobaculia > Gp7-AA8 > Gp7-AA8 > QHVT01. The sequence goes on along the minus strand of DASUSN010000034.1, from coordinate 37,208 downwards.
CCCGCGTGATTTTTCCGTCGCGATATGCGATCAGGATGTCATCGAGAGTCACGAACAGCTCCTCTGTTTGGGGTTGATGGAAAGGTCAGCGGACGATGCCCTGATCGATCAGCGCCTTCATGGCGTCGAGGTCGATCAGGCCGTCGCGGAAGGCATCGAGATACTCGTCGCCGATCTCGTCCGGGTCGCGCGGAGGCTCGGCCTTGATCTCGAGCCTCGGGGCGAGGTGGATCTCGGCGCGGCGCGTGCGCACCCAGTAGCGGTCGTCGGCGAATGGATAGGTCGGCAGGCTGACGCGGCGCGTCTGCTGCCCTGCGAACAGCGCTTCGAGATCGACGGCGTGGCCGTCGACGTACAGCTCCGCGAGCCGGAGGAGGTCCGTCTCGCGCATCGGCGCCGGATCGTCCTTGGCGATGCCGGTACGCACCATGGACGCGCGTCCGCCGTTCAGCCACGCCGTCAGCGACGCCACGAGATCGTCGGCGTCGCGCGCGACGCACGCCAGCCGGTGCGCGAAGTGCCGCCGCCCGGCTAACAACGTGTAGCTGGCGTCGGCGCAGCTCACTTCGTGCGTACGGCAGTGCGCCACCAGCCGCTCGGCCTGCCGCCGCAGCCCGTCCGCGCTCCGCGCCGACAGCACGATGAGATGGGCCGGCCGGGTCGAGGCGACGGCGGTGCGCACCGGCGCCTCCTCGATCACGACGTGCGCGTTCGTGCCGCTGATGCCGAACGAGCTCACCGCGGCGCAGCGCTTCCGCCCCGGCGCGGCCTCCCACGGCTCCAGCTCCGTGCAGACGCGCAGCGCGCTGTTCTCGAAGTCGATCTCCGGATTGCCCTGTTCGTAGTTCAGCGTCGGCGGGAGCTGCCGGTGCTGCAGCGCGAGCAGCACCTTCATCACCCCGGCGATGCCGGCGGCATTGGCCGTGTGGCCGATATTCGACTTGATCGAGCCGATGCCGCAGAACTTCGTCTTCGCCGTGTCTTTGGCGAACGCGCGGGTCAGCGCGCGGAACTCGATCGGATCGCCGAGCTTCGTGCCCGTGCCGTGCGCCTCGACGTACTGGAGGTCTTCGGGATGGATGGAGAAGGTCTCGTAGACCTCGCGCTCGAGCCGCTCCTGCGAGCGGCCGCTCGGCGCGGTGATGCCGTTGGTCGTGCCGTCCTGGTTCGTGCCCGAGCCGCGGATGACGCCGTAGATGTGATCGCCGTCCGCCTCGGCGTCGGCCAGCCGCTTGAGGACGACCACGCCCACGCCCTCGCCGGGGACGAAGCCGTCGGCGCGCGCGTCGAACGCGTAGCAGTGGCCGGTCGGCGAGAGCATGCCGGCGTGATTCGCCAGGCCGAAGAAGCCGGGCGTGCACTGCACGAACACGCCGCCGGCGAGGGCGATGTCGACCTCCCGCGCGCGCAGCGCCTGGCAGGCGAGATGGAGCGCCACCAGCGAGCTGGAACAGGCCGTGTCGACCGCCACCGCCGGCCCGTGCAGGTCGAGGTGGTAGGCGATGCGGGCCGGGATCACCGAGCCGGCATTCCCCCAGAAGGCCTGCGGCGGCCGCGTCTCGTCGAGCAGTTGCACGTAGTCGCCCGCCGCGCAGCCGACGTAGACGCCACAGCGCGCGCCCTCGATCGCGGTACCGGCGTACCCGGCGTCTTCGACCGCCTTCCACGCCTCTTCGAGGAAGAGGCGCTGCTGCGGGTCGGTGTGCGTGGCCTCGACGCCGGAGATGTTGAAGAAGAGCGCGTCGAAGCGGTCGATGTCGCGGAGGAACCCTCCGCGGCGGCAACGGGGCGGCTCGTCGGGGTTCTGCGGCGGCAGCGTCCACCGCGTCGGCTCCTCGATCAGCTCCTCGCCGGCCGCGAGCGCCGCCCACAGTTGCTCGAGATCGGCGGCGCTGCCGAAGCGGCCGCTCATCCCGACGATGGCGATGCGGTCGTGGCCGGGGCGCGATTCGACGCGCGGATGCGCGGGCGCCGCGGCGAGCTCGAACCGCGACTCCTCCGGAACCTGCACGACCACTTTTCCGATGTGGGCGCGATCGGACATCCAGCGGTAGGCGTCGGCGACCGCCGGCAGCGGGAACGTGCGCCCGATGACCGGCGTGAGGACGCCGTCGCCCACGAGCGCGACCAGCTCGTTCCAGTACGCGGCCAGGAGCCCGGGCTGATCGGAGAGAAGCTTGCGGAGGTCGAGGCTGAGGAACGTCTGGTTCGCGTCGAGCGCGGTCAGATCGACGCTCCGCGCCGACTTGAGCGCGGCCATGGCGATCTCGAGATACCGCCCGCCCGGCGCGAGGCAGTGGAGCCCCTTCTGCAGCGCGTCGCCGGGCAGCGTGTTGACGACGATGTCCACGCCCGCGCCGCCGGTGAGCCGCCGCACTTCCGCTTCGAAGTCGCACGCGACGTAGTTGATGACGTTGGTGACGCCCAGCGAGCGGAGGTACTCCAGCTTCGCCTCCGAGCCGGCGGTGGCGAAGATCTCCAGGCCGTGATGCCGCGCGAGCTGCAGCATCGCCAGCCCGGTGCCGCCGGTGGCGGTCTGGATGAGGATCCGCTCGCCGCGCGATGGCCGGATCTTGTGGAACGCGGCGATCGCGGTCAGTGCGACCGCGGGGAGCGCGCATGCTTCTTCAAAGGACAGCGACGCCGGCATCTTGAAGACGTGACCCGCGGGAGCGACGAGCGCGGTGGCATGCGCTCCCATCGCCGGTCCCGCCATGGCGATGACGGAGTTGCCGACGGCGACCTTTGTGACCGCGCGGCCGACTGCCACCACGGTACCGCTGACCTCCGCGCCCGGCGTGAACGGATACGCCGGCATGTGCGGATAGAGACCGCTGACGCACAGCACGTCGGCAAAGTTCAGGGAGAAGGCGTGGACGGCGATCAGCACGTCGTCGTCGCCGAGCGGCGGCAGGGCGCCCTGCACCAGCCGGAGATCGTCGATCGACCCCGGCCCATCGATCACCACCCGCTGGTACCGCGGCCCGTCGGCGGCGACCGCCACCGGCGCCGCCACCTCACGGAACCTCTTCCGCACCGGGAGCGCCGGCTGTTGCCGGAGCGCCGGCGTCTCGCCGGCTGCCCGGGCGGCGTCCCGCCGCCCGGTACTCGGGAGAACGGAGCCGATCTCCTCGTGCCGCGCTCCCCCACCCGCCCAAGTGGCGGCGCGGGACGCCGCCACGCCAGCCGGCGAGACGCCGGCGCTCCGTTCCGGTGCGAGCATGGCACTCACCTCGCTCCCATGGGTGCGGACGATGTGGTCGACGAGCTGCGCCACGCTCCCGTAGTCGAAGAGGACGGTCGTGTTCAGCGTCAGGCCGAGTCTCGTGTTGATGGTGTTGACCAGCGAGACGGCGACGATCGAGTCGACGCCGTAGTCGGAGAAGGCCTGATCGTCCCGGATCCGCTCCGGCGCGACCCGCACGGCCTCGGTGATGCTCTCGCGAATGGCGCGCCGCACGTGCGACGCGAGGGAGGGCCGTTCCTGGAGCGCCGGCGTCTCCCGGAGCGCCGGCGTCCCGCCGGCTGGCCGGGCGGCGTCCCGCCGCCCGGTACTCGGGAGAACGGAGCCGATCTCCTCGTGCGACGCGCTCCGTCCCGTCAGCTCCAGCGCCCGCAGCACCGGCGCATCCGGCCCGGTCGTGTTCAGATACGCCACCCGATCCGTCGTCGACGCGAGCAGCCGGTCGACCATCTCCAGCGCGGCCCGCGGGTCGATGGACGCGAGGCCGAACTGCGCCATGCGCGACGGGTAGTCGCCCGCGGCGACGATGCCGGTGCTCCCCCAGTAGCCCCAGTTGACGACCTTCACCGCGCAGCGCCACGACTGCCGGAGCGCGTCGGCGTAGGCATCGACGAACGTGCAGCCGGCGGCGTAGTTGCTCTGGCCGGCGACGCGGAGGGCGCTCTGCAGCGCGGAGAAGAACAGGACGAAGTCGGGCGCGTCGTGCTGAAAGACGGCGGCCATGTTCTCGGCCACGTCGATCTTCGCGCTCGCCGCGGCCGCGAACGCCGCCTCGTCCATGCGCGCGAGTCCCTGATCGTTGAGGACGATCGTGGCGTGGACGAGGCCGTGGATCTCGCCGAACAGCGCCACGATCTCGCCGCGCGCGGCGACGAGCGCCGCGCGGTCCGTGGCGTCGGCGGCGATGTAGTGCGGCCGCGGACCCATGGCCGCGAGACGGTCCTGCTTCGCGGCAATCTCCGCGTCGGGCGCCCGCCGGCCGATCCAGACCACCTGCGCGGCGTAGCTCGCGATCAAGTGCTCGCTGAAGGCCTCCCCCAGCCCACCCGCGCCGCCGAGGATCACGTAGACGCCGCCGCGGCGATAGAGCGGCGACGACGCCGGCTCGAGCTCGCACCGCTCCCACCGCTGCCCGAACCATGCGCCGTTGCGGTACGCCACCGTCGCTCCCGAACGAACCTCCGGAACCGCGAACATCGCCTCCGCCTCCCATTCCTCGGCGCCGGCATCGACGATGCGCACCTGCCAGCTCGAATACTCCTTCGCCGCGGAGCCGAACAGACCATGCACGCTCGCCTGGGAGGGGAGGACGCGCTCGCCGGCGTGGACGGCCTGCGTCTGTCGCGTGATCGCCGTCAGTTGCAGCGGCTTCGTGCCGTAGCCCGCGGCGATGAGCGCCTTCACCAGCCGCAGTCCGAGGCGGCTGGCCTCCTGCCCGACGATCCAGAGGATGCGATCGACTTCGCCCGCCGCGCGCAACTTCCGCTCGACGACCTCGATCGTGTCGGACGGATCGAGCGCGACGGGCTGCCCGTCCCCGATGACCAGCGTCGGGACCTGCACGGCCGGACCGGCCTCGATGCGCTCCCACACCGGCACCAGCGTCAGCGCCTCGTTCTCAGAGCGTCCCGCGACGGCACGCGTGCGGAAACCCGTCACGCGCACGCACACGCGTCCTGCGACGTCGGTCAACTCCACGTCGAGACCGCGGCCGGTGCGGCGCACGACCGCGCGCGCCTGCGACGGCGGCACGGCCAGCACGTCGACGCGCTCGATCTCGAACGGCAGCCCGGCCTGTCCCTTCCCGTCCGCCAGCCCGAGGGCGGCCTGCAACGCCGCGTCGAGCAGGCTCGGATGCAGCACGAAGGCCTCGGACGATGCGCCCGCGGGCAGCGCCAGCGCGGCGGCGACGAGCGACTGTTCGCGCCCGATGAGGAGCCGCTCCAGCGCGCGGAACGACGGGCCGTACGCGAGACCGAGGTCCGCGAACCGCGCGTAGCACGCGGCGCCGTCGATCGCCTCGTCCGTGCAGCGCGCTTCGATCGCATGCAGATCGACAACCGCGGGTGCGACGCTCGCGAACCGGACCAGACCGCGGCTGTACACGACCTCGTCCTCGCCGCAGATCGTGAAGGCGATCGCGCCCCCTTCAGCCGGCTCGAGCACCACGTGCAGCTCGAGCGGACCGTCCGCGATCGCGATCGGACGGACGAAGACCACGTTCTCCAGGCTCGCCTGCTCCGTGACCGTCCCGCGCGAGGCCGCGAGCGCCGCGGCGGCGCGCGCCATTTCCAGATGCGCGGCGGCGGGCAGGATGCGCTCCCCCTGCACCACGTGATCGCGGAAGAAGAATTCGTCGCCCGTGAAGCGCGAGGTGAAGCGCTGCTCGTCGAGCGTGGACGTGTTCTCGTGTACGAGCGGGTGCAGCCGGCCGCCGTGCGAGGCCGCGACGGGCGCGTCGAGGAACGGCTCCCAGTACCGCTCCCGCGCAAACGGATAGGCCGGCAGACTGACGCGCCGCGGCTTCGGCTCGTACTGCAGCGCCTCCCAGTCGATCGTCAGGCCGATGGTCCAGAGGTCGGCGAGCTTCGCCCACTTGCCTTTCGCCACCCACGCCTGGATGAGCGCGGCGACGTCGTCGTCCGGCCCGAGCGCGTCGAGCGCGTTGCGGTGCTGCGCCGTGTCGGCGCACGTCGAGAACGGGACGAGCGGCGGCTGGCCGGCGAGGTAGGCGCGCAGCGCCGCCCGCAGCTCGTCGAGCGACTCGACGACGCAGGCCAGGCGCGACTCCATCGCCTCGCGTCCAGCCTGCAGCGTCCAGGCGACGTCGCGCAGGGAGAGGCCGGTGGAGCGGTCGAGCGCCGCGAGCAGCCGCTCGGCCGACTCGCGCAGTGCGGGCTCCGACTTCGCGGAGAGGACGATGACCGCCGGCTCGCCGGTCGAGGTCGAAGCCGGCTGTGCGTCGACGTACTCCTCGATGACGAGGTGCGCGTTCGAGCCGCCGGCGCCGAACGACGACAGGCCCGCGATCCGCGGATACTCGCGCGCCACGCCCTGCTCGCGCACGACCGGACGGCGCCACGGCGCGGTGGTCTGCTGCACGACGAACGGCGTCGCCGCGAAGTCGATGTTCGGGTTCGGCGTCGCGCTGTGCAGGCTGGGCACGAGGGTGCGGTGCTTCAACTGCAGCAGCACTTTGGTCAGGCCGGCGATGCCCGCGGCGCTCTCGCAGTGGCCGATGTTCGACTTCACCGAGCCGATCGCGCAGAACTGCGTCTCCCGGGTGTCCGCGGCGAACGCCTTCACCAGCCCGGAGATCTCGATCGGGTCGCCGAGGGCCGTGCCGGTGCCGTGGGCCTCGACGTAGCTGATGGCACGAGCCGGGACGCCGGCGTCGCCGAGCGCCCGCGCGATCAACTCCGCCTGCGCGTTCGGATTCGGCGTGGTGTAGCCGCTGGCCTTGCCGCCGTGGTTGACGGCGCTGGCCTTGATGACGCCGTAGATGTGATCGCCGTCCGCGATCGCGCGCGAGAGCGGTTTGAGCAGCACCACGCCGACGCCCTCGGCGTCGACGAAGCCGTCGGCATCCGCGCCGAACGTGCGGCAGGCGTCGCCGCTGGTGAGCATCATCATCGCCGAGAGCCGCACGTACTGGATGGCGTCGGCGATCACGTTGACGCCGCCGGCGAGCGCGCAGTCGATGCGCCCGCTCGCCAGTTGCTCGCACGCGAGGTGGATGGCCGTGAGCGATCCCGAGCAGGCCGTGTCGACGGCGATGCTCGGCCCGTGGAAGCCGAACGTCGCCGAGACGCGGTTCGGAATCGACCAGTAGAGCGGGCGCTGGCGATACGCACCGTTGGTCACGCCGGCGAAGACGCCGACCTGCCGCGACGGGCTGAGGCTCGCCGGGGTATAGCCGGCGTCGGCGATGCAGGCGTAGCTCTCCTCGAGGAAGATCCGCTCCTGCGGGTCGATGTTCAGCGCCTCGCGCGGCGAGATGTTGAAGAAGAGCGGATCGAAGCAGTCGACGTCGTCGATGAACCCGCCCCACTTGCTGTAGATGGTCCCCCACCGCCCCTTCTCGCTGCCGTACCGCTCCCGCCAGTCCCACCGGCTCGCCGGCACCTCGGTCACGCAGCTCTCGCCGCCACGCAGCCGCTCCCAGAAGAGGTCCAGCGTCGGCGCCTTGGGATAGCGGCCGGACAGGCCGACGATGGCGATGTCGCGACGCCCCCGCCGCGCCGGTTCCTCGGGTGCCTCGGGTTCCTCGGAGTTCCTCGGAGTGATGAGTCTGGGCCCCTCCGAGGAACCCGAGGAACTCCGAGGAACCGAGGAACTCCGTGTGCCGCCGAACATCCTGACCGCCGCATCCCGATGCACCGCGAGCAAATGCTCCGCGAGCGCGTCGATGGTCTGGTGCTCGAAGAGCGCGATCTTGCTGACGGGGCCGAACGCCTCCGACAGGCCGTGCGTGATGCGCTGGACCAGGATGGAGTCGATGCCGTAGGTCTCGAGCGGCTCGGTCGGGTCGAGCTGCTGCGGGGTCATGTTCAGCGTCTGCGCGACGAGCTTCCTCACGTAGCCGGCCACGCGGTCGCGCAGCGCGGATTCGTCGAGCGGCGCGGCGACGCGGTGCTCGGCCGGTGAGGCCTTGGGCCGGGCGACCGGTGCGGGGAGGGGCTCGACACGCTCCACGGCGATTGCCGGCTGGCGGATCGCGCCGTCGCTCTGGGCGACGAACACCTGCTGGGCGAACGCCGCGAACTCCTCCGACTGCCGGCGGAAGGCGGTGAAGCCGTCGCCGAGCAGCAGGCGCTCCCACGTCTCCGCGGAGAGCGACGGCGAGCCGGGGACGCGCAGGGCGTCATCGGTGAAGGCCCACCAGCCCGGCAGCAGGCCGAACGTGAGGTGGAGGAAGATGCTGGTGGCGGTCATCTCGTTGATCAGCACGATGCCGTTCGCCTTCAGGACCGCCTTGGTCTGGCGCATGGTGCGGCGCATGTCGTGCGTGGCGTGGAGGACGTTCGTGGCGATGACCGCGTCGTACGCGCCCGCCTCGATGCCCTGCGGGCCGAGGGGCTGCTCGACGTCGAAGCGCTTCGTGGTCAGGTACGGCGCGATCGCCCGGTACTGCTTCTCGCCGTGCAGCAGAAACGCCGGGGAGATGTCGGTGTAGCAGTACTCCGCGATGTGGTCCGCATAGGGCCGGAGCGCGGGGAAGATCGCGGCGCTGGTGCCGCCGGTGCCGGAGCCGATCTCGATCAGCCGCAGCCGCGCGGCGGGATCGCGCCGGACGCGCGCCGCGACGTACGCCACCAGCGTGTCGACCACGACGGCGTTGCAGTAGTCGGCGGCGATGTTCTTCGTGTAGATGCCGGAGACGAGGTGCAGCGACGCGTTCGGGAAGATGACGTCGGTGGCGATGCGCCGGCCCTGCAGGATGTCCGGCAGCGCGCGCACGGTGGCGTCGAGCAGCGCGGCGCGCGAACGGCGCGCGCTGTCCGTCGCGGCGTCCGCCTGCAGCGCCTCCCACTCCGCCCACACGGCGGCCGGGTCGGACACCGGCTCCATGAAGCGCAGGCTGTGCTCGAGCCAGCGCTCGTACAGCGGCGGCAGCGCGGCGCGCGCGGGCGACGCCGCGTCCAAGAGACCGGCCGACTGCATCTGGACGAACAGCAGCTTCGCCAGCAGGCGGTCGAGCGCCTCGCCGCGCGCGAGCGCCTCGCGGTCGACGGGCGGCGGCGGCACGGTGGACGCCGGCAGCTCCGGCAGAATGGCGGGCGCGGACGGGGCGATCGTCACTTCCTCTTCCGCGAGGAGGTCCAGCGCCGCGACGGCCGGCGCGTCTGCGCTGCTCGCGGCGAAGTACACGACCTGCGGGATCGGCGAAGCGAGCAGCCGCTCCACGGCGGCCATCGCCGCCGCCGGATCGATCGGCGCGTTGCCGCTCTGCCGCAGCCGGGTACGGAACGCCTGCGGAATGGCGTTGCCGATGCCGACGTCGCCCCAGTAGCCCCAGTTGACGATCCGGACCGGGCAGGCCCACTCCGCCGCAAGGGCGCGGGCGTACGTGTCCTGGAAGACGCAGCCGGCCGCGTAGCTCGCCTGGCCGCCCGAGCGCTCGAATGCGCCGAGGGAGGAGAAGAAGAGGGCGAAGTCGAGGGTGTCGGTGCCGAACACCTGCGCGGCGCGCACGCTCACATCCGCCTTCGCCGCGAGCCCTGCGCCGAACGATTCCTCGGACACACGGGCCAGGCTGTCGTCGAGCGGACCGGCCACCGAAACGACGAGGCCGTGGATCGCTCCGAAGCGCGCCAGGATCTCCTCGCGGGCCGCGGTCAGCGCGGCGCGGTCGGACGCGTCGGCGGCGATGTAGTGCGGCCGCGGTCCGCGCGCGGCAAGCCGGTCCTGTTTCGCGATGATGGTCGCGTCGAGCGGCCGGCGGCCGATCCAGACCACCTGCGCGCCGTATCTGGCAATCGCGTGCTCGCTGAATACCTCGCCGACGCCGCCCGCTCCGCCGATCACGACCCAGACGCCGCGCATCCGCGGCTCCGCGGCCGCGGGCAGCACGCAGCGGGCCCACCGCGGCCGGAACCATTCGCCGTCGCGGTAGGCCACCGTCGCTCCCGATCGGACGCCGGTCACGCCGAGCAGCGACGCCAGCGGCGAGTCGCCGGCCGCGTCGATGAGGCGCACCTGCCACGACGCGTACTCCTTCGCCGCCGAGCCCATGAGCCCGTGGACGCTCGCGTGCGCGGGCACGACGCGCTCACCCGCGCGGACCGCCTGTGCCCGTTCGGTGATGACCGTGAGCGCGAGCGGCTTCGCCGCGTAGCCCGCGGCGGCCAGGGCCTTGATCAGGCGCAGCCCGAGGCGGCTGCCCGCGGCCTGTGCGGCGAGCTGCGCGTCACTGGCCAGCGGCACATCGGCCGGCGACGGAACGATCCAGACGATCTGTCCTGCATCGATCGCCCGCAGTTCGGCGGCGATCTCCTCTTCGCTGGAGGCCGCGCTCACCGCGAGCGCGCGAGCGCCCGGAATCGCGGCGAGCTGCTCCGGCGTGCCGCCGATGACGGCGATCTCCCCGGCGAACGGCGCGGGTGAAGCGGCGGGAGCGAACGGCTCCCAAACCAATGACGCAACGACCTCGGATGCTGGTGCCGCGAGCGGCATCGCCGTCTCCTCTGTCTCGATGGGTTCAGTCGCGGAAGCGGCAAGGGTCGGAACCCAATAGCGCTCGCCGGCAAACGGATAGGTGGGCAGACTGACGCGCCGCGGCGTCATGCCGCCGTACAGCGTCGCCCAGGGAATCGCGGCGCCGCGCGTCCAGAGCTCGCCGATGCGCGGCAGATTGAGTTCCTCGGGGTTCCTCGGAGTTCCTCGGAGCTCCTCGGAGGGGCCGGACGGGTTCACTCCGAGGAACCCCGAGGAACCCGAGGAACTCCGAGGAACCGCCCCGGCGCCGCGTTTCGCCTCGCCGGTGTACAGACCGTCGATCGACGAATCGCCGCGCAGCCAGGCGCCCAGCTTCTCTTTCGCCTCGGACGCCGAGGCGGCGACGCAGGCCAGGCGCGCTTCCATGGGCTCGCGGCCGGTCTGCAGGGTCCAGGCGATCTCGGCGAGCTCGGGACGCGTGTCGCTGTCCAGGACGGCGAGGAGTTGCTCGACGCGGCGGCGCAGCCGCTCCTCGCTCCGCGCCGACAGCACGAGCACCACCGGTCCCGCCGGCACCGGACGCGGCGCGGGCTCGTACTCCGCCACGATCACGTGCGCGTTCGTGCCGCCGGCGCCGAACGACGACACGCCGGCGATTCGCGGCGACGCCTGCCACGGCGTGGCGGTGCGCTGCACGACGAACGGCGTGCCGCTGAAGTCGATGTGCGGGTTCAGCTCCTGCGCGTGCAGCGACGGCGCGAGGGTGCGATGACGCATCTGCAGCAGCACCTTGGTCAGGCCGGCGATGCCGGCCGCGCTCTCGCAGTGGCCGATGTTCGACTTCACCGAGCCGATCGCGCAGAACTGCTTCTCGCCCGTGCCGAACGCCTTCACCAGGCCGGCGATCTCGATCGGGTCGCCGAGGGAGGTGCCGGTGCCGTGGGCCTCGATGTAGCTGACCGCGCGGGGCGAGACGCCGGCCCGCTCCAGCGCCCGCTGGATCACCTCCGCCTGCGCCTGCGGATTCGGCACGGTGTAACCGCTGGCGTGGCCGCCGTGATTCACCGCCGTCCCCTTGATGACGCCGTAGATCGGATCGCCATCCGCCTCGGCCGCGGCGAGCGGCTTGAGGAGCACCGCCCCCACGCCTTCTCCCGGCACGTAGCCGTCGCCGCCCGAGCCGAAGCTGCGGCAGCGGCCGTCGGTCGAGAGGAACTGTCCCAGCGCGAGGGCGAGGAACTTGTTCGGATGCACGGTCAGGTTCACGCCGCCGGCGATCGCCAGACCGCACTCGCCACGCTCGATGCTCTGGATGGCGAGGTGGATCGCGGTGAGCGACGACGAGCACATCGTGTCGATCGAGAGGCTCGGCCCGTGGAGGTCGAACCAGAAGGAGACGCGGTTCGCGATCGTCGACGGATTGCCCTGGATCGCATATCCGTCGCCCTGCGCCTGCGCCTGGGCACCGTAGAGCTGGTACTCCTGGTACATCACACCGACGAAGACGCCGACGCTCGCGCCGGCCAGCGACTCGCGCGCGTAGCCGGCGTCCTCGATCGCGCCGTACGCGCATTCGAGGAAGAGGCGCTCCTGCGGATCCATCCACGCCGCGTTGCGGGGCGGGATGTTGAAGAAGAGCGGATCGAACCGGTCCACGCCGTCGATGAAGCCGCCCCACCGGCCGTAGGTCTTGCCGGGCGTCTGCGGCTGCCCGTCGAAGTAGCGGGCGTGGTCCCAACGGTCGCGCGGCACCTCGGTGATGCAGTCGACGCCGTTGAGGAGGTTGCTCCAGTACTCGTCGAGCGTGCGCGCCTTCGGATAGCGGCCGCTGACGCCGATGATGGCGATGTCGCGCGAGGGCGCGCCGTCGTCCTGCGCCTCCCGCCGCGGCGCGAAGCGCTTCCGCGGCCGTGCGACGGCGGCAGGCTTCTGCTCGACCGCGGGTGGTTCCGCCGGCGCGTCGTCCGCCGCTCCGCCGAAGAGCGCCTCCAGCGTCGCGGCATGGTTCTCCACGAACCAGGCGGTGAGGCGCTCGACGGTGTGGTGCTCGAAAAACAGCGTCGCCGGCAGCGGGCCGAACGTCTTCTCGAGCAGTCCGATCAGCTCCATCATCCGCACGGAGTCGAGGCCGTACTCGTCGATCCGCGCATCGGGCGCGATGCGCGCCGCCGGCAGGCCGAGGTTTTGCGCGATCACGCTAGTGAGGTACTGGCAGGTCTGCTCCGGCAACTCGAAGTTCCTCGGGGTTCCTCGGAGTTCCTCGGAGTTCCTCGGGGTGGCTGCGTCCAGCGGGGTTCCTCGGTCGCTCGCGTTCCTCGTGGTCCCCGGCCGAACCACTCCGAGGAGCTCCGAGGAACCCGAGGAACCCCGAGGAACTCCGCCGAGGAAACTGCGCCGCAATGCGACCGGATCGCCCGCCAGCACCATCAGCCGGTCGTCCGAGCCTCCCAGCGCGCGGCGCAGGGCGGCGATGCCGTTTTCCGAGGACAGGGGGGCGAGGCCGGAGCGGCGCATGCGCTCGGCGGCGGTGGCGTCGACGTGCATGCCGCCGGTGGCCCAGAGCGGCCAGTTGACGCTCACCATCCGTCCGTGACGGCGGCCGGACGCCACGAGCGCGTTGCGCGACTCGCAGTACGCGTCGAGGAATCCGTTCGCCGCGGCGTAGTCGGCCTGGCCGACGTTGCCGGTGACGGCGGTGACGGACGAGCAGACCACGAACCAGTCGAGCGGCAGGTGGGCCGTGGCCTCGTCGAGCGCCACCAGGCCGTGCACCTTCGGCGCGAAGACGGCGTCGAGATCGGCCGCGCTCTTGGTGGCCGCGAAGCCGTCCCGCAGCACGCCCGCGGCGTGGATGACGCCGCGGAGATGATCGAGGCCGGCGACCAGCTCGGCGACCTCGGACGCGTCGCTGACGTCGACCGCACGGTATTCGGCCTGGACACCGCGCGCACGGAGACGATCGAGCTGCGCCTGTCTCGTCTCGTCGAGCGGCGAGCGTCCCACGAGCACCACGCGCGCGCCGGGCGCGTCGGTGGCGATCGCTTCGGCGAACACGAATCCCAGCCCGCCGGCGCCGCCGGTGATCAGGTACGTGCCGCCGTCTCTCCACGGCTGGAGCGCCGCGCCGAAGTCCGTCCGCTCCTCGAAGCGCGAGACCGTCCGCCGGCCGGAGATGTAGCGCACGTCGCGCGCGTCGGGATCCACGGCTTCCGCCGCCAGCAGCCGGGCGAGCGCCGCGTCATCGTGATCGTCCGAGACCAGGACGAGCTGCGTGCTGATCCTCCCCGTCTCCCGCCCCGCGCTCCGCACCAGCGCGGCGAGGCCGCGCAGCGTCGCGTCGGGTCCGCTCGCCGGAACGACGAGCTGCACGAGCGTCTGCCGCGGATCGGGCAGCAGTTCCTTCAGGCGCTCGAGCAGTTGCTTCGCCGCGGACGCGTACGAGGGCGCAGGGGGCAGAGCGCAGGGCGCAGCCGAGGGGGCAGGGGGCAGGGCGCAGGGCGCAGGAGTCGGAGCCGGAGCAGAGTCGGGAGCGGACACCTCCGGCTCCTGTCCCCTGCCCCCTGCGCCCTGCCCCCTCGGTTCCGGCTCCTGTCCCCCGCGCCCTGCGCCCTGCGCCCTCGGCTCAATGCGGATGCACTGCGCCAGCGGCTGCCGCGCGAGGATGGCCGTCTCGCTGCCGCGGACCGCGCCGCAGAGGACGACGATCTGCCGCCGCGTGGCCGCCGCGGGCAGGGGCGCCGGCTCCTCGACCCAGGACGGGGCGAGGAGGAGCATGTGTTGGCCTGCCGCCTCGGGCGCGCGCCGGGTGAAGCCGCGGACGGCGACGCAGCGCCGGCCTTCTTCGTCGACGAGGTCGAAGTCGCTGGCCTGTTTCGACGCGACCACGAACACGCGCTCCGGCAGCGGCGCGAGCAGCTCGACGCGCTCGATCTCGAACGGCAGCGCGACCCGGGTCGCGCCGGCCTCCGGCGCGACGACGGACGGCGCGATGGCGGTCTGGAACGCGCCGTCGAGTAGGCTGGGATGGAGCACCAGACGCGGATCGGCGGCGCCGGCCGGCATGCGCAGCTCGCCGAGCAGCCGTTCGCCGCAAACGCGCAGGAGCTCCAGGCTCTGGAACGCCGGCCCGTGTACGAGCCCGAGCCGCTGCAGCTCGGAGTAGCACTCCTCGCCGCTGATGCTGCTCTCCTCGTCGCCGAAGAGGGACTCCATGTCCACGACGCCAGTCGGATGCACCTCGGCCAGCACGGCCCGGCCGCGGGTGTGCGGCACGCCGCCGCTCTCGATCGTGAATGCGATGTCGCCGTCGTCGGACGCCTCCAGCGTCACATCGACGTCGAGCGGTCCGTCTTCGACCGCCAGCGGCCGGAGGAAGACGACGTGCTCGAGCCGGATCGCGACGTCCGGCTCCGGCTCGCCCGCCGCGAGCTCCACCGCCGCGCGCGCCATTTCCAGGAGCGCCGCGGCCGGCAGCACCCGCCGCCCGTGGACGACGTGATCGGCGAGCCAGGGCTCGTCGCCGGTGAACGTGGAGGTGAACCGCTGCGCCGCCAGGTCGGAGGTGTTGCGGTGCACCAGCGGGTGCAGAACGTCGCCGTGGACGGAGGACGCGTGGACCTGCATGAGCAGCTCCGCGGCGGCGTCTTCCGACAGGCGGTTCGCGGCGACCTGCTCGAGCAGGTACGTGACGAGATCAGTCATGATCTGGGATCTGCTTTCTCTTCAGGAGGAGGACTTGCGCCGGATCACCGTCTGGCGCGCGTCGTCGACGGTGACCGCGCCGTCCTTGATGTCGCGGACCAGGCGGCGGAAGAAGAGCCGGTCCTCGCCGGCCACGACGGCCGGGCGGATGGAGCGGACTTCCGCGGTCTGGCGCGGCGTCGGCCAGTAGCGCTCGCGGGCGAATGGATAGGTCGGGAGGCTGACGCGGCGGGGTGTAGTCTTTCCGTAGAGCGTGGCCCACGGGATGACGCCGCCGCGGGTCCACAGCTCGGCGATCTGACTGAGCTTGCCTTTCGCGATCCACGCCGTGACCGCGTCGCGCAGATCGGCGTCGGCGACGAGCAGCGCCAGCGGCTCCGCTCCGCGTTTGGTCTCACCGGTGTACAGCTCTTCGACGTTGTGCTCGCCGCGGATGTACGCGCTCAGCTTCGCCCGCGCTTCGGACACGGACGCGGCGACGCACGCGAGCCGCACGTCCATCGCCTCGCGCCCGACCTGCAGCGTGTACGCGATCTCGGCGAGCGCCGGGCAGGTCTCGCTCTCCAGGGTGGCCAGCAACTGGCCGGCGCGCTCGCGCAACTGCTCCGCGCTCTTCGCCGACAGCACGAGCACCACCGGCCCGGCCGCCGTCTCGATCGGCCGCGGCTCGTACTCCGCCACGATCACGTGCGCGTTCGCGCCGCCCGCACCGAACGACGAGAGTCCGGCGATGCGCGGCGACGTCCACGGCGCGAGCGTGCGCTGCACCACGAACGGCGTCTGCTCGAACTCGATGTGCGGGTTGAGCTCTTCGGCGTGCAGCGACGGCACGAGGGTGCGGTGCCGCATCTGCAGGAGCACTTTCGTCAGACCGGCGATGCCGGCCGCGCTCTCGCAGTGGCCGATGTTCGACTTCACCGAGCCGATCGCGCAGAACTGCTTGTCGTCGGAGTCGAACGCCTTCATCAGGCCGGCGATCTCGATCGGATCGCCGAGGGAGGTGCCGGTGCCGTGCGCCTCGATGTAGCTCACCGAGCGCGCGGGGACGCCCGCCGCCTCCAGCGTGCGGCCGATCACCGCCGCCTGCGCCTGCGGATTCGGCACGGTGTAGCCGCTGGTGCGGCCGCCGTGGTTCACCGCCGATCCCTTGATGACGCCGTAGACGTGATCGCCGTCCGCCTCGGCCGCGGCGAGCGGCTTGAGCAGCACCGACCCCACGCCTTCGCCCGGCACGTAGCCGTCGCCGCCCGCGCCGAAGCTGCGGCAGCGGCCGTCGCTCGACGCATAGCGGCCGCGCGACAGGACGAAGAACTTGCTCGGATGGATGGATACGTTCACGCCGCCGGCGATGGCCGCGTCGCACTCTCCCCGCAGGATGCTCTGGCAGGCCAGGTGGATGCTGGTGAGCGACGACGAGCACATCGTGTCGACGGTGACGCTCGGCCCGTGGAAGTTGAAGTGATAGGAGACGCGGTTCGCGACCGACGCCACCGGACCGCCCAGGGCCAGCGGCTGATCGCCGGCCTCGCCGAGGGAGCCGAGGAGCTGGTACTCGGCGTACATGACGCCGGCGAACACGCCCACGATCCCGCTGCGGCCCGCGCGCGGCGTGCGGAGCAGGTCCGGCGTGTAGCCGGCATCCTCGATCGTCGCGTACGCGCACTGCAGGAAGAGCCGCACCTGCGGATCGAGGTGCACCGCCTCGCGCGGCGAGATGTTGAAGAAGAGCGGGTCGAACTCGTCCACGCCTTCGATGAAGCCGCCCCACTTCGTGTACGACCGGTCGGGACGCTCGGGATCGAAGTAGCGGCGATAGTCCCAGCGCTCGGCCGGAATCTCGGTGATGGAGTCGCGGCCGGCGGAGAGGTTGGCCCAGAACGCGTCCAGCGTCGGAGCCTGCGGGTAGCGTCCGCTCAGGCCGACGATGGCGATGTCGAACGCGCCGTTCGTCTCCTGCTGCCGCCGCGACGCGGCGGCCGCGCGCGAGCGTCCGCGCACGAGCCGCGGCACGGAGACCGGCGCGGCGGGTGCGACCGGCGTCACCGCTGCGGCCGGGATCTCCTCTTCGTTTCGCACCGGCACGGGCTCCGCCGCCGCGGGCTGAAGGAGCGCCGCCAGCCGGTCGCGATGGTCGGCGACGAAGTAGTCGGCCAGCGCGTCGATCGAGTCGTATTCGAAGAAGAGGGTCTTCGACAGGTTGCCGAAGTCGGTCTCCAGCGAGTTGACCAACTGCAGTGCGACGATCGAGTCGAGGCCGTAGTTGTCGAAGGAGACGGAAGAACCGATTTGCGCCGGCGGCAGCTTGAACGTCGCGCCGAGGAGCGCGGCCAGATACTGCACGGTCTTCTCGCGCAGGCGATCGGACGAGAGCTCGCGCGGCACTTCGCGCAACGGCTGGCGCGCGGGCGCAGCAGCCGCGGGCGCGACGTACCGCTGCCGGAGCCGCTGCACGTCGCCGGCGAGGACGACCACCTGGGGACGCCCGCTCGCGAACGCCGCATACAGCGCGGCCATCCCGGCGTCGCTGGCCATCGCGTGCAGACCCACGGCGCGCAGCGATTCGAGCTTCTCCGGCGGCACGTGCATGCCGCCGTCCGCCCACAGCGGCCAGTCGACGGACAGCGTCCTGCCGTACGCTTCGCCGCGCTCCACGCGCCGCTGTCGCGCCTCGGCATAGCGATCGAGGAAGGCGTTGGCCACGGCGTAGTCGGCCTGGCCCACGTTGCCGAGGACGCCGACGGTCGAGGCAAAGAGGATGAAGCAATCGAGCGGCAGCTCCTGGGTCGCGCGGTCGAGGTTCACCGTGCCGCGGAGCTTCGGCGCCCACACCGCGCGCGCGTCGTCGAGCGTCTTCGCGGCCAGGAGCCGGTCGCGCAGGACGCCCGCCGCGTGGATGACGCCGTGCAGCGCGCCATGCTCCGCGACGATCTCCGCCACCGCCGTCTGCACCGCGGCCGCGTCGGTGACGTCGAGCGACCGGTAGGCGATCGTCGCGCCGTTCTGTGCGGCGGGCAGCGCGGCGTTCTGCGAACGTCCGGCGAGCACGATCCGCGCATCCGGCACCGCGGCCATGATCGCCTCCGCGCAGATCGCGCCGAGGCCGCCGGCGCCGCCGGCGATGAGATAGACGCCGCCCTCACGCCAGAGAGCGGGCGCGCTGGCAGCCTGCATTTCCACCTTCATTTCCACGAGGCGCGCGACGACGCGTGCCTCGCCGAGGCCGCGGATGTCGTGATCCGCGGACGCGGCGTTCTCTTCGATCGCCAGCAGCAGGTCCTCCGCCGACGCGTCGCGGGAAAGCTCGATCAGTTGCGTGTGCAGCTTCGGATGCTCGAGCTCCGCCGTCTTGAGCAGCGCCGACAGCGCGGCGAGCGTCTCGTCGTCGTCCGGCACCACGACCTGCACGGTCGCCGCCCCGGCGGACGCGATCACCTGCAACCACGTCAGCAGCTCGGCCGCGCACGACTCGACGCGCGCGGCGGCGTCGTCGCCCGAGGGCGCGAGCAGTTCGCACTGGATCTGCGGCGGGAGCAGCTCGAGGCGCTCGCCGTAGCTCGCATGCGCGAACAGCCAGCGCACCCCCTCGGCCACGCCATCCTGGGCGACCGCCGGAGCCGGGACCCACTCGCGCGCGAGGAGCATCGTACCGGTCGACTGCTGCGTCTCGACCGGGCGGCTCGTCAGGCCGGTGAAGCGGACGCACACGCGCCCCGCCTCGTCGCAGACATCCACGTCGATCGCCGGCATGGACCGCGCGCCGGATGCGGACTTCACCGTCTCCGCGCGCCGCACCACCACCGTCGCCCGCGCGGGCGTGGCCGCATAGACGTCGGCGCGGGTGAGCGCAAACGGCATCCCCAGCGTCCCCGATCGGAGTTCCTCGGGTTCCTCGGAGCTCCTCGGGGTTCCTCGGAGGGACAGGCCGACCGAGGCCTGAAGGGCCGCATCGAGCACGCTGGGATGGAGCACGTACGCCGCGCGCGTCGTCTCGATCGACGGCGGCACGATCACCTCGGCCAGCGCGAAGCGCGAGCCCTCGCCATCGCTGCCCGCGCGGACGCTTTCCAGTCCGCGATGCGCGGCGCCGTAGCGGAAGCCGCCCGCCTCCAGCGCCGCGTAGCACGCGGCGGCGGAGAGCGTGCGGTCGCACGCCGCGCGAAGCGCGCCGAGGTCGAGCGCCGGACGCTCGTCTTCGACCGCCGTCGCGCGTCCCTGCGCATGGACCACCGTCTCACCGGCGGCGCTGTAGACGTCGAAGCGGATCTCGCCGTCGTCGTCCTGTTCGAGGCCGACGTTCACCGACACCGGCTCGCGGTCGACGGTGATGGCGCGCGCCCAGACGACGTCGCGCAGCGAGATCGGACCCGCGCCCGCGGCGCGTTCGACGGCGGCTCGCGCCATCTCCAGATAGGCGACGCCGGGGAGCACGCGCGCGCCGCCGACGACGTGGTCGCGCAGGAACCACTCCTCGCCGGTGAACGTGGAGGTGAAGCGCTGCTCGGCGAAAGCCGAGGTGTTCTCGTGCAGCAGCGGGTGCAGCTCGCGGACGGTCTGGCCCGCGATCGCCAGCGGCGCGGCGTCCGGAATCCAGTAGCGGACGCGCGCGAACGGATAGGTCGGAAGGCTGATGCGCCGCGGCGTGCAGCCCCACTGCAGCCGCTCCCACGGCACGGTCACGCCCGAGACCCACAGCTCGGCGAGCTTGCCGAGCTTCCCGGAGTCGATCCACTTCTGCGCGATGGCGTCGAGATCGCCGTCCTCGAACGGGTCGACCCGCGGCGCGCGCGCCGCGTCGCTGCGGTAGCGCTGGCCGGCGCGGCGCTCGCCGCGCAGGAAGGCCTCGAAGTGCTGCAGCAGCGTGGGGATGCTGTCCGCGATGAACGCCGCGCGGAAATCCATGGTCTCGCGGCCGATCTGCAGCGTGTGGGCGAGGTCGGCGAGCGACACCGGCCGCGGCGGGTCCTGCAGGAACTGCATCAGCCGCTCGACGCTGCGCCGCAGCGCCTCGTCGTCCTTCGCGGAGACCGGCACGAGCACTTCCGCCGGCGCGTCGTCCGTGGCGGCGTTCGCGTCGAGCCACTCCTCGAGCACGACGTGTACGTTCGCGCCGGTGGCGCCGAACGAGCTCACCGTCGCACGGCGCGGTCCGTCGCTGTCCCACGCGCGGGTCTCCCGCTGGACGAAGAACGGCGTCTGCTGCCAGTCGATGTGCGGATTCAGCTCGTCCGCGTGCAGCGACGCGACGAGGGTGCGGTGGTGCAACTGGAGCGCGGCCTTGATCAGGCCGCAGATGCCGGCGGCCGACTCGGCGTGGCCGATGTTCGACTTCACCGAGCCGATGGCGCAGAACTGCGCCTCGTGCGTGCGGCGGCGGTACGCGCGGGTGAGCCCCTCGATCTCGATCGGATCGCCGAGGGAGGTGCCGGTACCGTGGGCCTCGACGTAACCGATCGTGCGCGGGTCGATGCCGGCGCGCTCGAGGCAGTCGGCGATCACGTCGCCCTGCGCGGTGGGGCTCGGCACGCTGAAGCCGCTCACGGCGCCGACGTGGTTCGTTGCGCTGCCGCGGATGACGGCGTAGATCGGATCGCCGTCGGCCACGGCCTGCCGCAGGGTCTTGAGGAGCACGGCGCCCGCGGCCTCGCTCGAGACGTAGCCGTCGCCGCCGCTGCCGAACGTGTGGCAGCGGCCGTCGCTGGCGTGCATGTCCATCATCCCGTAGGTCAGGTACTTCCCGGGATGCAGGGACAGGTTCACGCCGCCGGCGATGGCCGCGTCGCAGTCGCCGGCGCGCAGGTTCATGATCGCCAG
Organism: Thermoanaerobaculia bacterium; assembly: GCA_036375075.1. GTDB lineage: Bacteria > Acidobacteriota > Thermoanaerobaculia > Gp7-AA8 > Gp7-AA8 > QHVT01. The sequence continues at coordinate 16,294 of DASUSN010000034.1, read as the reverse complement.
GTGCAGGGCGACGAGCGACGACGAGCAGACGGTGTCGACGGTCATGCTCGGGCCGTGGAAGTCGCAGAAGTACGAGACGCGGTTCGCGATCGCGGCGCTGCTGAGCGGCAGCGGCATGATGCCGCCGGCCCGCTGGCTGTCGTTCGCGATCAGCATGTAGTCCTTGTGCATCACGCCGGCGAAGACGCCCACGCGCCGGCGCGTGTCGCCGGCCGTGAGAGTGCGCGGCGTGTAGCCGGCGTCCTCCATCGCCTCCCAGCAGACTTCGAGGAAGAGGCGCTCCTGCGGGTCGGTCAGCTCCGCCTGGCGCGGCGACATGCGGAAGAACTGCGGGTCGAAGCAGTCGGCGTCGTCGAGGAACCCGCCCCAGCGCGAGAGCGGCTTGCCGGACGGCGAGCGCAGCTCGGCGTACCGCCGCCAGTCCCACCGCTCCGCCGGCACCTCGGTGACGCAGTCGCGGCCGGCTTTCAGGTTGTTCCAGAACTCGCGGACGTCGCGGGCCAGCGGGAAGCGGCCGGCCATGCCCACGATGGCGATGGCGTCGTTGGGGACGGAGGCGAACGTGGAGTCGAAGGTGGTGCCGGAGTCGGCGTCCGCGTAGGACACCTCATGCCGGCTGGAAGCCGGCGTAGCGGCCGGCAGGATGCCGGCGCTCCGCTGAGTGGCGAGGTGCGCGGCCAGTTGGGCGGACGTCGGGTGCTCGAAGAGGAGCGTCGGTGAGAGGGAGGTGCCCATGAGGCGCTCGAGGTCGGAGCCGAGCTCCAGGAGGGTCACGGAGTCGATGCCGAGGTCGTAGAAGCCGACCGTTGGCGCGATCTCTTCGACGGGCCTCTGCAGGCGGTCGGCGATCATCTGCCGCACCGTCAGCAGGAGGTCGTCGTCGCCGCGCGTCGCGCGGCGGACCGGCTCCCGGCGCACGGCCGCGGGCCGCACAACCGGCGCTTCGAGGATGGAGCGGCGGTCGCGCACGACCTTGCTCGCGAACTGCGTCAGCTCCGCGATCTTGGCGCCGTTCTCGTCGAAGAACTCGAGCGAGCGCGTACGGAGGTCGACACCGTCGCGGATGGACGCCCGGCTCAGTCGTGCGATGCAGCGCTCCTGCAGCGGCGCGCTGGCCTGGAACGACTCGATGGACAGCGGCAGCGCGAGCGGCACTTCCTGCGGATCGCGCAGCCGGAGCGCGGCGCTGCTGCACACCGCGCTGGCGTCGAGGAGGGTCGGATGGAACAGGAAGCTGTTCGCGCGGAGCTTCGCGGCCTCGCCGAGACGGCAGTCGACGTACACCGCCTCGTCGAGCACGTACGCCGCCCCTTCGGCCTTCATGACGTCGCGATGCACCAGCTCGCGGTCGCGGCAGCGCGCATACGTCTGGTCGAGATCGATCGCCTCGGACGAGGGCAGGTCGCGGACGGCGATCGTCCCGTCGAACGAGACGACGTCCGTCTGCCACATCTCCGCGGTGGCGTATTTCTGCGCCGCCGCGTCGCCCTCGATCCGCCCTTCCACGACGATGTTCCAGCGCGTCTGGCCGTTCCGGACGGCGCGGACGTCGACATGGACCGGCACGCCGTTCGAGAGCGCGAGCGGACGGTAGATCGTGAGGTTCCGCAGCCGGAGGCGCCGGTAGTCGTGCCCCTCCTTGCGGAACAGCTGATACAGCATGTCGATGTAGGCGAGCCCCGGTAACAGCGGCTCTCCGTACACCGTGTGACCCTGAAGGATCGGGTTGGCAGCGTTGAGGATCCAGTGCGCGTTCATCGGTCTCTCGGGTGAAGGATTCAGACGGCGGCTTCGTCCCAGAAGCACGCCACGGCGGGCGCCACTTCAGGAGCGCCATAGATGGGAATGCGGTGCAGGGCCGGCGGCGGAATCGGCACACGCCGCGCCTCCCCGGCCCGCGGCCACGCTTCGAGAATCACATGCGCGTTCGTGCCGCCGTCGGCGAACGAGCTCACCGCGGCGGCGGTGTGCGCGTGCGCGGCCACGGCGCGGGAGAAGCGGAACGGCGAGCGGCCGAAGTCGAAGTGGCGCATCGGCTCGTTCGCGGAGAGGAACGGCACGCTCTGCCCGCGATGCAGCGTGAGCACGCTCTTCATGAAGCCGGCGATCCCGCCCGCCAGGAGCGTGTGGCCGATGTTCGGCTTCGGCGATCCGAGCTCGCACGCCGCGTCGCTGCCGGCGCGATACGCCGCCTGCAGCGCGTTCAGCTCGAGCAGGTCGTTGACCTCGGAGCCCGATCCGTTGACTTCCACGTACGTGATGTCGTCGGGCTGCTTTCCGCTGCGCGCCAGCGCGGTGCGGATGACCTCGATCTGCGCCTGGGGGTTCGGCGCGGACGGGCCGGCGGTGCGGCCGTCGTTGTTGATGGCAATGCCTTTGATGACGGCGTAGATCTGGTCGCCGTCCTCGATGGCGCGGTCGAGCGTCTTGAGCCACACCATGCCGACGCCTTCGCCGAGGAGGCTGCCCGCGGAGCGCGCGTCGAAGAGATGGAAGCGCGGCTCGCGGCCGAGGATGCCGCGCTGCTCGAACAACTGCAGCGCGCCGGGAGTGCGCAGGAAGCTCACCCCGCCGACGACGGCGGAGTCGACGTCACCCGCCGCGAGCGAACGGACGGCCACGTCCATGGCCACGAGCGCCGACGAGCAGGCCGAGTCGATGACGACGCTCGGGCCGTGCAGGTCGAAGACGCGAGAGACGTTGGCGGCGAGGTAGTTCTGGCCCACCGCCAGGATCGGATTGCGGGCGCCCAGCAGCTCGTCGGGCCGCGGGACGTGCTGGCTGCGCCCGCCGAGGTACACACCCACCGACTGCCCGCGAACGTCGGCCGGCCGGTAGCCGGCGTGATGCCAGAGCTGCAGCGCCGTCTCCAGCAGCAGCAGCGCCTGCGGGTCCATGGCCCGGGCGTCGTCTTCGCCGATCTGGAAGAACGCCGGATCGAAGTGCGTGACGTCGTCGAGCACGGCGGCGTAGTACTCCCCGCGCGTCCCCCACCGCTCCGGCGGCACGCGCCGGATCGCCGACCGCCCCTCGGCCAGCAACTGCCAGAACTCATCGAGACCGTTCGCGCCGGGCCAGCGGCAGGAGAGGCCGACTACGGCGATGTCCGCACGGCCGGTTCCTCGGAGTGCCTCGGTTCCTCGGAGTTCCTCGGAGGGGCCCCGGGCCGACAAGGTCCGAGGAACCCGAGGAACCCGAGGAACTCCGAGGAACTCTGCGGCCGTTTGGGGGAAAGCGTCGGGATACTTGTCCGTCAGCCACGCGGCAAAGGAAGCAACGGTCGGATACTGGAACAGCAGCGAGGGATCGAGCGTGGCGTCGACGCGGTGGCCGACGGTGCGCAGGACCTGCAGGAAGATCACCGAGTCGATGCCGTAGTCGTGCAGCGGGGTCTCCGGGTCGATCCGGGCGGGATCGATCGCCAGCTCCTCCGCGAACACGCCCGTCAGCCACGACTGCGCGCCGCTGACCGCGGCGGGCTCACGCTCGTCGAGCTGGACCACGGTCGAATCGTTCGACTCGATCTCGTCGGCGTCCGCGAGCACCGCGGCGGGGGCGTCGATCCGGCGCTCCAGCAGGCGGTGCGGGTTCCACTGATTCGCATCGACGATCGCCGGCAGCACCACGGGCGCGGGCCGCGAGGCGACGAGGCGGTCGAGCATGCGCAGACCTTCCGCGTCGGTGTGCGAGAGCAGGCCGAGGCGGGTGTAGGCGACGCTGCGCGTCTCGCCGATGCCGCTCTCTTTCCAGCTCGGCCACTGAATGCTGACGATCGGCAGCGTCGCAGCGCGCGCCTCGGCCACGGCATCCATGTACGCGTTGGCCATGGCGTAGTCGGCCTGGCTGACGGCCAGGGTCGGCACGACAGCGGAGATCGACGAGAAGAGGACGAAGAACGCCAGCGGCTCGCCGGCGACGGAGGCCAGCAGGTGATCGAGGCCCGCGATCTTCGGGGCGAAGACCGCCTGCATGCTCGCGGCGCTCTTCTTCACGAAGGCGAGGCTCTCGCGGTCGACGTGGCCGGCGCAGTGCAGCACGCCGCCGATCGGGCCGAGAGACTGCCGGATGCGCTCGATCTCGCCGCGCAGCGCGGCCGCGTCGTCGAGCGCGACGGTCGTCACGTGCACTTGCGCGCCGTGCGCCTCGAGCTCCTCGACCAGCCGGATCTTGCGCGCAACCGCGTCCTCCCCGGACCGGCGTGCGGTCCACTCGGAGCGCGGCGGCAGCGCCTCGCGCCCGGTCAGCACCAGCCGGCGCACGCCGTATCCGGTGACGAAGTGGCGCGCGCACAGGCCGCCCAGGCCTCCCGTACCGCCGGTGATCAGCAGCACGTGGTCGGCAGGGAAGGCGACGCGCGTCGCGAGCGCGGGCAGCGGCACTTCCTCGAGCGTGGCGCGGTACCGCTGGCCGCGCCGGTAACAGACTTCCGCGTCGTCGGCCCGGGCGATGAGCTCCGCCGCGATCTGCTCCGCGGCTTCGTCGTCCGAGGCCAGAAGATCGAGATCGACGTGGCGGGAGCGCAGACGCCGGTACTCGCTGGACAGCATGCGGAAGAGTCCCGCGCGGTCCGCGCCGTCGAGCGACGGCGTGGCGTTGCCGTGGGCCGCGAGCCCGCGCGTGACGCACAGCGCGGTCCGCTCCTCGCGCGGCGAGGCGGACATCCACTGTTGCAGCGCCTGGATCGACTCGAGCGAGCGTCCGCCGGCCAGATCGATCCACGCGCTGCGGCCCCGCGGCACGTCGTCGATGGACCACTCCCCGTCCACCGGCAGTTGCGCGCCGCCGAGGCGGCGCGAGAGGCGCTCCGCGAGCGCGGCCGTCTTCTCGTTGCACACGATGACGACGCTGCCGGCGTCGCGCGTCGCGGTGCCGAGCGGCGCACGCTCCCACCGCTTGGTGAGCAGGCGCTCGGCGCGGGCGTCGGTCTGCGGCGCCGCGAGGGTCGTGATGCCGGACACGGCGTCGCGCAGCGCGCCGGCGATGATCGTGTAGCGCTCCTTCGCGAACGGATACGTCGGCAGGCTGACGCGGCGCGGCTGACGCCCGTCGTACAGCGAGCGCCAGTCGACGCTCACGCCCTTCGCCCAGGCTTCGGCGAGCGCGTCGAGCTTCCCGTCCGCCGCCCACGCCGCGGCATCGGCGGCGAGCTGCGACGCCGGCGCATGCGCGCGTCTCACCTCGCCGCGATGAAAGCGCGGACCGCCCGGCTCCGAGGCGAGGTAGGAGGAGAGCACGTTCTTCAGCTCCGCGGCCGAGGCGACGACGGTCGCGAACCGCACTTCCATCGCTTCCCGTCCGAGCTGCAGCGTGTAGGCGAGGCCGGGCATGTCGCTCGCGCCGAAGTCGCGCGACTCGACGTGCTCCAGCAGGTGCACGGCGCGCTCGCGCAGCCGCGCCTCGTCTTTCGCGGAGAGGACGACCACGAACGGTCCGGCGCTCTCGCCCGCGGGCTCGGCGCGCTCCTGGATGTGCTCCTCGACGATCAGGTGCGCGTTCGAGCCGCCGGCGCCGAACGACGAGAGGCCGGCGATGCGCGGGTACTCGCGCTCCGTGCCGTCGAGCCGCAGCACCGGACGCGCCCACGGCGTCCGCTCGTGCTGGAGGACGAACGGCGTGCGCGTGAAGTCGATGTTCGGGTTCAACACCTCGCTGTGGAGGCTCTTCACCAGCGTGCGGTGCTGCATCTGCAGCAGCACCTTGGTCAGGCCGGCGATCCCCGCCGCGCCCTCGCAATGGCCGATGTTCGACTTCGCCGAGCCGAGGGCGCAGAACTGGCGGTCCGCGGTGGCCTCGCCGAATGCCGTGGTCAGCGCGGTGACTTCGATCGGATCGCCGAGCGGCGTGCCCGTGCCGTGCGCTTCGAGGAAGCTCACGCTGCGCGGGTGCACGCCCGCCGCGGCCAGGGCGCGCGCGATCACCCGCGCCTGTGCGTTGGGGTTCGGCACGCTGTAGCCGTTCACCCGGCCGCCGTGATTGATGGCGCTCCCGCGCAGCAGGCCGTAGACGTGATCGCCGTCGGCGATGGCGCGCGCCAGCGGCTTGAGCACCACCGCGCCGACCGCCTCGCCGGGGACGTAGCCGTCGCCTCCCTCACCGAAGCTGTGGCAGCGGCCGTCCGTCGCCGCGAACTTGCCGTTGGCGAGCATCAGGAACTTGTTCGGGTGGATCGACACGTTCACGCCGCCGGCGATGGCCGTGGAGCACTCCCCGCGGCGCAGGCTCTCGCAGGCGAGATGGATCGCCGTGAGCGACGACGAGCACATCGTGTCGACGGTCATGCTCGGGCCGTGGAAGTTGCCGAAATACGAGAGCCGGTTGGCCAGCCCCGCCACCGTGCCGCTGAGCGCGTACGGCAGGCCGAGGAGCTGCGCCTGGGCCGCGTAGAGCTGGTACTCGGCGTACATCGTCCCCACGAACACACCCACGTCCCCCGACGGCGCGAGCGACGCACAGGTGTAGCCCGCGTCCTCGATCGCGCCGTACGCGGTCTGGAGGAAGAGCCGCGCCTGCGGGTCGATGAAGGCCGCCTCCCGCGGGGAGATGTTGAAGAAGAGCGGATCGAACTCCTCGACGCCGTCGAGGAAGCCGCCCCACTTCGCGTAGGTCTTCCCCACGGCGTCGGGATCGGAGTCGAAGTAATGCCCGTGGTTCCACCGATCCGACGGCACCTCGGTGATGCAATCGCGGCCCGCGGCGAGGTTCTCCCAGAACTTCTGCAGCGTGGGCGCCTGCGGATAGCGGCCGCTGATGCCGACCACGGCGATGGCGGAGCGCATCGCGTCCGCCTCGTCGCCGGAGCGGCGCGACCGGCGGCGCTGCATCGAGCGCCGCTCCGTCATCGGGATGACGGCCGCGGGCAGCGATTCCGGCCCGGCCGGCGCTTCGACCGGCGCCGCCGCGGCGAAGAGGCGCTGCAACGTCTCGCCGTGTGCCGAGAGGAAGTACTCGCCGAGGGACTGCAGGCTCTCGTACTCGAAGAGGAGCGTCTTCGAGAGCGGACCGAAGTCCTGTTCGAGGACGGCGACCATGTTCAGGGCCAGGATCGAATCGATGCCGTAGCGGTCGAAGCCCGCGGACGGGTCGATCAGCTCGGCCGGCAGCCGGAGCGTCTTCGCCAGCGCGGCGGCGAGAAGGTCGAGCGTCTTCGACCGCCACTCCTCCGAGCGCGCCTCGCGGCGCGGCGCGGCGGCGGGCCGCTCGGGCGCCTTCTCCAGGAACTGTCCGCGGATCCGGGCCGCGTCTCCGAAGAGCACGACCACGTGCGGCTCGCCGCTGGCCAGCGCCGCGTCGAGCGCCGCGATCCCCGCCTCGCGCGGGATCGGCTGCAGTCCGCGGGCGCGCATGTCCGCGAGCTTCTCGGCGCCGACGGTCATCCCGCCGGCCGCCCACAGCGGCCAGCCCAGGGACAGCGTACGGCCGGGACGGCGCCGCGCGCGCGAAGCGGCGTAGCGATCCAGGAAGGCGTTGGCGAGCGCGTAGTCGGCCTGGCCGACGTTTCCGAGCTCGCCCGCGGTCGAGGAGAAGAGGAGGAACAGATCGAGCGAAAGATGCGCGGTGGCGCGGTCGAGGTTCAGCGTCCCCGACACCTTCGGCCACAGCACGGCCCGCAGCTCGTCCGGCGTCTTGTGCAGGAGGAAGCTGTCGCGGGTCACGCCGGCCGCATGGAGGACGCCGTGCAGCGTGCCGTGCTCCCGTTCGATGTCCTCGATGAGGGAGGTCACCGCTGCCGCGTCGCCGATGTCGACGCGCGCGTAGGTGACGGACGCGCCGTTCGGCAGCCGCGCCGCCAGCGCCGCGCGCTCGGCCTCGTCCCACGCCGAGCGTCCGGCGAGGACGATCTGCGCGCCCTGCACTTTGCCCGCGATGGCCTCGGCCCACAGTTGCCCGAGCCCGCCCGCGCCGCCGGTGATCAGGTAGACACCGCGATCGCGCCACGGCGACTGTGCCTGCTTCGGCGTGGAAATCTCGCGCAGCCGCAGCACTCTGCGGCCTCCGCCGTCGTACCGCACTTCGGCTTCTCCGGGCCCGTTCGTGGCCAGAATCGCCGCGAGATCGTCCGCCGACGCGTTCGCCGGCACTTCGATCAGTTGCGCGTCGAGCGCCGGCATCTCGCGATGCGCGGTGCGCAGCAGCGCGCCAAGGGCGGTCCACGGCTCGTCGCCGCCGTGCGGCACGAGCACCTGGATCTCCGCGCGCTCCCGCGGGAGCGCCTTCACGATGCCCAGCAGCTCCTCGGCCGCGCCGGCGACCTGCGCGGCACGGAAGGTCTCGAAACGGACCTGCGGGAAGCGCGTCGCGAGCTCCGCCACCGCCGCGGCGAACGGCGGCGCGACGACGACCGTGCGCGCCGCGTCGTCGAGACGCGCGACAGCCGGCGGCGCCGGCACCCAGTCGCGGGCCAGCAGCAGCGTCTCGGACTCGGTCGCGCGGGGCACGGCCCGCGTGGTCAGTCCCTTCATCCGCGCCCGGACGCTGCCGTCCGGCGCGCACACGTCGAAGTCGAGCGGCGGACGCTGTCCGCGCGCGGACTTCCCGCCGGCGCGGCGCACGTACACGACGGCGCTCGACCCGGCCGGCTCCCACGCCTCGGCCGAAGCCAGCGCGAACGGCAGCGCGGCTTCGCGCGGTCCGGCGTCGGCCTCTTCGAGCGTGAGCCCGATGGCCGCCTGGATCGCGCCGTCGAGGATGCCGGGGTGCAGCAGGTAGCCGCTCGTGTCGACCGTCGCCGGCAGTTGCAGCTCGGCGATCGCGTACGGCTCGCCGTCGGCGGCAGTGCCGACCGCGATGTTGCGGATGGCGCGATGCGCCTCGCCGTACGCCAGCCCCGCCCGCGCGAACGCGGCGTAGCACGCGTCGGCCGAGACCGTACGCCCACATGCGGCGCGCAGCCGGTCGAGGTCGACCCGCTCCGGCGCGTCGCCGGCCGTCTCCACGCTGCCCTTGGCGTAGAGAGTCTCGTCCGCGTACACCTCGAACGCGACCGCGCCCACGCCGTTCTCCTCGAGACCGATGTGTACCGTCGCGGGCGTACCGTCGACCGTGAGGGGCTGCATCCAGACGATGTCGCGGACCGCGACCGGCGCCGCCGCGTGACGGTCGGCGCGCGACGCGGTCGTCGCGGCGCACGCCATCTCCAGGTAGGCAACCGCGGGGAGGATTCGCTTGCCGCCGATCACGTGATCCTTGAGGAACGGCTCCTCGCCGCCGAACACCGACGTGAACCGCTGCCCGTCGAAGCTCGACGTGTTCGTGTGGACGAGCGGATGCACCGCCGGTCCCGCCGTGGCCCGCGGCCGCGCGGCGGAGCGCTCGAACCAGAGGCGCTCCTTCGCGAACGGGTAGGTCGGCAGCGGGATGCGCCGCGGGAGCTCGGCTCCGTACAGAGCCGTCCAGTCGACGGCGAGACCCTGCACCCAGAAGTCGAGGAGCTGCGCCCACTTCCCTTTCTCCAGCCACGCCGCCACGACCTGCTTCAGGTCGTCGTCGAAGGCCCAGAGCGCCAGCTCGTCCTTGCGCTTCTTCACTTCGCCGCGATAGACGCCGGCGATGGCCTCGTCGCCGGCGAGCACGCGCGACAGCTTCGTCCGCAGCTCGTCCATCGACGAGACGGTCAGCGCGAGACGCACTTCCATCGCCTCGCGGCCGACCTGCAGCGTGTAGGCGAGGTCGCGCAGATCGGCGTCCGTCAGGCCGCGCCGCTCGATCGCCGTGAGGAGCTGCTCGATGCGCACGCGCAGACGCCCGGCGTTGCGCGCGGACAGGACGATGACCGCGGGCTGCGGCGCGGCCGCGCGGGCCGTCCGCTCGTCGACGTACTCTTCGAGGAGCACGTGCGCGTTCACGCCGCTGGCGCCGAACGAGGAGACGCCCGCGCGGCGCGGCTGCTCTTCCAGCACGCCGCCGGACTCGATCACCGGCCGCCGCCACTCCGTCAGCTCGCGCTGGACGACGAACGGCGTCCGCGCGAAGTCGATCTTCGGATTGAGCTCGGCGGCGTGCAGCGTCGGCACGAGCTGCCCGTGCCGCATCTGCAGCACGATCTTGGTCAGGCCGGCGATGCCCGCCGCCGCCTCGAGATGACCGATGTTCGACTTCACTGAGCCGATCGCACAGAAGCCCGTGTCGGCGGTCTCCTGCGAGAACGCCCCGGTCAGGCCGGCGATCTCGATCGGGTCGCCGAGCTCCGTGCCGGTGCCGTGCGCCTCGATGTAGCTGATCGTCCGCGGATGGACGCCGGCGCGGGCGATGGCCTCGCGCACCAGCTCCTGCTGCGCGACCGGATTGGGCACGGTGTAGCCGTTGGTCTTGCCGCCGTGGTTGAGGCTCGTGGCCAGGATGACGGCGTGGATCGTGTCGCCGTCCGCCTCCGCCTGCCGCAGCGGCTTGAGCAGGATCGCGCCGACGCCTTCGCCCGGCACGTAGCCGTCGGCCTCGGCGCCGAACGTGCGGCAACGCCCGGTCGGCGACAGCATGCGCGCCGCCGAGAGCCGGATGTGCCCCGAGGGATGGAGGCAGAGATTGACGCCGCCGGCGATGGCCATGTCGCAGGCCCCGCTGCGGATGTGCTCACACGCCTCGTGTACCGCCGCCAGCGACGCGGAGCAGAGCGTATCGACCGGCAGGCTCGGGCCGTGGAGGTCGAGGAGGTACGACACGCGGTTCGCCACCGCCGCGAACGACGTGTGCGGGCTCAGGCCGTCGTCGAGGCGCTCCGGCTCCGTCGCGTACAGGCTGAACCCGGCGCGCGTGATGCCGGCGAACACGCCGACGCGTCCGCGGTAGCGGGCCGCCAGCGCCTCGCGCGTGTATCCCGCGTCTTCCAGCACCGCCCACGACGCCTGCAGGAACAGCCGCTCCTGCGGGTCCATGTTGTAGGCGTCGTGCGGCGACATGTTGAAGAAGAGCGGATCGAACTCGGCGAAGCCGTCGATGAATCCCGCCCACTTGCTGTAGCTCTTCGCCCGCGCGACCGCTTCCTCGCGGTCGGCGACGTAGAACCCGTCCAGCGGCCAGCGCTCGGCCGGAACCTCGGCCACGCAATCGCGGCCGTTCCGGAGGACTTCCCAGAACGCGTCGACGCTCTCCGCGCTCGGATACCGCCCCACGATGCCGATGATGGCGATGCGATCGTCTTTGTCCGCCGCCGCCGCTCGCCGTGCCGGGACCGTCTCTCGCGTCGCGGGCAGCACGGGCTCGTCCGCCGTCCCCGCGGTCCCCGTCCAGCGCGCGCACTCGTCCGGATGATGCTCGAGCAGATATGCCGAGGCCTCCTGCAGCGTGCGGCACTCGAAGAAGAGCGTCGACGGCGGCTCCTCGATGAACTCGGCCAGCCGCTGCGTGATCTTCACGATCATCAGCGAGTCGAGGCCGTAGCGGCCGAGCGACTCGTGGGCGTCGACGTCGTCGACGCGCATCTCCGCCACCGTGGCGAACAGCGCCTTCAGCTCCGCCAGCGTCGCGGCGGCCGTCCTCTCGCTCGCGCGCGTCATGCCGCACTCTCCCCCGCCGTAGCGGTATGGCTGCTGATCCGCAGTTCCGGCGCGGCCAGGACCGCGGCGAGCAGCCCGGTGAATTGGCCTACGATCCCGGCGATCCGCTCGCGCGAGAACCGCGCCGTGTCGTAGGCGACGAAGCCGTGCATCGCGTCGCCGGTGTCGAACAGATGCAGGCCCAGCTCCGCGTACGACGGCGATTCGTCGTTCATGTCGATGCTCCGGACCGTGAGGCCGGGAAGGGTCGCGGCGGCGCGCCGCGCGACGAAGAAGTTGAAGACGACGCGGAAGGCGCCGGGATCGACGCCGGGCCCGGAAACGAGCCCGAACGGCAGCTCGCGATGTTTGTACGCGTCGATGAAAGTCTGCCGGACGCGGTCGAGCAATTCGACGAACGTCGGATCGTTCGAGAGGTCCGTGCGCAGCACGATGAGGTTCATGAACAGACCGGCCACGGCTTCGAGCTCGGGCCGGCTCCGCTCCGCGATGGGCATCCCCACGGGGATGTCCACGCTTCCGGTGAGGCTGTGCAGCAGCAGCTTGAACGCCGCCGCCAGCGCCACACCCGGCGTCATGCCGCGGTCGAGGCAGAAGCGCCGCAGCCGCTCGGCGAGCTCGCCGGGGAGGAGGACCGGCTCGGCGGCCGAGGGACGCGTCCCCGGTGCGGGCCGCGGGTCGTCGCCCGGCAGGTCGAGGGCCTGCGCGCCGCGCAGCCGCGCCGACCAGTAAGCACCGAGCGTCTCCAGCCGCGCGGCGTCGAGCCGCTTGCGCTGCCACGCCGTGTAGTCGGCGTAGCCCGCCTTCAGCTCCGGCAGCGCCAGCGGCTGCCCGTTGGCCTCCGCGTCGTACACGGCCGCGAGCTCGCGCCACATCACGTGCAGCGACCAGCCGTCGAAGATGATGTGGTGCGCCACCACCGCCAGCACGTGGTCCTGCTCTCCCAGCTTCAGGAGCCGGATGCGCAGCAGCGGCCCGCGCCGGAGATCGAACGGCGCGCCGACCGTCTCCGCGAGCGCCGCGCGGATCTCCGCGTCGCCGCCGCCGTTCAGCTCCGTAACCGGCAGCTCGACCGGTACGAACGGAGCGATCGCGCGGATCGCGCGCCCATCGCCGCCGGCGGCATACGTCGACCGGGTCACGTCGTGACGGGCGATGAAGCGGTTGAATGCCGTGGTGAGCGCCGGCACGTGCAGCGGTCCCTGGAGGCGCGCCACCGAGGAGAAGTGCAACGGACAGTCGACGAACGGCGTCGCGTCCGCGTCGCACGCGGCGCTCCAGAGACGCTGTTCCCCGTAGGAGAGCGATTCAGTGTGCATGGGTTTTCAGACTCCGGCCGGCGCGTCGACGCCGGTCCGCAGCTCGTCGATGACGCCGGACATCGCGCGCAGCGTCGGGTTGGGAAAGAAGGTCTCCAGCGGCAGCTCGACCCCGAACGCGTCGTAGACGCGCGAGGCGATCTGCATGGCCATGAGGGAGTGTCCGCCGAGCTCGATGAACGTCTCGCCGCCGGCCACGTCGGCGACGCCGATGACGTCGGACCAGATTTGCGCGAGCTGGAGCTCGGTCGCCGTGCGCTCAACCCCCGGGCGCTCCGCCTCAGACGCCGTCTCGCGTCCGCGCGATGCGGCCGGCACCTCGAGCGCCGCGAGGGCGACGCGGTCGACTTTGCCGGACGGCGTGAGCGGGATCTCCGGCGTGACGACGAACGACGCGGGGATCATGTGATCGGGCAGCCGGGCCTCGAGAAAGGCGCGCAGCTCGAGCCAGGTCGGGTTGGCACCCGCGGCCGGCACGACGTAGGCGATCAGGCGCAGGTCGCCGCCGTGGTCCTCCTGCGCGACGACGACGGCGCGCCGCGTGGCGGGAGACTGCTGCAGCGCCGCCTCGACGTCCTCGAGCTCGACGCGGAAGCCGCGGACCTTCACCTGGTGATCGCGGCGTCCGACGATCTCGAGACCGCCGTCCGCGCGCAGGCGGCCGACGTCACCGGTCCGGAACAGCACCGGCCACCCGTCGTCGAACGGGTTCGGCAGGAAGCGCTCCTCCGTCAGCTGCGGCAATCCGAAGTAGCCGCGCGCCAGACAGGCGCCGGCCACGCAGATCTCGCCGATCTCACCGTCCGCCACGGGCACGAGCGCCTCATCGACGATGTACACGGCGACGTTCGGGAGCGGCTGGCCGATCGGCACGCGCGCGGCGTCCGCCTCCAGCGCTCCCGTGTCGAACACCGCCGGCCGCACGGCCTCGGTGATCCCGTACACGTTCAGCAGCCGCGCCTCGGGAAAGACCCGCTGCCAGTCGGTGACGACGCGGACGGGCAACTGCTCGCCGCTGGTCGTGCCGACGCGCAGGGTCTGCCACTTCTGCAGCAGCGCGGCCGGCTGGTCGAGCACCGCCCGCCAGAAGCCGGGCGAGCCGCTGACGTACGAGACGCCGTGCTCCACGGCGGCGCGGATCACGACCGCCGGATCGCTGGTCTGGTGCCCCGGCACGATGACGCTGGGGATGCCGCCGAGGAGCGGGCCGAAGTAGTCCCAGGTGGCGGCCATGTGCATGTAGGAGCGATGCAGCAGCGCCACGTCGTCGTCGCCGAACGGGTAGGTCGCCCACATCCAGAGCGCGTGGTTGAGAATCGCGCGGCCGGAGACGATGACGCCCTTTGGCCGGCCCGTGCTGCCCGAGGTGTAGAGCACGCAAGCGACGTCGTCTTCCGCGGGCGGCACGTCCAGCGGCTCGTCGCTGCACGCGGCGAGCTCGGAGGTGAGCGCCCACGTGGCGAGGATCTCGCCGCGGAACTCGTCGAGCACGAGCTCGCGCTCGGTGACGGCCAGGAACTTCGTCCCGCAGTCGTTCGCGATGGCCATGCGCCGCGCCGGCGGGAGCTTCGGATCGAGCGGCACGTACGCGCATCCCGCTTTCAGAATCCCGAGCAGGACCACGAAGGTGTCGAACGAGCGATCGAGCGACACCGCGACGAGATCGCCGCTCTCCGCGCCGCGCGCCCGCAGCACGCGGGCGAACCGGTTCGCGCGGCGGTTCAGCGCTCCGTACGTCATGCGGCGCCCCTCGCAGAGCAGCGCGGGATGCCCGTCGCGTGCGGCCGCGACGTCCTCGAAGACACTCGCTAAAGGCTGTCGTGTTACGGCTTTTTGATCGTGCATGAATCGTCTCCAGTGATTGCCGGCGTGGTTGCGGGCGGTGAAAAGAGCGCAATGCTCCGCCCTGTCGGTAGACAAGTGTTCGCTCCGGGCGGGAACGGGGAAGGCCGCGCGCGGCGAGAGGATCGCCGCGGTGTACCGGGGATCAGGCTCTCTCTATGCGGCCTCGCGTTGAATTTGTTGGACCATGCGCGTGAGCACGTTGCCCGGTCCGATCTCGGCGAATTGCGTGACGCCCTGACTCGCGAGATAGCGGATGGTCTGTGTCCACTGCACCGATTGCGTGATCTGACTCACCAGGAGCGACTTGACGGATTCCGGGACGTCGTCGCCCGGATAAGGACGCGCCGTGACGTTGGCGACGACCGGGATCCGTGGAGGAGTAAAGGACATCGGCGCCACGAACTCGGCGAATGCCCTCCCCGCCTCGGCCATATAGCGCGAATGAAATGCCGCGCTGACCTGCAGCGGGATGTACATCTGCGTGCCCGCTCGCTCGAAGAACGTCTGGGCGCGGCGGATGTCGTCGACCGGCCCCGAGACGACCGTCTGCGTCGGCGAATTGAAGTTGGCGACGTCGATGGTGTGCAGCCCGCTCTCGCGGAGAACCCGTCCGACCTCGCCGGCGGCAAGACCGATGACCGCGGCCATCCCGCCGTTCTTCGCCTGCGCCATCAGCTCGCCGCGCTTCTGCACCAGCCGCAGGCCGGTCATGAAGTCGAACACTCCGGCGGCCAGCAGCGCGTTGTATTCGCCGAGACTGTGGCCGGCCACATAAGAGGGACGCGCGCCGTCGCGGACGGCCTTGTAATAATGCAGCGCATTGACCACATAGAGGCTGGGCTGCGTGAACTGCGTTTCCTTGAGGCGGTTGTCCGGATCGTCCAGACACAGCCGGCGCATCGAGTAGCCGAGGAGCGCGTCCACTTCGCGCTCGACGGCGGCATATTCGCGGACTTCATCGAACAACCCTTGTCCCATGCCGCGCTTCTGGGACCCTTGTCCAGGGAAGAGAAAGGCAATCATGACAGGCTCCGAACACCTATAAGTGTCTTATGCACGTAGCTTCGCCCCGTGGGTTACAGTGCCCATTGGAGACAAAACATCCGTCAGGGCCGGCGGTACACCGGCGGGTCTGGGGTTCCGACCTATTGGACGAATTTGGTGTGTATTAGTCTCGCAGACGTCTCGAAGGCGCGTCAATAATAATATTTTGTTACGACGTCCTTATCGGCGAGCTTCCGGATGCAAAGTCCTGCGCTTTCAGAACAGCGCGTCGGCTCGCGACGCAGAATCCTGCGCTTTGATGCACGATTTTTGGTTCCACTGCGCAGTTGTTACAATTGCAGTTGTCCAATCGGGGACAACGCCTACGCACGAGCCCGCAACCCGCAGCCCCGCAAGCTTTCTCCCGGTTGTGGAGTGCGGAGGCAATCGGAGGCCGTCCCAAAACCTGATCAGTCGCGCCGTCCCGAATGACACGGATGAGAGTCGTGCCTGGGTGTGGAGGTCGCCGTGGCGTAGCGATGAGTGGAAGCGCGCCGCCTTTATGCCGGCGCGAGTCCTTCGAAGTGAAGCTCGGCGATCAGCCTTCTGAGGTTGATCGCCGTACAGATCATCGTCCACTGCGCCGCGACCTTCTCC